>JASJCR010000175.1 GCA_030065875.1 Ardenticatenaceae bacterium | reverse complement strand
GGAGCCCTGGGGCAGCAGTTCCACCTCGATTGCCCCGCTCTGAGCGGCCTCGACCGCTTCGCGGTTGCTGGTAAAAAAGGAGCCAATCGCCTTTTTAATCTGCCCATTGCGCAGCAGCCGGCCGCCACCCAGACCCGGTTCACCGACGTTGTTGGCCACGTAGGTTAATTGGTTGACGCCGGTTTCAGCCAGGGCGTGGAGCAGGTGAACCGGATTGCCGGTCATGCCAAATCCGCCGACCAGCAAAACCTGACCGGGTTTGACCATTTCTGCCGCTTCGATGGGGGAAATTTGAGGAACTTCTTTCATGGGGTTTCCTAGGTTCTGTTGACATTTGATTCATTTTGGTAATGTATCGTCAATTTTGCGATATTTTCCATTGCCGTCGATTAAAACCGACGGCTAAAGGGTTGGTTACCAATCAGGTCAAGCCCTTTAGCCCCGCATTTTAATGCGGGGGTGCAGAAAATTCCCAAATGTCAACACAGCCTAATTAATAAATTTGGTCGCAGCCCTCTATTTTAGACAAAAAGAGGGATTTGGTTAATCATTTTGAGAAGGTTACCATTTCTTGATTGCGAAATGTCACGGGGCGGCTCATGCCGCAGCAAATAAAAGGAGGTCGGCCGTGTCTGATAATCGATTGGCAAGAGGAATGAAAACGCGTCGAGAGGTGTTGGGCGATGCGCACGTAGATCGGGCGGAAGCGAATAAAACCGATTTTGACCGTGATTTTCAGCAGTTGATTACCGAATTTGCCTGGGGCACCGCCTGGCAGGGTGAGGAACTGGCGCAGTCAACCCGTCATCTCGTCACGATTGCCATTTTGGCGGCCTTGGGTCGCGAGCGGGAGTTAGCCTTACACGTCCGGGCCACAGCCAATACCGGCGTCACGGCCGCCCAGCTCAAAGCGCTCTTTTTGCAGGTGGCCATTTACGCTGGTGTACCGGCCGCCAACAGCGCCTTTTTGGTGGCCAAACAGATCCTGAGCGAACGGGAGGAATTATGAAGAATCCACAGCTCGTCAACGGTCTTGATTGGCAGGTGCACCCCCCCTTTTTGCATCCGCCTTATACGTCTACCGTTAAGCGCGCGCCGCAGGAGCCGCTGATTGCCCTGCCGCAATCCCTGGCTGAATTAACCGGACCGGTTTTTGGGGAGGGTGACCTCGAACCGCTTGACAATGATCTAACCCGCAATGGGGTCGTCAATGGGGAGCCCATTGGAGAACGAATCATCGTCACGGGGAGGGTCATTGATGAAAGCGGCCGGCCTGTTCCTGGAGCCCTACTGGAAGTGTGGCAGGCGAACGCCTGCGGCCGTTATCGGCACCACAAAGATCAGCACGATGCGCCGCTCGACCCCAACTTCACCGGAACCGGGAGGATCATAACCGATCAGCACGGTTTCTATCGCTTGACGACGATCAGGCCGGGGGCTTACCCATGGCGCAATCACGAGAACGCCTGGCGGCCGCCACACATTCATTTTTCTCTATTTGGTCGACACTTTTTGCAGCGTTTGGTCACCCAAATGTATTTCCCCGGTGATCCGCTCCTGCCCCTCGACCCGATTTTTAACGGCATCCCCGATGAAAATGGCCGGGCGCGCCTTATTTCCCACTATGCGCATGACGTCACCGAGCCGGAATGGGCGCTTGGGTATCGTTTTGATATTGTCGTTTGCGGGCCGCGTGAGACCCCGTTTGAAAACAAGGGAGAATAAGATGGCATCCCAATCATCCAGTCAAACAATAGGCCCTTTTTTTCACGGTGCGCTGATTCGCGGGAAGGAGCATATTTTAATCAGCGATCAAAGTGAGGGAGAACGCATTCTCATCCAGGGGCAGCTTTTTGATGGAGACGGGCATCCTGTCCCCGATGGAATGATTGAAATCTGGCAGGCGGATGGGCGCGGATTTTTTAACCATCCGGCCGATCCGCACCGTTCCCAGGCGGATCCACATTTTCGGGGTTTTGGCCGCGCGGAAACAACGGACGGGTTTACCTTTTACACGATCCGGCCGGGGATTATACCGGGTCACGTGGTGCCGTTTATCAACGTGCGCATTTTTGCCCGCGGTATGTTGATCCATGCGGTGACGCGCATTTATTTTGATGATGAAAAAGAAAATGAAAACGATCCGGTTTTGCGTCTGGTTCCTCCCCACCGACGACATACGCTTCTCGCCGTTGGCGAAGATGGGGGACGCTGGCCCACCTTTCGGTTTAATATTTATCTACAGGGGCCGCGGGAAACGGTGTTTTTTTTATAATTTCCCGGAAAATTCTTAAGTAATTTACAAAAAATTTTATAAGAAAAAACGTCCGCAGATTACGCAGATTTTCGCAGATTAGAGAAAGAAATCTGTGAAAATCCGTGTTAATCCGTGGCTTTTTTTAACAATTCTTTTTGTAAACCACTTAAACGCTGGCTCACTTTGAGCTATTTTCCGGGAAATCAGAGCATCTGCTTCTTTGCTGACATTTGTCACAATTTTAGTGGTCCTTTGTCACTACCTCTGATCCAAAAAACTGCCTATGGCCGTGGTAATTTATAATAAATAGTAGTGTTGTTGTCTTCATTTTGGTTGGCATTTTCAACAGGCTGTTTTTTCGTTATAAGTTTGAGATTTGGAAAGCTGTCCGCATAAAGAGGTGAGTTATGAAAGCCAATGGCCCAATTTTTGATCTGCATCACAATGAGTTAATGGCTCGCTGTTTGGAGGAAGTGGCGGATTTGCTGGAAGCGCAACATGCCAATCCATACCGAGTTCAGGCGTATCGGAGCGCGGCCGTGACTTTGCGCAACCTGGATGAACCGGCGGCGGAGATTTTGAAGCGGGAAGGATTGGACGGGTTAATCTTGCTGCCGGCCATCGGGGAATCGATCGCCCACTCCATCGAGCAGATGGTGTTAACCGGGAAGCTGAATTTGCGGCAGCGGCTGCGAGGGGAAACAGAGCCGGAGCAAATTTTGGCAACCGTGCCCGGTATCGGACCCCAACTGGCGATCCGCATTCACGAGCAAATCGGGGTTGAATCGCTGTTTGATCTGGAGGAGGCGGCTTATGACGGCCGTTTGGCTCGGGTTGAGGGTTTTGGCGCCAAGCGGCTGCGAGCGGTACGCGAATCGCTCGCCGGCCGTCTGCACCGGCCGCGCAGACAGCCACGTCAAAAAGCGGTCCCGAATCAACCATCCATCGCTGATTTGCTGGATGTAGACCGTGAATACCGTCAGAAGGCGCGTGCCGGTGAGCTGCCGCGCATCGCTCCCCGCCGCTTTAATCCCACGCATGAGGCGTGGCTGCCAATACTGCACACCGAGCGGGGGCAGATGCATTACACCGCGCTTTACTCCAATACGGCCCGCGCTCATGAGCTAAATATGATCCACGATTGGGTGGTTATTTATCGAGACGACCAGGATGGGAGCGGGCAATGGACGGTCATCACCGGCCGTTATGGCGACCTGCGCGGCAAGCGGTTTGTGCGCGGCCGCGAGGATGAATGCCGGTCGCATTACAAGTTTGTAAAGGATCGTATTGCCGGATATTGAATCGATCGTATAGAATGAAAAAAATTCGGTGTTTTTTAGAGGTGGTGCGATGAGTTCCCGGCGATCTGCTCACAAAACGTTAAAAATTTTTCTCGAAGAAAAAAAAGCTGAGATTGAAGCGGAAATTATCAGCTACCCACCTCCTATACCCGCCTGCGACCAGCAGTTTAACTACCTGCTTGAACAGCGGGCGCTGATTGCTGAGGAGCTGCGCCGATTTAGGCAGTTGTCAACCCAATTTAGCGATCCCCTGGCCCTCCATGAATTTGTAAGTGGCTCTCACTTCATCAATGAAAAAGAAGCTCAAAAGCTGCTGGTTCTTTAAGCATGCCGCTGGCCGGTGGGTCCTTTATTGGGCATCGATTGCCGCCTTTCTGACCGTTGGTACCCCAAACCTGACGGCCATACAGCAGGGGAGTGCCGATCCCGACCAAATTCATCTGGCCTGGGTTGATGATCCGGCCACCTCTTTGACGGCCGTTTGGCGAACGCTGGACCCCGCTACCCCATCTGAACTGCAGGTGCGCCCGGCCGGTACCACCGCCTGGCAAACTATTTTTGGAGGGCAGCGCCCTTCGGGCACGACGGGTGTGCTGCATGAGGTTGCGATCAGTGGCCTGATCGCGGCCACCACCTATGAATATCGGGTACGCGGGGATAATGGCGTTTGGAGTGATATTTACACCACGCGTACCGCTCCAACCAGCGGTCCATTTGAAGCAATTTATGTGGCTGATACCGGGTTAACCGGCCGAACCGATGGATTGGCTACCGGCACAGCTCAGGTGGTTGATGAAATTGCTGCCCTGAATCCGCTGCTCGTCCTGCCGGGTGGTGATTATGCTTACTTTAATACGGAAGGAGATCGTTTTGCGTCCCTCAACGGAGCGATCGACGCCTGGTTTAATCAGATGCAGCCGGTCGCTGCACGGGCACCGCTGATGCCGACCTATGGCAATCACGAAGTGTTATTAGGCGAAAACGTTGAGGATTGGCTGCAGCGGTTTCCGACGCCCAGTGGGTATGACGGGCGCCGTTATTATTCGTTTGATATTGCTGACGCCCACTTTATTTCGATTTTTGCCCCACAAAAAATTGCCGATCCGGCCGCCTTGACCTGGATTGAGCAAGATATTGTGGCGGCCAAGGCTGCGGGGCAGAAGTGGGTCATTCCCTATTTTCACGTAGCGCCATTTGCCGATGGCACCAATCATTCCTCGAGCCAGTCGCTGCGCAACGCCCTGGGGCCAATCTTCGAGCGGCACAATATTCCTCTGGTGTTGACGTCCCACGATCAGGCGTACGAGCGCACCTGGCCGTTGACCGATGCGGCCGGAGCGACCGCGCCCACCACAACCAGCCATCGAGGATGTATTCCCGAGAGTGAAGGGGTCACCTGGGTTAAGGTCAGCCCCGGCGGCAAGTTGAGTAACATCAGCTGGGGATTTTCTCCTTTTGGATCTGAGCCGCCGCCGGAGTGGAGCTCGGTGCGCAGCCACGCCCTGCATGTATTTGCTCGCCTCATTTTTACAGGTGAGGGGAATTTGCGGGTTGAGATTTTGGGGGTCAATGGGGATGGGTCTGCACCGGCCGTCATCGACACCTTTTTACTGACTGACAGCTGCCCTGATGAACTATTAATCGATCGGGCGATCCTGGATATTCATCTTTTTGCGGATGAGACGGCCGGATTTGAGGTCGACGTAACCTCTGGCTCCGGCGTGACCACAACGGTTGATATTCACAGCGATCAACCGTGGCTGCAGCCGCTGAGCAGCTCGGCCACCACCCCGGCAGCCGTATCTTTTCAGGTAAATCCAGCGGCTTTAACACCGGGCATTTATACGGCCGCAGTTGATTTTACCCCCATATCCGGCAGTTTACTCCCCGGCCGGATGGTGGTCAACCTGACGGTGCGCGGCAACACCGGTGCCTACACCTTATGGGTGAGCAGGTGGCCGGACCGATCTGATCCCAAACCGCTGCACGACCAGTATCTTTCCGGGCCGGCGTACATTTTTACCCAGCCGGACACAAGCGACATCGGCCAGGTGCGATTTTTAATTGATGATCGGAAGGAGCGGCGTGAAGGCAACCCGCCCTTTGATTTGGCCGGATCATTTCGGGGTCAGGCCAATCCATATGATTCCTTAAATTTGGAGGAAGGGGGGCACACGCTCACGGCCGTGGTCGTCAAAGAGGATGGCCGTGTGGAAACCGCAGCCGCACGCTTCCGGGTCAACAACATTCCCGTTGCCGTCACTTACCAAGGCGAAGAAATTCGGCCCAGCCGCAGCGAATTTGTCCCTCTTTTTTTCCTGCTGACGGTGCTGTCAGCGGGTTTGCTGGTAACGCTTTGGTGGCGGTCTGCTCAAACCGGCCGATAAGTTGGCCATCCCGGCCGCAGGGTGCGCAGGCGATACAGCGACGTTGAGGCGGTGATATAAAGGGTTTGCAGATCTGCGTCGCCAAAGACAAAGTTGGCTGTTTTTTCCGGCATCAGGATGATGCCAAGAGGGGTGCCATCGGTTGCAAACAGATGAATGCCGCCTGGACCACATGAATAGACGTGCCCGTCCTGATCGATTTTCATCCCGTCCGCTACGCCAGGCCGCTTGCCGATCAGATTGGCAAACAGGCGGCCGTTGGTCAGCCCACCATCGGCGGTCAAATCGAATTGACGGATATGCTGGCGGTTTGTGTCATTAATGAAAAGATGACGTTCATCTAAGGAAAAACAAAGGCCGTTCGGTTTGGAAAAATCGTCGATCAGGAGGGTCAATTCCCGGCTTTCAGGATCCAAACGGTAAACGCCGGCATAAGGCAGTTCGGGCTCGCGAGGCACCCCGTAACCTGCGCTTCGCCCGGACGTTGGGTCGGTAAAATAAATTGTCCCGTCCTGTTTGACCACGATATCGTTGGGGCTGTTAAGCTGGCGGCCGTTGTAATGGGTGGCTAAAACCTCATACTTGCCACTTCCCAGGTCGGTACGACTTACCCGGCTGGTGGCATGTTCGCAGGTCAGTAAACGCCCCTGATGATCATAAGCGTTGCCATTGGCCATGTAGCTGTGGTTATTGCGTTTGATCACGCCACTTTCTTCACGCCAGCTGTAAATCGAGTTGCCTAAAATATCGCTAAACACGACGCTTTCATAGTGTGGATGCCATACGGGACCTTCCAAAAAATCAAAGCCGGCAGCTACTTTTTCCAGCCCTGCGGCCTGGTCAAGGATATCCAGCAGGCGTAGGTCAAAAATTTCAAGATCGAGGGGGAGTGTTTGGCGGATCATCGTGTATCTGCATCAATTAAATAATCTGTTACTGGCAATTCGCGCCCCTTCAGCCATCGCTTCCAGCTTGGCCCAGCAGATGGATGGATGAACCGCACCAAACCCGGCAAAGGTGCCAAAGCCGCAGTCGGTGCCGGCGATAACCCTTCTCGGGCCGACGATGTTGGCAAAACGCTCGATGCGCTCGGCAACCAGTTCCGGATGCTCGACAAAATTGGTGGTGGTATCGAGCACGCCAGGGATCAAAATTTTGTCATCGGGGATCTCCGCCTCCGCCCAAATTTTCCACTCGTGGGCGTGGCGTGGATTTGACGCTTCAAATTGGATCGCCTGAGCCTTTACTTTGAAGACCGTCTGCATGATTTTGGTGAGGGGAACGTCATGATTATGCGGCCCTTCATAATTGCCCCAGCACAGATGAATGCGCACCCGATCGGCCGGGACATTTTGCAGGGCGTGATTGAGGGCTTCAACTTGCATTTCGGCGTTTTTGACAAACGTCTCGTCACTTTCGTCGCGAAATTTGATATGGCGACCCATCGCTAAATCAGGGCAGTCAACCTGTAGCAGCAGACCCGAATCCACGATTGTTTCAAACTCGGTTTTCATGACCTCAGCCAGGGCGTAGAGAAACGCTTCATGGCTGTCGTAATGCTCATTTGGCTGAAAGACGGCCACAACGCCGGGTGAGGCGGCGTTCATAAACCCTTCTTCGACACCGGCTGCCGCCATAGCGCCTTTCATGTTGGCGATGTCTTTGTGAAGTGGCGCCAAATCCTTGATTTTGATATCTCCGGTGCAGACCGGACGATGGTATTTTGGGGTGCCGCCCGCCTGAGCCAGCCGATCCCGGTATGCCGGATAATCGTCCAAATCCTTGGGGGTCGCTCGTGGTGGGGGCTTGCTGCTGATTTCAAAACCGGTTAGCCGGTGGCGAATATAGGTGGCGTAGCTGATTTTGCTCATTTCACCATCGCTGGGGATATCGACGCCGCAGGAAGCCTGCTTGGCCACGATGCCGGCCACGTGGCGGGTCATGACCTCATCATAAGCTGGGCGCTGATCGGCCCCAAGGGTGTTTTGATCCTCAGCAAAGAGCATGTCGACCACTTCCTGCGGCCGGGGCATGCTGCCGACGTGGGTGGTCAGGATACGTGTGGTGGATTGTTTCATTTCAACCTCGATAATAATCAATTGTCAATTGCCAATAGCCAATGGTCATTGAAAATTGACCAATGATTATTGACAATTGACCATTGTTCATTTTCCCGCGTTATACATCTCTTCCAGCAGCTGAGCGTTGAGCTCATCAAAGTTGTCCGGCTTGATCATCCGGCCGTCGGCATCTGATTTGAAGCCGTACTCGGCCGCCTTGCGTATGACCTTGGGAGACCAATACGGATCCCTTCCTTCAAACACTTCATGCTGCTCCAAAACGGCAAAACACCACGCCGGTTGATCATCGATATTTTCAAAGCCACGCCACAGGCCTGGCGGGAAAGAAATCAGGTCCCATTTTTCGAGAAAAACCTCTCCCTCCGGATCGGTTTCGGGGTCATTGCCCCAGTAGAAGCGCCATTTGCCTTCTAAAGGCAAAAAGAGCTCGACGTAGTCGTGGGTGTGATAGGCCGGGCCGTTGCCGTTGGGCATCGCTTTAAACATGCCGATTTGAAATTTGTGGGGCTGACTCATCATCACATCATAATCGGGATTTTCGGAGGCGGTGTCGCCGATCACGGCGAAATTTAGCCGGTGATGGCCCGGTATCAAGCTGTCGATAAACATCAGCGGAACCGCTTTTTCCCTGGTGTAGTCGCTGAAGCGGATGACTCGAGAGAGCATTTCTTCTTTGGATATTTTGGGATGGGACATTTTTTCTGATCCTTTATGTGCGATTTAAGTGAATCACAATAAGTTTTATTTAAAAACAGCCACGGATTTCACAGATTGACTCTGATTTTTCTCCTGTAATCTGCGAACCCTTGGTTCACCTCTGCGGGGTCTGTGGACAAATGGTTTTTGAAAGATTTTTATATTTCATTCAGGTGAATTGCTGCGGCTGCCGGGCCACGGTCAATTCACGCATCCGCTCAAAGACATCAACGCCAAGCTGATGGTAGACATCGAGTAAATCAACCAGGACCCAGTTTTCACGGATGAGCCCGTTTTCGCAGCGCCAAAAGTCGAGGCTGCGCATCGTCAGGCGCTGGTTGACCGGTGGAATCCCCAACCAGCCATCTCCGCTCAAGGTCATGTGCATCCCGGGCCAGGCGGTAAAGCCGACGTAATTCCCGTCACCAAGAGAAATTCCTTTGTCGAGAAAGGCATCCCGATCGGGCATCGCCTTCAGAAATGGAATTTGATGCCAGCTGCGAAAGCCGGAGATACGGCGACTGGTGCCGATCCCGGCCGGACCGTACCACAAAAATTTGGGGTGCCAGTAGCGATCCAGCTGCATCGCTTCGACCCCTTCGTTATTCCGCTTGAGCGCCGTCAGCATGTCAATGACTAGCTTAACGCTGTTTTCCGCCTGATCGCCGTCATACGGCCGAAGCAATATTCCGTCGCTGGTGGCCGGCCCGGGCACCACCCACTCCACACCCAGGCTGGGGACCAACGGCCAGGCGCTGGCCTGCATCATGACCTGAGGAATATCCCAGACCGCCTGCATTTCAACGATCTGATCGTCTTCTATGCGGAAAAATTCATGGTAGCGCATGGCCACCGCATGCTGCGTGGGGGGGATATCGAGCCACGGCCGTCTAAAGACACCGATGTAGTGCCCGCAGCAGCCGACCCAATTTTTCCCCTGACTTTCTCCGGCCATCAATATAAAATCCCGCCGTTCAAGGTCGGGGATCGCCTCCAAGAGGGGCATATAAGCCCGTTCCAAAAGAGCGTGAGGGCCATCCAGATCTTCAAAAGGGAAGGCGAGATGAATTTGAGCGTCGGCCGCGAACATGTCATTGAGCACCGTACCGAGCTGCGCCGGTTCGATGTCGTAGAGGGCGGCTCGTAAACGCCCAAACCACTGTTTATGGTGTAGATGGATATCCTGTTTCATTGACGATTGACCATTGATAATTGACCATTGGTTATTGGTTATTGGTTATTGATTGAGTACGGTTTAATACGTCCAGCCCCTGCTGTTTTAGCCAATACACCAGGTCGATGAGCACCCAGTTTTCGGCCAGCAAATCTCCTTCTCGCCGATAAACGTCAACCACCTGCATTTCCGCATTGACGCTGCTGCCGGGCAGCCCCAGGAAGCCGCCGATCGGCCGGTT
>JASJCR010000055.1 GCA_030065875.1 Ardenticatenaceae bacterium | reverse complement strand
CAAATACCCCGTCGATCTCGACACCGGTGTCGGACAGATAGCTTTGTTTTGCCGCTACAAGGGCGTTGCCGATGGGGACCGGTCCCTGGCGACGCAGTTCCTGGGTGAAGTCGAGATAGAGCCTCTCTGAGTATTCGGTCAGATCAGCATCCCCGTACTGGTAGCCGGTTCCGGCGATCAGATAGGCGCCTTTTTGGGCAAATGCCTGGGCCCAGTCGAGCTCTTCAACAATACCGGCGTGTGGATTGACCATGTTGTATCCGGAGTGACAGCCGTTGCTAAAGATCAGGGCGTTGGTGAAGTCGATATTTGAAGCCACCAGATCATCGGTGGAAATGCGGGTGGTGTAATCGGCCGCCAGGGCGGTGTAATGGCTAAAGTGCCCGGCCAGATAGGTGATGTCGTACCGGTTATTCAGGAAATCGGCCGCCAGCTGATCTCCCGTCCAGGCGGCCGGGTCATCCGGGGTGACGTCGGCCGCGGAAATCAGGGTGTCGATTGGGCTGTTGGGCAGCATGCCGTCGGTCAATTCCTGCACCACCGCTTCGGAACCATCGGTCAGGAACCCATAGCCGGTCACATAAGCCGATGTCGGCTGGAAGACGCCGTCAACCGTTTGCAGATAGCTGTTGATGACATTGGCGATTTCTTCCGG
The DNA here is from genome assembly GCA_030065875.1 of Ardenticatenaceae bacterium. Classification (GTDB taxonomy): domain Bacteria; phylum Chloroflexota; class Anaerolineae; order Promineifilales; family Promineifilaceae; genus WTJY01. The sequence goes on along the minus strand of JASJCR010000055.1, from coordinate 38,923 downwards.
ATTTTCTACCAGACGGCCAACCGCCAATTTGGGAATCGGCATGCGGCTGCCTTGCAAATTAACGACTCGCGTCGAGCCATACTCATCCTGACCCAGCACGTAGTCGAGCTGCAAACTGGAGCGGGAAATCGTTCCGTTTAACACCGGAATGTCGTATTCCGATTCGGTGGCCAGCGGTGAAGGATCCGGATAGCGATAAAACGGGATCACCTGATCGTTCCCGGCAATCACGATGTACTCGGTCGGTACCGTGCTGACCGCCTGATATGTTTCCAACACTTCTTTGATGGTCTGGGCCAGAATATTTTGGGCGTAGGGACAGTCGGTAAATAGATCGGACTGCGCCCGGGCGGCGTTGATCCGCGGATCGTTGAGCGCCGCCAGGTCGATGACCACTCCCTCAACTTCAGGGCGGTTGGCCAGCGTGTTTAAGGCCGCGGTCATCGTTGACAGCTGGCCGTTGGGGTCTTGAATTTCGCTCAGATCGGTCACGATCAGGGTGCGGTATGCGCCCGGTAACGGAGAGACCGTGCTGGCCGGCAGAAGACCGAGTGGATCAACCTGTCCGCAGACGCCGGTTAAGCGGGTGACGGTCAGGTCAAACGGCTGAGTGCGGTCAAACGCCCCGTTCCGGCCGCGTACGCGCACGTAAAAGTCGCCGGCGTTGGTCCAGGTGTTGAGGACCACACTTTCGTCGGCCGTGCCATCGCGTGCCGACACGCCGATCAAGCTTTGCAGCTGGGCGTTGGCGTAAGCGTCGGGGTTGGCAAACGCATCGGGATTGGCGAAGGCATCGGGGTTGGCAAACGCATCAGGATTCGCAAAGGCGTCTGGATTAGCGAAGGCATCGGGGTTGGCAAACGCATCAGGATTCGCAAAGGCGTCTGGATTAGCGAAGGCGTCGGGGTTGGCAAACGCGTCCGGATTAGCAAACGCATCGGGGTTGGCGAACGCATCTGGATTGATCACCGCTGGGTTGGCGAAGGCATCGGGGTTGGCAAACGCATCGGGGTTGGCGAACGCGTCTGGGTTAGCGAAGGCATCCGGATTGGCAAAGGCGTCGGGCGCGTGTTCCACGCTGAGCTGGGCCAGATCGGCCGGATCGGTGAGATCGCTGTACGCCTGGGCAATGTCGGTGTAGACGGTGATATCGTAATCGGCCGGCAGGTTCTCTAGATCAACGACGATCCGTTCATCCGGCGCAACCGTAAATTTAAACCAGCGTGACTGGCTCAGGCGGTCGACGTACTGAGTTTCCGTACCGCTCAAAATCAAATTTTGACCGGTCAGGCCTATCGGCAGGGCGTTGGGCCAGGAGGTATTGTTCGGCTGCACGACGAGGCACGCCGAAAATTCCGAAGTGGCGCCGGTTGTGGCGTGGCGCAGCGCGGCCGTCACAAAATCAAATTGGGCCACTGGGAAGGGCAGGACCACGCTGAATGATCCTTCGCTATCCGCATTGGTGGTCAAAATGCCGGAGGAGCCCAGGTAATCCTGCCCTTCCCCGTAACCCGTAGGGTCACAGCTGTCGCTGCGATAAAAATCGATAATAAAGTCGGTCGAGGGATCGCTGGTAAAGAGACCGTTGACGGTGGTGGTGATACCGGTTGAAGCCGCATAATAGAGCACCGGGCTGTTGATCAGCCCGTTGGCCCCGGTGTCTGTGTCACCATAGTCATTTTCGGTTACCCCATCGACGGCCGTGTCGGCCGACAGGTCGATTCCCAGACCGGTATTGTTAAAAATGCTGTTGCCAACAATCAGGTTATCCTGCGGCGCCGGTGTTGGAAAAGTCGGGTCGCCGACCACGGCCACACCGGCCTGCTGGTGGCCGCTGATGGTGTTGCCTTCAAACGCCGCCGTGCCGCCGATTACATTGCCGTTGGTTTGACTGGTAATCAGGATGCCGGCGGCCGCGCCGTTGGTCACCGGGGTGGTGCCGGTGAGGTCAACGCCGATGAGATTGCCCTGGACGACGTTGCCCTGTCCGGTCAGGTTGTCCTGCCCGGCGATCAGGATCTGGGCGCTGCCGTTGCCGGAAATGACGTTGTCGATCACCTCGTTGCCGGCTCCGGCGAAGAGGCTCACGCCGTGCAGCCCGTTCCCCAGGACGACGGTACCCGTCGCGTCGAGGCCGATTATGTTGTTTTCAATCCGATTGTTGGCGGCCGTGGTGGCTGTATTGTTGCGGAATAGCGACAAACCGTTGGCCGTATTGCCGGAAATTAGATTGCGCTGAGTATCGAGCGGTCCGCCAATGAGATTGTCATCCCCGGTATTGACAAAGACGCCGGTACCGTTGCCTTCCGCTGAGGTACCGTTGATGTCGGTGCCGATCAGATTGCACTCGATGGTGTTGCTGCTGCTGGCAGCCAAATTAATCCCGGCAAAGAAATCGTTGATGGCCAGGCCGCGAATCGTGCTGCCGCTGCCGCTGAAGGAAATTTCAACGGCCGATTCGTTGCCGGATAGCTGGCTGCCGTCGAGCTCGACGGCCAGGGCCGGGGGCCAGGCGGCACAGCTGGCGTCCGGTTCGGTGGTGCCGTCAAGAATGACCGGATCGGTGATGGCCGGGAGGGCGGCCGTCGTCGGCTGAATGACGTGTGGGCCGGGGCCAGGGATATCAAACTGAATTTCATCCGGGAACAGCTGGTTAGGTGAAGCATTGGCCGCCAAAATCGCGTCGGCCAGCGAACAGTTGCTTGGGGTGCAGACCCCGGTGCTGTCGCCGCTGCTGTTGGTGACGGTATAAATTGGCCCGGTCTGGTTGGGGGCATTGGTGATAATGTTGATATCGGGTGGGCCAACCTCGGTGTAATTCCCCAGAAGTGAGAGGGTGGGATTAATGGTTGCCGGGCCGGTAGAAAGGCCACCGTCCGTGCCGTTGGGTGACGCGTTGCCGATGATAAATGGCGTTATCCCGTTACCGCCGTGGGTGATGTTGATTTCGCCACCACCGCTGGTGCCGGTGCTAGAAATTGAAAAGGTTGTACTGGGAATGGTGTCAAAGAGTCTGACAGTTGTATCGGCCGTGATAGCGATTCCGCCACCGCTGCCGCTGGTGCTGCTCGTGTCGATAAAGGCGCCGGCAAATTGACTCGTGGCGCTGGTGATCGTCACTGTGCCGCCAGGATTGGTGATACTGCTGGCAAAAACAAGACCGTTAGCCACGAGCTGCAGGGGATCACCGGCCATTTGGATGGGGGTGTCGTCGACAAACACCTCACCACCGGGTCCGGTTGCCTGGATGGTAACCGGGTCGTTAAAAACAGAAGCCGGAACGGCGCCGCTGCCATCGACGGCAATTGCCCCGCTGCTATCAACCCGACCAATGGTGATTTGGGCAAACCCGTCAGCAAAAGCCTGGATATCCGTACTGTCAAGGTCGAAGTTTTCAAACGCATCAATGGGCTGCAGGAACAAACTGCCGCCAACGGCTGAGATGACGCTTGTACCGCTAAATTCCGGTTCAGTCGCCCTGATGGTGATATCACCAGAAACGGCCGTGAGCGATCCGGCCGGTTCGAGAAAAACCCCATCGGTGGTGCCACCGGTGCCCACGCCGCCGTTTTCCGAACCGGTGATTTCAATTGAGCCGGGGTTGGCGGAAACCGCCCCGTCAATGCGCACGCCGTGGCTGTCTGTCAATCCCGGGCCGGCGGTTCCGGTAATAGAAAGGAGGCCGCCGCTCAGAAGATTGATGTTGGCGCTGGTTCGAACAAACACGCCGCTGCTGGTGTTGGAACCACCACCGGTGCCGGTAATGGTGATATTTCCGCTGTTGGAAGTCAGGGTTGAGTTGATGGCTACCCCGTCGTTGGTTGTCCCGCCGCTGGCCGGCCCCTGGCCGTTGATGACGATATCGCCAGAGGCGGTTACCGGGGCGGACATGGCCACGCCGATATTTCCATCGCCGCCGTTTCCGGCAAATCCGTCTAAGGCGACGTTGGCATTTTGGGATTCAATCGAGCTGCCGACGTTGAGGAAGATGCCCCGGTTAAACCCGACGCCGGTGCCGTCACCACCGATACCGTTGATGTTAACATCACCGAAGTTGCTGCTCACAATTGTGCCGGTTCCCTGGATGCGCACCCCTTCGTTATCGCGCAGGCCGACATTTCGGCCGAGGCCGTTTATTTCAATGAGTCCCGCACCGGTTGAGCGGACTTCAGCCGGGGATCCATTTAACATCACCCCGCGGTTTAAGCCGCTGGCGGCGGTGCCGCCGGTGCCGTCGATGATGATATCGCCATCCGTGGTGGCCAGTTCATAGGTAGCAATATTGATCCCATGTGCCCCCCCGTCCGTAGGTCCGGCCCGGCCGTCGAGCAGGATGCTGCCGGTGCCGCTGGTCGAAATATCGCGGCCCCCGTCGAGCAGTATGCCGTATGAGTTGGCGTTGGCGGCGGCTACACTGCTCCCGTTGATCGAGATATTGCCGTTGACGGCCGACACGAGGCCGCTGCTGATAAACACGCCGTGTTCGGACCCCGCCTCAGTAGATCCGGTGCCGCTGGTGCCGTTAATCGTAATCGTGCCGCTGCCCGTGGCGTTGAGCGATGCATCCGACTGAAGCAACACACCGTGATTTCCGCCGTTGGCCGCGCCGCCAACGCCGGTCAGGGTTAAGTTACCTTCTCCGACATCAATCCCGGTCGTGGTGATGGTAATCCCTACTGGTTCAGTGGGACTGCCGTTCCCTTCAGCGGAAAAGTCTCCACCGTTGGTGTCGATATTTAATTCATTGCCGATTGTGACGTTGCCCCCAACGGCGTCGCGATTGGCGTTGAGGTTGATATTGAGCAGCCCTCCCGGAAATGGCGTACCAATAATATCATCTCCGATAACGATATCATCGGCCGCATTGAGGGTTAACGTTCTCGGGGCGTCGATGATGCTGTAATTCAGGGTGGCGTCCCAGATGATATCGCCGTCCTGGCTGCCTGAGCCGGTGCTGGTGTCAATGGTGACGTTGCCATCGGTTAAATTTGAGCGAATATCGTCCACGCCGATGGTAGCGTTGGGGCTGTTGGCGTAAAAGAAAGTCCCTGCGGTCGAAGTCACCAAATTAATGTTGGTCGTCGCGGATGAATCCCCAGGCACAATGGTGATGTTATTGGCTGATGCCACTTCGAAGGCACCGATGTCGCAGGCAGCGCCTTGAGGCTGAGAAATGCCCCGCTGATCAAACTCCGTACACGAGGAGTTCTCCCCCGTGTCGATAGCGTTGCTGCCGGACAACAGGGCGTGGGTAAAGGTTGGGCCGCCGTTGTCGGCCAGGACCGGGTCGAGGTTGGTGACCGCCCCCAGGTTTAAGGGGGCCGGACCGCAGCTGGCGTCATCGATGCGGTTGCTGCTGCCGGAAATAGCGGCGAGACATTCGCTGCCGCTGTTGGCGGTAAATATGGAATTGGTGGCGATTGTTGTGGCGGTGACGCCAAAATTGTCTACCGCGACTCCCCCGTTATTGATTACGGTGACGTTATTGAGATCGACATTGGCGATCCCATTAAAATTGGGCAAGTTGCTGATGGCAGGGCCGCCATTCCCGGACACGGTCGAGGCATTGACATTGAGCGTGGCCTGGGCTGCCACGACGGCGGCGTTGGCGTCGTTGCGCAGGGCGGGGGCGTTGGTGTTGCCCCTGACCAGGCTGCGGTTGATCGTGGTCGTGCTGTTGTAATTGTAGAGAGCTGCGCCGGCCCCGGCCTGGTTAAGGCTGAGGTCCACTTCGGTTAGGGAAACGGTGTCGGCTGATTCGACAAGAACGCCACCGCCGGCCGAGTTGGGAAAAGCGGCACCGGCGGCATTACCGTGGCGGACGGTCACCCCGGAAATTTCAACGGTGTTGTCGTCAAAAATGTGGAAAACGCGGTCGGTGGCGCCTGCTGCACTGGTTGGATGACCTTCAATGATGGTTAGATCGGCCCCCGCCCCCTGAATTTGTAAATCGGAAGAGATATCCAGGTCACCGGTTGCGCTGCCGTTCTCGCCTGCCCCAATCAGGGAGAGGGTGTAGGTTCCGGCCGGTACGTTAATGGTATCCGTTCCGCTTAGCGCATTGGCCTCTTGAATCGCTGCCCGCAGCGTACAATTGCTGGATGCGTCTGCACAAATTCCGTCTCCCGGAACGGCATCAACCGTATCGGCCGTGCTGTTCACGATAAACCCGGCTGCTTTGACCGGGTTGGAAGTAAACAGGCCGGGTAGCCCGGTGAGGAGAAGCAATAACAGAAAAAGCGCCGCCAGCCGGCCGCGATTGCGAGGAATGCGATTGATCATGTGTTTCTCTCTAAAAAGATGTTTATCAATTTTGAAACGTAGACCTCAAGAATTTTCAGAGGGGGCGAGTTTGGTGTTCTTCCCTGAGGAAGTAATCAGGAGTGAGGAGGAAGTTGAAAATTACCTGAGATCGATTTATTTTAAAAATCTAGTACCACCATCCTACTGTATCACCCCTCACTTAACAGCAATCTGACGGCAAAATATAAAAAGCGTGAATTTTGTTTGGATAAGGTAGGCGGTAAAAAAAACATTGCTGTCCATTGGGGAGACAGCAATGTTTTGTAAGAAGAAGAAGAAGAGATGAAAAGGCTAGGAAATAACTACAATTTCATTATTAAACATTACTGTTTGGCAACTGATAGGCAGATGATAAACCGCTGGTTTTGAAGTATGGAAAATTCGGGTTAAACTTTTACGGCAATAGAGAGGAGCCGGCGGATCGCCTCACACCACAAGACACACAAATAACAGGCAAAAAAGGAGTAATCATGAATACGATTAATACCTTTAGATTTTCCGAGCCCAATGCGGAATTTCAGGCAGGCGAGACGATATTTGAGCAGGGAGCTGAGGCTGATCTCATGTACGTTGTCAAATCAGGTACAGTCGGAATCGAACTGGATGGGGAGGTAATCGAATTTATTGAAGAAGGGGGGATATTTGGGGAGATGGCGCTGGTTGACGGCTCTCCTCGCAGTGCTGCCGCCAAGGCTAAAACGGATGTGAGGTTAATTGCTCTGGATGAAGAGGGGTTTAAAAATCAGGTGCACACCACCCCGTATTTTGCCCTGCAGGTGCTGCGCATCACGACCGCCCGTTTGCGCCGGTTTATGAATTTGAGTTAATTTGTTATTTTCTTAATCAAACCAGGCTCGTCCTTTTTTGAGCCGGGTATATTCAGCTTTGCTGATTCGAATAAGCCGCGTCGGGATATTAGCCACGGCCGTGGCTGATCGTAATCGGTTGGCTACGACGTCTTTTTCACCAACCAAGTTTCCTGAATCGCGGTAAGACCGCTCAACAGAGTTGTCTTGAATCCTTTCCATGAGCAGCTGCCCTTCAATGATAATAAAAACGCTGTTGGCTAAATCACCCTGCTGAAATAGCCTTTCTCCTGCGGCCAGCTCAACCCACTTAAATTTAATGTGGCTCTCTGTTGGCTGCATCCACTTTGCCCAATGCCAATCGTCCCTTTTTTTTGGTGTCATTAGATTTGTGCCCATTTTTTCCTCTGTGGCCGGATGCCTCTTTCCTGTTTCGTGTCCCACACGCAACCCGCTATCAAACATACATGTATGATAGCGGGTTGATGTTAGGCAAGTGATTGGCGGAGTGGGTAATAGGTGATAGGTGTTGGGTGTTGGGGAATAGAGGGGAATGACTTAAATTTCGAATAAGCGGAGGATCCTCTCCACAATCTGGAGCAGGGCGGTATCGGGGTTGGCCAGGGTCAGAAGGGTCATTTCATCAAGCTGCGTAGATTGGGTACGCTGCGGCTCTTGACGGTCCGGGCGTTCTTTTTCGGCCTCGAGCAGGCGCCGGATATCTTCCTGCAGGTCAGATTGCTCGGCCGAAAATGGATATGACTGTAAATCCTGCAGCGTTTCCCATAAAAGACCTTGGGCCTGCATGCGCATTGCTTTGCGCAGACTGCGCCAGAAATAGCGGCGTGATTGAAAGAGGTCGTTTTGTTTATGGGCGATCCGGCCAAGATGTTTGAGCGTTAAGGCCAAACCCCACTGATTGTCAATTTCATCAAATAAGTTGTGGCTTTCTTCATAAAGTTTGCCGGCCGCATCCAGATCTCCTTCACCTTCCGAACATTCTCCAAGCAAGGTTAAGCACAGGGCAATTCCCCGCTGATCACCGGTTTCGCGGCGGATAGCCAAACTCTCTGAAAACCATTGACGGGCGCGATCAAAATCCTCCTGAGCTAGAGCCACTTCACCCAAATTGACGAGGGAGAACCCCATGCTCCAATGGTTTTGGATTTCCCGGACAAACCTCAAACTTAAGCGCCCGTGTTCTTCGGCGGCTGCATAATCCCCCTGATCAAAGGAAATTTGGGAAAGAATATTGTGGGTGATGCCCAGAACGTGCGAATCGATGTGGCCGTTATCGGATGTTTGGTCAGGGCGATTCACCGGATCGTAAAGCCAGGTCAAAGAGCGCTGAGCCAAAGCCAGGGCCTCATCAAGCTGCCCCATGTAGCGCAGAACGGCCGCCAGATAGTTGCGGGCGAACAGGGTTTCCGCCTGGCGATCAGTCTCTTCCAACTCCTGTAAACTTTGCTGGAGCTGGTCCCTCCCTTCAACCTGGGCTCCCAATAAAAAGGAAAACCACCCGGCGCGGGCTCGCAGCTGGTTCATCACAATGTGGGCAAATGGATCGGACTCTTGAGGATCAATCGACTGGATGGCGGCCAAAAAAAGGATCAACCCTTCGCGAAAGCGGCTGCGCATATCGCAAAAGTGAAAGACCGCTTCGTATGCCTTGGCAAAAAACGGAACCGAATACGAACTGTGCTCGGCCGCCCACTGCCAGGCCAGCCGGATGTTGCCCCAGTCACGCTCGATGAGCTGCAGCACGTGGCGTTGACGCGGTCCCTTTAATTCGGGGGTGCGCCGGTGCAGCCAGTCGCCAAAGTAAAAGGCGTGCGCCTGGGCATAAACGGAGAGAGAGGCGCGGCCGGTGCTTTCCTGCTGGCGGACAAAGACACGCACAATGCTATGCAGCGTAAAGCGGCCGGGAATCGGGGAAAGGCGAATCAGGGCGTAATCTTTAAGGATGGCCAGGGTTTGCAGTGAGGTACCAGCTACGACCGTAGCCACTTCACGAGTAAATCCACCTTCAAAAATCGAGAGGGCGCGCAGCGCTTCTCGTTCGGGTTCGGAAAGCTGGCTCCAGGAGTAAGCCACAACGGCGTTTAAGCTGCGGCTGCGCAAATCCTGGTTGAGTGATTCCGTTAAAAAGTTATCGAGATTATTGGCCAGCGATTCATACAGATCGATGGGGGAAATCAGTCGAATCAGAGCGGCCGCCAGCTCAATGCCCAGCGGGAGGCCATCAACCAGGCGACAAATGTCATCGATGGCGGCCAGATCATCAGCGCTGGGCTGGTAGTCACGCTGCTGTCGGGCCCGGTGTAGAAACAGCTGGCGTGCGCTGGCCGAGCGATCGACCCCTTCGATTCTTTGGCCGGTTTGCAGCCCGTCAAGCTGGACCACCCACTCATCTGGTAGGCGAAGCGGGATACGCGAGGTGACCAATAATTTGAGGTCGGGGCAGCTTTTTAGCATTTCCACGATGAGCTGGCTTTCATCGATCAGCTGTTCCATGTTGTCGAGAAGCAGGAGCCGTTTTTTCCCCTGGAGGGCCATCAGCAGCTGGGCTTGAAGATCGATAATCGTATCGGAAAACGGCAGCTGCAGGACCCGGCCGATTTCCAGAATCATTTGATTCATGTTTGTGGCGTGGCTCAAATTGACATAAAACATGCCGCTTGGGAACAATTCCCCGCTCGATAGCACCATTTGGCGCACGGTTTGCAGCGCCACGTGGGTTTTCCCAACCCCACCCAGACCGGTTATGGTGAGAAGTCGACAATCCGGCCGGGTGAGCTGATCGATAATGCTGGCGATTTCGTGATGGCGGCCGATCGAAACGCCCAGAGAAGCGGGAATATTTGAAGGAGTCTTTGCAGATTGAGGGGGTGGTGATGTTTGGGGTACGGGCAGGGTTCCGGCCAAAATATCTTCAAATAGCTTTTGCGTTTCCAGCGTGGGAGAAATTCCCAACTCTTCCAGCAAAACCGCTTCACAGCGCTTGAATTGGGTGATCGCCGCCTCTTTTTGCCCGTCAAAATAAAAGAGGCGCATCAGCGTTTGATAAACCGTTTCATTCCACGGATCGAGTCGCAGCAGGCGCTGCGCGGTTTCGATGCCATCTCGATAATGCCCCTGTTTTGCCTGCCGGCTCATGAGCTGGGTCATCGCCTGCACCACCTGCTGCCGCCACATCTCCCGCTCCCCGGTCAGCCACGATTCAAACTCGGGGCACTCGTCGAGGAAGATCCCCTGCATTAAATCATCTTGATGGAGTGCAACCGCCTGCTGCAACGTTTCCAACGTATTTTGGTTTACGAGGGCTTGAAATTGATGGGCATCGACAGCAAAGTCCGGATGATGCACGTACTGGACCTGATGGCGATCTGCTTTGAGAGAGCCGGGAAGTTTTTTATTGAGCTGGCTGAGCACCCAGCTCAGGTTGCGCCGGCCGCGTGCTTCATCCATATCGGGCCAGAAAAAGTTAACCAGCGTCGTACGTGGGACGGGGATTTCGATCAGGCACAGGTAGGCCCACAGCGCCTGGGCTTTTACCGACCGAAACCCGCGGATCGGTGTCCCGTTTTCAAGGAATTGCAGTGGACCCAAAAGGCGAATTTCGTACATAGGAGCAAAGATGTCAATTCAATTCTTTCTATTTTATCTGGTAAGGCGATATAGACAACAGACATCAGACATCAGACCACAGGGAGAGGAGGAATTGGTCGTTTGTGATGACCGGTAATGACAAAAGACACTTTAGGCAGGTGAGAGGGGGTGATATGCTGAAGGAGACAAGAGACGAGAGACGAGAGACAAGAGACAAGAGACGAGAGACAAGAGATTGGAGAAGAGTGTGTCTGTTGGGTTGCAGCCAGCATTAACAGTAACAAAGATATGAAGAATTCACCGCGGGAGGTGGTCATGTTTGAATGGCTAAAAAAACTGCTCCCGTTTTGGGAGACGGAAGAAGAGAAAGAGCCAAAGATAATCGTCCTTTCCGATAGAGGACAGGTCGGATTGTATCAATGGCCGATTAAAGATAATCAGTGGTCGAAGATTCACACCGAGAGAAGGCCTAAAATAAAAGATAACGATCAGCGAAAGGGGCCGCGAGAGTAGAGATTAGCTATTTCTTTATCTCAACCGGCGATAAAATGATTCGATCTCCTTCTAAATCGTTTTCTGAAAAAATACGCCATCGAGCTCCACTTGATTTTTCATATATGCCCATTTGAATCCAATACGTTGCTTCTGGCAAATCTTCAGGAATTTTTAGTTCATGAACGTGGATAAAGGCATCACCTGGCTGCCAGCTGTGTAGCGGATATCCTAATCCGTCTTGCTGTGCCACAATATTGCCGTTGCTATCAATGAGGTGGACAAATATGGCGATTGGCCTACCAATTTCACTTCTGTCTACCTCCCACCATGTGAAGAAAGCAAGTTCTGAGTTGGTTGCAATTTCTAGAGGAAGGCCTTCAATGCCATTTAGCCTGACTAGGTTTTCAAAAGAAACCGGAAGGTGACCTTGGTTTTTATTTTCAAAAATCTGCGAGAATTGGACATCTGTCGAAAGTAGCCAAATATCGTCTTTGGCAAAGGTTATATCAGGAAAAGTTACGTTAAGCTGTGTAAATCGTTCTTTGGAAAATTCATTCGCGATTCCAGAGCCAAATCTCTCACCAAAATTGTCATTTATCCATCTTCCTTCGGCCAGAATTAGCTTTGTTTGATGGAAGGAATTGGGCATGACTAACGCCTTTGAGGCATCAACCCATCTGTAAGTTAAATCCTCTCTTTCCAAAGTGACATCGACGATCGTTGGGTGAGCATCTTCGATGCTATGGGAGCTTATAACAAAAGATTTGAGATCTTGATCTGCTTGAACATGTCTGACAATCTCACCAATGCGGACATTATAATTGTGGTTAAATCCATTTGGGCTGGCTTCTGCCCATTGATCAAAATAATCTAGATTTGAGAAATTTCCCACTCGAATTAGCGTGAATAAGAAAAAAAGAACGACAGGGAGGTAAAAAAACCTGTTTGGCCGAAATTGAGAGATAAATTCTAGGATAACTTTAAATGAAAGACCCGCAAAAAAAATGATGGCCGGAATGGCACCAGAGGCTCTTAAATGATTAGGTGCGCTGATTGTCAAAATTGTTGGGGCCAGCAATACACCTAACCATAAGATCATAAAGAAATAAAATGGTTTTCTCCAATTCCAAATCGCATGGAGTAAACCAATATAAAAAAAAACACTAGACCATGCCGGAAGGAAAACCGGTCTATTGGGAACGTTATAAGAGACCAGTGGATCACCGCTAAAGCTAAACATTTTAAAGGTTGCGACAATGTTTTGAGAGATCGGCCCAAAATTTCCCATCATCATTTCGGAAAATGGTTGTATCGTCCAATTTCGAACCCCTTCAATTTGAGGATTTTGAGACAAAAAGTAGGCAAGGGGTAATGCCATCAAGGCCGCAAGAAATACAAGGTAGCACAAACCCTCAAAATTCTCACGCAATTTTGGGCGGTGAAAAACAAAGCAATATATAAAAAAGGCGCCAAATAGGAATGGAACAAACCTGGCAGGCTGGTATGTATACCAGGTTAAGCCCAAAGAAACCCCAGCGATTGAAAACCAACGTATTTTGCGATATCTTTTTTCTGGACCATCCCAAGCCTTCCAAAAAATGAGGGTTGTGAGAGAAATCATAAACGGGAGGATGACGGCCCGATTACCCGATCTGCTAATGTAGTAGACCCAGTAAAGCGCGATATACCAACCCAAGGATCCCGCGGCCGCCAGGGCTCCAATTCTGGGTTTGAACAAAAAATAGCTCGTTAACCCCGTCCCAATACTTAAACCAATTGCCGTAATTTTTAGAGCCAGCCAGTTATTTTCAACTAACATGAGTACAGCGGCTAATGGATAGTAATATAAAGACTCTCTTCCCCAGCCCCTCTCAATATAGATACTGAAATTCCCCGCTAAGATTTCTTTGCCCCCCCATAAATCGATGGCCTCATCATAATGTAACCCACCAGGGAAAAGATTTATTTCTTTTGACCAAAGAAATGAGGCTAACCCTATAAATAAAATTAAAAAACCGAATTCCACCCTTGAACCCAATCGATTTTCAATCGAGGTTAAACTTTTTAAATAATCATTCGATTTAGAAAGCATAATTATAGATGTGTAATGATGTACCTGTTTGGCTTTGAGTTGGCGATTAGAGATTTGAAAGTTTTGATATGGACACAAAAAAGAGATTGCATACCAAAAAAGGATGTGTTTCTGAAAAGAGCCTGACTGCCTATATTATGGCAAAAAATGAAAATTGAGCGTAATTATTCAGTTTTTCATAGCTTGGAGGAATAGACACCCTGCTTTTGCATAGGTCTCTATCTGTTGTCTGAAGTCTGAGTGACAAACGACACTTTACCGGGGCCGACCGTGGTGGTATGCTGGAAAATAGCCGGTATGGCTATTGCTGTTGAGGGGTGTAAGGGAGCTGCAGCGAGAGGAATCTGATGGTCAAGTCAATTTTTGTTCAATGCACCAAATGTGGGCAAACGATTGACCGTTTGTCGCATTTGACGCCCGGTTTTTATCATAAAATCACCTGCCCCACATGTCATGAGGTCACCATCGTCGATGTCGATAAAGATGGTGTGATCACGATGCACCCGGCGGAGGAAGGTTCAACTCCAACCGAGCCGGCCGTCAAAAATAATCATTAAATGGCTCAAGTTGCGCTACGCAGCCGAATCGCCGCTATAGAAACCGAAACCGTATTTTGAGTGTTGACCAATAAACATCGATAGAGTCGCGTCATTCTTGCAAAAGCGGGATTCCACTGGGTAGCCACCGCTGAATCCCTGTCTGCGCGGGGATGACGGGTCCAAAAAAATCCAGACCTCAAAAGCTTTCAAAGCTTTTGAGGTCTGCCTGTGCGAGAGGAATGGTTTTGAACAGTGAAAAGAGTAAACAAAGTTTAAGCTTGCTGTGGCCTGATGGAGAGCCAGAGCAAGCTGGCCGGCCGCTTTCAAACGAGGTGATCCAGGACCTCGCTCTGGAGACTCTCGTCGTGGGCATGTGCCCCTACGGCCCTCACCGAGATTCAATCAGAAAGGTCTTGTATCAATTGTGTCAGGATCCGGCCGTGCTTGCTTATCGACAGGCTATTCTCAATGATCTGCTCCACGAGCCGCTTCTAGCGGAAGCCTTAAAGTCGATGCTGCCGCTGCTCGATGAACTGACCCTTTTTACCCATCCTTACTTCGCCGGCGAATCATCTCTTCAGGAGGTTATCCAGCGAGCAGGCGAACTGCAGGTGCTGGTTGATTGTGTTCATGGTCTGAGCGAGGCTTTTAAGGGTGTGGATGGGGAAATGGGTTCATCGGGGCTGCGGGCGCTGCAAAGCTACGTCGATCAATTTATCATCAACAAGGATTTTCAGCAGGTCATTAAGACTCTGCCAGACATACTTTCGGAATTACGAGCGTTTACAAGCATCACTGTGGGGGTGAATCTTGACGAGCGTCTGCGCCCGGAAGAGGCCGTCCTTCTTGCGGTAAACTCAGAGCGGTTTACAGAGAGCAGCTTGTTGGACCGCCTCCTGGGTAAAGCCGATGGAAAAGGGATAGCCCCTTTACACTCGCTGCCTATGCTCGCTGAAAGCAGCAAAATGATCACCGGAGGTCTCCCCATCAGCGGGCCAACCCGGCAGGCCGAGCCGATGATGGTCCCCCTCTTTCGGGACCTGTCCAAGGTGTTGGAGAAGACCACCAAGCCGATTGCCCGGGCGTTAAAACGCTATGTCAATCTGAACAGCCGGTTCTTGAAAGAGTTACGCCCGGAGATCATTTTTTACGTGCAGGCGGTGGCGCTGGCGCAAAAGGTAGCGTCGTTGGGATACCCGTTTTGCCTGCCGGAGATCGCTTCCAGTGCAGAGCGGATTTGCGAGATTGAGGAGAATTACAACATCCAGCTGGCTCTTCATTTGAGCGGCCAGGAGTCAGGGGAAAAGATGGCAGGGCGGGTGGTAACCAACGAGGTCATTCTGGGATCGCGCGGCCGGATTGTGATCCTGACGGGCCCTAACCAGGGAGGCAAAACAACCTATATGCAGGCTGTCGGCCAGGCTCAGGTGATGGCCCAATCCGGGCTTTTTGTAGCCGGGCGGCGTGCTCGTATTAGCCCGGTCGATGGGATTTATACGCACTATCCGGTCGAGGAACAGCTGGAGTTGGGCACAGGGCGCTTTGGCGATGAAGCTCGCCGTATCCGGGCTATTTTTGAACAGGTTACCCGTTGCAGCCTGGTGCTCCTGAATGAATCACTTTCTACGACCAACATGGGGGAGAGTCTCTACCTGGCGCAGGATATCGTGCGGGTGCTGCGCCGCATCGGCTTGCGGGCCGTTTTTACCACCCATCAGCACGAACTGGCGGCCGCCGTTCAGGAGTTGAACCTGGACACAGACGGGGAAAGCCAGGTCGTTAGTATGGTCGCTTCTTGCGAAGAGGAGCAGGCGGGTGTCGCCGCCGGGGATGGCCCCTACAGCTACCGGGTAGTTTTAAGCCCGCCTTTGGGGCGCAGCTACGCGGATCGAATTGCCGCACGCTATGGCATTAACCTGGAGCAGCTGTTAGATTTGCTGTACCAACGTCAAGTCCTGGATGAGAGAAGTGAACGGTGATTGCAAAGTTTCCGTTTTTCGGGCATTCTGATAAGCATGAGCCCAGATCTTCGTAATCAACTGGCTAAAAAAGAACGTGAAGTTAAGGCGGTGATTACCATCAGCCAAATTATTAGCCAGGATATTCCCCTGCCGGCGATGCTCGATCGTGTTTCGGCCGAAATCGCCCTGCTGCTCAATGCCCCCTTCTGCGCCGTTTTGATTCGCCATGACAGCACCCTACATATTAAAGGAAGTTTTGGTCTTTCGGCCGAATACGTCGACGTCATCAACCGTCAATCCAACCAGCACGGCTGGATCACCGCCCTGCCTAGCAGTCAGGCATTTAACGGCTCAAAACCGATTTTCTGGGAAGATGTGCGAACCGCTCCGGAATTCGCCGACTTTCAAGATGCCGTTCTCAATCAGGGATACGTGACGATGATTGCCGCCCCTCTCATCGTCGGTGAGAAACATATTGGAACGATAAACTGCTATTACACCAGCCGCAATACGTTTAGCGAGGCTGAGCTGTCGCTTTTAACCACGCTGGCTAACCATACGGCCACCGTGATCCGCAACAAACAGCTCCTGGATGCCCTGAATCAATCGGTCAACGAATTGAGCGCGCTAAATCGCCAGTTAGATACCCAGCATGAACTGCTGCTGCAGTCAGAAGCGATTCACCAGCAGCTCACCCGTCTTGTTCTCGAGGAAGAAGGTCTCGCGGCCGTCGTCACCACCACGGCCGACCTGCTTAACCGGCCGGTGGCTCTCTACGATGCCCGGCTGCAGCTCATTGCCCACTCCGCTTCCCACCCCCAAACCGCACCAAACATCAAGCTGCTCCCCCAACTGCAGCGCCACCAGCAGCAATCTCCACCGCTCACCCCACTCCTCAGCGACTTCGATGAGCAGCCGGTTTCGATCACGCCGCTGGTGGTCCGCCGGCGAACTCTAGGCTACTTTGCCGTTGTGGCCATCCCCCCGATTTCAACCGAGCTCGAACAGCGGGCGCTGGAACACGCCTCGACCGTGTGCACCCTGGAACTTGTCAAGCAGCGGGTCTCGCTCGATACCAACCGCCGCATGCGCGGTGATTTTATCGACGATATGCTGCTCGGTCGCTTTACCGACGCGGCCGAACTAAAGCGCCGGGCGGCCTACTTCAAATTTTCTTTTGAAAGCGATTTTCGCGTCCTGGTGGTCGATATTCACGGCTTTGGCCGCTACATCGAACTGCACAACCTGAGTGAGGGAGAGGTTGAAGAGATCAAACATTCGCTGGCCACGACCACCGAGCAGGTGTGCCGCGAACTCAAGAAAGCAACCTTTGTAGCCCAGCAGGGAGATCGCGTGGTTGTGTTATGGCCGATGCGTCATCCTCAAACGCTGACCCGCCTGCAGACATTGGCCGAGATTTTAAGCGAGCGCATGGCGGCCGGGTGGCCCGATCTGATGTTGACCGTCAGCGTCAGCACCCCCATTTCAAACCCGCTTCGTTTTTCCGATGCCCATCGCGAATGTCTGGATGCCCTCGCTATCGTCAAGCGGTTTGGCCGGACCCGGCCGATCGTCGTTTTTGATGCCCTGGGCATTTATGCTCTCCTTTTGCGGAGTAGTGCGGTTGAAGATTTGCAGCGCTTTTCCCGTCGTCTGCTGGCCCCGGTTTTGGCGCATGACCGGGCTGAAGATCTTTTACATACGCTGAGCGTGGCCCTGCGTCATCAGCTCAGCCCGCAAAAATCGGCCGAACTTCTTTTTGTCCACCCCAACACGGTCAAATACCGTCTCAATCAGCTGTGTGAACTGCTTGACGTTGATCTGCATGATGCTGAGCAGATGCTTGAGGTTCAGCTCGCGCTTCTCATCCATTCGCTCACTCCTGCTGAATAGTCCCGTTTCGCTCATTTTATTGTTTGGGGCTTAATTTTAATAGGATCGGTCTCTGACGCGATTGGGAAACCGCGTGTACGTCATCCATTAATTAAATAATAACTCAAGTTGCGGCCTTCATACGCAGCCGAATAAATCCGGCTGCCAGAAGAACCGAAACGCGATAAATCGCGTTAATAAACCGGATTTATCCGGTTTCGGTCTCTTTGACCGATGGATTTATTCATCGGGAAGGTAAGGTAGCAACTTGAGTTAAATAATAAGTTGTTGAGATTTACCTAAATAGCAGGTTAATTGTAAATTGTCACAAAAAAAAGATGTTTTCGCTGTCTTAGTAGACAATGCAAAGCGGCCGATATTTGATTATCATTAACTTTTGGAGTGCGGTTTACCACTCAAGGTTAGAGGCCCGTCTTTCTCAAAATTCGAACAGCTTCCTGGAAAATGCTCCCTGGCACGGCCAAAATTCAGCCATAACCAATCCTGACCGATCATGTCGAATAATCATTTACACGCCATCGTGATGGGTGGCTCCCTCGGTGGACTCAATGCAGCCCTCTATCTGCGTGAGGCCGGATTTGACGTGACCGTTCTGGAACGATCACGCGTGCCCCTGGCCGGGCGGGGAGCCGGAATTGTGCTCAACCCTTACACCGTCCGGTATCTGACCGATAGGCAAACGATGGCTGGGGTAGATATGAGCATCCGCTCGCGCTATTTACGTTATGTCAACAAAAATGGTCGTATCACCCACGAAATTGAAGCACCTTATCGCTTCGCCTCCTACAACTCGATTTACGCCGGGCTGCTCGCGCTTTTTGGTCGTGAAAAATATTTTCTCAATCAGCGGGTAACCGGCTTCGACCGGAAAGGAGAAATAGTTAGGGTACACACGGCCGAGGGGCGGCAGTTCACCGGCGACCTGCTCGTTTGCGCGGACGGCATCGGCTCCGAGGCGCGGTGCTGGCTGCTGGGCAGCACCCCGGCCGCGTACGCCGGGTATATCGCCTGGCGGGGAATCGTCAGCGCGGCCGATGTCTCACCGACCACCTTCGAGCTGCTCCACGAGGCAATCATCTACCATATTGGAAAGGATGAACACCTGTTGACCTATCCGATTCCGGTGGTTGACTCCTCATTCGGCCAGGGCAAACGATACGTCAACTGGCTCTGGTACCGCCACGTACCGCAGGGGGAAGCGTTAGACGCCATACTGACCGACCGGCACGGACGGCGGCGCGATCTCTCCGTGGCCCCCGGTGCGGTTCCCGACAGGGCCGTGGCCGCGCTTAAAGCAGAGGCCACGACAGTTCCCGATCTGCTGCGGGCGCTCATCTTGCGCACAGAGCAGCCGTTTATTCAGGCGATTTTTGATTATGAAATCCCGCAGATGTCGTTTGGCCGCATTTGTATCCTCGGCGATGCGGCGTTTTCCGCCCGGCCCCATACGGCCGCCGGAACCGCCAAAGCGGCCGAAGACGCCCGCCAGCTCGGCCGCGCTTTGAATGAACACGGCAACGACGTGCCGGAGGCATTAAAAACGTGGGAAAAAAGACAGCTGCAGCTGGGGCGGTCTCTCGTCCGGCGCAACCGCGAAGCTGGGACCAAGCTGCAAAATGGCACGTGGCCGATTGGGGCTCCGCTGCCCTTTGGTCTCTATGAAGCGGGCGATAGCGAGATGAAATAATGGCTAAATTACAGCACTGCGGATTGGTGGTTGAGGATCTGGAACAATCAAAACGCTTTTATGGTGATTTCCTGGGGATGGAAGAGGTGCCCCGTTCACCGACCTTCACGTTTGCCGGCGCGTGGTTTCGCAGCGCGGGTACCGAAATCCATGTGATTCAGGCCCGGGACACCACTGCCGCTGCCGGATTCCCGGACCCCGGCCGGGGAGAAAATACCGGTCTGGCCACCCACTTCGCCTTTGAAGTGGATGATCTGGAAGCCATGGTGGCCAAAGCAGAAAAGATGGGAGTGCCTATCGTTGGGGGGCCGATGGGGCGCGGTGACGGGGTCCATCAGCTTTATCTCCACGATCCCGACCGCTATCTGGTTGAGCTGTTTCAATGGGTCGACCGTGGGGAAGGATCAGAGGAACGAGCGGCCGTGAGGGATTAGGCGAGCGACACAACTTTTGGTCAGGGCAGGTTTGGGACACAATTGAAAAGGAGGATTAATGGTACAACTCATCGATCTGTCACAGGAGATCTATCAGGGTATGGAGGTTTACCCCGGTCATCAGAAGACGATCATCTGGCAGCACGCCAGTCATGAGGAAACGGCCGCTCGCTTTGAAGGAGGGATGTCGTATCAATCAAACGCCATCCTTATGTGTGACCACGGCCCGACCCACGTTGATTCCGTCAGCCACTTTGATCCGGCTCCTGAGGCTGCACCGATCGACCAGATGGCGCTCGACACATTTTATGGTCCGGCCGTCTGTATCGATATCTCTCACAAAGGGGTGCACGAGTACATCTCGGGGGAGGAACTGCAGGAAGCGTGTGATGCAGCCGGGGTAAACGTCCTCCCTGGAGATATTTTGCTGATGCGTACCGGGACGCACGATAAGTATGCCGGAACACCGGCCTATTCCAATCAACACCCCGGTTTGGATGATTCGGCGGCCGAGTGGCTGGCAGAAAAGCGGGTCAAGGCGTTCGGGGTTGACTGCCCCACACCGGACAATCCCATATCCAAAACCTACCCGGTGCACATGATGTGCCGTCGCACCGGTATCACTCACTATGAAAACCTGACCAATCTGGACAAGGTTGTGGGCAAACGGTTTATTTTCGCCGGCTTTCCCCTGCGCATCCGCGACGGCACCGGTTCGCCCGTGCGGGCCGTGGCTATTTTGGAGTAGAAAACCTGAGGTTGGGATCATCATTCTATCCCACATTCTCAAACACAAAGAGGCATTCATATGAAACCACCCCCATTCAAATACAAACGAGCCACCACCGTTGATGAGGCGCTCGGCGCTCTGGCTGAAGGCGGTGATGAGGCCAAACTGCTGGCAGGCGGTCAAAGTTTGATCGCCCTCATGAATTTGCGCCTGGTGCGGCCGTCGGTGCTGGTTGATATCAACCGCGTCAGCGCCCTCGACTATATCGAGCGCAGCAACGGCACCCTTAAGATCGGGGCCATGACCCGTCAAACCACGGTGGAGTATTCGGCTGTGGTCAGGGATGCCTGCCCCCTGCTGGCGGCCGCCCTGCCCCACGTGGCGCACAAACCGATCCGCAATCGGGGAACGATTGGGGGCAGCCTGGCCCACAACGACCCCACCGCAGAGCTACCGGCCGTGGCCCTGGCGTGTGACGCGGAAATGGTGGTGCGCAGCGCGGCCGGCGAGCGGACCGTGGCCGCGGCCGATTTTTTTACCGGCTATCTGGAAACAGCTCTGGATGACGATGAAATTTTAACCGCCGTGCACTTTCCCGCTACAGCGGCCGGGTCCGGCTACAGCTTCATGGAAATCAGTCCACGCAAGGGGGATTACGCTCTGGTTGGGGTAGCCGCCCTGATGCAGGTCAGCGGTGGAACCTGTCAGGATGTTCGCATTGTCTGCCTGGGAGCGGGAGAGAGCGCCAGGCGCATGAGCGCGGCCGAGTCCACCTTAAACGGGCAAGCACCATCAGAGGAAGCGTTTCGCGCGGCGGCTGATGCCGCCGCAAACGCGGCCGACCCCGGCTCCGATTATCACGCCTCAGCCGACTATCGCCGTGACCTGATCCGCAGTTTGACCCAGCGTGCTTTGTCCAAAGCGCACGGCCGCGGCCGCTAAGAGGAGAGAAATCATGGAAAAAATAACAATCAACATTACCGTTAACGGGAAACAATACGAAAAAGAAATTCCCCCTCGGCGCCTGCTCTCCGATTTTTTGCGACACGATCTCGGTTTGACCGGCACCCACGTCGGCTGTGAGCATGGCGTTTGCGGCATGTGTACCGTGTTAATCGACGGACAAAGCGCGCGCTCCTGCCTCAATTTTGCCGTCATGCATGATGGGGCCTCGATCGAAACGGTCGAAAGTTTGGGCACGCCCACCAACATGCATCCGCTGCAGGAAGGGTTCTGGGCCAAACACGGTTTGCAGTGCGGTTTTTGCACCCCGGCGATGCTGATGGTCTCCAAAGAGCTGCTGGACAGCAATCCGGATCCCAGCCGTGAGGAAATCAAGGAAGCGATTTCGGCCAATCTCTGCCGCTGTACCGGGTATCAAACGATTCTCGATTCGGTTGAAGCGGCCGTCAATCAGACCAAGGAAGAGGTGACAGCATGAGCAGCGAAGCCAAAAACGAATATCGGTGGATCGGCAAAAACATGAAGCGGGTGGAAGACCCCCGCCTGCTGACCGGCCGCGGCAAATACATCGACGACATCCATTTGCCCGGTATGGCGGAAGCGGCCGTGATGCGCAGCCCTTATGCTCACGCCCGCATCCTTAGTATTGATACCAGCAAAGCGGAGGCGCTGCCCGGCGTTATCTGCGTCCTGACCGGCAAACAGGCAGCCGAGCAAACCGGTCCCACCGCCTGTTTTGCCAACCCGCCGGTGACCCAATACGTGATCGCCGTGGACAAGGTTCGTCATGTCGGAGAGGCGGTGGCTGCGGTGGTCGCCGAGGATCGCTACATCGCGGAAGACGCCATCGACCTCATCGAGGTGGAGTACGACCCGCTGCCAGTAGTCGTCAACGCCGAAGAAGCGATTCACTCAACCGGTGACGCCGTCCTTCATCCGGAACGGGGGGACACCAACGTTGCCCTCGAACGAGTGCTGGACTTTGGCCCGGTTGACGAAGATTTTGCCAACGCGGATCTCATCGTTCAGCGTCATCTGTACTGGCCCCGCTCCGGTGGGCAGCCGATGGAAACGTGCGGTGCCGTGGCTGAATTTGACGAGGGGATGGGCAAGTTTACCGTCTATTCAAACGGCTCGATGTACAACTACGTGGGCTGGCTGTGCGCCGTTTCACTCGGCGTGGCGGCAACCCAGCTGAATATCGTGCCCACGATTGCCGGAGGCAGCTTTGGCAGCAAGCTGTTCACCCACAAGGTCGTGACCCTGACGTGCACCCTGGCCCGTGCGGCCGGCTGTCCCGTCAAATATATTGAAGATCGGCTCGACAACACCATGAGCTGCGACAATCACGGCAGCGATCGCACCTATGATGCGGAGCTGGCGGTCATGAAAGACGGCACGGTGAAGAGCATTCGCTACCGCTGCCTTGATGATTACGGGGCGTATTTGCAGTTTGGCGTCGGCCATCACGGCAACGCGGCTGCCCAGGTCACCGGGCCCTACACGATCAACAGCGTACGCATGCATCTCGTTGCCGTCATGACCAACAAGGGGCAGCAGGGGGCGTATCGCGGTTTTGGTTCGGAAGTGACGAACTTTGTGCTGGAGCGGCTGATGGACGCGGCCGCCGATGAACTGGGGATCGATCCGCTCGAAATCCGGCGCAAAAACTTTATCAAGCCGGAGCAGTTTCCTTATAAAATTCCCACCGGGAACGTCTACGACAGCGGCAACTATGAAGCGGTTCTGGACGAAGCCCTGACGCTGCTTGATTATGAGGGATGGCGTCAAAAGCAGGCCGAGGCGCGCCGGGAAGGGCGCTACATCGGGATCGGAACCGTCACCGCTCAGGAGCGGAGCGTCTTTAGCTCAACCGAGTTCTGGTTCTGGAATCACGAACCTGGTTTCGCCCTGACCAGCTCACCGGAGAGTATCGGCATTAAAATTGATCCAACCGGCAAGGCGTTTGTGACCCTCCACGCGCCGTTTTGGGGGAACAGTCCGGAGACGATGGCCACCCAGATTGTCGCCGAGCAGTTAACGATGGATCCGGCCGACATCATCGTCAACTACACCGATACCGATCACGGTTTAAACGGGACCGGTCCGGGCGGCAGCCGCTTTACGGTGATGGTAGCCGGGGCGATTGGCGGGGCTACCAAAGAGATCAAGCGCAAGCTGTATCAGGTGGCCGGTCATCTGATGGAAGTGGCCGAAGAAGATTTGGAACTCGTCGATGGCAAAGTGCAGGTGAAGGGAGCGCCGGACAAATTCATGTCCATTGCCGACATCGCCATGCAGTCCCATTTCTTCCGCCTGAGCCTGCCAGACGATTTTAACAGCGGCCTCGATGCCACCTACGTCTACGATCATCCGTATACGACGATGCCCAGCGAAGACCGCTCCGATCTGGGGGTTTTCTATCCGATCATGGGGCACATGTGTCACATGCCGGTCGTGGAGGTCGATATTGAAACCGGCCGGGTTGAATTTCTCGATTATGTCGCGGTTCACGACTGCGGCACGATGGTCAACCCGATGACCCTGGCCGGTCACGTCCGCGGGGGCACGGCCCAGGGGATCGGATCGGCCTTATACGAAGAGTTTGCTTATGACGAAAATGGCCAGTTGATTACGGCCAGCTACGCTGATTATCTCATCCCTACGGTTCATGAAGTGCCCGCGGATGTGCGGGTGGGGCATGTGGAAACCCCGTCCCCGTTTACGGAATTTGGCATTAAGGGGGGTGGTGAAGGCGGCCGGATGGGGGCTCCGCCCGCGCTCGCCTCGGCCATCGAAGATGCTCTGCGGCCGTTGGGGATCAAGATTGATGCCCTGCCGGTGACGCCAAATAAGCTGCGCGGTTTGATTCGCGAGGCGCAGGAGGTTTAGTTATTGGTGTATTCGTGTATTGGTTTATTGGTGTATTAGGTTCTAATGGTTAATAGATTCAATGACCGCTGCACTCATCTTCGGTCTCCTGTCATTGCTCAGCATGAGCAGCGGAGCGAGGAATCTCCTCAAGCTGTTTTTAAGCCCTGATGGCCAACAATGGAAGGGCTTTTCTTTGCGCAAAGGCTCCTTTCATTGGAGATTGACGGGATCCTTCGCGAAGCCTGTCCTGAGCGAAGTCGAAGGGTTCAGGATGACAGGTAGACCGCGGGCGGTGAAACTGTTTATTGTATCCATTTAATTTATAAGACCGCATTCATGTGGGGTTGAAGAAATA
This sequence comes from Ardenticatenaceae bacterium, assembly GCA_030065875.1. GTDB lineage: Bacteria > Chloroflexota > Anaerolineae > Promineifilales > Promineifilaceae > WTJY01. The sequence goes on along the minus strand of JASJCR010000055.1, from coordinate 14,182 downwards.
TTCCAAATGACAACACAACCCAGTGTATTGAGAAGCTGTAAATTGCGAAGACGCTGATATACTAACACGCTAACTATCGAAGCAGTTTACAAGGATTTAGGGATTAATCGCGTTAAAACAACCGGATTTTGAGTGTATACAAATAAACACTGATATCGCAGCGTCATTCCCGCGCAAGCGGGAATCCATTGGATTGCCACCGATGGATCCCCGCCGTAGTTTACCCCCGTGAAGACGGGGGCCAGGATGACGGGCTTGTTTTGGAAGATGGTTCATATCCGAACTTATTTGTAAATTTTCAACATCTGATTTCGGTTTCCATGGCGGCTATTCGGCCGCGTGATAAGATTGCATCTTGGGTTAATCCTTTAAGTAGTTAAGTAGATTACAAAAAGTCTCATAATTAATATTATCCGCAGATTACGCAGATTACCACAGATTTGTTTCTCCAATCTGCGAAATCTGCGGACACATTTTTATGGAGCAGTATGGCCGAAAAACAACAATCGATGGAAGGTCAAGTGGTTTTGGTCACCGGAGGCGGTGGCGGGATCGGGTCGGGGATTTGCCGGCGGATGGCGCAGGCCGGAGCGCGGGTGGTGATTTTGTTCCGCAGCAATGCGGAGAAGGCCCAGCGGGTGCTTGAGTCACTGGATGGTGAGGGGCACTGGATAGTGCAGGCCTCAATTACCGACAGCGAGCAGGTCGCGGCCGTGGCGGATCAATTCCGCGAGCGATACGGTCAGCTCAATTTGCTGGTGAACAATGCCGGGGTGACGATACCTGTTGCCCACGATGATTTGGACGGGCTGAGTGACGAGTGGATCGATCGGATTTTTCAAACCAACTGGCGGGGCGCATTTGCCATGGTGCGCGCCTTTCGGCCGTTGATGGCTGATCCGGCCACGATTGTCAATCTTTCTTCGATTGCCGGTCAGACGGGGATCGGCAGCAACGTTGCTTATTGCGCCTCCAAGGCGGCCATGGATTCAATGACCCGCTCTCTGGCGCGGGCGCTGGCACCTCAGATTCGGGTGTTGAGCGTTTCGCCGGGGTGGGTGTTGGGCGAGTATGCGAAGCGATTTTCGGCCGAATACATAGAAGAGCAGCGGATGATGGCTCCCATGCAGCGACTGTCTACTCCAGAGGATGTGGCCGAGACAATTTGGGCAGCGCACAATGCGCTGCCCATGGCCACGGGGGTGATTTTGCCGGTTGATGGGGGCCGGCCGTTGGGTATTTCCTGACGAGGATTGGTGCTCTAGCGTTCGATAGAAGGTAAGAAGACGGTGTGTGGGAAGCCTGCTGGTGCGCCGGGGTCGAGAATAACCCCATTGGCGGTGAGGTCGCTGTCCCCTCGTTCGCCATCGACAAAGTGGAGCACTACGCGTCCAGCGAGAATTTCTGCCCCCGTGCGGCCGTCATAGGTGAATTCATACCAGTGAGGAGTCGGGTTGGCGGGTGTAGGGCCGTACTTCCACCAGCTTTGGATGGCCCTGGGGGTGTAGAGCGTGACGGTGGTTGAGCCGCCGGGTTCTAGCTCGGTGACCTCAAACTGGAAGTGGCCGATAGGAAAGGTGACGTTAGGGGGAGCGGTGTCTGGGTCTGGGTTGTTGATGTTGACGACATTTTGCAGGCGATGCTGGTCGTCCGACTCAAAGGTGACATAGCCGCCGGTCTCAGCGTTGGGGAAGGTGGCGACATGAGGCTGGGTGCCGTCGTTGATGCCGTCAAAGTTACCGTCCCCGTTGCGGGGTCCATAAGATTCTTGAACGTCAGAACGGCCGTCTCCGTCGTTGTCTTGCGTCGGGTCGGCCCGCACGACTACCTCACGGCCGTCGCGCAGCGTGGCCAAAAAGGCGATTTGCCCGCGATCGTTGATGTCCAGGGAACGCGGGAAGTAAGGAATGAAGGTGGACACTGGTGAGCCATCGACTGAGTAAGCACTTGACTGAATAACCGTCGTGTTTGCGGCGGGTTGGCCGGTGTAGAGGCCACCCTTGCAAAACGGTGTAAAGCAGGAGAAGACAATTTGCTCCTCATTATTTACGGCCGGATCACCCACAGCACGCCCTGGATAGCCAATTGCGGTTAGAAAGGCGACGCGCTCCTGTGCTGCGAGGGAGCCATAACCACCAAAAATAATTTCGCGAGAAATGCCTGTCTGATTGTCGTCAAGTCGATCCTGATAGACGATGTAGCCCTGGTCGTTATAGGGAATCAGGTCACTGTATGCTTGAACGGTGAAGCTGTCGCGGCGCAGTGTGGCCAGGGTGTTGCCCAAGCGATAAAAGACGTTTAGTTCAGATTCAAGCGCAAAACGGCCGATGCGCTGCTCAAACACAATACCGTTATAGCTGCGGCCAACGCCCAAAATATTGTCGTCCGCGTCGCTCAGAAGGTGGTTAAAAATAACCTCTCCCTCACGATTGTAGGTGATGAGCTCGGCCAGCTCAGAACGATTGCGGGAACGTGCGCTGCGCAGAGCAGTGGTCATTTCACCATTGTTTTGCAGCAAGATTGGTAGCCCAAAGAAGCGCAAATTGGCATCGTCTACATTGAGGCTCACAGGAATGGAGACACCATTTTCATCAGCGACAACGATGGCGCTTTGAGTGCGGGCAGCATCGTCACCCGTGGTGAATGTGTCGATGGAGAGGGCGACTTCGCCGAGATCGTTCAGCCTGATGATTTCATCATTGTTAATGTGATATTCAAGCCCTTCTTCAAGCGCAGGGAGCATTTCCGGCGTAAGTATAGTTGTTAGCGCGTCACCATCGGAAAGGTAGACGCCAAATTCGGTGGGATTTATATTTTCCCAGGCAGCAAAGGCCACGTTGCCTGCCTGGTCGAGATCAATGGAAAGGAAGCGGTCAAATGCTGATAGCTCCCCCTGGCCTACAGTGGCCATGATGGTGTAGTCATAGCGTGGGCCGATGCTAAAGCGATGAGTGTGTTGGTTGTTGGTTAAGTCTGGATCAAAGAGGGTGCCGGAAACGGCCGTTTCTGACTGTAACATTCCCTGAAAGCCATGGGACGGGCGAACGACGACTTCAACTGTTTGCGCACGAAAGGCGGGCACGTTCAAAAGGGTGCAGGTGATCTCGCCACTGCCTTCGGTGCAGCTAATGCTGCTGTGCCCGGGGCGAATGTCCATAACGGAGACGCTGGCGGGGAGGGTATGGGTAAGCGTGGCCCCGGCGGGTTCTGTGCCATCATTACGCACCGTGATTTGGTAGGCAAAGGGATCACCATAATCTGGCGGTTGGGGATTGGCGGAATGGGTCACAGCAAAATCGGCGCAGGCGGGATTGGGCGTTGTGTTGTTAAAAACGGCCGTGTTGTCGATTGGATTTTGGTCGAGCGCAAAGGCAGAAACAACGCTGCGCAGCGAGAGGGTGCGACAGGTGTCGCTGCTAACCTGTAGAGCAAAATTGAGCGTTCGCTGCCCATTCACAGGAAGAGTCCCAAGCCGGCACAGGACAATACCGCCAACTTCCTCTCGACAGCTTGGATCGCTGCGGTTGGGCAGAAAGGATGCGCCATACGGCAGCACATTCTCAATCAGGGTATCGACGGCCGGGTCAGGCCCGCCGTTCATGACGGTTAGCGCGTAATCGATTTGAGCGCCTGGATTAACAGGCGAAGGTGGTCCGCTTGTTGATATGCTTAAATCGGAGGTGCGCGGTGGCGTGCGTGAGATGACGCGCAAATCGTCAAAGTAGGGAACATAGCCATTGTTGCCAACGTCGGTGAGCCGAATCGCAATGATTTCGCCAAGCGCCGAGCCATCATCTCCAATCGTATTTTCGGTGACGAGGAACTGCTGCCAGCGAGGGACAAGGCCGCTAAATTCAAAGGTTTTACTGTCGCCGCGCCCTTCAAAAACAATACGCCCCCGGGCGATCGTTTGTTCGTCTTCCGTGGCTGAGGCATAGCCCCAAATTTCGGCTTCGGTCACATAGGCGCGGCCAAAATTATTAAACGTGATGCGGTCTTCATTGCCCGCGTAAAGCGTCAAGGCAAAGGGGGCTGATTGAGAGATGGGATCGCCAAACCCTACACCGCTGAGGTCCCAGGCGGTGCCAATGGTAAAAGAATGATTGAAGAAGTTGTTGAGGCGTGGCGGAAAAAAGCCGTTGGAAAAATCCTCGATAATTAATTCATCGCTGCTCGTCTGTGCGGCCAGTTCGTGAGGCCGGATTTGGGTTAAGGTGAAAATTAGCAGGATTAGCAGCAGGCTAATTCTGAAAAGTTGTTTGGGTAAGGTCATGTGTTGTTGTTTCCTTATGAAGTGGTTTGCAAAAAAGAATTGTTAAAAAAGCCACGGATTAACACGGATTTTCACAGATTTCTCTCCAGCTCCTGTGGAGCTCTGTGAGCCTTTGGTTCACCCCTACGGGGTCTGCGGCCATTTTTTAATAAAATTTTTTATTGACTACCTAAGAAGCGAGTTTTAAGGTAGCGGTTGAGATTGACTTGACTCAGTAGACAGGATAAAGGGGGACGTTTCCAAATGCGTGTCCAAAGGAGGGGCAGGAGGTTAAGTTATTGGTGTATCGGTATAACGGATTACAGCACGAGGGGAAGCTTTACTGATAGCGGCGGGAATGGGGCTCAATTCCCTGGGCCATCAAGTGCTTCATGTCCCGCTCAATTGTGCGGGTTGAAACCTTCAGCGCTCGCGCCAGAGCTTCAAAAGAAGGTGTCGCCCTCTGCGCTTTGGCCTCCGTCATGAGCCGCACCAATCGATGACGGCGCAACGCCGCCTTCCCGTCCACTTGAAGAATGGCTAAATCTCCCGCCCCGGCATCGACCGTCCAGTGCACCGTGACAAAATCAGCCTCGCGCAACGGCCGTCCCAGCGGCACGTCACTGCGCACCAGCCGTACTTCAAGCTGCGGCGGGCGCTGGGCGGCGTGTAGGGTGATAACCTGCTGGTGAAGTTTAAACCCCTCCCGATATTGCTGCTGCGTGTGGGGGTTCGCAAAGCGCTCCGACTGCGTGCATAAAGCCTCATACGCCCGCTCCAAATCAGCCAAATCCTCACTGTATCGATAGCGCAAGGTGTAAAAATAGGTGTGGACCTGCATTGAGGGGCCACTGAAGTTAATTCGGCTCTCGGCTTCAGCTAAAGCGCGTTTCCCCTCGGCGTGGTGACCTGTCTCCAGACAGACCTCCGCCAGGGCTAAAAACGGCGCTGCCGTGACACCCTGGATGCTTTTGCCAAAATCAACCGCCCGTCGGTGGGCGGCGAGGCCCGCATTCAAATCCCCTAATCCCACATAGATCTCCCCGCTTGTGCTCCAGGCACGCACTACCGCCGCCCCGCCAGCCTGTGTTTCCAGCCAGGCGTGCACCGGGGCGAGCGCCTCCAGGGCAAGTGCGTATTCTTCCGCCTGTACGTAACATTGAGCCAACAGATTGCGGAATTGGAGCTTCTTCTGAAAATCGTCGTCCGCCAGCTGCTTGTCCGCCAGTGTGACCATTTCTGTGGCGTAGAGGATCGCCTGAGCATGAGCACCCCGGTTGGAAGCGCTGTTGGCGGTATTATACAGCGCGGTGGTGAGCGCGTAAAAATTGCCGGTCTGTCGATGCTGGTGCAAACTTTCTTCATGCAGTCGATGGGCGGTCTCCCAATCGCCGGTAAATTGGGCCGCCACCGCCCACATGTAGCGCCAATCGTTTTCGACGTGGTGAAGTTCAGGATGCTGATCAAGTATCTGTTTGACCGCAGCCAGCTGCCGAAGCGCCTCGGCCGGCTGGCGGCCGCGCAGCAGGCAGCCGATGACAATCATTTTCGCTTCAGCCAGCAGCTCTGGTCGCTGGGGGAGTTTGACCGCCAGCGATTCACTCCAGCGCGCATAAATCAGCGCGCGGTCGCTGTCACCCACGATAAAGGCCAATTTGATGGCCACATGCTGCAGGGCATCAATTTCAAGCGGCAGATTTCCCACTCCCTCTACCAGCGCCAGAATTTGCTGCTGGACAACTTCAACCGCCTGCTGCTCCCCCTGCCCGCTGAGCAGGTCGTATTTGATCAGGGCCAGGCGGAGCAGAATCTCCTCATCTCGCAGCGCCTCTGCCTCGGTGGCCAGGGTCTCGATCTCAGGCAGGCGCTCGCTTGACGGCCGTTCCTGATGGGCCAGCTGAAGCTGCAGGCTGCGGAGTGCGAGGGTTTCACTGGGGGGGAGCTGTGTTTCACGGGCCAGCTGCGCTGCTTGAGCTACAAACCAAGTGGCGCTCTGGCTGGCGCGCAAGGTGAGGGCGCGCTCGGCCGCTCGCTGGTAAAAATGAACCGCAGCCTGTGGCGCATTGGCCTGAGCGTAATGCCAGGCGATTGTTTCCGGGGGCTGGCCGGCCTGCTGCAGCAGGCCGGCCGTGTGATGATGCCAGCGCTCTTTCTGGTCAGGCGCGATTTGGCGATAGAGATGGAGACGCACGAGGTCGTGTTGAAAGGTGTAGCCGGAGTCTGTTTCACGCACAAAGCGGCTGGTGGTAAGTCGCTGTAGAGTCGGCCTGTCAAGCGGACGCCCGAGCAAGGTGCACCAGTGTGAATAGCTGATGTCACGGCCGAGAACAGCTGCGGCCGCCAATGCTTCCCGGTCAGTTGGTGCAAGCTGTGCGAGCCGCTCTGCCAAAAGAGGTGCTAGGGCAGCGGCCTCAGCATTAGGCTGAAGGAGCAGTTCTTGAAGCAGCAGAGGGTTACCGCCGCTCAGCTGCCGCAGCTGGGCCGGATTGTGGTCTGCAGAGCGGGTATGGGCTGTGGCAAACGCTTCGACGTCGGCCAGCGTGAGTCCTTCGAGCCGGAGACGAAAAGGCCGTTCCGCTTTCTCCAGCATTTGCAGCGTTTCCCACGCAGCTGCATCTTGCTCTAGTTCCCAACGGCGATAGGCGAGCAAAAGGAGGAACGGCCTGTGGTGTGTCAGCTCAGCTAGAAGCGGGAGCAGCGTCCAAAATTGAGGACCCGCCCACTGAATGTCATCAAGCAATAACACCAGTGGCCCGTGCGCCAACCAGCTCTGCAGGATATGGCGCAGCGCCTCCGCTTGGGACGTGTCAGCTGTGAAGGCACTTTTTTTTACCGCGGCGATAGTTGTGGTGTCAGGCTGAACAAGCGGATCAAGCAGCTGCCGCAGCAAGGGGGGCAGAGTTGATAGGGAAGCTTGAAACAGCGGCTTCCGGCTGAGCGCCTGAATGGCCTCAGCCAGGGGCGCATATGGGAGCAGGTTGTCTGGCTTGCCGCTTCCCCATGCAGCGGTCACATGCTGCCAAACGGCGCTGCGCTCCACCTCTCGCAGCAGGGTTGTTTTGCCGATACCAGGTTCTCCTTCGATTAGGACACATCCTCCCTGACCATTCGCTAACTGATCGAGATAGCCGAGCAGCAGGTGGCGCTCCGGCTGGCGGCCGATAAAGGGTGGAGGGCTTTGGCGGGTTGTGGCCACAGGCTGGTGGGCGACAGCTTGATAGTGGGCGTCCGCCTCGGATGAGGGTTTTAGCCCAAGTTCCTCCGCCAGGAGGGTTTGCAGCGTTTGATACTGACGCTGGGCGGCGGCCGGACGCCCCAGCCGCGCGTAGAGACGCATAAGCGTCGTGTGTGCCTGCTCATTGAGCGGATCGGCCTGCGCCCACCTCTGGGCGAGAAGCAGCGCTTCATGGAGATTGGCCTCGGTAATCTGCTCCAGGTGGCGGCAGGTGCGGGTAAGGGTAGCCAGATAGACTTCGCGCAGCAGCGCCCGTTCACCAGCCACCCACTGCCCGTCGACCTCTTCAAGCAAATCTCCCTGATAAAGCTCCAGAGCCGTGCGCCAATCCGTCGGACTGACCGCACGGGTGAGCTGGCGGAAGGTGACAACATCCACGGCGAGGTTGGTGAGCGATACCGTTTCCACTGTCGTGTGGAGATGGAGGCTCAGCTCTGGCAGCTGTTTCTGGAGGCGATATAGGGTATTGCTCAGCAGGTGGCGTGCTCGTTCCTCATCGACATCGGGCCAGAGGATACCAGCCAGCCGGCTGCGAGACGTTTGGAACTGAGTATGCACCTGGAGGCCGAGATAGCCGAGCAGGGCGGCGCGGTTGCCGGTCAGCAGCTGGAGCGGGCCATCAGGCCTGAAGCGAACTCGTAAGGGACCAAGCAGAAGTAGTTGAAGCATGGTTTGTGGTTCAGGACGCCTTTGTCGGGATAGTCCTCACGGCTGACGTGGAGGATGAGAGCGAGGGGAGAGCGTCCACCTATGATATCGCTATCCACAAGTTGGCTGTCGAGGCCAGCGTTGACGGCCGCTCGTATGAACGGCCGCTAATGCGCGGCTCAGCCGGTCAATGATAACAAATTTTGGGAGGTTTTTATATGGGAGTGCATACCCAATTGATTTTTATTTGCGGAGGTGACAATCGTGATTCGTTTTAACAGGCCGGGATTGATCATGCTCATTGTGACCATGCTGTCGGGCTGGGGGCTGAGCCAGGTGCTTGGTGATGCGGGCTGGGTGATCGCCTTGGGAGTGATGATTCCGGCTGACTTGCTGCTGCGCTGGCGGCATACGGCAGCCGGATGGTCAAAGTGGTTCGGTTGGGAAAGCGGGGGATACGTTTTGCTGATCCCGGTTTGGCTGGTGAGCGTGCTGATGGTCGGGCTGTGGATCCTCGATATGGGCTAACTGTTTGGGGACCCATTCAAGTAGGAGTCTTTCATGGACACGAAGTATCAATTAATTTTTGGAGGTCTTTTATGCTGAAACGTCATTTTTGGATAGTATGGACGGTAATTCTTGCCGGCATCGGGGTATGGAGCTTGAGCCTGAGCACGATCGGTATTCAAGCAGCGGAGCCCACAGCGGCTGACACTTCGACTGCTGCGGCACCAGCAGCCGAAGTGGTGATTAGCCAGACGGCTGTGATTGAAAATTTAGGCGGACGCCTTATTTTTTCGGAAATGGAACTCATTGACGGGAAACCGGCTATGATTTATTTTAATGGCTCGACAAAGTCGCTGTTGTTTAAGCTGGCGGCCGATGCGGAGGGAAACATCTGGCTGGATCCGGTCGTGATTTACCAAACCCTCTCCAATATCTCATCGCCGGTGCTGGGAGAAATCAATGGAAAACCGGCCGTGGCGTTCAGCGATAGAAATTTGGAGACCGTCTTCTACGTTCAGGCGGCCGACAGTCAGGGCAGCAGCTGGAATGCGCCTGTGCCGATCGATACCTTACCCATTATAGGGGGAGATACGATCGATCTGGCGGTCGTCAACGGCGTCCCCGCTCTGTCCTATACCGCCTACACCCAGTTTAACGTGACAGAGCTGCGCTACGTGCGCGCCAGCAACGCGGACGGCAGCAGCTGGGGGACGCCGCAAACGCTCGACAACAGCCAACCCTTTGTGGGCTGGTTTAGCCAGCTGGAAATTGTCGATGGCTTTCCAGCAATCGCCTATCAGGATGTTACGCTGGGCAATTTGATGTTCATCCGCGCGCTTGACGCCAGCGGCAGCAGCTGGGGAACCCCACAAATCGTCGATGCGGCCGGCACGCTCGGGCAGTGGCTGTCGATGACGATTGTCGACAATCATCCAGCCATCGCCTACCGGTACAACGGCACGGGCATCGTGCGGTATGTGCGTGCCGCAGCGGTTGACGGGAGCAGTTGGAGCGCCCCGGTTGATCTGGGGCCCATCGTGCAGGCGGGGGGTGGACCGGTGCTGCAAGTCATCGGCGGACAGCCTGCCCTCACCTACTTCTCGGCGGATAATCTGCTTTATCAGCGGGCGACCAACGCCAGCGGCAGCAGCTGGGCCAGACCAACGGCCGTTTACACCGCGACCGCCCTGAATGAAAAACTGTTTTACCTCAGCCTGGAGGAAGTCAACGGCCGTCCAGCCATCGGGGCGCAGGACAGCCGGCGGGAAATTGTTCTTTATGAACGTGCCGGTGACGCCACGGGGAGCGTGTGGGGAGAATTTGAACGCCTCGATGGCGGTTATTCCGGCGGGCACAACACGCTTGCCCTGGTCAACGGCCGTCCGGCGGCGAGCTTTAGACAAAACCTTGGTGGCGGATTGCGCTTTGCACGCGCCCTTGACGAACGTGGGCTTGATTGGGCGCCCGGTATCACCGTTGATCCGGCGATCGGAGCGGGGGAGCACAGCAAGCTGCTGGTGGTCAACGACCGCCCGGCGATCACCTATTCAGACGATGATACGGGGCTGCGCTACGTGCGTGCCGCCGATGTGGATGGGAACAGCTGGCTTTCACCGACTATCTTGATCCCCAACGGAGTTTACGCCCCTTATTCAGCGATTGTGGACGGCTTTCCAGCCGTGGCCTACTACGACGACAACACCGGAGAGATCCGCTTCTTGCGCGCCACCGATCAGAACGGCACCGCCTGGGGCAGCCCGGTGGTTATCACCAGCGGGGTAACGCCAGATTCAGAACCGGGCCATCTGGCGCTGTTGATGCTAAATGGGATACCGGCCGTGGCGGTTGCCGATCAGATGGACGACACGCTCAAGCTGTTTGTGGCTGATAATGCTCAGGGAAGCAGCTGGGGGAGCGGGTCGATCGTCAACAGCATTTACTCCAGCGGAGGATTTGGGTTCGATTTTCACGCGGGTCGTCTGGCGTTTGCGTATTACGAGGAAGACACAACGAGCTTCGATTATTATTTACGCTACATCCGCGCCAGCGACGAAACCGCCACGAGCTGGCTGACCCCCACGACGGTGATCACGCTGGATGATAGTCGCGAACCTCCCTTCGTGGGCTGGCTCAATGGGAGACCGGCCGCCGTCGTTGCCGCTCGGGATACCACCAGTAATTGGCTCCTGGTGCGCGCCAGCGATGCGGCAGGCATCAGCTGGGAAGCTCCCGCCGTGCTGCTCTCCGAAAACGGAGATGGCTCACTTCTGCAGCTCGACGAGCAGGCGCTGGCCTTTGCTGACGGGGCCCAGGCGCTTAACTATGTGGTCTACGAAATCGAGAATCAGTTTGATTTGACGGTCAACCTAAACGGCACGGGGAGCGGCCGCGTGACAAGTGACCCGTCAGGGGTAGTGTGCGCCCCGCAGTGTACGGCCGCATTTACCGCAGGTACGGTTGTGACGCTTACCGCCACAGCGTCTGCTGACTCACTTTTTGGCGGCTGGAGTGGGGCGTGTGTCGGCACGGCCAGCTGCGTGGTGATGCTGGATGAAGCGCGCGCTGTCGAAGCGACATTTTTCGAGCAGGCCTTCGTCTACTTGCCACTGGTTGTCCGGCCCTAGGCCCACGTCAAACAGGCTCATCTTTCGTCAGGCCGGTGGAAGATGAGCCTGTTCATTTCTATCAGCCTGGCAGATCCTACTCAAAATCTTTCTCACCGGCCCGGATCGGCACGGCCACCCAGTTTTCACGCGGGGGGAGTGGACAGCTGTACGCTTCGGAATATGCACAATATGGATATTGTGCATAACAATTGGCCAATTGTCATTCAGCTATTTGCTAAATTGCTCAAAGTATAAAAATCCCTCTCTGAATAGTTCAAATCGATTGTGACAAACGACACTACCTCTGGGCCGGCTAGGGTGCTATGCTGTGATTATGGAACGGCCCTGGGGTGCCGGGATCGGAAATTCTTTTTTTCTGTTGTGTTTGTCGGCTGGAACCTATGGGACTGGATTGAAAAAAACCTACGCTTAGCGCGTGTGGGGTCTGGCCGTGAGTGAGCTTATGTTATGGGTGTTTCGCGAGTGCGCTTGGCGAAATGCCCAATGGCGTAACCTATTGCAGCCGCAAAAATTGGCCAGGGGAGAATACAGATAAGAAGGTCGGTGATAATACCACTAGTGACGACTGTTTGCCCCGAAGTCCTTAAAACGTAAGCCCACAACCAAAAACCAAACCCAGCCCCAAAAATAATCGCAATGTAACTCAAAAACAGCCGAATACTATCAAGTGGATTATAAGAACTCTTTGAAATGAGGGCACCAAACGACCAGCCAATTGCCGAGCCAATTAAGGCAACAACAGGCATTACGATTGCTGTATAGAAGAAAGTGGCTTCAAAATCTTCAACAAAACTCAGATTAATGGCGCTACAAACAGCACACGATATTAATGTCAATGGAACCATTACTATGTAATTGAAATTGTTTGGTGTAGGTGTATCTTCAGGCAATTGAATATTATTTCCTGTTGTCATGCTCTCTCCTGAATTGTGGTAGGTTTGCGCCAAGTCCAAAAACTATACCATAGGCAACAAGCTCCGTCTATCTCTTTTACGGGGCTCGCAAGTTCGGCATCATAGCCGTTCCTGACAAACAACATTTAAGTAGCGCTGGTATGCTACCTATTCAAGTTCAAGGGGGCAAACTTAATCAAATCCACCAAATCTTCTTTTTCTTAATTTACTCAAATTTATTATCCTCGGCCTGGAACGGCACAATCATCCAGTTTTCACGCGATGGTAGTGGCCAACTATAGTCGGGGTTATGGGCGCACGTAAGATACTGTGCTAAACAATTGGCCAATTTCAATCCCAATAATAATTCAATGAAAATTGGTATAGATAAATAATTGGTAATTATTCAGCAGGTTGCCGAATTTGAATAATGAGATACCTTGGCCAAGATGCTAACTCGTCAAGACATTCTTGAATTATATAAGCAAGGCCCTGAAGCTATGGCTGATTTGATTGAGCAACTCATTCAAGCCAATCAAAAATTAAGTCAACGCGTTCAAGAACTTGAAGATCGTTTAAATAAAAATAGCCAGAACAGCCACAAACCGCCATCGAGTGACGGTTTCAAAAAGCGACCCAAAAAGCCCAAACGGGTTCGTGGCCGAGAAAGGCGCAAACCGGGTGGCCAAAGTGATCATCCAGGAACGACCTTAAAAATGAGCGATGAAGTAGATCATGTTATTCGCCATGAAGTGAAAGTCTGTCGTGGCTGTGGTCAAGATTTATCAGATCTCAGCGGTGCCGTTGGACAAAGAAGACAGATCATCGATATTCCTCAGCCACAACTGATCAGGACAGAGCACCAAGCGATTGTCAAAGAATGTCCTTGTTGCGGGGCGTCAAACGCCGGTCAATTCCCAAGCGATTTAAGAGGCCACGTTCAGTATGGTTCTCGTTTAAGAGCACTGGTGATCTATTTGATGATTTACCAATTAGTGCCATATGAACGGACCCAAGAACTGCTCAAAACGCTCTATACCCTCTCACCGAGCACCGGTACCCTTCATCGGATGATTCGGGATGGGTATCAGCAGCTTGAAGAGGCCGAAAAAGCGCTTAAAAGAGCGATGGTCAACGCCGATGTCATTCATTGTGACGAAACCGGTCATCGGGTCGGGTCAAAAACACGTTGGTTACATGTGGCCTCGACCAAACTGATGACCTTTTACTATTCGAATAAAGCTCGTGGTCAATTGGCCCATCAAGCCGGTGGGATCTTACCGGCTTACAAAGGGATCGCTATCCATGATTTCTACCGCTCTTATTTGAAGGTTGAATGTGAGCATGGGTTGTGTAATGCCCATTTGATCCGTGAGTTAAAAGCGGTCTTTGAACGAGATGGGGCTCAACTTTGGGCCAAAGCTTTGATTCGCCTCCTCACCACGGCCAACCGTTTGGTTGGAGCGGCGAGAGAGAGTCGGAAAGATCGCCTTTCGCCAGCAGCATACGATCGCCTGATGACGATGTACGATGCGTTGTGGGCGAAAGCTGACCAATTGAATCCAAAAGCGACCGCCAATGGCAAGAGAGGGCGAACCAAACAAACGAAAACACGCAATTTGATTGACCGCTTGATCACATACAAGCTCGATATTTTGCGCTTTATCTATGATTTTAAGGTGCCGTTCGATAACAATGTGGCTGAACGAGACTTAAGGATGGTCAAGGTTCAGCAGAAAATTTCAAACTGTTTTCGGTCACAGTTAGGGGCAGAAATGTTTTGTCGGATTCGTGGCTACATTTCTACGCTCTTAAAGCAAAATTATGAAATATTCCCAATTTTGACCGATGCGATGCAGGGAAAGGTCTTTATACCTATCCCTGCTGAATAATTACGAAAAGTTTAATGAAATGTCTACAGCGGAGCGAGTGGAGCTCATAAAGAAGGACCCTGCAGGGCTTATAGATTATGTCAGAAAAGAAAGTCATGTTGTTTGGAAAGCGATAGAGGCCTTTATCA
>JASJCR010000057.1 GCA_030065875.1 Ardenticatenaceae bacterium | reverse complement strand
GTTTGGGCTGCGCGTTTACCCAATGAAGGGAAGATACGATCTGCGGCTCTCATGGCGCTTGATGGTCCATGGAAAATTGACGCGGTGTCTCTGGTTCATGAGGAAGAAGGCACTTTTTACCCGGCCGCTGTGGGTCCGTTTCGCTTGATTCATTCCGGTGACGTAAAAATTTACGAGTTTTATGAAGCGCTGCCGCGAGCGGTCGCCGTTCGGCCGGGATCAGATGCGATATTAGCCGACCTTCTACCCAATATACAGCCGGAATTTATCACCTATGACATGAATCAGATTGAGATCTCAGTTCGCGCAGATGATCCTGTGCGCTTGGTTTTGCTGGAAGCAAATTACCCCGGTTGGAAGGTAGAGATAGACGGGCAGCCGGCCGAAATTGTGACGGTAGACGGCTTTTTCCGCGGGGTTGATCTACCGGCCGGCGATCAAAAGGTGACCTTTTCCTTTCGTTCGCAGCCGGTGCGCACCGGTTTGGTCGTTTCTTTGCTCTCTTTTCTGATTTGGATTGGCGCAGTGGTTTATACGGTCGGAAAAAAAGAAGTTAAAAAAGATTAGGCAAGGTTTTGAGTGCTTGGCAAATAGCGAGAAATATAGAGAATAACCGGTATGATTATGCCCGCGCTCAAAATTTCCGTATATTCAGTGATATCGATCGGCCTGATCGGTTATATTGCCCTTTGCGGATTTCTGTTTGTCAATCAGGAAGAGGCTATTTTCCCCCTCAGAAAAATGGATCCCAATCAACCTTATCCATTTACTTCTCCGTTTGAAGAGGTGTTTTTGCCGGTTGACGGGGCAACTTTGAATGCGGTTCACTTCAAAGCTGAGAATCCTAAGGGAGTGATCCTCTTCTTTCATGGGAACGGGGATATTATCCTGTTTTTGGAGCCTTTTGCCCTTGAATTAGTCTCCTATGGGTATGATGTGTTTATCCCTGATTACCGTGAGTATGGCAAAAGCACGGGGGAAATCACCAGTGAAGCGGAGCTTCATGAGGACATGGCTGAGGTTTATCAATATCTGCTCAATATTTATCCGGAAGAGCAAATTATTTTATATGGGAAATCAATTGGGACCGGGTTTGCCGTTAAATTAGCGGCCGAAAATGCACCAAAGCTGCTAATTTTGGAATCTCCATATTTCAGCCTGGTTGACCTCGTTCAATCCCGCATATCATATATTCCCGGATTATTGCTTAAGTATCAATTCCGCTCAGATTTATATATCGGTGAAGTTGAGGCCCCAACCTATATCATACATGGCGGGAACGACCCGGTCATTCCTCATGAACAAAGCGAACGGCTATTTGAGTTGATCACCAGCGAAAAGGATTATCTTTTTCTGCCCGAAGCCGGTCACGGGTATTTGGTCAGGGATTTTCGAGTGTCAGAGTTTTTGGACAAGATTCTTAAGGATTGATTTGGAGAGGGACAACCCCCTTTTTCGCTATTTTCTACTTTATGACACCTGGCGAGATTCTTCGCTTCGCTCAGAATGACAGGACCGCCGCGTTTGTTAAGTGGTTACCAAAAAATGTCATAAGAAAAATCGTCCGCAGATTACGCAGATTGCAGAGAGAAATCTGTGATAATCCGTGTTAATCCGTGGCTTTTTTTAACAACTCTTTTTGTAAAATACTTAAGTGATTTACAAAAACTTTTCAAAAATTAGCGGTCCGCAGACCCCGTAGGGGTGAACCAGAGGTTCGCAGATTTTCGCAGATTACAGAGAAAAATCTGCGGCCATCTGCGTAATCTGCGGACAAATTCTTCAGAAAACTTTTTGTAACTTACCGAGTCGGCACAGTTGAAATTAGGTATGGATCAATTAACCTGGATCGTTGGCCGCGGCCCCTTGTCATCCTGAACGAAGTGAAGGATCTCATCTGTTAAGGTGCTTCGTGGTTTGTCAGAGGCAAAAACTCTTCAATTTTTTTCAAAATCTCTGCTGCTTCTTCAGCCGTGGCCGGCCGGGGTGCTCCGCCCACCTGAATGACGGCCGGCCGTAGCTCAAAGTCGATTTCCCCATCCGGATAGAGCCACAGATGGAGCACGGCCGTGTCCGGTTCACCATTAATATCGAAGGCAAAATTTCCCAGCCCGTAAGCGATTAAGCCCCCGTTATACCGCTCAATTCCCTGCAAAATGTGGGCATGATGACCAATCACCGCGGATGCTCCAGCGTCAATCGCCCCGCGGGCCAACTCCCGCTGGACGTCGTCGGTAAAGCGCACATATTCAAGCCCGCTGTGTAGAACGATAATCACATGATCTACCTCAGAACGGACCGCGGCAATATCTTCTTCGATTTCTTCTAACCTGCCCCAGGCCAGCCCCGGTGATTGGTCTGTGGCATCCCATGTTTCGACGTCAAAACCGCCTACCTCAGCGGGGACGTTGACATACGCCAGGAAGGCAACGGTTTGACCGTTTGCTTCGATGATGTGTGGGGCATGGGCGGCCGCGCGATCCACGCCGGCTCCGATTGGAACCACCCCGGCCGTTTGCAGCAGGTCGATTCCCTGCAGCAGAGATTCCGGCCCGTAATCCATGGCGTGATTGTTGGCCAAGGAAACGATATCAAAACCCCCGACAGCCAGCGCCTCGGCCGCCTGGGGAGGAGCTTGAAAAGGATATGATTTCCCTTCTTGGGGTTGACCGGTATCTCCGAGGGCGCATTCAAGATTGCCGATGGTGATGTCAGCGGGGATGAGCTCTTCGGCCATCGCCGCAAATGGATATTCGAGACGGCCGTCGGCAATGACTCGCCCCAGCGTGCGGTCAAGCATGATGTCGCCTACGGCGGCGATATGTACGGCCGAAGGGGGCAGCGGTGTTTCAGTGGGTGTGGCGGTTGGGGTCGGTGACGGCTGGGTTGTTGGTCGTGGGGTAGGGGAAGGTGGGTGAGGAACGGGGGTAGACGAGGGGATTGGGGAGACAGGGGTTTCTGTCGCCGGCGGCTGAGCGGTGGCCTGCAGGGTAGGAACGCTGGCCAAAATCATATCTGGTTCAGCAGATGAGGTTGCCGGGGTACAGCCGATGATGATGGCGAGGATGGCCATCAAGCCAATGAATAAGAAGACCGCCCCGTTGTGTGCTTTGAAGTCGGGAATCATCGGCACGGATCTGGGCTGTTGATCAGCTGGTATTCGGTCAATGTGAGGCCCATTTCCTTGAGCATGGTGGCCGTTTCGATCCCCACATAACGATAATGCCACGGTTCGTAAAAAAAGCCGGTCAGCTCAATCGCCTCACGTGGATAGCTCAGGGTAAACCCATAGAGATGGGCGTTTTCAAGGAGCCACTGCCCTTCTGGCGTCATGTAAAAGTGGGTGTGAAACTGCTGATTTTTTAACTCCTCTTCCTCAATATAATCCGGCAGGTTGGGTGAGCCAAAATCGACGGTGGTTCCCAGCTGATGTTCGCTGTGACCAGGGGGGGCGCTGAGTTGGTCGGCCCGATCCGGAAATCTGGCGGCCCATTTTTGATAAGCCAGCGCCTGGGTGTGGTAATCTCGATAGCCGGAGATGATCTGTGGTTGAAGGCCGGCCGCTTGCATATCGCGGATCATTTGCTGCAGCGGGGCAACAATAATGCCGCGTACGAGCGTTGGATAGCCCAGGGTGATTTCAACCGGGAAGTAATCTGAAATAGGAAGCAAATCAGGCGGGATAAACTCCCGGCTCAATCCAAACGATTTGGTGACAATGACGAGTAGGTCATTGACCGATGGCATCTGATCACTGCATCCGTTCTCAGGGGTTGGGAAAACAATGAGGGTGGGCGTTTGGGTGACTGGTGATTGGTTTTGGGTAACAGGCAGCGGGGTTTCGGTGACAGACGGAATTGTGGTGGCGGTCGGTAAAACCGGTGTATTGGTGCTTGTTGGCTGAGGTGTAGGTCGCTCTGGCGTGAAGACGGATATTTCTGCGGTGGGCAAAACGGCCAAGTCTGTTGCCTCCACAGTAGGGGGCTGCCCCACGCCAGAGGATTGGAGGGCAGCGATTTCGATTTCCGGCTGACATCCGCTTAAAAACAGCAGCAAAATGAGCAAACCAGGGGGGAAACTCCGCAGCATAGACGTCAATTTATCCAATGCGCCAAAAACAATCAAGATATTTTAACAACGACTTTCCCTTTGGCCTTGCGTCCCAGGAGAAGATTCATCGCCTCGGCCGTTTGCTCCAGGGGAAAAATATCGGTGACGTGCGGCTTGATCTTACCTTCCTCATACCACGTCAGCAGCTGCTGCAGCGATTGTAGCAGCACGGCCGGATTTCTTTGGGAGTATGCTCCCCAGAAAACCCCCACAGCGCTGCAATTTTTGAGAAGGGCCCGATTGGCGGGCATTTCCGGAATGCGGCCGCTGGCAAAGCCGATGATTAGCAGCCTCCCTTCCCAGGCGATACAGCGCAGCGATTGATCAAATACATCGCCGCCAACCGGATCATAGATGACGTCAGCGCCTTTTTTGTTGGTGATTTCTTTGACGCGATCGACAAAATTTTCTTCGGTGTAATTGATCAGGTGATCCGCCCCATACGCCTGAGCCAGCGCCAGTTTTTCCGGTGTGCTGGCCGTAGCAATGACGGTTGCTCCCAGCAGCTTGGCCAGCTCAACCGCAGTGAGGCCCACTCCCCCGGCCGCGCCGTGTACCAAAACGGTTTCCCCTGCTTTGAGCTGCCCGCGATGGGTCAGGGCGATGTGGCTGGTGCCATACGCCACAGCGAAGGCGGCCGCATCGGTAAAAGACATGCTGTCGGTGATCGGCAACGCCTGGTGTGCCTCAACGATCACCTCTTCTGCCAATCCACCATACCCGCATAAAGCAATCACCCGCGTACCCGGCTTCAAATACGAAACCCCTTTACCGGCTTCCATTACCACCCCGGCCGCTTCAAATCCGGGGCTAAACGGAAATGGCGGTTTTTCTTGATACAGACCCTGAACCATCAGAGCGTCTGCATAGTTGATGCTGCATGCCTCGACCTTTAAGCGTACCGTTCCCGGACGCAGTTCTGGGGAAGGCAGTTCCCCGATTTTGAGCTCTGATGGCGGCCCCCAATGGTCGCAAATGATCGCTTTCATGAAATAGTTCCTATTACAAACGGTTATTCGTTATTAGTTATTGGTTTATTTGTATATTGGTGTATTAAAATCGGCCGCGCCGAATCTGCAAGATACCATTACAGTAGGGTGGGTTGACATTTAGGATATTTCTTCACCCCCGCATTAAAATGCGGGGCTAAAAGGCCTGACCGTAACCAACCCTTTAGCCGTCGGTTTTAATCGACGGGTGTAGAAAATATCACAAATTTGAGGACGGTATTGAATCAAATATCGACACAACCTAATAACTAATAAACCAATAACCAATACACCAATAACCAATACACTAATAACTAATTAACCAATACACACCTATACAATCTCAATCCGAGCCTCACCCTCAACCGCTCGGCCGACAATGACGCTCGATTCCACACTGCTGAGGATCTCATCGGCTTGTTCAGGGGCCACGGCAATGAGCAGTCCCCCACTGGTTTCAGGGGTCCAAAGCAGTTTCTGGTGGAGCTTTGGCACATCTGCCCCAAAATGGACGTGTTCGGCAAAAAATTCCCGATTGCGACCCATGCCGCCGGGAAAAGCACCGTCTTCCCCATAAGCAACGGCCCCCGGCAAAAATGGGAGTGAGTTTAAGTCAAATTGAAAAGCCACATTGCCGGCTTTGGCCATTTCACAGCTGTGGCCCAACAACCCGAAGCCGGTGATGTCGGTCATAGCGCTGGCCTGGACGGCCACAGCTGCTTGAGCAGCGGTTTTGTTGAGGCGTTTCATGCTATTAACGGCCGCGGCCACATCTTCCTCACGAGTCAATTCCCGTTTCAGAGCGGTGGTCACCACACCGACACCCAGCGGTTTGGTGAGAATCAGCACGTCGCCAACCTGAGCTCCACCCTTGCGTTTGACCAGTTCCGGGGCAATCATTCCGGTGACTGCCAGCCCATATTTGGGTTCCTGATCGCTTACGCTGTGCCCACCAACGACAACGGCACCGGCTTCTTTTACTTTTTCTGCGCCGCCGCGCAAAATCTCACCCAAAATCGCCCGATCGAGGTGATCGGGGAAGGCCACCAGGTTTATGGCAAAAAGCACTTCCCCACCCATGGCGTAAATATCGGAGAGGGCGTTGGCGGCCGCAATCGCCCCAAAATCGTAAGGGTCGTCAACCACCGGTGGAAAAAAGTCGGTCGTACTGATAATCGCCTGATCGCCGTTGATTTGATAGACCGCCGCGTCATCGGCGACCTCCAGGCCAACCAGTAATTCAGGGGTGGCTGATGCTTGAAATAGGTTTCGGATTGGCTGCAGTACCTGCGCCAGCTCGCCAGGGGCGAGTTTGGACGCTCAACCGGCACACGAAGCCAGAGCCGTCAACTTGATTGGTTGCGAATCACCCATACTTTGACCTCCTTATTCTTGGTCGGGGAAGTATAGCATATTGGATCAATTAGCATTTAGCAATTAGCAATTAGCAATTAGCAATTATTAATTATTAATTGATGTGTTGGTGGTTCATTATTTTGAATTTGTGGATTGATAATTGTCAATTCTTAA
Source organism: Ardenticatenaceae bacterium (assembly GCA_030065875.1). GTDB lineage: Bacteria > Chloroflexota > Anaerolineae > Promineifilales > Promineifilaceae > WTJY01. Next base: position 26,045 of record JASJCR010000057.1, on the reverse strand, counting down.
TCGTGGTTGCCCCCGCCCCCTTGTGAGACATATAATCATGGAATGATGAAAGGTACCAGCCCTCTCTCCAAGTTTGAGCGGATCGTTCAAGAATTAATAGAAGGAACGTTTAACCGATTGTTTGGTGGGCAAATTTTGCCTCAGATGATCGCTGTTAAGCTGGCCCGATCTTTGGAAACCAGCAGTTACAACACCAACCGGCAAATTGCCAATCATTACGAAATTTTCCTGCATCCTCGTGATGTATCTCAGGTCGAAAGTGAATCCCCGGAGCTGATCAAACATTTACAGCGATATTTGCTGCAATTAGCGGCCGAGGCGAACTTTCCGTTAACCGATTTGCCTTTTATCGTCATCAAAGGCGATGAGCTGCTTCAGGAGCAGCAGGTCCGTGTGGCCGCTTCGTATGACCCTACACGAGATTCCAACGCCACTCGCCAGCATCGCCGGCAGTTGCTCGATGAAGCGGTGCGCGATGCGCTGCGGGCGGTGGATGCGTTTTTGATCTTGAACGGCGGGCAGCATATCTCCCTTGAATCTCCGATGATCTCCATCGGCCGACGCATGGATAACGATATCGTCCTGGATTCTCCTTCGGTAAGCCGCCGCCATGCCCAAATTCGCTGGCGCTACAATCATTTTATTATTTATGATTCAGGCAGCCGAGCAGGGGTCAAGGTCAATGGACAAAAAATTCGGGAGTGTGTGCTGCAGCCGGGAGATGTCATCGTTTTGGCCGATGTGACGCTTGTTTATGGTGAAGGGGCCACGCGCAGTATGCTCCCTATTTCTCAGAAAAAAAGCGACACGGAACCGACCAGATCGATTGCTCCACCCGACGATTTACTCAATGACGATACGTCCAAGAACGAATAAATCGCTATGGAGATAACCCTTTTTCTGCTCCGGCTCATATCGGCGATCTTACTGCTCGCCTTTATGGGAGCGATTGCCTGGGTGATGATTCGAGAACTGCAGGCGGTTCGCCTGTTGACCACGGCCCAAAATGAAACGTTCGGCCGGCTGCTGGTGGTAGCCACCGATTCTGAAGCGTTAATCAACGGGGCGGAGTTTGATTTGAAGCCGGTAACCGGTATCGGCCGGGGTTTAGACAACACCATTGTGTTAGACGATGATTTTTCTTCGATGCACCACGCCTTGCTCACCCTTCGCGGGCAGCAGTGGTGGCTGGAGGATTTGCACAGCAGCAACGGGACCATGCTCAATAACGAGCCGATTGTTCAAGGCGTTATGGTCAGCAGCGGCGATAATATCACGATTGGCTCAACTGTTTTTCGACTGGAGTTATAAGCGATGCCTCGGACACTTGACGTGTATCCCCAAGAATATTTTAAGCGGCAAGATGAAACACCCGACATGTTGTTTTATGAGCAGCCTCGTCCGGTGGTGCATATCGATGATGAAGCGATACTGACGCTGAGTCGTTTTTATGCTGATGTTTTGCCTGCAAAAGGAGCCTATCTGGATTTAATGGCCAGCTGGCGCTCTCATTTGCCTGTTCCCCTGGTCAAGCCGGATCGAGTGGTGGGGCTAGGGATGAACGCGGCCGAGATGGGTGATAACCCTCAGCTCGATGAAGGAGAAATTTGGGTTCAAAACCTCAATGAGGAGCCGACTTTGCCATTTGCCGACGGTGAATTTGATGCGGTTCTGTGTGCGGTTTCCATCCAATATCTCATTCAACCACTTGAGGTTTTTCAGGAAGTGCATCGAGTTTTAAAACCGGGCGGAATCTTTGCCATTTCATTTTCAAACCGCTGTTTTCCCAGCAAAGCCACGGCCGTTTGGCTGGCAACCACCGATCAGCAGCATATCGAGCTGGTGGCCAGCTACTTTATCAACAGCGAGGGATGGGGGGAAATCCAGGCCCGCGTTAAAAATCAGGAGACCGGCTCCCCGGCCGGTGAAGATCCCCTCTATATTCTTTGGGCACCAAAAGCGCCTGAGGAGTGAATGAATCCGCTCGACCTTAATTTTTACCAGCCTGGATAAACCGCTGGGCCAAACCCAGAGGATCCCTGGCGCGCATAAGGGTTTCGCCAACCAGAATGGCCTCCACGCCGATTTTTTTCATCGCCCTGACATCCTCTTCCGTTTTTAAGCCGCTTTCCCCCACAACGGCAATTTCCGCGGGGATCAGCTGCCGCAGGCGAGCCGTGTTTGCAAAATCGACCTCAAACGTTTGCAGGTTGCGATTGTTAACCCCAATTATTTTGGGTCGGGTAGGCAAATTGAGAACCCGGTGAATTTCCTCATCGGTGTGCACCTCAACCAGGGCGTTCATGCGTAGTTTGTGGGTTAAATCAAGGAGCGCGTGTAGATCGCCATCCCCTAAAACCGCCGCAATCAGCAAAATACAGTCGGCCCCGGCCGCACGAGCTTCGTAAATTTGATAAGGATGGAAAATAAAATCCTTGCGCAGCACGGGAACGGCTACCGTTTCGCGCACGTCCCGCAAATCAGCCAGGCTGCCCTGGAAATGACGGCCGTCGGTCAACACGGAAATCGCGCTGGCCCCGGCTTTCTCGTAAAGGGCTGCGGTTTTCACCGGGTCGTATTTGGGGGCGATCAACCCTTTGCTGGGGGAGGCTTTTTTGCATTCAGCGATGAGCGAGACACCCGGTTTGGTGATCGCCTCATAAAAGTCAAGAGGTGACGGGACAACGGCCGCAAACGCCCGCACGCTTTCAAAAGGAACATCGCGCATAATTTTGGGAAGATTTTCCCGGTGATAGCGCATAATTTCGTCGAGGATTTTGCCTCGTTCACGGATTTTTTTGGGAACGCTCATGTTAAGTCCTGAGTTCTGAGTCCTGAGTGCTGAGTGTTGAGTCCTGAGTGTCGATACCGAACCACTATGAACTTTTAACTGAGGACTTAGGACTAATAAGAATTGGTTTTCTCCACCCATTTCTCCAGCTTTTGCAAGGCTGCGCCGCTGTCAATCGATTCTTTGGCTTTCGCCAGCCCGGCTTCAAGATCATGGCCGCTGACGCTGAGGGCGGCCGCGGCGTTAAGCAGGACGATTTCGCGTCGGGGGCCTTTATCCCGGCCGTTTAAAATATTGCGGGTGATGGCGGCATTTTCCTCCGGGGTGCCACCGGCGATATCTGCAAGTGTCGCCCGACCGAATCCCAGGGTTACGGGATCTAAGGACATGGTATCAACTTCGCCATTTTTGAGGCGGCTGATCTTGTTGACGCCGGTGATCGAAAGTTCATCCAGCCCATCCGCCCCGTGAACGACAAACGCGGCCTGGGTTCCCAGTTCGCGCAAGGCGATCGCCATCTGTTCGGTTAGATGGGGGCTAAACACCCCCAGCAGATAATGGTCAGCGCTGGCCGGGTTTGAAAGCGGGCCTAAAATATTAAAGATCGTGCGCTGGCCTAGCTCGCGGCGGGGGCCGATGGCGTGCCGCATAGCCGGATGGTGTTTGACGGCGTACATAAAGCCGATCCCCACATCGTCAATACATTCCCCAACCTGACCGGCCGAGAGGTCGAGATTGGCGCCCAGGGCCATCAGCACATCAGCCGAGCCGCTTTTGCTGCTGGCCGCGCGGTTGCCGTGTTTGGCCACCTGAACCCCATGACCGGCCACAACAAAGGCGGTCGTGGTGGAAATATTAAAGGTGTTGCGGCCGTCTCCACCGGTTCCCACAACATCCATCACCATTTTATCACGATCTTTGATATTGACGGGAACCACCAGGCTCCGCATCGCGGCCGCACTACCGGCCACCTCATCAGCGGTTTCACCCTTCATTCGCAAGGCGGTTAAATAGCTGCCGATTTGAGCCTGGGTGGCTTCACCGTTCATAATCAAGGTCATCGCTTCTTGCGCCTGTACAAACGAGAGCGACCGGCCGTTGATCACTTCGGCTATAAATGGTTTTAATGCCATATTTCTCTCCTCTTTCCTGTATCTTGACCCTTTTCTGAGGTCTGAGGTCTGAAGTCTGAAGTCTTTTAAATTTTCCCGTCCAAAAAATTTTGCAGCAAATGATGCCCGTGTTCAGTCAAAATGCTTTCCGGGTGGAATTGGACCCCGGTCACCGGGTGGGTTTTGTGCCGCAGCCCCATGACCTCTTCGTCCGCGGTCAGGGCGATCACCTCCAGGCAGTCCGGGATCTCTTCAACGACCAGGGAGTGATAGCGGGTGGCCGTAAACGGGGTGGGAATATCTTTGAAGACCCCAACGCTATTGTGCTTGATCGGCGACGTTTTACCGTGCATCAGGCGGCCGGCGCGGACAACCCGGCCGCCGTAGACGTGACCGATGCACTGATGACCCAGGCACACGCCCAAAATGGGGGTGGTGGCTCCAAATTCGCGAATGACATCATTGGAGATGCCGCCGTCTTCAGGATCACCAGGGCCGGGGCTGATGACGATGTGATCCGGGTTGAGGGTCCGAATTTCATCCAGGGTGATTTGATCGTTGCGAAACACCTGAATTTCCTGACCCAGCTCCCCCAGATATTGGACGATGTTGTAAGTAAACGAATCGTAGTTGTCGATTACCAGTACCATGTGAGTATCTCTTTCCTAGAATCCGGGATTCTCAAAGAATCCCGGATTCTCTCATCTAGGGAGCACCAACCCCATAATCTCTTTCATCTGATCGAGTTTCGGCTGCGCAACCTGCCGGGCCTGATCCGCCCCGCGGGCCAGCAGCTTGTCTAATTCGGCCGGGTCCGCCATGATGGATTCATAGCGGGCCTTAATCGGCGCGAACGTTTCGATAACCAGTTCACCGACGCGAACCTTTAAATCACCATAGCCGCGGGCGTCGGCAAAATCAGCCTCAACTGCTTCTTTGGTTTTTTGGGTTATCGAACGATAAATCCCCAGCAAATTATTAACCCCGGCTTTTTCCGGTTCATCTGAAAAGATAATGTCATTGCCGGAATCGGTTTTGGCTCGTTTAAACGAGCGCATGATCTCTTTTGGGTCATCCAGCAAGCCGACCGCATGCCCGCGAATATGGGCGAAGCTTTTTGACATCTTGTTGGACGGATTATCCAGCCCCATTACCCGCGCACCCACCTTGGGAATAAACGGCTCCGGAACCACAAAAAACGGCTGTTCGTACAGGTGGTTGAACCGTTGAGCGATATCGCGGGCCAGCTCCACGTGCTGTTTCTGATCATCTCCGACCGGCACCTCGTGTGCATCATACAGGATGATGTCGCCGGCCATCAAAACCGGATAATCGAGCAGGCCGGTAAGCACGCTTTCCTGTTTTTGGGATTTATCTTTAAACTGGGTCATGCGATACAGCCAACCCAGCGGCGTAATGCAGTTTAGCAGCCAGCTGGCTTCCGCATGAGCCGTGACATGACTCTGGATGAAGAGGGTGCACTTATCCGGATCGATCCCGGCCGCCAGCAGGATGGCCGCCAGCGAGCGGGTACGCTCGCGCAGCTGAACCGGGTCCTGCGGCACAGTTAAGGTGTGCAGATCAACAATACAGAAATAGTTGATCTTTTCGGCCTGATCCCGCACCCAATTTTGCACCGCACCGAGATAATTTCCGAGGGTAAAATCCCCCGAGGGTTGAATGCCGCTAAAAACGACTCGTTTTTCGTTCATAGTATCTACTCAATTTATTTTCTTTTCTGAAGTCTGTTGTCTGAAGTCTGTGATCTCTAAAACCCACCTTCTTCCGCTCTATCAATCGCCGTATTCAGGGCGCTGGCCTTGTTAAAGCACTCCTGGTGCTCTTTGTGCGGATCGCTGTCGGCCACAATGCCGGCCCCGGCCTGGACAAACACATTCCCGCGTTGGTTAACCATGGTGCGAATGGCGATACAGGTGTCGGAGCTGCCGTCATAGCTGAAGTAGCCGACCGCTCCTCCATAAAGGCTGCGTCGCTCACCTTCCAGCTCTTCGATGATTTCCATGGCCCGCACCTTTGGGGCCCCGCTCAGCGTCCCGGCCGGGAAGGTGGCGGCCATCAGGGCAAACGCATCCATATCCCGATTAAGCTTTCCTTCGACATGGCTGACGATGTGCATCACGTGGCTGTACTTTTCGATAATCATCATATCTTTGACCGATACCGAGCCGTAATCGCACACCCGGCCGAGGTCGTTGCGTCCCAAATCGACCAGCATGACGTGTTCCGCCCGCTCCTTTTCGTCTTCGAGCAGTTCGGTGGCCAGAGCGGCATCTTCGTGATCGGTTGTGCCGCGCGGCCGGGTTCCGGCGATTGGCCGCAGGTGGGCCGTGCCGTCTTCCAGCCGAACGTGCATTTCCGGCGAGGCACCAATGACCTGAAAATCGAGTTCCCCGAAGTTAAAGTAAAACATGTAAGGGGACGGGTTGAGCATGCGCAGGGCGCGGTATATGGCAAAGGGATGGGCATCGGTTTTGCGCTGGAAGCGCTGGCTGAGCACCACCTGAAAAATGTCTCCTGCGGCGATATACTCTTTGGCGGCCCTGACCATCTCCTCATAATCGGCCTGGGTTTTGTTCGAAAGAAATTTTCCGCGGCTGCCGTTCACGTTGATCCCCCACTGCCGGTTGGGCACGGCCGGGAGCGGCCGGAGCAGTTTTTCGGCCACCCGTTCAATTTCCTGAATCGCCGTCACGTATGCCTGGGCAACATCAGGGCCGTTTCGGCTGCCGTTAAGCCTAGCGTTGGCGATGACGAGCAGCTTCTGGCGCACGTGATCAAAAACGACAAATGTATCGGCCAGCAAAAAAATCGCGTCGGGAATGTCTAGACCCGGCGCGGCCGTATTGGGCAATTTTTCAAAATCTCGCACCACGTCATAGCCGAGATAGCCAACCGCCCCGCCTCTCAGGCGCGGTAACCCTGAGACCTCAGCCGGCTGGAAGCGATCGAGTTCGCGCTTGATGATGTCCAAGATATGTTCGTTTTCCTCAAGCGTATACGTCTTTGCGGTTTGCCGTCTTGTGTCGGTAACCTCGCGCCCGTTGAGAGAGATGACCCCTCGGGGATTGACCCCCACAAACGAGTAGCGGCCGAGGATTTCTCCAAATTGAACTGATTCCAGCAAAAAGGAAGGTTTTCCTTCATCCAGCAGTTTTAAATAAACCGATACCGGGGTTTCCAGATCGGCCGCAAATTCGCGAACAACCGGAATCATATTGACCTCATCGGTAATCAATTCTCGAAACCCATCTAATGTGGGTGAATAAACGTTTTTGATGCTCATCTTTGCTCCTGATGGGCGGCCGTCAAAAATAAAAAAGCCCTCATCCCGGTTAGGGACGAGAGCTTGAATTCCCGCGGTGCCACCCTGGTTAGGCCAGAAATAAAAAAAGCGCCGTGATTGCGCTAATTTTGAGCCAGCCTCACTTTGTCATTCCAATCACAGATTGTGGTTTGAAACCTGGCCTGTTAACGGAAGCCACACCGGATCAGGATACTCACATTTTGTATTTTTCACCTGATCTGCTCCTCGATCCATTCACCGTTTGCGCTGCTATTGACCTTTCAGCAAATTGGTCAACTCTCTTAAACCCGCTTCAACAGCTACTCTTTCGATTCAAAGCATTTAAATTTTTAAATTTCGTCGGCATATTAACACAGGGTTAGAAGGATGTCAATATGGGTGGTGGGTGATGGGTATTGGGTGTTAGGTGATGGGTAATGGGTGATAGGTGTTAGGTATTGGGTGATGGGTGTTGGATAATAGGTGATGAATCAAAAGGTGCAGGCTGATCGTCTGCTATTTTGAACATACAAACGGCCCCACTCACTTCATATCCGTCACCTAACACCCACCACCCATCACCTAACACCTATCACCCATCACCTATCATCTGTTGCCTACTATGTTGCGGTTAAGCCGATCCGAATTTATAATTATCAGTTGGGTGACATAAACAACGGTGGCATAGCGTTGCCGTTCACGCCCCTTGAGGGGTATGGAGATAATCGTGTGCAAACCAAACCACGTCTAAAAGTTACGCTCCTGGCCATTTTGATTCCGGTTTTCATTGTTGTGGTGTTGATTGGAATGATTGAAAGTGGTGGAGTAACCTATGCTGAAACCACCCAGCGACAGCAGCAGCAAACGACGCCAAACGTCCAGTTTACGGCGTTTAGCTACACGGTGGATGAAAACGATCCAGATGGTCTGGTTACGATTAATGTCCAGATTAGCGCGGTGCCAACCACGACGGCCAATACGGTGACCGTCACCTACGCCACGGCCGATGGTACGGCAACCAGCGGGGTTGATTATGTTTCTACTTCCGGTTCTCTGACCTTTGCCCCAGGGGACAGCGCCATAAAATCATTTGAAGTGACGATCATTAACGACACAACGCCAGAGAGCAATGAAGTGGTCAATTTGATTTTGCAAGACCCGCAAAATGCCGTATTGGGGACACGGAGTATTGCTGAATTGATCATCCAGAGTGAAGACGCCTCGCCAACCCCTACTGGCGCTGCGCCGACCCCGATTTTTGCCGATCGGTACGAGGCGAACAACACGCTGAGCACCGCCTACACCTTACAGATTAATGACACCACGTTTTGTTCCGACAATGACGCCACGATGTGGCCGGCCGGTGATATCGACTACTACCGTTTTTGGGGTCGGGCCGGTGGGGCGTATGTGATTAAAACGGACAATCTCGATGTTGGATTGGACACCAATATTCGTCTCCTAGGCCCTGAAGGACAGCTTCTGGCTCAAAACGACAATATTATTTCCGGTAACCGCCGCTCTGAACTCACCTACTCAGTTGGCGTAGACGGGTATTACTATATAGAAGTGACCAATCGCGATGGCAGCGATCCGGCCGACAAAACGTATTGTGTGCAAATCAACGAGGTCCCCGGAACAGCCACGCCAACCCCGCTCCCTACGGCGACTCGAGTGGCCGGAGCTGACATCTGTGAACCCAATTTTGATCGGGATAACGCCTGTCTGATCGCACCGAATGAAGTGGTGGCCGGTTTAAATTTTGTGCCGCTCGATGGTGAAGGGCCGGACAATGATTTCTTTAAGATGTGGATCCGCGAAGGGTGGTATTACGAGTGTGAAACCCAAAATTTATCCGGGTTTAACGACACCAACATGATACTCTACGATCAAAACGGCAACGGAATTGCCGGCAACAACGATCGGTCATTTAACGATTTGGGAAGCTTGGTGCCGTTTCAGGCCAACTACACCGGCTGGCTGTATGTGCTGGTCGGGCCGGTTGTTCCTGTTGACTACCGCTTTTCCAACCTTTACACCTATGATTTAACCTGCGTATCGACGGCCAATACCCCGACACCCACCCCCCGGCCGACCCATCCACCCAGCAGCGGCTCGTCGGGTGGCGGGACCGGTGGTGGGGTGACGATGCCCCGGCCGACGCGGACGCCAACCATTGATCCAAACGCCACGCCAACGCCCGATTTGGTGGCAACCATTCAGGCTCTCGAAACCCGTCAATCTGAAGAACCAATGGCCACCGACGTGCCCAGGATCGATATCGCTCCCCTGCCAACTGATGTGCCACCACAGCCGTCTGTTTTTAATGCGTCCTTTACGGTCGTCGTCTTCTATGACAAAAACGGCAATAATTTGCCGGAGATCGATGAAGGAATTCAGGAAACGGCCGTCCTGGTAAACGATGGCGCGACCGGCGACCTGTTATCGCTTGGCTATACCAACGAAGCTGGTTTGCTTCGTTTTTCAGTAACCGCCTCTTCAGATTTGCTCAAGGTCTCAATCCCATATTTGGGTTTAACCCAGACATTTGGGTCTGATGTGAGCGAAATATTAATTCGGGTTGCTCCCAGTACACTGCCGAATGAACTGCCCTAACCGCAACCGCAAACACAAATACCGACCCGGAGAATTTTTGTAATCATGTCAGATGATGAGCGTCAAAACGAACCTGCCAATGACAGTCGATCGCTAACGATTCCTCTTGAACCCCCCATGCTGATCGCCATCGGGATCGCCGCGGCCGGTCTTCTATTGATGTGCTTTTTGGGTACGATGCTTATCCGCGAGGGCAACGGGCTTTTTGGCGGCGGGAGTGAAGGTGATGACACACCGCAAGCAACTCAACCTGCAGAGGGGGAAGAGGATCCTCTAGCTCAGGGGGAAAACGCCATTATATTGTTTGACGGGGTCAACACCTTATCAGTTGATTTGGATCCTCCAACCTCAATTTTGATTTCCGAGAATCCATTTACGGTGACTACCCAGCTGGTTTCCCAGGATGGTGCCTGGAACCCTTCAAGTTCAGATGGGGAGGTCGAATGGGTGTATGGCACCATCGTCAACTACGTGATTGGCCTGCCGGACACTAACGTCAATGAAGCACTTTTGGAAAGTTTGTCCCCGGGAGATCGGCTGCAGCTGACGACGCGAAACGGCGATAATCGAGAGTTTGTGGTTACCGGCCGAGAGTTGAGCACCGCCTCCAATGAAGAATTATTTGGGCAAAATCGGCCGCAAATTACCTTAATTTGGCTGGGTGATAAAGGAAACAGCCAGAGGTTGGTGGTTTTTGGCGATTTTGTGCTGCCGGAAGCACAGGCTGACAGCGGCGTTCAGGGGCGAGCCTCGGTTGAAATAGGTGAGGTGGCCCAGCTGGCGGAAGTATCCGTGACGGCCCTACAAACCGCCCAGGTTGTGAACAGCCCCTCTACACCGCCGGGATTTATGGTCTTTTTGATTGATTTTGAGCTGCAAAATGTAGGGAGTCAGGCCCTTGATACCGGATTGCTGCGCTTTGTCTTGTTAGACGAAGCAGGGAATCAATACCCCTTAAATACAGCAGCCTCACAGGAAGGAAATTTCCCGATTTTAACCGGGAATATCGAAAGCGGGACAGGCCGAGAGGCATCGGCCGGCTATCAAATTCCGACCAATTTGCAAAGCGGGAACCTGCGCTGGGTGATCAGTCGGGTTGACATGGGGGGGCAAATTGATGTTTCCGTGCCGTTTACATCAGGGGCATCGCAAAATATCGAGGTGTCCCTGCAGCAAGCCAACGTTTCTTCCGACGGGACCAGCCTGCTGCTGAGCGGTCAGGTGACCAACTTGAGCGATCAGCCGCTGTCTATCACTGAAACAGATCTGGCATTGGAAGGGGGTGGGTCGATTTATCTCGTCTTCTCCACCAATCCGGGATTCCCCTGGACAATCGATCCCGGGCAGCCCCTGCCGTTTGCGGTGACGTTCCAGCGGCCGGCAACGCCTACAGCCGTGTTTACCCTCAAAAATCGCTCTTTTGAACTGTCGGGTTTACGATAGCAATCCCCAAGCTTGAACAGCCCATTCTAAATCCCTGACCAACGGCCAAAACTTTGCTCACCGCAGAGAACCAGAGAGCGCGAAGAAATCCTCATGAAGCGTTTTCTTCGTGTTCTCGGCCGTAAATGCTGAGATTTGTCACGCTATCGGTTGAGGGCAGTTAATTATTTACTGCTCGTTGAGCAAAAACTCAAGGGAAGAGGATGCCTGGGAGCCGCGGCTGGTGAAGTAAAGCAGCATTCCCACCGTTACCAGCAAGATGCCGACGCCGATGCCGATCAACTGCAGAGGGCCGGCATACGGCCGTTCAAAAGCCGGCTGTACGTGGGTGCCGATCCCCAAACGATCCGACAGACCGGCAACGTACGCTAAAACCAGGCCGGACGCCCCGAGGCGAATTCCAATATCAGCCTGGAGTGATCGCGGCGTGTTTGCATCGCGCATGCGGTAAATTTGAATATACCCGGCCAGCGTCAGGAGGGTTAAGCCGATCAGGAGCTGCACCATCTGAATCAGCCCAAAACCGGGCGTTAGATCGAGACCCAATATTTCGGCGCCCAGCGAAAACCCAACCAGCAAAATGCCCACGATCAGCAAAAACCAGATAAAAATCGATTGAATACGTTCGGCTTTTAATTTATTGGCCATAATTTAAATTGTCCAATCCAGTGAGCTTTCTTGCGCCGCGGTGCTCCGCGGCCGAAACCGTGAAAAATCACGTTATCAGCTTGTAGACGGAGAAAGGATAACAATTTTCACCCATTTAGCCAATGGGCCATAAGCGCGATTAAGGGGTTAGCTGCTGCAGCTGACCTAGAAAATGACGCCAACCGTCCCAATGGCTCTGGCGATCTTCCTGATCCCGGGCAGAATTATCGTATGAACCGTGAGTTAAGGTGATCTTTGATCCATCTTCATGGGGGGCAAACTCAATTTTAACCTGTCGCTGGGGCATCTGCAGATCGTGAGCCCACTGCCATGAAAATACGAGCGTGCGGCCGGATTCGAACGTGAAATATTCGCCAAAGAGTTCCCAATTCATGTCCGGCCAGGAGAGCCGATAGCGGCCTCCCGGCCGTGGATCGGTTTCAGCTTGTTCCGGCCACCATTTAGTGAGGAGGTTTGGTTGGGTGAAATAGTCAAAAAGGTCGTTGGGTGTAAGCTGGGGAAATTCAGCGGTTAAAAGCAGCTGGGTGTGGTTGGTTGGCAGCCGGGTGATGGTAGGGTTTGTGGTCATGTGGGGATCATCTCCTTGGTTTTGGAGCCAATATAAAACTGATAAATTTAGCACATATGTTCTGGTAATTGTATTGGATACCTCCTCTTAGCGCAATACGAAATCGGTTGTTATTTTGAATTGACCAGGTTGTAAAAAAAATTGCCCGATACAACATAAAGTAGCAGTACGGTTGCGGCCCCAATAACGATCCCGTTACCCATTAGTGTTTCTATACCGAATTGGATGTGGAAAAGAGTAAGCGCGGCAACCGCATTGAGGAGGGAGTATGCCAGATTGGCGTTTGGACTGAGACCAAAGGCGCTGATAAACCGGATGTTAAGCAGACCGAATACCAAATGAGGCATGGCATTCATTAAAAAAAGGCCGATCAGAAAATCGATTAAGGTATATTCCATGATAATTCTCCAAGTTTGATTTGATTGGAGTTCAGGATAAGGCAGCCCCCTCTGCCACCTGGTCGAAAAAAGGTGCCAACTGGTGCCAAAGAGTTTAGGGTTAGTTGAAGCGATTGAGCCACATTAGGCCAGCTGTCGTGCTATTGGTCACGACCGGCTGGCCTAACCTGATTTAAATCAAAGAAGCCGGGCGGCCGGTTTACGATGGTGGATTGACGACCCGGCCAAGGAACAGAATCGATCCGGTGCTGTTTTCCCGAATCAGGAACAAAAATGGATGATCGGCACGGAAAACGGGAACCGGTGGGGGGGCGGACCGGACTCCAAGTATAACCCCGGTGGCGGCCGCGGCTTCACTGCCCTCTTCATTGACGTTGATAAAGGCTTTGTGCACCATCGCGGTGATATAGAGCCAATGCTTGACCCCGTCTATGCCTGAGAAGTCGGCCAGATTTTCATCAAAGGCATCAATCATGCCCATTGAGGGCATCGTGCCACTTAATCTGAAAGAGGATGTTACCTTAAACCTCGGCAGAAAGACTTGAACTTCTTCACGTCGCAACCCGGTCAACCGCTCTGTCAGGCCATCTTTTACGAGGCTTTCTTCCAACCGGGCAAGCCCGTCTATTTCCCTGGGGAGCAGCACGATCATCGACAGGCTGTCGTCGACATAGGGCAGCTCAAGCAGCAGTTCCCGATCATTTTCGGCATAGCCGCACATCTGCTTCCGGTTCATCATGGGCACCATAATCTTTTTTTCAGGCGTGATCGAAAATGGGGCGTCTGTTGTCCAATCTGGATCAAATTGATTGGCCCAGCTGCCCTTGAAGTAGATGGCGTTGGTTAGAATGAGTCTGGTTAGGCGATCAATTGCTCCTGTGGGGATGAGATTTTGAATTTTATTTTCGGTTTTCTCTTCGGCCCACTTGTTGATCACCTGACGGGCGGCTTCAGGATCATCTGCGTAATCAAGTGGGGTGATGGTCACCCCGTAGTATCTTTCGATGAGGTAAATGTATTCCTTGAGGAAGGGATAACCTGTTTTGGGCCACAGAGCATTGGCGACCCTTAACTGCAGGGCCCCGGTTTTCTGCAGGTCATTCAATTTTGCCTGTAAAGACATCAATGCGGGATGGAGCTGATGGTGATCGGCCGGGAAGTGCAGGACCTGCGCCATTTGAGCGGCGGTGTTCCCACGTGCGCCGGCGTATGTCATGGCCATGGCGGTTGAAACGCTGTAGGGGGAGAAAAACAGGTTGCCTTTCTTTTCTCGCAGCTGATCATAGAGCTCAAGCGCGAATGTGGTATTGGCTTGAACCACTTCGCTTTCATAGCTTATCTTTTCTTGTGTGGGCATTATGCCCTCCTTTGGGGTCGGGCTGCCTCATATTTTGTTTGCCGTCCGGGCGAAGATCGCTTTATTCTATGACGCTCCCGGACCCTCATAGCGTAAGAATATTATAGCAGACTACGATTTCCCGATTCATGCGCCATGGAGCGGAAGGTCACAGTCAACGACCTCACGGCCGCAGCATGCTGCGGCCCTACGTTTTGGAGCTTCTGTCCGGTCCTTAATAGATGAATTTAATTTAGGGGCCCCCGTCATTTGGGTTAAAATGAAATAGACTTGCATCAAGCGAGAGGTTCCTAGCATAGAGAGAAGGGAGAAAATGGGTACGGAATTAAATTTTTTTCACATCAGGGACGGCCGCGTTGAGCGCTTTGCGGATCGCAAACCAAGCGTCTCTCCTATAAGGCTGGCGGATATAGAGGGTGGTTATGACCAATTTCTCAACTATCGCGATCGATGTCAAGAGCTTCGGGATTTCATTTACACTACCGCCTATGGCGAATTTGTCATCGATTATGATCTGAAGGTGATTTTGTTTTTTATAAGCTACTCGGAGCTGGCGAGTGATTATATTCGGCATGCTCACGATTTACTGTCTCGAATTTCGGCCGCCTGGCCAGGCTGGCAGATTCACTGGGCGGGTGCCGGGGATGGGCAAACCAGAGCCTATATCGAATTAAGCCGCCATGACCGGGAGCAAACCTTCCGCCATTCGCCGTCAAACGCCGAGAATCTGGCCGCACTGATTCACAGCACGTCCGATCATCATAAAAAAGAAGTTGTCCCCGAGTTTGACTCCTTGAGGAAAAAGTACCTTTACGTCATTAAAGCGTGTCAGGAATTATATGCAGAATCCTGGCAGGATTTGCTCTCTTTTGAGCTGACCGAAAGGTACTTCGATGCGGTTCAGACCACGGTGCTTTTTGTCAGCGAGGATGGAAAGTACGGCAATTTTCATTTTGAAGAAGCGGCTGAAGAACTGCTGCGTTGTGGAAACCTTTTCCATCAACATTGCCAGAGAATGGACTCGTACGTGAATCAGGACGAGCGGTTTCCGGAGTCGCTAAAATCGAGCCTGGCGGTCGGGCCGGATGGGTCGAGTATGGTCATCGACGAGGTGCAGAAACGGCTGGTTATTGTGACCCCTCCGAAAAGCGAGAACGTGGCCCGGTGTCTAAAAGCGGTGGAAAATGATTTCTGGCAAGGGTGGGAAGTGATTTTTGACCTGGCCTTGCTCATGGATTATCAAATGGCACGATGATAAGCTGTGATTTGACGAACGCTCGTGCCTTTGATGTTGGCGAACTCAAAAACAAAACAAAAACCCTCTGCTGACCTTTTGGTTTGAATCTCTCCGTTTACCGCTCCGGATCGGCCGTGGGTTACGGCGTGCAGGACGGTCAGCTGCAGAAACGAGCGCGTTTTATCCACTTCTTCAAGTAAAGCCTCCCGGCCGTGCAGAGCATTCCCGTCGGCCGTGTGCCACTGTACGTCTTCAGTCGTCAGGGCGGATGCCGTTTGCAGGTCGCCCGATAAAAGCGCCACGGCCAGGTCTTCGACCAGCTGGTTTTTGGGTGAGTTGCCGCAATCTTTGCTGCGTATGATTTTGGCCATGTTTTATGATCCCTGCTGTTCCCGGAATTAGTACATTCAATACTGTGTTTTACCTGTTTTCTTGATTTTGCCCACCGCCGGATGAATTAGCCGGCCAAAAAACCAAAACCGGTTTAAATGCGATTTTGAGTTTTGACAAATCAACACACATATCGCAGCGTCATTCCCGCGAAAGCGGGATTCCATTGAATGGCCACCGGTGGATCCCCGCCGCAGTTTACCCCCGTGAAGACGGGGGCCAGGATGACGAGCTTGTGTTGGAAGATGGTTCGTATCTGTAACCACGGATTTTCCCTTCAAGCGACAGTGACCATCGAGGAGCCAACGGCCGGGTGAAAGCAGCGCACCGTGGCCGGAATTTGCCATCGTTCATCACTTTGGCAGCGCTCGCGCAGTTCGCGGCTGTCCGGATTGAGCGACAGGGCCGCCATCTCATCGAGAACAGCTTCGTCTTCCGGCCGCCCCTCGACCAGGCCATCCCAACCGTCCCAGCAGAGCAGTTCAACTTTGTTAAGGGCGGCCACGTCCTGCTGCAGCCGTTCGCGGATAAACCACCACCCGCGGACTTGCGTTTCATCTGGTCCCAGTCCGAAGCGATTGGGGTCTTCGTTTTCAAAACGGCACATCTGCCACGCCCGGCCGCCGGTGACAAACGCGTTGGCGGGCATGTCCAGCGTGTCGAAACCCCAATCCTGCTGGCTCGACAGCTGCGGATCAAAGCGCCGCCAGCGGCCATCATCCCAGAGTTCAACGATCACGTGATCGACCCAGTAATCCGGCACAAAATAGCTGGCAAAACCATGCCGCACGCGGGCCGCCCGACCCTGATGGCGCAGGATAGCGCAGGCCAGCAGCGAGAAATCCCGGCAGCAGCCGACCAGCCGGTTTTCGTAATCGCGGGATTTGGTGAGCGGCCGGCCGTCTTTGGCCAGCAGGGTTTCCAGGATGCGTGGCATGGTGCGGGTGTTGATTTCCGACAGCCGTTCCTGGGGCGGAGCCCAGCCGTAGATGTGTTGATGGGCGAAATAATGATAAACCAGGCCCTGGGCCACTTTGGCGATCCCGGCTAGGTCGGGTGGGAGGCCGTCAAAGAGATAAGCATATTTTCCGGGATTGGAAGTGGTACTTTGCGAACGGTAAAAATCAGCCATTGATTGAATCCTATTAAGTGATTTACAAAATAATTGTCCACAGATTACGCAGATTTTCGCAGAACCTGTCCTGAGCGCAGCCGAAGGATTAGAGAGAGAAATCTGTGAAAATCTGTGTTAATCCGTGGCTTTTCGTGATCTACTTGATTGGCACATAAATATCGGTCCGAAGCTCTTCTGGCGGAACCTGGCTGGGATCATCCACATAATCCTCAAAAGAGAGCGCGTCGCGCAGCTCGCAGCCGGAGGTGGGCAGCCAGTCGCGGTAGGCTGCCTGCCACGTTTGCCACAGGGTGTCGTACGGCCCAACGTGACGAAAGACCGCCCAGCGGCCGGCAGGTAGGGTTTGATAGGCCAGGCCGTCCGCGGCCGCGGGCTCCGCTCCCTCGACAAAAATCGCCCCGGCGTCAAAGCGGACCTCGTGCCCGGGTTCACATTCATCGGGATAGATGGCGATACAGTGCTGCATCTTGTCCATTAGGTGGTGGGTGTCGAGAAAACCCATTAGCTGGTTAAACGCCTCCAGGTTGGCCGTCTGAAAGGCGGGGCCGGTCATCAGTTCGGTGGCGCGGGCGTAGAGCACCCGCATGTCGGGCATCGTGCGGATTTCAAGGGGCTGCATGATACTCTCCTTGCGATTATAAATCGTGCGTCGCTGGATTAAGTGGGCCGCGGCCGTGGGGTGAAGTTGGCGAAACTCGGCCGGCGCGAGGCCAAACTGCTGTTTAAACGCCTTGCCAAAGGCGGAAAGGGTTTGGTAGCCAGAGTCGAGAGCCAGATCGGTGATGTTCTGCCCGTCGATTAGCAGCCGGTATGCCGCCCGCTCCATACGCATCCGGCGAACGTAGCCGGTAATGGTTTCACCCATGTGGGCCGTAAATATGCGGTGGAAGTGGGGCACGGAAAAGCCGGCGACCTGAGCCAGCTCTTCGCGGTTGAGCGGCTCGTCGAGGTGTTGGTGGATGTAGCGCTTGACCTGGGTTAGGCGTTCATAGTAGTTCACTGGCATGGCGGTTACCCTACTCAGACTATAGCAAGCCGCCCACCGGTTCGCTACTCCGTTTGTATCATTTTGCAGCTTAATTAGTTAACTCAAGTTGCGGCCTTCCTGCGCAGCCGAATAAATTCGACTGCTATGGGAAAGGCTACTTTCATGAAAATTGACGGGATCCTTGCCTGTTAAATTGAAAGGTGTTCCGAGGGCGATTTAACCAATCCATACAATCTGCATTTGTAAGGGCT
Source organism: Ardenticatenaceae bacterium (assembly GCA_030065875.1). GTDB lineage: Bacteria > Chloroflexota > Anaerolineae > Promineifilales > Promineifilaceae > WTJY01. The sequence goes on along the minus strand of JASJCR010000057.1, from coordinate 7,786 downwards.
TGGCTAGCCAAGCCCCTACACAAAGGCGGCGGAAATCGCTTGACTTTTCACACGATACTCATTCTGAGCGATGCCAGGTAGACCGCGGACGATGAAGTTAATCCGCATCATTCGTGGCTATTTTGAGGAATCTTTTTGTAACTTACCTAACTGTTCGCTAGAACCTTCAACTCTTCTTCCAGCCTGAGAATCTTGCGCTCCTGTTCGATGAAGACCGCGATCAGCATCGCCTCCAGCGGCAGAGCGTGGGTGGCCATGCTGATGGCGGCCGTGTGTTTGCTGGCGTAGGCGAAGAGGTTGTCGAAAAGCGCCTGGTCTGCCCGGCGCAGCGTGCGGCGAAAGTTGTTAAACGCCGCTTTTTCCTGCTGTAAAATCAGATTGGTGGTTTTGACGGTTCGTCCCATGTGAGCCTCGATGTTGCTTGGATGTTTTGCTCAGGATAGGAAATTGGGAAGGTTAGGGCAATCGTGCGAGGGGGTGATTTTTGGCGGTGATGGGGTGATATGGAGATGCGAAATACGAAATACGAAATACGAAATACGATGTACGATTTACGATTGGCGTGTGATTGTGAAGTAATATGCTAAATAGATTATCCAAGGAAATGGAAAGGCAGTAGAAGATAAACGCGATTTATCGCGTTTTGGTTTTATTGGCCGATGAATTCATTCATCGGTTGGGTGGCAATTAGGGTAAAATTGCTATGAAAAGTCGAAGGTGACATTAAAAGGAAATCAAGATGGGCAGCACGTTCTTGCACCGTAGGGGGGCCGTAGCATGCTGCGGCCAATCCATCCTCCCCAACAGGGTAGTTGGCGGTTAACAATTCAACCATTCGCCATGGAGCGGAAGGGTATGGCAGGTAACCCCACGGCCGCAGCATGCTGCGGCCCTACAGATTGGCGATGTAGCGTAAAAACAGCCCCGAACCATTTTTACGTCATGATGCGGACCGGGCAGTGAAACACTTTGTCGTGAATTTCGGTGCGTTCACCACTGACTTCAAAATGGGCGCTGAGCGGCAGGTGCTCGGCCGAGCTGCCGATCATCACCTGCACCCGGCCGGGCTCGACGACAAAGCGCATGTCCCGATCGTAAAAGGCCAGCAGGTTGACCGGCAGCGAAAAAACGACCGTTTTGCTTTCACCCGGCTCAAGCGCCACCCGCGCAAACCCCTTGAGCTCTTTGACCGGCCGGGTCACGCTGGCCAACTCGTCCCGAATATAAAGCTGCACCACTTCCTCTCCCGCTCGCCGGCCGGTGTTGGTCACGTCTACGTTGACCTGCACGCTTTCCCCCGCTGCCGCCGATGATCGGTCAAGCCGCAGATCGCTAAATTCGAAAGTCGTGTAGCTTAGACCAAACCCCAGCGGCCACAGCGGTTTGCTGCTCAGGTTGACGTAGTCGCCTTTCCAGTGTGATTTCCCGCCCGATGGCTTGTGGCTGGCGTAAATCGGAATTTGCCCCACGTGACGCGGGAAGGTGATCGGCAGCCTGCCGCTGGGGTTGACGTCGCCAAACAGCACGTCGGCAATCGCTTCCGCTCCTTCTTCGCCGGGGAGCCATCCTTCAATGATGGCCGGCAGATGTTCCGCCTCCCAGGTAATTGAGAGTGGCCGGCCGTTGATCAGCAGCAGCACGATAGGCGTGCCGGTTTCATAAAGCGCCTGCACCAGCTCCAGCTGCACCCCGGGCAGCCCGATCTCCGCCCGGTCGCGCGCTTCGCCACAGGTGCACTCATCGGTCAGGCCGGAGCGGCCGCCGACGACCACCAGGGCCACATCCGCTTTTTCGGCCGCGGCGACAGCTTCGGCAAAGCCGCTGCGGTCGCTGTCGTTCACCCCGCATCCCTGGGCGAAGTGAACGGTCGTGTGCGGGGAGAGCCGTTCAGCCACAGCCTCGGCCACCGTTTTCATCGGTACATAGGCGGCTTCGAGGGTCAGCTCCTGGGGGAGAGGTACGTTGAACGCGTTGGCCCCGTCGGCCTGCTGCTCGAGCAGGGTTTCGATGTGGCAGACGTATGCATAATCCCCAACCAGGTGGCGTTTGGTGTCCGCATTGGGGCCGATAATGGCCATCGAGCCAATCTCTTTTGATAAAGGAAGCAGCTCATCTTCATTTTTGAGCAGCACGATCGACTTTTGGGCGATTTCGCGGGCCAGGTTGCGCTGCTCGGGGGTGTCGAAGACGGCCGCAACTGTTTCTTCGTCTACATACGGATTTTCAAACAGACCGAGCTCAAATTTATGGCGCAGATGACGGCCGACGCTGCGGTCAATCAGCGCTTCATCGACCGTGCCACGGTTGAGGGCCTCTTTGAGCGGCCGGCCGTAGCAGCTGGTGTGGGGCAGTTCGACATCGATACCGGCTTCGAGAGCCAGCACGGCCGACTGTTCGGGCCCTGAGGAGATCAGGTGAGATTTTTCAATTTCGTTGATGGCAAAATAATCCGAGACTACCGTGCCTTCAAACCCCCACTGCTCGCGCAGCAGATCGGTCAGCAGCCAGGGGGAGGCGGCGCAGGGTACCCCGTCGAGCTCGTGGTAGGCGTTCATCAGCGACTGCAAATTGGCTTCTTTGACGGCCGCTTCAAACGGCAGCAAATACACTTCGCGCAGCGCTCGTTCCGGCAAATGAACCGGCGCCCAGTTCATCCCTCCTTCAGAAAGGCCGTAGCCCACAAAATGCTTGGCGGTGGCGATCACCCCCTGTCGCCAGTCGTCGCTTTGCAGACCGCGCACAAAGGCGACCCCCATACAGCTCACGAGGTAGGGATCTTCACCAAACGTCTCTTCGACCCGCCCCCAGCGGGGATCGCGAGCGATGTCGATGACCGGCGAAAGTCCCTGATGGGCCCCTCCGGCCCGCATTTGGGTGCGCACGACGGCCGCCATTTTTTGGGCCAGCTCCGGTTCCCAGGTGCTGGCCACCCCGATGATTTGCGGGAAGCATGTGGCATCGCGCGCCATGTAGCCGGCACAGCACTCTTCGTGCACGATGGCTGGAATACCGAGGCGCGTATTTTCGACCAGGTATTTTTGAATCCGGTTGGCCAGGGCGGCCCCGGCGGCCGGGGTGACGTTGCTGGCTCCGGCTACACGGGTCACTTGCCCCAGACCGAGGGCCAGTTTAGCCTCCGCCTTGTCTAAATCGAGCTCGTAATCGGTCAACAGCTCAAATACCCATGCGCTGCCCAGCTGGGCCAGCTTTTCAGCGAGGGTCATGCGGGCGAGAAGATCTGCCACGCGTTCTTCAACGGAAAGGGTTGGATCTTGGTATTTTGCGTTTTTTGGTTTCATAACAGGTGATTGACAAAAAGGTAGATCAAAAAATAGCCGTGGATTGCACGGATTTGCTCAGATTTTTCTCTCTAATCTGCGGGCTAACATATTTTGAGAAGTTTTGAAATCTACTTGATGATTCATTTGAAAACTCTTTAAAGAAAACTTCGATTTTCTTGACATAGATTAGGGGATTTCGTTGAAATTTAACTCAAGTTACTATCCTAACCCCTGTCATTGCTCAGAATGAGCAGCGAAGCGAGAAATCTCGTCCAGTTGCATTCAGGTCTGGATGGCTGAAAATGGAAACACTTCTTTTCTAGATTTAAGGCTGCTTTCACTGAAAATGGACGAAATCCTTGTATGTTAAAGGGAAAGGTGGTCCGAGGACGAATTAACCCATCCACATTTGTAAGGGCTTGGCTAGCCAAGCCCCTACACACAGGCTTGGTTTTATTCAGGCCACCTGTCCACAGGATATCTTCGCTTCGCTCAGGAGGCCATGGGCGATGTGCACACGCCATGAATCTATTAACAGTTATGTTGTAAACCTCCATAATTTATCGGGAAGGTAGGGTAACAACCTGGGATAAATTTTAGGGCAAATCCCCTTAATCCCCTAATCCCTGTTTTATTTTTTAGGTTTGTAGTTTTTTTAATCAATGTCCCAGAGTTTATTCAAGCAATATTAAATTGATTGTCCGGCCTTCAACAAGCTCAGGCCTCGACAACAGCGGTGGCAGAGCTTGATAAAACCAGTCGCTCATTGGTTAAGATTAATTCTGGGTCAATGCATGACCAACAAATTATGAATATCTTGTTCTACCGGCCATCATTGGTTGTGATTCACGCTCTGGGAGCAGGGCAGCCGTGATTAGCACCAGAAAGGTGAGTGTGTGGGCCACCGCCGGTCCGGAGACCGGATCAACCAGGTTGATGCCGGTAAGACCCAGAGCGGTGCGCAGGCCGTCCACGCCAGCTAGCAGATGGTAGAGTGCGCCCGCGGCCGCAACCCAGCGCAGCAAGCGCGGTTCACGCTTGTAGAGCAGAATATAAGTCACGACAATGGCCATGCTGGCGTTGGTGTAAACCGCCAGCCTCAAGCAGAGCTGGGCCAGTTCATCATTGGGGATGTCGGCAAAAACCGCCTGTGGAGCAAATCCAAAGAGAAGGATTCCGCCGATGATCTGGCCGATTAGGCCAAAGATCACCGCGCCAAAACGAAAGCGTTCGCGAGTCATTTGATTTCCTTTTGGTGACCTGTTTCACCAGATTTGTGGGTAAAAGAACCGGACCGGAGCGGGCTCCTCTTCTTCCCTTCTCATCATCATTATAGCAAAGGCTCTCTTCTATTGAAATCCCCTTTTTTTGGCCAAGAGCGGCCGATGGGCGGTGGCACTCGAAGAAGCACACACCGCCCATGATCTAAATTCCACTCCAACAAATCCGTGATTGTGGTTTGTTATGGAGTCTGGGTGACTTTGATTTCCACGAGGGTCGTTTTTCTATCTCGTGATGTACGGCAAATACAATTTGAAATGGGTATCACCTGTGGGCTGTGGTTCCCCATAGATAAAGTCATCCATGGCCACCACATCAATGTCGTTCGAGGGATCGTCATTTGGCCCCAGGGCGGTATTCCCGGCCACAATCTCCACACTGCCAACACATGAGGTGGCAAACTGCACGCCTAGGAATTGTAATGTGCCAGAATCGTAAGAAGCGGTAGCAGGAACAGCCTGACTCCAAGCGAGATTCCCATCATCATCCAGGTAGCGGATGTGGGTCACATTGTCCAAGTCGACATCGGTAAAGATCGCCCCAAACCCATCGACAAGGGCCGGTGTGATTTGATCGGCCGGTGCAAAGAATTTAGCCGTCACCTGATTGGATCCGGTCGGGGTGAAAAGACGCTCCTGTGAGAAAGCACCAAATTCCGTTTCGTAAGTCCAATTGATTGAACTGAATCGCACCGGCGTGCCGTCATCCACATCACCACTGAGCAAAAACCCATCCCCATCAGTTTCAAACTCGATGCCGCGGGCCCGCGGGCTGGCGTTGAAGTTAAAGAAATCGCCCGGGAAGACATTGGGGTCACTGACGGCCGCCGGGGCCGCATCCCAGTTGATTTGCCGACGGCCGTTCGGGAAGTTGGTCGGCTCAAACGGGTTGAGCGTGCCGAGGTCGGCCCTAAACCCATCAACGACGGCGTTGGATCCATTGTGTACCAACAGGTCGGATTCCTGAGTAATTTTCGCTGGCAGGCCGCAGTTCGGATTAACGGCGGTTGGCTCGCCAAAGATGAAGTCATCCATGGCCACGACGTCGTATCCATTCACGCCATCGACAATGCCATTGGCCAGGGCGATATTCCCGGCCGTAATGACCACGCGATAGATACAGTTGCTCTCAAATTTTGCACCCAGAAAGGTCAGGGTTTCAGATGTGGTTCCCCAGCTCGGTTCCGCGGTGATCGTGTAGAGCAGGTTATCTTGTTGATCGTAAAAATCGAGCTTGGTGGTTCCCGCCAGGTCAACATCGGTGAAGACCGCCCCAAAGCCGTCAACAAAGGCTGGGGTGACCTGATCGGCCGGGTTGAAAAACCGAACCTCAACCACGTTAGACCCGATCGGCGTGAAGAGCCGCTCGGCCGAGAAGGTGGTAAATTCATCTTTGTAGCTTGGTTCAATGCTTTCAAACTCGATCGGGGTGCCGTCATCCAGATCACCACTGAGCAAAAAGCCGGTTCCTGCCGTGGTAAATTCGATGCCGCGAGCGCGCGGGGCGGAATTGAAGTTAAAAAAGTCGCCCGCAAAGGGGTTTGGGTCACTAACGGCGGCCGGAGCCGCATCCCAATTGATTTGGCGACGTCCATCCAGGTTGTTAAAAGGCGCTGGGGCGTTCAGGTCGCCAAGGGATGTGCGGAAGGTTTCAACGGTGGCGGTAATATCACCGTTGGCGGCATATGGCGTGACCGCGGCGCAGCTTGACGCGCTTATTGTTGATGGGCTGGTAATCGTGTAATGGGCACTCGTTGGATTGGGGTTAAATACGCTCCATATGCCCAGCATAAAGAGCCCGGCAAAAAAAATTATTAGTAGTGAACGAAAATTGTTCATATTTATTTCTCCAATTGATTAAATGACATTTAGAAGAGAGGCATGCGAAAGAAAGCTTTTCTCTCTTCAAATTTATAGAAATCAGGATGAAAATCCGGCCGGTTTGCCACTCGTCGCTCATCTCCACGACCGGCATGGGCAAAGAAACGAAAAATGAATTGATCTAATGCGCATTAGACTCTTGACCACTGGTGAACCCCGGCAAAACAGCGGGCGTCATGACGAGCGGCCGCTGCGGCGCGGGCCACAGGCAGGTCGATGACAAGCTTAGGATAGACAAGGTCGGCGGCGGGGACAGCCGCCGCTGGTAAGGAGTTAATCCTGACGAAAGTTAGGGCGGAACTCGCTATTTTGGTTAAACGATCTCATTGAGGGAGTCGTTTAACGGTGAATTTGAGCACTTTGTCTGGGGAGTTTTTTTGCTTCGTATAAGCGGCCTCTGTCAAGCTATATTGTTCTTCGGCTGGACCCCTAACTTTAGTCAGGAAGGATCCCTTTCTAAGGGTATAAATTGATTCCCTCTTCTGTCTGGTGTGTCAACGGCCGTTTCTCTTTATGATGTTGATGGAAGTCATTTGCTGCATTCGCGGCATTTGGGACCCCAAAACGTTTTAAACCTGTATAGACCCATAGCGAGAGGATATGTTTATCAATAAATCAAGGCAAATTCGTCAGTTACTGTTTACCCTGGTTGTATCATGTAGTGCTGTTCTGGGGATGATCGCGTTTTTGAGCGGGCATCACGCGCAAACGGCCGCAGCCGCACCCCAGGTCTCAACCTGTTATGCGACAATTGATGGGGTGACCGTCTTTGTCGATACCACCGCCAGCCCGGTCCAAGATGCCGTGAATGCGGCCAACGAGAACGATCTCATCAAAGTGGCCGGGACCTGTATCGGGGTCACCACCCAAAACAGCACCACGCAAACGGTGCTCATCACAAAATCGGTCACCATAGGGGGCGGATACACCCATACCGACTGGAATGCCGCGCCAAACCCGCTTCTCTATCCGACCGTTTTGGATGCGGCCGGCGGGGGGCGGGTGGTTCTCATCCCCGATGAGGGGTCGTTTACGGTCACCCTCAGCAATCTGCAGCTGATCAACGGCGTGGAATCCGTGAACTCTGGGGGCGGGGTGGGGATTGTCGGAGCCGGTCAAAATGTGCTGATCCGCAATACCCAAATATACAGCAACACCTCAGCCAATTTTGGGGGTGGTCTGCGCCTTAATGGTGCCCGCGTGGCGCTTCAGAACAGTCGGGTTTACAGCAACACATCCCAAAATGACGGTGGCGGCATGTCTGTCGTTCAAGGGGGCCAGGTCACCATTGACAATAGCCAAATCGTCAGCAACACATCTGGCGACGAGGGTGGAGGTGTCCAT
>JASJCR010000174.1 GCA_030065875.1 Ardenticatenaceae bacterium | reverse complement strand
ACCGGAATGCCTTCTTTTTTGCCGTTGGGCAAGGTGATGCTGGGCATAACTACGACATCCGCCCAGGCTAACATCTGAAGCACGACCCGGCGCGGTTGATGATCGAGCAGTTCAACCACACCGCTTAACCCGGCCATCTCGATCTGGGAAGCCAGCGCTTCCCGATCGTCACCACCACCCAACAGACGGCAGATCAATTTCACCCCGCGCTGCTGGAGCAGGCGACACGCTTCAACGAGATACATTTGCCCTTTTTTCTTTTCCAGACGGCCGATGCACAAAATATTTAGCGGCCGGTCATCTGTTTTTGACGGCTGGGGCTGAAACAGGGCGGTGTCCACACCACAGCGAATTACCTGGATTTTTTCACCCAGCTCAGGGCCAATCGCACTGGTCACAAGGCGTTTGTTATAGTCGGAGATCGTGACCATAAACGCCGCTGCCGCTACTTTTTGGGCGAGCATCGACTGGTTGACATAAATATCATGGGCGTGACCGGTAAAGCTAAACGAAATGCCGGTCAGTTGATGCACCACCAAAGCGGCCGTGGTGGCATGGGTGGCCCAATGGGCGTGTATGTGTCTGACCCGGCGCCGCTCGATTTCGCGGGCAAAATCAGCCCCGGCCAGCACAGCGGCGGCCGTGCGCAGTAAAAATTTGAGGGAAGTGCGGTTCCCCCACAGCATGGTGATCCAAATGTTGAACAGCTGACCCGGCCGGCGTCGCAGCCAGTACAGCTGCGCTGCCCAAAGCGCGGCCGATCCCCAAATGGGAAAATGGGCCTTGGCTACAAAGCGGTCGGCATCGCGGTGCTGCACCGCTGCTTTTTCACGCACCAGCGAAAACACCTCGATTTGGAGCCCGCTTTCTTCCAGCGCCACCATTTCGTTGAGGATAAATGTCTCGGTAATTTTGGGAAAACGAGACATGATATAAGCGATTGGCCCGCTCATTTTGTCACTCTGGAGCAGGTAGTTAATCGGCCGATGATGCAGGTTGAACAACCGAATGTTGGCTGGCCTCATCAGCCGTTCTCTGAGCGTCGTACATCGTGTAGAGAAAGGCCAGACCCAAACCGCCAAACAGCCCTAAAATGGCGGCCACACCCACATTTCTTTCCGTTGCCGGGCTTATTGGATTGGTCGGGATGCGCGCTTCATCCAGCAGCGTGATATCGTAGAGAACGTACAGATCTTCGAGAAAGATGATCGATTGTTCTCCGATGGCGTTGGCCAGCGAGGCGACGGTTTCCGGATCGGTTCCTTCAACAGCTAATTCAAGGACGTTGGTGTTGGGCAGGGCCACGGCCGACACCGAGTAATCCCCCAGAGAACCATTTTCCAACCCCAGCGCTTCGCGTGCGCTGTTGCGCATTCTTGAGCTGTCAAATACTTCGGCATAAGTGGAAATGATCGAATCGCGATCAAGGGTGTCCAATCCGCGCCGTAGCAAATCGCTTTCCGAGAAAAGTTCGCGATCCGGACTGACGATAAAGCGGGCGGTTGTGCGATAAGTCGCCGTGGTCATTACCGAAGCCAAAAAGGCGATAATCACCGCGGTGGCAAAGGTTGCTAAAATAATTAGCCATCCTTTGCGCAGTATGTTGAGATACATCTCTAATTGATTCATTGTCGTTCCTCTTTCCTTCTTTCCTTCCTTGCTGGAAAAACACTTCCTTCAGCGAACCCAAAAATAGAGAATGGCGAAGCGGTGAGTCTTTTATAACAACACATGCCGCTGCGCTACAGAAATTCTCTGGCAAAATAGGTAAGCAAACCACCAATCCTCATCTGGTGATGTATGGCAGCCACAGAGAATAGCCACCGGTCAAATCAAGACAAGAAAATGAAAATACGTCCAGTTGACCGGTAAATGAAGATCCGCCAACCACACCGCCACCACCAACAATCACGGCGTCACCGATCACCCCATAAACGGCCCCATGCCGCCCGGTGGGCATCTGGGTGAGCAAAGACCAGCTGTTTGTGGCCGGATCATAAGCCTCAGTGGCCGTAAACGTCATGTCGTCATCGGTTTTCTCGCCACCCATGACCAGGATTTTTCCATTATAAGGCACGGTGCTAAAGGTGCGACGACCGGTAGGCATGGGTGATATATTGGTCCAATCGCTGCTTACGCCGGGTTCAAACACTTCGCTGCTGCTCAGAGTTCCGTTTTGCGTGGTTCCGCCACTGCGGGTACGGCCGCCAAAAACGTAAATCTTGCCGTCTAACTCAGCGGACCCCGGATTGTCGCGGGCCGTGCCCATGTCGGGGGCGCTGCTCCAGCTGTTGCCAACCGGATCATAAACTTCGACCGTGGTTACAGAATCCCCGCTGCCGTTCATGCCGCCGATCACGTAAATATTTCCGTCCACCACCTGGGCGGTTGCTCCCCCCCGAGCGGTGGGCATGGAGGTTAGCAGCGTCCATTGATTGGTCCCTGGATCATAAACAGCGGCGTTGTTTACCGCCCCTGAAAAGGGGCTGGTCGAGCCGCCAAAGAGATATAGTTTGCCGTTGTAAGCCGCCGCGGCCGGATTTTCAACCGCCGGATAAGCGGCCGGCAGGTCCGCTCGCTGAGTCCACCCATTTGCGTCGTAATCGTAAGCGTATAGCGCTCGCTGATATCCACCGCTTGTTTTACCGGCCGCCGCATACAAAATGTCGTTGACCACTGCGCTGCCCGCGTCGAGAAGCGCAGTCGGCAGAGTGGCGCGGCTGTTTTGATACCATAAACCGACGTTTAGCGGTTCAAAGATGGTGACACCGCTGGTCCCAAATTCACCGACGTATATATTGCCGGCCGGATCCTGGGTGATGGGCAAGGGATTGCTCAGCGTTTGACCACCGGCCTGAGCGGAACTGCGGATCAGCGTTTGCTGTTCGATGACGCTGGCGCCATTGTTTGAAAGCGTTAACCGGGTGATCTGATCATCGAGATTAAAGTAGTTGATGAGTAGATCCCCATCGAGCTGCCCGCAAAACGCCTGGCCGCCTGAGTTATAGGCGATGGTGCCGTTGGCCGAGTGGTTGCGGCCGAGGCCAAAGATCGGTTGGGACCATCCCGGGTAAGGCTGTACGCCAACATCATAAATGTCTGTATCCAGGGCGTCGTTGTCGGGAACCAGCGGGAAATCGGGATTGGCGGTTGGATTGCCGCCGTAAAAAACACATTCGTCGCGTGAGGGGTTAGGGTGGCCGTAAAATCCCCCTTCAACGATGCGATTTAATATATCCGGCCGGTCTCCGGGATTGTTTGACGAAATACTGGAGGCAAACCCATCGCAGTTGTCTCCCGGTGTGTAGTTGACCGGCAAATCGGGGATGGTTCCAACGACACCCAGCCCGTTATCGGGTGCGTAAATTGAACCATTTGGATGAAAGGCAAAGTCATACGTATTGCGCAAGCCGGTGGCAAATGTCTCCACATCACACGGCACGTCACGTGCAGCGACGCCGGTGGCATCCATTGTCGAGCCATCCGGGTCGATTTGCGAGGTACAGCTGCCGTCAAACGAAGGGTTTTTGACATCGGCGACCAGCAGCGCGGCGGCCAGGGGCTGCTCCGGCCGGGGACCAAACTCAGAGGCGCCATCATTGGGCGCTCCGGCTCCGGTGTTGCCACCTTGAGCGATATACAGCCGGCCGTCCGGACCAAAGTGAATGTTGTTGGTGGCGTGATTGGCAATCGCCCGCGGCAGGCCGGTAATGACATTTTCAACTGTCGAAAAATTGGCTCCGGACAATTTTGTGATGGTACCGGAGTTGGCGTCACCGGCCGCCTGATCGATATCAGAATGACCCACCCACAAAATGACGTTGGACGGAGTGGATGCTGGATCCACCGCCAGTCCCAGAGCCAATCTTGGCTCACCCAGCACGTTGGCAAATGTTTGCTGGTTGGTAACTGAGTTGGTGGCGTGGTCGATGGTCAGGGCGTACAGCGTGCCGCTGACGCTGATCACGTACAGGCGGTCGTCAGGGCCCCAAGCCATCGCCGTGGGCTGGGTGATGTCAGAAATACGCCAGGTCTCAAAGTCTACTCCATCTAAAGAGCCGATCGGTACGGTGGCCACACCGGATTCGTAGACAAATTCGGTGAAGGTAAAGAGCTGTGACGCTGGGGCGTTGCGGTGGGAGGCTAAAATTCCACCCATGCTGCGCGTGCCCACATTAAAATCAATGCCCGCCTGATCGGTGCTGAACCATTCGCCGGGTACGTTGGTAAATGTTTGCAGCACAACGGCCGATTCAACGGGGCAGTTCAGCCCGGAACAGTAGCGCGCCTTGACCTCTCGCAGGGAGGGGGTTAGCTCCAGCCAAAGGGTAATCGGCTGGGCACCGTCAATCGCATCGCCGGTGCTGCTGACGGCCACCGCGTTGTCTTCCCGAAGGGCCTGCACCCGCCAGGAATCAACGTCGTCAGAGATGGCCACCAGTTTAATATAATCATTTTCGGCCGAGCCCGTCCCGCCCAGACCGCTGGGGCCAATGCCGGATTTGCCAAACCATAAGCCGGCCTGGGCAAAACCGCCCGGTGCTGGAGGCAGGTTAATCACGGTGGTTTTTAGGGTGACCGGCTGCCCCAAATCAAGCCCGATTCCGAGAGCATTATCCTGCCGATTGATATTCTGGTACGCCAGGCCAAAAGTGGTGGAAATCACCAAATTCCCGCCGGTGATTTCCAGATTTTCCGGCCAGTAACCCGGGGCATCAGGATTTGGAGCCGGATTTCCCGGCTTATCGGGGGGATCGACCATCGTGAAACCCATCTGAACGCCGTTTTTATCGGTTAAACCGCCGTCGGTGCCGTCAAAAGCAAAGGTTTGGTCGGGCAATAGTTTAACCGCACTGCATTCGAGCGGTGAAATATCAGGGCAGGGGGCCAAAGGGGCCGCCAGCGCCCACGATGTCACGATCATCAATAAGGTAAAGGTCGTAAAAATGACCAAATTAGCGGACTGTTTGCCTGTCATAAATCCTGCTGCTTTCGATTTTTTCCTCAATTTTATTTCTGATAATCTGACCAACCGCTTCCCAGTTGTAGCGCTGCCGGGCGATTTCATAGCCGGTCTGTCCAAACAGCTGCCGGCGATGGGCACTGCTCAATAAACAATCTAAAGCATCAACCAGCGGTTTGACTTCCCCCGGCTCAACGAGGTAGCCGTTTTGATTGTTGGCCACAAAATCCGGAATGGCTCCAATATTTGTGGCCACAATTGGCAGTTGGAAGGTCATTGCTTCGATAAACGCTACCCCAAACGGTTCGAGCTTGGTGGGCAGGCAAAAGATCGAGGCCTGTTGATAATAATGGTGAACCTCCGCCACAGATACTCGGCCGACAACCGTCACCTGAGGCAGATCAATCTCCGGTTTCGCCCCAACGATCGTTAAGCGCGCATCCGGATGTCGCTGGAGGAGCTGTTGAAACGCAGCCAGCAATTCCGGCCCTCCTTTGCGCTCCCAATCGAGACCCACAAATAAAATGTGTTTCGAATTGTACCGATCGGACGGCGGGGTGTAATTAACCTGGGGGGTATTCACACCGACATACGCGCAGGTGATTTTCTCGGCCGGCACATCGTATTGCTCGATCAGGGACCGGGAGATATTGTGACTGCGGGTAAAAATATGGGTCGCTCGAGCATAACTTTCTTTTTCCAGAGCGATCCATTCCGGAGAATACAAAGAACGAGGGTGGAAGCCATCATACGCCAGATTGGCCAGATGGGTGTGATCGGTATAGATAAAGTGGGGTAAGTCTGGCAGGCTGACGTCAAATAACGACTGCAGTTGAAATGTAAACCGGTAGCGGCTGGGGTTTTGATAAATCGCCTGTCGAACCAGATCGTTCACTTTTCGATGTAGATAAGGGGTGGCCAAAAAAGAGCTCCGCGGCCGTTTGTATCTTTGCAAAATATCCTGGCCGTACAGCCCGGCGGTCAACAGCCCGTTGTAGGCAATTGTCAGGGGATATTTTTTGAGCAAGCGGGTTATGTCGAAGATATCTACATCAAACTCAGGGAAGGTATTTTGCAGCATATGAAAAACGCTGCGGCCGATGGGGGCGGAAGCAAACACCCGCGTGAAGGCGATCCGTTCAGGCATCATGGTTTATTAGGCCGCCCCTTTTTGCTGCAAAACAGCCGTAATGGTGCGCAGCAGAATTCGCAAATCAAGATTAAAGCATTGACGCTCGATATAGGCGATATCCAGCCGGGCACGTTCGGAAAATTCCATTTTGCCCCGACCAATGATTTGCCACAAACCGGTTAAACCGGGCGTTGCTTCCAGGCGTGCTCGCTGCCACGGCTCATACGTTTCGGGACCAAATGAGGTAGGGCGGGGGCCTACAAAGCTCATATCCCCTTTTAGGATATTAAAAATTTGCGGCAGTTCATCGAGGCTGGTCTTGCGCAGCAGACGACCAACCCGGGTGATCCGGGGGTCTTTTGTGATTTTAAAATCGGGCCATTTGAGTTCGTTTTGAGCGGCGAGTTTCTTTTTGATTGTTTCAGCATTGGGAACCATGGTGCGGAATTTATACATTGTGAAGCGACGGCCGTCTTTACCCGTGCGTTCTTGTTTGAAAAAAACCGGCCCGTCGGGAGATTCGAGTTTGATAAGGAGCGCACAAAACCCAATTGAGAAGAGCAATACCGGTGAAAAAAAGATGACCAGAAGTAAGTCGAAGATGCGTTTGGATGAGAAGTATACCTGTCCTTTGAGCAGGGCATTTTCTTGGTCGACGTGAAACCACCATTTGGCCTGTTTTTCATCAACAGAGGGAAGCTGCGACAAACTTAACGGGCGTTGGGGAAAGTTGGCTTGAACACTTCGGGTCTCAACTTGATTCATAGGTAAATTCCTCACATAAAATAAGCCAAACGTTTTGACAACATTTGTTTACCGACAACAATCAAAGAGCTACTGATTTTTGGCAATCATCGCGAGCAAATAGATTTCAAAGCAAACTTATCTGCACGCAAAAATCGCAGTTCAGAAAATTTATGGCCCAAGTTTTGTACACACAGACTCGCATTGGTGTGGGATAGCTGGGGAAGGCGCATCACGCCTGTTTCACGCAAAATAGCAGATATTTTTCCTAATAAGTGTTTTCCCCATAAAGGTTAGCGAAACCGTGCATTTCGTCATGGTGTCCTAACTTCCTAATCAGAAAAGCACGCAACTTGTTTCGCTTTCTAATCTTCTTCTAACAAAAATCGCAACTGTTAGGAGTACAGTGCTTAACTTCAACCACGCTTGCGGCATATTGTGCCATAATAAGAACACTCAATTAGCAATCTGTTTTATAATAAAAACCCATCCAATTTAACAATGAGAGGAAAATTCCATGAAAAGTCACGAAATTGATTACAAAATTTTTGGTGATGACATGCAGTTTGTTGAAGTTGAACTTGATCCAGCAGAAACGGTCATCGCCGAAGCCGGAACCATGATGTATATGGAAAACGGCATATCTTTTGAAACAAAAATGGGCGACGGATCTAATCCAAATGAAGGATTGATGGGGAAATTGCTGAATGTCGGCAAACGGGTTTTAACCGGTGAATCGATCTTTATGACCCATTTCACCAACTCAGGTCAGGGCAAAAAACGCACGGCGTTTGCGGCCCCGTATCCCGGAAGGATCATGCCCATTGATTTAGATTCGGTAAACGGCAATTTATTGTGTCAAAAAGACGCGTTTTTGGCGGCCGCTATGGGCACTCGAGTCAGTATCGCTTTTAACAAGCGGTTAGGAGCAGGGTTCTTCGGCGGTGAAGGGTTTATTTTGCAAAAATTGTCCGGTGACGGGTTGGTCTTTATTCATGCCGGCGGAACGGTAGTTGAGCGCCAGCTAAATAACGAAAAGATCATGTTAGACACCGGCTGTCTGGTTGCCTTCGAAGAGTCAATTTCTTATGACATCGAGCGGGCCGGGAACCTCAAGTCGATGTTTTTTGGCGGTGAAGGGTTGTTCTTGGCCACGCTGCAGGGCACCGGCCGGGTTTGGATCCAGTCGCTGCCGTTCTCGCGCCTCGCCGACCGAATTTTGCAAAGTGCGCCGTCAACAGGTGGCCGGTCAACTGGTGAAGGTTCAGTTCTGGGTCAACTGGGGAATCTATTAGAGCAGTAATAAAGTGCTGAGTCCTGAGTCCTTAGTTCTAAGCTAATAAATATGATGGTTGATTTAGAATAACCCTCTACTAAGGACTTCAACCTTAGCACTTAGGACTTCAAACTCAGGACTTAATAATGGCTCATTTAGAAGGACAAGAGCGCGCCCGTTACGTGCGCGATATGTTTGCCGGAATTGCCGGCAGTTACGATCGGATGAACCGGGTCATGACCTTTGGTCAAGACATCCGCTGGCGTCGTCTGGTCATCGAAATGGCTCATCTGCCGCCTGACGGCCAGCTGCTTGATATGGCCACTGGTACCGGGGACATCGCCGCGGAAGGGCTGGTCCAACATCCGGAACTCCTGGCCGTTGGCGGAGATTTCACAATTGAAATGATGGAAGCCGGCCGGGACAGCTACCCGGAACGCGCCCCCATCAAATGGATCGGCTCAGATGCTCTTTCTCTGCCGTTTCCGGATGATTCTTTTGACGCCGTCACCTCCGGCTTCCTGATGCGCAATGTCATCAACGTGCGGCAGGCGTTCCGCGAACAGCTGCGGGTGACCAAGCCGGGTGGTTGGGTTGTGGTTTTAGAGACAAGCCCCCCCAAAGACAACCTGCTCAAGCCGTTTATCATGCTGCACCTCAACGTCATCCTGCCCACGTTGGGGAAGATCATTGCCGGGAATAGTGAGGCTTACACTTACCTGCCCAGCTCTACCAAGATGTTTCAGTCACCGGAAGGTTTAGCAGAGAGCATGGAGGAGTTGGGTTTTGTCAATGTAACCTACCGGCTGTTTATGTTTGGCACGATCGCTATTCACGCCGGCCAAAAACCTTTATGAGCCGGGTTGCTCTCGTTTCCACCACGCATGATCCCGGCGCGCTTCAAGCCCCCTTTATCGCGGAAACGATCCCAAAATTATTAAAAATATACGAGCGGTTGTGCGTGGTCATGACCCCGGCAACCCATCAAACAACCGCCGATGAGCTGCGCCGAGCCGGTGTTTTGGTGCGGGATACCGCCACGGCCGAGATCGGTGAATCACGTCGCCGGGCTTTAAAGCTGGGGCTAGAACAGACCACGGCCTCGTTTTTTCACTACTGCGATCTCGACCGGTTGATTTATTGGCAGCTCAATGAACCGCAGGAGCTGAGCGGCTTGGTGTCTCAAAAAATCCCCACGGTCGATTTTCTGGCTCACGGCCGGACACCTCACGCATTTCAAACTCATCCTCCTGCCCAAATCGAAACGGAAAGCTTGACCAACATCGTTTTTTCGCATGTTTTTGGCGCTGACCGCCTGTGGGATGTGGTGGCCGGATCGTGCAGCCTCAGCCGCCCGGCCGCCCAATATCTGCTTTCTCACTCGACGGCCGCCTCAAACGCCACCGACACCGAATGGCCGATGATTATCAGCCAGCGGCCGGAATTTGCAATTGATTATGTCGAAACCAGCGGGCTGGCCTTTGAAACCGAGCTGTTTTTTGGTCCGGAAACCTTTCTTCGCGCCGCTGAGGGAGAGAATTGGCACAAGCGGGTTAAGCTGACGCGGGAGTCGGTGGAGGCAGCACTGAGATGGGTGATGGGTGATGGGTGATAGGTGATGGAGGGGTTGACATAAAGTGAGTGATGATTTATCCTGGCCAACACCCAACACCCAACACCCAACACCCAACACCCAACACCC
>JASJCR010000056.1 GCA_030065875.1 Ardenticatenaceae bacterium | reverse complement strand
ATCGAATTGATCCTGTGACTGTGGGTCTCCCACAGGTAGGGGCTTGGCTTGCCAAGCCCTTGCAGGGTTGGATGAATCGATTGAATTGTGATGGCCAGGATTTATTCCCTCATTGGCTTAGAAGTTGGTGATATGGAATTGATCCTGCGACCGTGGGTCTCCCACAGGTAGGGGCTTGGCTTGCCAAGCCCTTGCAGGGTTGGATCAATCGATTGAATTGTGATGGCCAGGATTTATTCCCTCATTGGCTTAGAAGTTGGTGATATGGAATTGATCCTGTGACCGTGGGTCTCCCACAGGTAGGGGCTTGGCTTGCCAAGCCCTTGCAGGGTTGGATCAATCGATCAAATCGAGATGGGGCGGTTTATTTTTGTATGAATTCTTGTCGCAACAGGCCATAGATTAGCACATCGCGCCACTGCCCATCGCGAAACATCGCCCGGCGCAGCCGCCCTTCCTGCCGAAAGCCATTTTTCTCCAGCACCCTCTGCGCCGGGATATTTTCCGCGTCGGTAAAGGCTGTAATCCGCTCCACCGGATAACCGGCAAATAAATACTCGACCAGCAGCTGCACCGCTTCTCCGGCATAACCCTTTCCCCGGCCGCTGATTTCGGGGATACCCACTCCAATTTCCGGGTGAGGCGTATCGACATCCGGAATCGACATCAAGGTGTAACGCACGTAGCCAACCACTTCCCCGGCTGGAACGGTTTCGACGAGCAAAAAACCGGATTCGCGACTTAGTAAGCCCGTCTTCTGATAAGCTTGACGCAGTTGAGGAATGTGGTCCAGCTGAAAACGTTGAAACGGCCCCCACAGCGCCATTCGATCCTGTCCCCACACTTCGAGTATCGGCCAATCCTCTTCTTGAACCGGCCGTAAGGCAATATGTTTCCCTTTTATCACGGTTTTAGCCTCCATGGTTTGATCAACCGGGCCAGGCAACAAAAACCATTAAAAGTATCTTCCTTTATATTTCTGCGGATGTTATCGCGAAGTATCGTTTCGTTCGTGGTCAATTAGCCACCGTTTTCGTTCGATCCCACCACCATAGCCGGTCAAGCTGCCATTTTTCCCAATCACACGGTGACAGGGGATGATTATCGCAATTCTGTTAGCTCCATTTGCTGCAGCCATTGCTCGGACAGCCCTCGGCCGGTTAATTTTAACGGCTTGCTGTTGGTATGTTGACGTTTGCCCGTATGGAATTTCCCTTAAACTTTCCCAGACAATATTTTGAAAGGTTGTCCCGGGTGTTTGAAGGGCAACGTCAAACCGTCTGCGTTGGCCCGCAAAATATTCGGCTATTTCATTTTTGGCCTGTTGGATATGGTTATTTTCGCCCGTGATGATTTCGGCATTAAGCAGCCTTTGAAGGTCTTTAAGCTCTTTGTCCAGCGTTTTTCTATCCACAAACTCCAGCAGGCAAATTCCTTTATCAGTCGCACAAATAAACATGGGTCCCAAAGGGGTAGTCAGGCGGCTGATTAAAATCATCGTTTTTTCACCGAAATTTTTTGGTGATTCCCCGACGACCTTTTTGTAGGTATATCCAAATCCACTCAGTGATTCATAACCCACATTAAATGCGGTTTCTATAATGTTCTTCCCGGATTTTAATTCTTGATGAGCGCTGTTAATGCGCACCATTCGTTGATAATCGTGAAACGTAACCCCATAGTTTTTCTTGAACCAGCGGCGAACCAGTTCAGGGCTAATTTGATTTTGTCGCAGGCGGAAATCTGATATCTTTTCTCCCGGATTCTTTTCTAGCAAGCTGATTGCAGCTACGACCGGCGCCGGTGCTTTATGGGTGTTTTCAGTTGGCTTACAGACTTTGCAGGGTCTATAGCCATTGTCGAGTGCTTCGTTAATGGTCGTGAAAAATTCCACGTTTTTTAGCTTCGGCTTTCTCGCTCGACAGGTAGCGATGCAAAAAACGCCGGTTGTTTTAACTCCCACGTAAAAAATACCGACAAAACCGGGTTCCCGATTTAATAACGCCTGGTAATAGATTTTGATTTTGCTTGCTTCGGTAACTGGCATTTCTAAAAAACCGGTCTAAATAACTGGCTGCTCACAATTGAGTCAAGTGTATGATAAAGGTTTTTGTACATGTCCTCAAACAGAAAATTGCCCATGCTAATCCGCTTGACGCCCAGGCGCTTCAATGTTTGAAAGTCCGGTAAATTGGGCATGCACATGACGTTTATTGGCAAGCCGGTACTCGCAACAATAGTTTTTATCTCTTCCTCATTCTCGATACCGGGAATAAAAAGCCCATCGGCGCCCGCTTCTTCATAAAGGGGCATCCTTTTCAAGGTCTCTTCTACTGCTTTTGGATACCCTGCTAAATAGGTGTCCGTTCTGACATTTATAAAGATGTTTATGTTCTTTTTTTGGAGCAGCTGCCTGACGGCCGAAACGATTTTGGCAAAATCTTCCCCGTTGAGCAATTTCCGTTCGCCGTTAACGATGCTGTCTTCAATGTTAACTCCAACCACACCCAAATCGGCCAGTTGCTCAATATGATTGGCAATTTCCAAAGGCTCCCGACTGTAACCTGATTCCAAATCGACGGTCAATGGAAGAGAGATGTTGGCGATGATTCGCCCCACGATATATTTTAGTTCGGAGAAATCCATATCCTCCCCGTCTTTGTATCCCAACATCGCGGCGATCGCCGCACTTGATGTGCCGACCGCCTGAAAGTTTAAATTCTCGGCCGTTTTAGCACTCGCCGCATCCCAAACATTGCAGAGCAATAAGGGATCGTTTTGATGATGCAACGCTCTAAATTTCATGTTCTGCCTCCTGTTTTTATGGCACAAAACACGATACAGAATTTAAATGCACGCTTCAACCGAAAATTGGACAACCATTTTTTCCCGGCACCAAATTCATCAACCCTCTGCAGTTTGAGATTCTGCTGCCCGTAGACAGCTGTCCACTTGATCTGGTTTTCAGTCAAATTGGGTACGATCATGCCTTTTGATGACGCCAGAGCCGGCGTGTCGCGAGAGCCAGACACCACGGCGTGGCTAACCAACCAAAAAGAATGACGAACAACAGACCATTTTCTGATCGGGGCTCCCACAAGGCTGGCTGTACGGCACTGAAAAACCCAATCCCTCCTCCAACTGCTGCCTCACCAGTCGATCGAATCTGAATCGACAGCGCGTTGTCGCCAAAAAGGGTTTCAGGCAAATGGCTGGGAAAATGGGCTGTGATGAGTTTGTTTTTCTGCGAAGGCGATAAAAAAGAAAGGGAGAAGCCGGTCAGAAGAGCGATCAGGATGAACGGGCAGATCTTCAAAAACGGTTGTTTAAAAATCATGTCAACTCCTTTGCATAGAGGTACAAAATTCACCACGTGGATGCCAAAGCTGAGTGATTTGTTATTCAAAGTATAGACGGATTTCCCTGTAGTGATGCGGTTTTCTCTTCAAACATTATACTGCTGTCCCGATTTGCCTTGAGATAACCGCTTGTGGAAATATAACAGGGAGTGACCGTCGCGCACGGCCGGAAGGCGATCCTTCACAGGAGGCTGCCGAATATAACCTCAAGCCGGTTCTTCAAAATGGACGGGGACAGCTTGCTCGAGCCAGTCAACAATCTCCGGCCACAGCGCCTGCGACCTGGAGCGAAAGAAGCCAAAGTGGCCAATCGCTCTGAGTCCGGCCTCGGCCGGAATGACGTGCCGGCGGGTCAGGTTTGGATAGGCGCTCATCATGGCGTCAACTGATTGGCGGGTGCCCCAATTGTCGTCGTCAAAACTGTAGGCCAGAACTGGCGCCTGGAACTGCTGGTAGCGCTCGAGCGGCAGCGTGGGATCATCGAGCAGATAATTTGGCCGGCGACACCATTTGGCCCACTCCAGAGCCGCTTCGCGCGGCAAATCTTCGGCCGAGCTAAACTTGCTCCACGGCATGTAGCCAAACAGCCTGCTCATCAGGGGAAACGTCACGTACATGTGAAAGGCGACCGGCAGTTTTTGATTGCCTCCCTGCAGTCCCCAGTAGCCGCTTTGCGATGAGAAGGTCACCATGGCGTCGATCTGATTCCCGTTAGGCAGCAGCCCCGGGGTTTGCCCGCCAAAGCTGTGACCCACGTGAAACAGGCGCTGCGGCCGTTCGTTGGCCTGTATCCAGTCGATGACACCAGCCATATCTTTTAAGGCCCAGTCGCGCAGTGAGGCTTTAAACCCGCGCAGCGACCTCGGCCGGGCTTGGCCGATCCCCCGAAAATCATAGGTAAAAACCGTATAGCCTTGTTGGGCCAGGTAGGTGGCAAAAGATTTATAGTAACGCTGCGGCACGGCCGTGGCCGAGTTGATGGTGATTGCGGTGCGGGAGGAATTGTCCGTTGGCTGAAAGCGCGTAGCGGGGAGGAGAAAGCCATCGCTGGCGGGAATCGAAAGGGTCTCGATGTTCATGTTATCTGTCCTCAAGATTTTTCACCACAATAAAATTTCTATGGATAAGGCGGCGAAAAAATAATTAAAAATTGCTGCGGATTACCATCGATCACCTAAATTGACCGATATCTTACCGCAGAGAATTGGAGACCGCAGATAGCTCTGTGATGGAGAAAACTCGGCGTTCTTCGTGCACTCTGCGGTGATTTCTAAGATTGAGCCGTCAATCTGGGAGAGTGAATTTTCGTATATTCACACATCTTTCAACGCCTCCCGAATCTGCTCGGCCAGGGTATCGCGCACCACGACCAGCGGCTCGGTGCTGCGCTGAGCTTTACATAAAATTAAAGCCCCTTCAATTGAGGTGATGGTCATCATCGCCAGCTGGCGAGCCTGATCGGCCGCCGCTCCGTGCGCCGTCAGCTGCTGCGAAAATAATTTGAGCATGTCGTCAAAGCTGCTGCGGCAGGCGATCTGAATCACGTCGACCGTCGCGGCCGCTTCGAGGGTGATGGTGGCGATCGGGCAGCCACGGCGATAGTTCCCCCTTTCCATTTCCTGAATGTAATAATTGCAAAATTGCTCAACCGCTCCGGCCGGACCAGCCGCGGTTTCAGTTAGATTGCGGAGATACACCATGATTCGCTCGCTGGCCAAATCGACAGCCGCGGCCGCCAGCTCTACCTTGCCGGCCGGATAATGATGATAGAGCGATCCCTTGGGCACCCCGCTGTCGTTGATGATCTGGCTCAGACCGGTGGCGTTAAACCCCTGGGTGCGCAGCAGTCGCGATGTGGTTTTGAGCAGGCGCTGTTTGGTTTCTTCTGATTTGGCATAACTCATATGGCAATCTCGCTGAATTTGGACCGATCGGTAAAATTGTACCATATGGTTTATTTTTGGCAAGAGGGGAATGGGGTGTTGGGGAGAGGGTTTAAGGTGTAAGCGATGGATGAGGGATTTGGGTTGATCGATGACTGTTCACTGTCATCTGTTGATTGTTATCCAGATCCTTTGCATTGTGCGGAATCTCACATGACGTATATCCCATTGTGATCGGCCAGAAGATACCGTAAACTCAAGCGGATATTACCTTTGAAATTTTTTACATCCTGACAGGGGTTTAAGTTCTATGTCCAAAGATCCATATGAAGTAGCCGCTGACCCGCAGCGTCTGGAAGTGCTAAATCAGCTTGAATTACTCGATGCCCCGGCCGAAGAGGCGTTTGACCGTCTGACCCGCCTGGCCAGCAAAATCATCGAGGCGCCGGTATCGCTCATTTCGCTGGTCGATGCTGACCGGCAGTTTTTCAAAAGCCTGTTTGGGCTGCCCGAACCGCTGGCTTCCGAGCGCGAAACCCCGCTCTCGCACTCGTTTTGCAAACACGTGGTGGCCACTCAAGAGCCGCTGATCGTAGCCGATGCCCGCGAACATCCGGTTCTCAAAGACAATCCATCAGTTTCGGAATTAAACGTCATCTCTTATTTGGGAATGCCGCTCACCACCAACGACGGTGTTGGCCTGGGTTCATTCTGCGTGATCGACGATAAACCCCGCACATGGACCGAGCGCGAGATCGAGATTATTCGCGAGCTGGCCCTCTCCACCATGACCGAAATCGAGCTGCGGGCTCAGATTCGCGAGCGCGAAGAAGTAGAAGGCATGCTGGTCAAACGCAACGATCAATACCGCCGGGCGTATTTCTTCGCCACCAAGACCCTGGGCTTCATGAAAGAAGTGATTGGCACAGGTGCCAATAAGGATGAACTCCAGGCATACGTCGACCAGATGGAGCGCGAACTCGCCAGAATTTAGCTATTAGCCATTAGCTATTAGCCACTTAACCAGCGTTTCAACCGGCACATACGCCTCCTCATACCCAAAATACCCTGCCCCACCCAAAGCGATCCCTTCCGGCGTGCGCCAGCGGGGATCGCAGGGCATTCCCAACAAAGTTACTCGATATCCATAGCGCAGCATTTCGGTCGTAATCGGCTCGCCGGTGTGGCTGTCAACCGACATGATTAAATCGGGCGCGGCGCAGAGTACTCTTCCCCCACGACCCAGCTCGCGAGCGATTAAAAATTCGTTTTGAAAGTCAACCCGCACCGTTTTCCCCTGATTTTCCACATCAAAATACCCCCTGGCCCATCCTTTTTCCAGCCGCCGATTGACGTCGACAATTTTGCCGCTAAACAGGCGAAATCCCCGCGTGACTTTTAAAATGGCGTCGATGGGGTCGTCCTGGCCGGTCTGGGCTTCCTCCAGCGCCCGGCCGAGGTGAAACGCCAGCGACAGGGTGCCGGGAATCATCGCCCGCTTGATTTGCCGGCCGCTCATCGGGTAACCGGCCATTGCCGAGCGGCCGCCCAGCTGCACGCATAC
Source organism: Ardenticatenaceae bacterium (assembly GCA_030065875.1). Lineage (GTDB taxonomy): Bacteria > Chloroflexota > Anaerolineae > Promineifilales > Promineifilaceae > WTJY01. The sequence goes on along the minus strand of JASJCR010000056.1, from coordinate 25,958 downwards.
CGCCCGGGCGATCCGCTCCATCTGCAAGTTGTCGACCGTTTGCAGCAGGATGGCGTTGCCGGCCGTGTCGGTCAGCACGGCCGGGCTGGCCGGGATGCCAAACAGGGTGGGCGTGATCATCTGCACTTCCGGGTAGGCGCGTCCCATCCCGTCACAGTCAACCACGGGCAAACCGGTCATGGAGGCGACGCGCAGCGGCATCGTTGAGTTGCTGCCCCCGATTTCAACAGGGGAGAGGGCCACCGCCTTCTGGCCGAGAAACTCCTCCAGCGCCCGCAGCGCCCGTACCCCTTCATCCCCTTTTTCAATGCGCTCGATGCCGATTACCGGCGCGCCGATATTCCACATGGGCACAACCAGGTCGTCGTCTGCCAGCTCCCTCGGCTGAACCACCCGAATCGGGCCGTGCTCGGCGATGGCCAGCTCGGCGATCAGCCGGCCGCGATATGGATCGCCACCGCCACCGGTGCCTAAAATTGCCGCCCCGGTGGCCAGGGTTTTCATGTCTTCAAAACGGATTTGTTTGAGTGGATCGATCATTGTTTTTATGGTTAATAAAGATCACGCGTCACCAACCGCCTTCACGTGCACCCGCGTCGCCTGAGAAGGGAGATACGCCAGCGGCACGTCAAACACGTCGACAATTTCCACCGTCTCCGGCTGGGCCCCGGCAGCCACCGCCCGCTCGATCGCCTGCCGCTTGGCATCGGCCAGGGCGGCTGTCCGATCCAGACTCGTCAATTCGTATACCCGGTCCACCTCACCAGAGATCTGGGCGATGGCCGCCCCCACGGCGTTGGCCGCTTCAAAATGAGCCGGTCGGTAAACAGCAGCCGCGCCTTGAATCTGATCGTCCACCAGCACGCTGCCACCCCCGACGAGAATTACCGGCACCGCCCCGCGAGCGATCTTCATGCGGTCGATCGCCTCTTCAACCATTTTTTTGATGGCCTCACTCGCCCTGGTAACGGTTTCGGGATCGAGCTGCGGCCGCTGCGGGGCGAAGTTGGCAAACCCGCGGGCGATGGCGATATCGGAGGCCGTCAGCACTGGGCCGCCAAAGCTCAGCGCCTCCTGCGTCAGCCGGTGACCCACCGACAGCGGCCCGATTTTTGCCCCACCGGCCGTGACCAGGCTGCCGCCCCCCAACCCGATTGACAGCACGTCCGGCATGCGAAAGTTGGTCCGCACGCCGCCCACCCGCACCGCTACCGATGCCTCGCGTGGAAAACCGTTAATCAGCGCCCCGACATCGGTCGTCGTGCCGCCAATATCGACTACGATCCCGTCTTTTAAGCCGGACAGATAGGCGGCCCCGCGCATCGAATTGGTGGGGCCGGAGGCGAAGGTCAACACCGGAAACTCGCGGGCAAACGCCGCACGCATGATCGTGCCGTCGTTTTGGGTCAGGTAGAGGGCGCTTTTCAGGTTAAGCTGCTCAAGCGCCCGTTCAAAGGCGCTAATCGTTTGCTCGGCCAGCGGCCGCAGGCTGGCGTTGAGCAGGGTGGCGTTCTCTCGCTCGAGCAGGCCGGTGCGGCCGATCTGGTGGGAGAGCGAAATCTGAGCGCCGGGTACCACCTCGGACAGGGCCCGCCCCGCGCGTCGCTCGTCTTCCGCCTGTAGGGTGGAAAAAATCCCGGTCACGGCGATCTGGCGGAGGCCGCGGCGGGCGATTTCCTGGCCGATTTGGCGCAGCTCCTGCGGATCGAGCGGGCTGAGCGGCCGGCCGTCAAACTCGCGGCCGCCGTGGGCGAAAAAGGTATGTGGACCGGTCAGCTGGCGCACGCCGGAAGGCCAGTCGGTGCGCGGCGGCACCGCTTCCCCGGCCGGGAGGCAGAGACGCACGGCCGCCACCTCGGCCAGATCCCGCTGCTCGATCACCGCGTTGACGAAGTGGGTCGTGCCGATCATGATCGCCCGAATGTCAACGGGTCGCTGCTGCTTTAAAAGTGTCTCCAGGGCGCGGGTGATCCCGGTCGAGACATCGGCCGTCGTAGGGGTTTTGCATTTGGCGACTACCCGCCCGCCGTCCAGCAGGACCGCGTCGGTGTTGGTACCGCCAACGTCAATGCCAATTCGCATCATAAGATTGCACCAAAAGATTTATCCGCAAATACAAAAGCAAACCGGACATTTCCTGCCACTGGAATTCCCCACTTCTCCTTGATAAAGCAACGGAAAATGATCCAGAGTGTGCCACATTCAAGGATTTATTTCGGCCGTCACCGGCATCTTGGTTCTATTTTTGGCCGGCGTATTGAGACAAGCGTGCTAGATCGCAAATTGAATTCCCAGCTCATTTTCTGAAAACGACCAGAGTCTGGCCCTTAGTTCATTATCAAGTGCTTTAGGTGGCAGGTCAACTTTGCCTGGTTTGCCAGTGGCCTCGTCTCTACCTGTCGGGCCAATAAAGTCTCCCGCTTCCACGTTTTGCCTCAAAGCCGCGTAGACCAATGATTCTGCTCCCTCGGCAGGTAGGGAAATATTAACGGAAGACCGCAGAATTGGAAGCAATCGAAGTATCCGCACAGACATCTGCATCAGCCCTGACATGTTACGCATCAAATCGGTGCCTGACCGACCTGGATGAACAACAATTGCTTTTACTTTCTTCTCTGCCTTGGCTACCCGATCATTCAACTCCATCGTAAACAGAATGTTGGCCAACTTGCTTTGTTGGTAGGCTTCCATTCCCGGCAATCCATAGAGTCGCGGTTCTTTGTCGTATGTTCCTTCAAAATTGATGTTGTCAAAATGGATATCGGCCGTTTCACGCTTCCCCGCAAGGCTCGACACATTCACGATCCGTGTCTCAAAATCCTGATCGAGCTTGTCAAACAGGAGATAAGTCAGATAGAAGTGCCCCATGTGGTTGGCATCAAACTGTATTTCAAGATTATTTGGGGTGATTGTGTACTCCGGCCCCATGACGCCTGCATTGTTGACCAATAGATCCAGATGATCGTAATCTCTTGAAAAACTGTCGGCAAACTCACGGATGACCTGCCGGTCAACCAGATCTAGTTTGATGAACGCTAGCTTGGCTGAGGCCACCTGCTGCCGGATGCGGTCGATGGCTTCTTGTGCTTTCTGTTGATTGCGGCAAGCCAGAACGACCGTGTATCCTTCTTTGGCCAATGCCAGCGTGGTTTCATATCCTAAACCGGTGTTGGCTCCTGTTACAATGGCAATTTTCATTTTATGCTCCAGAATCGCGCCTATCCATTTAACTCTCATCATCCTTCAATCGCGCATTCATTTGTTTGCCTGTTGCGTTTATTCCTGTCAAAGTTGATCGGTAACTGGATAGGTGCAATCACTTATTGATTGTTATCCTCAGGACAAACCGTTATTTAACTCGTTGCACTAATTGTATTGTTTTTTTCTGCGCGTTTGAACGCATAATTCAGCCAAAAATTAACACAAAACTATACGCCATTGCAGAAATATTTGATCGTCACACTGCTTCTGTTATAGACTGAGCAAAATGATTTGGAGCAACCATGGACTACGAAACAGATAAACATGCGGAATTTCTTGAGCTGCTGCAACGACATATACCCCATGATGGAGTTGGTTCAACGTCCATTCGTAACCTGCACACATTTCGCATAACCAAAACAAACGAGCGTAAACCGCAGGTATACCCCCCAGGCATTGTGATTGGTGCGCAGGGAAAGAAACATATCTACTTGGAAGGGAATCGATACAGTTATGGTCGTGGGTACATGGTTGCTTCCTTTTTGGCGATGGCTGCTGTGTGCGAAGTGGTGGAAGCCAGTCCGGAGAAGCCACTACTTGGCATTGGCATCATGATGGATCTCAATCGAATCTCCAAGATGATTGTCACCATGAATCAGCCGGCAGCGATTCCTGACAAACCCAATAAGAGCGAGCCTTCGGCTATTTTTTCGGCACCGATTAAAGAGAATCTGCTTGACGCCGCCATTCGACTTATGCGCTCGTTAGATAACCCCATCGAGGCGGTGATTTTGGGTGAGTCGATTATTGACGAGATTTATTTTCGTATTTTGAGTGAAGAACAAGAAGGCCGCCTCAACTACCTGTTACAACAGCGTGGTCAAATTCAGCAAATTGCAAAGGCCGTGGCGCATTTGCAGTACAACCTGGATAAGCCGGTGTCAATCGATGAACTCGCCGGTTTGGTCAACATGAGCAGTTCCGGGTTCCACAAGAAATTTAAGCAGGTGATGCATTCCACACCGCTACAATATGCCAAATCGATCAAGCTCAATCGCGCTCAGGGCTACCTGATGGACGGTAAAGGCGTCAGCGAAACCGCATATATGGTGGGCTACAACAATTTGGCGCAGTTTAGTCGGGAATACAAACGCCACTTTGGGTTTTTGCCGTCCGCCACGGGGGAAGCTGTTGCGTCTGCCCTGCCTTCGTCATATATGCCATAAAGGTGCGGCTGTATCCTGATCTGAATCTATCAGCGGGATCAGTTTCGGCCGATTTTCCCTTCCAGTCGGTTTCTGCCATGGAAGCGCACCCTCCATATCGCCATTATCATTGGCCGCTTTGTAAGTGTGTTTCAGCACGGAGAGCGATAAGGTGACCAGATCTCGGCAGAGGTGATGAAAAAATTGCGGAATCACTGTTAAAGCCAGGGTAATTTTTCCAGATCGACGTTCCCGCCGGACAAAATGACCCCCACGTTTAAACCGCGCAGATCGACTTTTTTATGCCACAGTGCGGCCACCGGCACCGCGGCCGATGGCTCAACGATCAGCTTGGTCCGCTCCCATAAAAAGCGCATCGTGTTGATAATCTCTTCCTCGCTGACGGTGACGATCTGCTCGACATGGGCCTGAATAATGGGGAAGGTCAGCGTACCCAGCGAGGTCAGCAGCCCGTCGGCGATTGTCTGCGGCCGCACCGAAGGGATGATGCGGCCGGCCTGGAGCGAACGATACGCGTCATCCGCCCCGGTCGGTTCCCCGGCAATCACCCGTATATCCGGCTTGAGCGCGTTGGCGGCCACGGCCGTCCCGCTGAGCAGCCCACCCCCGCCCACCGGGGTCATAATCACGTCGAGATCGGGTACCTCGGCCAGCAGCTCCACCGCGGCCGTGCCCTGCCCGGCAATCACCCGCAGGTCGTTGTAGGGATGAATAATCGTCGCCCCGGTTTGGACCACGATTTCCGCCTGGGTGGCTTCCCGTGCTTCAAGAGTGGGTTCACAAAAGGTGATCTTGGCCCCGTATCCGGCCACGGCCGCTTTTTTGACGGCCGGGGCGTTGCTGGGCATCACGATATGAGCCGGGATGCCGCGCAAACGGGCGGCCAGGGCCAGCGCCTGCGCGTGGTTGCCAGAGGAGTGGGCGATCACCCCTCTTTGGGCTTCATCTTCTGAAAGAGAAAAGACGGCGTTGGCCGCCCCGCGAAACTTAAACGCCCCCACTTTTTGCAAATTTTCGCATTTGAGAAAGAGAGTTGCCCCCAGCCGTTTGTTGAGGCTGTGGTTGGTGACCACCGGGGTGCGATGGGCGTAGGGGGCGATGCGGACGGCCGCAGCGTGAATGTCGGTTAGGGTGGGCAGCATGGCCGGATTTTAGCACGAGAGATAGAAAAAATTAACCACTATCGCGTTGTGATTCCCGCGAAAGCGGGAATCCATTGGCTTGTCACTGGTGGATCCCCGCAATTAATCTTAACCGATGAGTGAATGGCTTCAACAAGCTCAGCCACCGCTGCGATCGAGGCCTGAGCCTGTCGAAGGCCGGACAATCAATTTAATGTTGCTTGACAAAACTTTTGGGACAATGCATTAAATTTGGGAGGCAAAAAGTTCGATGCTGGCGGCCAGCTCTCGAATGCTTTTTTCCAGCGGCACATTTGTCGTGTCGATAACTTCCAAATTGAGGGCATCCGCCTGCCCTTTGAGATAGGCCGCCCAGGCGTACGTGTCTAGCTGATCCAGTTCCGGCTGCGACCGATCTTCGAGCAGGCGCCGCCGCCGTTCGTCGTGATTGCAGTCGATCAGGGTGATATGCACGGCCGCTACATCTACTTCTGCGGCCGCCTGGCGAAGCACCGTGGGCCTGATTTGTCCATCCAACACGGTCAGTTTGGCCTCTGATGTGGCCACCCGCCGCATCCACTGTTGGGCATTGTGCGCCTGCCAGGCTTCCGGGCCGCCAAATCTTTCGTTCATTTCCTGCAGCGAAGGAACGCCCAAATCGTCAAAATGATAGTGGGTTAAATGGGGGAAATAAGAGGCCACGACCCCTTTGAGCAGGGTAGTTTTACCCGAGCCACAAGAACCGGTTAAAAAATAGAGAGCGTTTTTAGACATTTAACTCATGTGTATAGGCCGCGGCCGTTTTTTGATCAAAACAGACAAAAACGACCTCTTCCAGAAAATCGTCGGCGGCCAGAAACTCCTGCACTGTGGTAGTTGCAACCTTGACCGCCTGTTCCATTGGATAGCCATAGATCCCGGTGCTGATGGCCGGAAAGCCGATCGTTTTGACCTGTTTTTCGACCGCCAGCCGGAGTGACTCCCGATAGCAGGATGCCAGCAGCACCGCTTCGTTATGACCGCCGCCCCGCCAGATCGGCCCCACGGTGTGGATCACATAGCGGGCCGGCAGGCGGTACCCCAGCGTCATTTTGGCCTGGCCGGTTTCACAGCCACCCAGCTGACGGCATTCTTCCAGCAGTTCAGGCCCGGCCGCACGATGGATCGCCCCGTCAACCCCCCCGCCGCCCAGCAGGGAGTTCTTGGCTGCATTGACGATGGCGTCTAACTTCAGCGTTGTGATGTCCCCCTGCACGATTTTTATTCGCTTATTCATATGCCTGTCCCGCTTCCATTCACAAAAATCTAGTCGTCATATTATTTTTTTGATTGCTGATTCACACGACAAGAAACTTCTACAGGTTAAATTAATTCTCCGGATTTTCTCCTACCAATTCCTCACCCCTACTGTGAAAATTCTCAGTACAAATCATGTAAAAAATAGTAATCGATGATTGATGATTATTAACCAAATATATCTGATTTTCCGCAAAGTATCACCGGGTTGTCTTCAAGCAAGGAATAGCAAGGAGTAGGATCATGAAAAATGGTTATAAACACTCAATTTTGGCTCGAATCTTACAGGTATTACTGCTCTGCTTATGGGTCATTAGCGTGGTTGGCTTTGTCAACACGGTAGCCTTAGCTGACCATGATGCCGCGATTCACCTCAATACCCACCATCAAACGGCAGGTGCAAGCCCTTCGTCAGAGGGCTTGGCAATGACTGCTGTTAATCGGAGTGGGGGGCATTGGTTGAAAACTTATTCCACAAATGGCAATGATGAGTTCAGGGTCATTCAAGAAACGGCTGATGGTGGCTTTATCGTCGCTGGCGATACATCTGTTTTGGGAACAGGCCGGGATGTGTTGATTCTTAAACTCCAAGCTGATGGAACCGTTGTCTGGCAGAATACTTACGGCGGCGGTAACGATGATGAAGCTTCCGCCGTTCAACAAACGGCCGACGGAGGCTTCATCGTGACTGGTACCACCGCCTCTTTTGGTGCAAATAATGCCTGGGTATTAAAACTCAACAGCAACGGGACGGTTGCCTGGCAGAAAGCATTTGGTAATGCCGAGGCTGACTTTGTAAATGATATCGAGGAAACGAGTGATGGTGGTTTTATTCTGATCGGCCATATGGAGTGGCCTGACGGTCCACCTCCCAACCCGAATATATACAATGCCTGGATGGTGAAACTCAATACCAATGGGTCGATCGCCTGGCAAAAAGAGTTTGACCACAGTTTTGACGATCGTTTTACAATCATTCGCGAAACGAGCAATGGTGATTTTATCGTTGGTGGTTTTACTTCCTTACCAGACTTTAGAAATCAAGCTTGGGCTTTGAAAGTGACGAGTAATGGCACCGTCACCTGGCAGAAGTTATATGAAATTGGTTATCTTTCAATTATTAATTCCATTCAGGAGACAAGTGATGGGGGTTTTATCGCTGCCGGAAGTGTCGATGTAGGCAGTTTCAGCACCAGCGCCGATTATGATGGGTTGGTCATCAAATTAAACAGCGACGGCACAATGGCCTGGCAAAAAAATTACGATTGGGGCAATGGGGACTCAATTGCCGAGATTCAGGAAACCCCGACCGGCGATTTCATCGTTGCCGGGACCATTGGCAATTCTGATGATACCGGTTCGGTCGACGACGCTTGGATCGCGAAGCTGGACGCCACCGGCGCTATCGTTTGGCAAAAATCGTACGATGTGGATCCGATTGATCGAGCCGCATCGGTCCAGGTCACCAGCGACGGCGACTTTATTGTGGCCGGTTTCTCTGATACAAATGCCTGGGCGATGAAATTGGATGCTAACGGTAATATCGGCGGCTGTTCAGCATTAGGCAGTGGAACGGTAGCTGTGAATACGGAAGCGGTCACGACCCAGGACACGGCCGCCGCGGTGCAAAATGCAACCTTGGGCTTCATTGACACCTTTGCTTCACCGCTGGCTACATCCGCTACGGTGAATGCCGTGTGCCAGACCCTGACATATTATTCAATTTCTGGACAGGTGAAGGACACCAGCGATAATCCGGTCCCCGATATCGCGATCGCCACCAACAGAGGACACCGCGCTCTAACCGACGCTACGGGGCATTACACCTTAACCCTCCTGGCCCCAAGTTTTTATATCGTGACCCCTGAACCCAGCAACGTGGTCTTTAATCCTGTGGAGCACTTTGTGTCGATCACCAACACCAACGTGATCAATCAAGATTTTGTGATGACGCCCCCTGCAACGCTTGACCTGGAGGCCTTCGGATTAGAAGTGACTCAGGCCATCCAGGATTTAAATAATAGCGTAACGTTGATAGAAGGGAAACCGACCTATGTTCGCGTGTATGCCCGCTCCAATGAGCCGGGGAATTATCGCACCACCGCCCGCTTGCGAGTTGAAAAGGGAGGCAATGTTGTTTTTCTCGATCCGATTAATGCGGATAATGGGCATGTTGGCGTGCAGGAATATCCCTTACGTGCGGTAATTGATGATGGATTTCTGTTTGAGCTGCCCACCCATTTGACCTTTGGCACGATATCCTTGGTGGTAGAAGTCAATCCGGCCGCCGGTGGACACAATCCGGTTGAAGTTGACTACAACAACAATTTTTATGGCCCGGTCACGGTCTCGTTTGAGACTATCGACCCCATGGACATTGTTTTCTACCACATGGGTTACCGCTATTGGGACGGTATCAGCATTCAGCGGCAGGTGCCCACAACCCGGACCGTCGAATTAACGGATACGGTGGATTTGATGTATCGGATGTATCCCTTTAACGATATCGTCGTGCACCCCTACCGCACGGCCGACAACATCTTTCTCATACCCGACGAGAATAATTGTTTCACCGTCAACCTGGCCTTGATGTATGTCAAGAATATGGACTACAAATACGGTGTAAAGCCAATCGGCACCCGTTATTACGCCATCGCCGATGATAATTCTGAAAATCTATTCGATGGTGCCTGTGCCTGGTTTATCCCCTTCGGCAGTTTTGGTGGTGTGGGATCCGGTGAGACCAAGATCAAGCACTTTGCCAAGTTACATGTCCATGAATTTGGCCATATGTTTGCCCGCACCCATCCCCCGGCCGGGTGTGGTGAATCCGAACCAATTGACCGTGCTTATCCTTATCCTAATGGTCGCATTAGCCCAACTATTTATTCTTCACTGCCCGAGGCGATCTTTGGATTTGATGTGGCAGCACAACAAACATATTGGCCTTTAGCACGAGATAATATGTCGTATTGTGACAGAGAAAAATCGTGGATCAGTGACTACACCTATGAAGGTATCAAGCTCTATCACGATATATTTCCACCTTTTGCATCAAATTCTATGGCCACCGATCGTCTGTCCGTGATGGGGCTAATCGATCCGGTCACCCTTGAGGTTGTTCAATTACAACCCCTTTACGTGATTCCCAATGCGGAAGATATTGAGCCTCAGACACCGGGCGATTATACGATCGTGCTGCGGGATGATCAGGGCGGCGAACTAGCGAGGTATCCGTTTACACCTGATGTAGCCCATGACCAGACGGGGGCCGAGATGTTTCTCATCACCGAATGGGTCCCATATGTCACTGGCACCACCCAGGTCGATATTGAAGGACCTACGGGCGTGATGACTAGCGTTACGGCCGGGGCCGGCACGCCAAATGTAACTTTAACTTCACCCAACGGCGGTGAGATATTGAGCGGGAATACAATCACGTTAACCTGGTCCGCCTCGGACCCGGACAACGATCCCCTGACCTACATGGTTCAATACAGTGCCGACAACGGCGCCAGCTGGCAGGTAGTTGCCACCGATATTGCCGACACGCAGCTGGTCCTCGCTGCCGCCAACGCTCCCGCCTCCACTGAGGGATTATTTCGAGTTTGGGTGAGTGATGGGATTCACACCCATACAGATGAATCTGACAATCCCTTCACCATTGTCAACCGAAATCCAACCGCCACGATTGTTGAGCCGGCACAAGCGGTGACGATAGCCATCTCTCAAACGTTGTCCCTCAAAGCTGAGGCTTACGATATAGACTCCGGAATGCTTGATGGCAATTCCCTGACCTGGTCGTCCTCGATTGATGGCCATATGGGCCACGGTCGGTATCTGAGTTTTGTAGGATTAAGTATCGGCACGCACTCCATCACCCTCACGGCCGATGATGGCGATGGTGGTTTGGCGACGGATTCGGTACAGGTTACCGTGGTGGATTCGATTTATGAGTTACCACCGGTCCCTGATCGGCTCGTCGTTAGCCCGAACTCCATCGATTTGACACCTCATATCGGCATCATCACCGCCAGTTTGTCGATTGATAACCAGAGTGTGGCCAATCCTGTGGCGTGGAATGCCACAACCGACATCCAGTGGATCCAACTCAGCGCCTCTTCCGGCACCACACCCGAGGATATTCAAGTAACCTATCTTGAAACCGGGTTGGATGAGGGTTTTTACACGGGCACGATTACGTTTACCAGCCCCATTTCGCCGGCGGCCGCCTTTACAGTCGATGTAGACCTGACGGTTGAGCGCAGTGACGTTATTTTCTCTGACGGGATTGAGGCCACAACGACGGCGTGGGACATCAAGGAAATCACGGCCGTTGTCCCGGCGGGTGTAATTGACGGGGATGTCATTGTCGAAACGTCAGATGGTGTCAGCAATGGATCCCCATTTTTTGTTGGCTCCTCCTTCACACCTAACGGTGATGGTCAGGGCACAAGCGCCGGTAATACCTTTAGCGGCGTTATTAATGCGGACACTATTTGGAGTGAGAACATTTGGCTAGTTGGTGATGTGACCGTGGCTGCGGGAGCCACTCTGACGATTGAGCCGGGGGTGACCGTTTTCCTGGCAAACAGCGACCAGATGGCCGCCGGTTATTGGACTGATAAAACGGAAATTCACGTCTTTGGTCGGCTTATTGCCGAAGGGACCGAGGAATCGCCCATCTACTTCACCTCTGAGGCTGAAATAAGTGGCGATGCTGAGGTTCCAGCTCCATCTGCAGGCGATTGGGGGGCCATCGTCTTTCGCCGAAACAGCACGGGTTCCTCCTTATCCTACTGTATGGTCCAATATGCCAAGCAAGGCATCCGCCTTAGTGCAAACAAAGAAGGCGGTGGCGCGATTGCCGCAACGGTTAGCAATTGCACGATCACCAATAATGAAATGGGTGTTTACATGTATGGCAATCCCGGTTATCCGGCCGGAGGTACGATCACAATTAATGCCGCTTTGCGCCACAATTATATTCACACCAATCTGGATTATGGGGTGCGAATTCAAACTAGCAGTGGTTATGGCACTTCCCAAAACATGTCCCTCATCCAAAACAATCGGATTGAAGATAACGGCGTGGGTATCTTTTTACGGGCCAACTCTTGGTGGGCCGGCCATGTGGATAACTATCCGGCAATAAGCAACAACACAATTACCCAAAACAGCGGCTACGGAATTCATGTTCAGTCCGCGGGTAGCGGCGACAATTCCGGATCCGATACTGACGCTCAACCCGTGATTGAAAACAATTTATTGGAGAACAATTACGGTGGCAATATCTATCTACAGCTCCAACCGAACGGTAGCGATGGGGTGCAAATCCTGAACCCTGTCATACGGTACAACACCCTTCGCAACTTGGTGCGCTTTTGGGTAGACGGCATCCTCATTGAGGATACACAGAGTTACGGGACGCTGCAGCCCACTATTTCTCACAACGTGTTTTATGGATTTAGCGGTTATGTAATTAGTAACTTAACCAACAGATCTATAACGGCCCAAGAGAATTATTGGGGTGATTCCGAAACGGCCTGGGATGCCGGCCCCCAACCGGGAAATACAAATGGCATGGTTGATACCACTAATTTCCTGACGACCGCTTCCGCGCCGATAATAACCCGGTTAGACCCGGCCGCGTCCCAATTTGGTGACGAGATCGTTGTCCATGGAGCTAACCTTGGCCAGCTATTTCCTTGACCGAAACAGTTGGGAAATTCGAATTGCGGAGGAAAAGTTCGGCATTTCCTGTTGACCTGACTCGTTTATTGTCGTTTTAAAAAAGTCTCGCAGCTAGGCGGCTGCGAGACTTTTTTCATTAAGATGATGGCATAGGAACTGCCCCAGACGGGTAGCCGCAGCGTTGGTGGACCATTATTTTGTGGCGCGACCGTTCAGGTAGCGACGCACCATTTCATCAGGTTCGAGAGACGATTGAAGGGTTTGGGGCTGTAAGAAGTTGATGATTCCACCCAGGAACAGCGGACCCACGAGAGAGACAAACGCATCAACAGGGGATTCTTTTTCCAGTGCTCCTTCGTTTTGATATCGTTCGATAATCCGGGTAATTTTTTGGACAATTGTCATGGGGGTCTGCATCACTTCTGCCAGTTCCGGCTGGCGAGGGACCTCGGACATCAACATCGATAGGACGTGTCCCCGTTTGCGCATCAAATCGTAGTAGAACTGCACGATGCGGCGCAGATCTCCTTCCAAATCACCGGTGTATTCGATTTTCCCGGCCTGAAAATTTTCCACTTCCTGCTCCACGGCCGCCATCAGGAGATTTTTTTTGTTGCCAAAGCGGCGAAAAAGCGTGACCTCGTTAATTTCAGCAGCGGCCGAAATCTCTCGCGTCGTTGCGCCTGCATACCCCTTGGTTGCCAAAACGTGCAGGGCCGCTTCCAGAATGTGGTCGTCTGTGATTGTCCGTGCCATTCTTTGATCCCTTTGAATGTTAATGATTGTTTAGTTACTTGACAATTATACAACTTTGGTTTAAATTTATGCAAGTAAGTACTTGCAATCTAAAAACGCCAATACCCACTCAATGCAAAATTTGAAACCATCTATTTGAAAAATTGTTTAAACTGGTGAACGAATGAAAAACCGAGATGTTTCTATCTCCAGTACGGTTTGAGTTTCAACCAATGGTTCAATCATCAGAAAAAACAAGGAAATGTTTGGATGCCAAAGAAGATTTTAATTGTGGGCGGCACCGGCCGCATCGGTCTGGCCGTCGCCGGTGATATCGCCGCCCATTCAGATGCCCATCTGTTGCTGACCGGCCGGAATCGGGAAAAGGGGACCGCCGTGGCCGAAGGGTTTAACGGCCGGGCTGAATTCCTTCCCCTTGATCTAAACTCGGTCACCGGCCGGGATTTGATCGATCTGGCCCGGCAGGTTGATCTGGTGGTGCAGTGCACCGGCCCGTTTCGCACCCTGCCACCCAGCCTGTTGGAAGCCGCAATTGCCGCGGGTACCAACTACGTCGACGTCTGCGATGACGCGGAGGCCACCAAAACCCGCCTGACGTTTCACAAAAAGGCCCAGGAGGCCGGGATTACTGCCCTGATTGATACCGGAACGTTTCCCGGCATCGACAACGTGCTCGTGGCCGATGCCCTGGCCCGTTATCCGGAAGCGAAAGATGTCCGGCTTTACTTTCTGTGTGCTGGATCCGGCGACGGCGGCTTTGGGGTGCTGGAAACAACGTTTATCGCCGTCAGCCGCCCGTACCTTCAGCTGCATCAAGGCCGATGGGAAAGCACACCCTCATACCGCGGCCGTCAAACGGTTGACTTTGGCCCGCCCATCGGTCGCTGTCCGGTTTACAATTTCGAAGTGCCGGAGCTGTGGAGTCTGGCGCATACCTTTCCCCAGCTGGAAACTTGTACCAGCAAATTTGGCACCCGGCCGGCGATCTGGAATTGGGCCACCACCGCCCTGGCCAGTGCCCCCAAACGGGTGCGCACCAATCGAGAATTTTTGCACAACGGCGTGCGCTTTATGCTGCCCATTGTTCATTGGATCGATCGGTGGGTCGGTGGAGAGCTGGGTATTCGCGTCGAGGTTCGTACGCCGCTGGTACAGGATGTCACCTGTTTTTATGCACCTTCTACCAGTGAAGCGGTGGGTTGGGCAACCGGAGTAGCTGCCCTAATGGTTTTAAACGGAGAAATTTCCGATACTGGGGTGCTGCTGCCGGAAACGCATATTCCTCCTCAACTTTATATCAATCGACTGGTTGAACGAGGCGGCACCCTCACACATTTTGAAAATAAACCGATGAATATGGAGCAGTGATGTTTAAACATATTTTTAACACCGTTATTCGTGGCGGAGGCCGTGATCCAGAACCGCCATCACTCGATAAGATTCTCGAACATTCAGATAAACATCTCAACAACTTCTCTACGCTTGTTCAACCGCTTCCCGAATCGAAGCCTCGAACCTCGTTTAACGCGGATACTCCAAAAGAGGAGCAGTCGATGCTCAATTTGTCCGTTTCCCAAAGATTGAAGGTGATGAGTAAGGCGCTGCCCCTGTTTACCAACATGCAAATTGGAGCGCGGATGTATGATGGCAAATCTGAACCGCCATCAGCCGAAGCCACGCCAGAGTTTATCGCCGAACTGGAAGCGCTGGCCCGCAAAGCGGGAGCCGTTGACGTTGGCTATGTCAAAGTCCCACGCAACGCCATTTTTCAAGGTAAGGGGCTCCCGTGTGAGTATGCCGTTGTTTTTTCGGTTGAGATGGACAAAGAACCGATTGATACTTCACCGAGCTTTGAAAGTCAGCTTGAAGTGATGGATGGCTATAAAAGGATGGCCACTATTTCCATGAAGATGGCGCGTTTTATGCGCAAACATGGTTTTGCAGCTTATCCCGGAACCGCCCTAGGAGGCATTACCGATTACCCACACCTGGCCGAGCTGGCCGGTATGGGGGCGATTGGTTATCACGGTCTGCTGATTTCGCCAGGGGAGGGGGCACGTCTGAGAATCAACACGATTTACACCAACATCTCAAACTTGCCTACCCTTGAAGCGCAGGGGAAAGAAAACGAGCATCTCTGGATACGGGATTTTTGCGCCATGTGCAAAAAGTGCATTCGCAAATGCCCGGTTGAAGCGATCTACGAGGAACCCCGGCCGCGAGGAGATGGAGGGATGCAGACAATCGATCACGCCACCTGTCGCGATTACTTTGCCGCCAACTACGGCTGTGCGGTTTGCCTGGCCATTTGTCCCTTTAGCCAGGTTGGATATGAGAAGGTACAGGCTCGCTTTAAGGGCAATCCTGAGGCACCCCAATTCCGGATTCCAGTGGAGATGATTCAGGTAGCCACAGATTAACGCGGATTATCACAGATTTCTCTCTGTAATCTGCGTTTATCCATGGCTTCGTTTTGTAATTCTTTTTGTAAATTACCTAACTAGGAAATGAACCAATAAAAAAAGAGGAAAAATATGAATAATCGAGTACAAACAACGGTTTTTTCAAAGAAACAGGGCTGTGTGCCTTGTGAGCAAACCAAAGTGACGTTGAGGGATGCGGGGATGGTGTTCTTCACATCGCTTGATGTTGAGAGTGAGCAGCGGAACGCGAACGCGGCCGTTTATTTTAGCGGTAAGGCCACCACACCTCAGGTGTTTTTAGGGGATTATCCGCTTGGCGGCGCTGAAGAATTGGAAAAATTGTGGAAAACTAGACGACTACGCGATATTGCCCAGGCGGTCGATTCCCACGGCAGCTTACAGTTCGAGCTGCTTACCGATGAACAGCTGGCCCGAGGGGCAGAGGATCTTCTTTTTAAAGAATTTATCCCTCCCAGTGATGGCTTTCGCAGTGACGATCCGGAACAGTGGCCGATTTTGCACCTTTATAAACAAATTTTTGGCTTCTGGCCCAATACGTTTGTTTATTTGCATCACTCACCCGAGATTTACAAGCGCTTTGTCTACTGCCAAAATATGGCCGCCATCCAGAGCGGCCTGGGGCAGCTGGCCATACCGCTGCTGGCCGCTGTTGGGTATGCCACATCCAACGCGCACGGTTGTAACTACTGCCAGGTTCATACGGTGGCCACCGGTGGAGATGAATCGTTGTTGGCTGTTGAGCAGTACCGATTGGCCCGTATCGGTGAACGAGATTCTGAAAACCCGTTTGATGAATACTGGCTGTCATTGGCTGATTTGGCAGCCATGGCCACCCTCAATGAAGTGCCGGAAGGTTATGTCGCACGTTTGCGACAGCTGGCTTCAAAATCGGATCATCAATCTAAAGATCCGGAAGCACAGGTTCAGACCGTGGCCTTAATCAGCGCGTCATTTGGCTTCTTGAACGTTTTTAATGATTTAGTGGGTATGGACATCGAGGGGAAATGGGCTTCAACGGCTCATGACCGTCTTGGTCTGGACCACGGCCGACATGAAGTCAACGAACAGGAAAACCCAAACAACCTGGCGTATGAGTTACCGGTCGGCGGCCCCACCCCCCAAGAAATCATGGGCAAATATGCGGCCGAAGTGGGCGATCTGGCAGCATTTTCGGAAGAGGAGTTTGGCCTGATGCTGCCGTGGATCATCGGTTATCCGGTCCAAATGCGGCCGCTGCACGCCGCATTTTATGCAGAAGTTATGCGTCCATCCAGCACGTTGACCTCTGAGTTCAAACATTTAATGGCCTATGTCTGCCATGTTGAAAAGGGGCACGAAGTTTTGGCGGCGAGTGAGGCATTTATGGCCCATCACGTGTCAGCCAACCGCGAGCAAACGATTGAGCGCCTCAAGCACGGTTTTGCCGTTGCCTCCGGCCGCGGTGGAAATGAAGCTTTGTATACCGCGGCCGAGAAAGCGGCCCTTCGCCTCGCCTACCTGTCGGCTCAAATGCCCCTGATCACGCCGCGCCGCTTTGTGGAACCGGTAGTTGATCATTTTGAAACACAGGACATCATCGAGCTGTTTTCCGTTTGCGCGATATCTTCCATGGTGCAGCGCCTCTCAGCGATCGTACAGGCTGAGTCAAACGGCGTCATCGAAACTTTTATGCAGGAAAGTGGGCTGCCTGCGGATGTTCTGGCTATGCGCTTCCCGCTGCCGTCGTAAAGATTTGATTTGGGGTCGTGGATTGATTTTTAATGTCAATCCACGACCCTTTAGGTCCGGCCAGTGGGCGTTACGGTCAAATAAGATCAACCGCTCTTAACCTTGTTGATACGCCTGGTACAGCCAGCCCATTAATTCATCATCCACTTCATCCATCGAGGTGATGCGGACCCGATGGGAAACCATGCTGTTGAAGCTGCCGGATCGTTCGAGCCGGTCGGTTGTGTCCATCCCCGCCAGATTAAGTCCCACATCGACGCGGGTTTTGGTTGACGGCTGTATCAGGCCAAACTGCTTGTTCCGCCGCAGGCTGACATACGCTTTTTTGGGAGCCAGTTCAACGTCATCGCCAAATTTTTCAATAGCGGAAACAAGGGCGTCGTATATCGGCCGCAGTCCTTCTTTTTTTGCGTACTGCTGGTCAACCAGGGACAGGGTTGTGGCTGGTTGGCTTTTCTCGCGGGTTTTTAAAGAAACCAGATTGGCGTATCCATGAGTTAACCCATGCTCCGATTTGAGGAATTTGATTATTTCGTTGTGCTTCTGCAGCCCGGAAAGCTCTGCAATGGCAATCCATTCATCTAGTGAGCGGCCGGTTTTGGCCTCCAGGTTAGCGATCATTTTGGCAGCAGCGTCGTCGAGTTTGCTCATTTTTTTCTCCAAAAATCTAAATTGTTTACATCACAGAAGAGCACATTTTTTTGTGACTAGCTTAAATGTAGCGGGGGATTTCCAGATTGTCTTGTAAAAAATTTACCAGATTGTGGCGTGTGATCTATGCAAAAGCGGATATCCGTTTGTCATTCACATTCACAGGTTAGGTTCTGTTGACATTTGATTCATTTTGATGATTCATCGTCAAAATTGTGATATTTTCTGTTACCATTGCTCCAAGCTTATGAGCATCGAAATTTACGTTCCGCCGTTCCCCCTTTCAAGCTATATTGAATGTTTTTGGGCCGTTGATCTACAAGTTCCATATCAGCGTGAAAAGATCTTGCCATCCGGCCGCATTGAATTAATGATCAATTTTGGCGATCCACATCGGAAATACGATCAATCCGGCCGGCGTTTTGATCTGATGACAAAAAGCTGGATCGCTGGTTTTCAAACCCAATACATTGTCAATGAGCCGGTGGGGCATACCGACATGATCGGAGTGCGCTTCCGTCCGGGTGGGGCGGCCCCTTTTTTTGCGGAACCGCTTCAGGAGTTTCGCAACTGCGTTTTGGAGATGGATGCGATTTGGGGAAGGTCAATCGGTGAAATCCGGGAACGTTTGCTGGCCATATCAACCACAGCCGGCCGCTTTAAGCTGCTGGAAAAGATTTTCCTCGATCGTCTTCTCTTCGGGCGGGAACCTGAAGGGTTTGTCACGTATGCAATTGACTGCTTGATACGAGATCGAGGGTTTTCTCGAATTCACTTGTTAAGCGAAGAAATCGGGGTGAGCCAGAAACACCTCATCCAAAAGTTTAAAGAGGAGATTGGGGTGACGCCCAAGCAGTTTGCCCGGGTCCTCAAATTGCAAACGGTGCTGCAGCAAATTGACCCCCGTCAATTGATCAGCTGGGGAGAAATCGCCAGTGCGGCCTTATATTACGATCAGGCGCACTTCAACCGCGATTTTCGCCGATTTACCGGCTTAACCCCAGCTGATTACATTCACTATCGGGAAAAATTCTTTGGCCCCAATTTAGCTTCTGGTGACAACGTTCATTTTGTTCCGGTGCGTTAATCTCGTTTTACGCTGTCACCGTGCGGCTTATTAAATCGCGCAATTTAAAGCTTATCAATCCAACATACCGGCCCCCACGACCAGCTCCTGCATTTCGCGGGTGACCGCCTGCTGTTGGGCGCTCCGCAGCTCGGTGGTTAGCTCTTCAGTTAGCCGTTCCGCGTTTTGCACTGCCGCCTCCAGCAGCTGATATCGGGTAACGTGTTCCGCCTCAGCCGCGGTGAGCAGCACTTCATAGGTGGCTGCATACAGCCACAGACGCGACAGTTCGGCCGCCATTTCCACCGGATCGGTATCTAGAATGGGCGGCGGCCAGGGCAGCTTTGGATCTGCCTTGCTGATTTCACCCTCGGTCCTTCTGGCCAGCGGCAGGAGAGGAGTGGCTCTGGGAACCGCCGGCTGCAGACCGGTTGTTGTTTGGTAAATGATGGTCACGCCGGCCAGCTTCCCGCCCTGCACCGCCTGCCACCAGCCGCTGGCCAGGTCAACCGCTTTTTGCCAGTCTGGCAAACCGCTTGTGGGCAGTGGTTCAAACCGGTGTGGCTCCCGCCCGTCACGCTGCACGATGCGCTTGAGGCGGCTCCCCATCAGATGCAGCTGCAGCGGTTGATCCAGCTCCGAAATTTTTGCCTCCATGAATTCCGCCAGCTGCTCCATAAAGCGGCCGACCAGACCGCGTTCGGTTCCGATACCGACCAGGAGAAGTGGTAGATCTGCTGCCGGACCAGGGTCCGGCAGGTGATTTTGAACAAACGGCATGATGCGCTGCAGCTCTGCCTGATAATGGCTTACCCCGCGGAGCTGTTTTTTGCTCGCCTGCCAGCTGCCTAAAGCAACCAGGCGCAGGGCGCTGAGCATGGGAGTAACGGCCCCAAGATTGTCTAGTCGGTCGGAAAGGCGATCAAACATTTTTATTGGCTAATAGCCATTAGCCAATAGCTAATAGCTATTTATTTGTTCTAAATCCCACACAAACACCACCGCGCCACCCAGCTCGGCCGTGACCGCTCGGCTGCCAATGGTAAACGCCTCCGGCTCGCCGCTGACGGCCGCCTCGTGGCGGCAGTTTTCTTTGATCAAGGTCAGGACCTCTTCAAGCTGCAGCTCATTTACCGCAATGTACAGGATGTGCTGCGCCTGTCGCAGCACCCCACCTCGACTTTCAACGGTGGTAGCCGTCAGACCGGTATCGACCAGCGCTTCAACGACCCGGGTGGCTTCATCTCGGGGAATGACGGCCATGACCATCTTATGGTTGGTTTTCATTGTCATCGGCCTCCATGATCGGCTGCGCGGTAAAATCGTCCAGCAAACCGATTAAGATTTCCTGCTGCTCGTCATCAAGCGCACCCTCCTCTTCGATGTCGCGCAGCAGGTCAGCCGCTTGTTCCCGCACAAAAGTCAGCAGGGCCTTCTCCCACGCGGCGATCTGGCGGGCGGCAATCTGATCCGCATACCCCTTAGTGGCCGCAAACAGCACCACAATCTGGTCGGCCAGCGACAGTGGAGAATGCTCCTCCTGAGTCAGCAGCATCTGCAGCCGTTCTCCACGCTCAATCTGGTGGCGGGTGGCGGGATCGACCTCCGCACCAAAGCGCGCGAAGTGAGCAACTTCCTCAAATTGAGCCAGCTCCAGCTTGAGGCGGCCGGCAACCAGACGCATGACCGGCTTTTGGGCTGCGGCCCCGACCCGGGAAACGGACAGACCGATATCAACCGCCGGTTTGAGCCCCTGGTTAAAGCGATCGCTGTTGAGGATGATTTGCCCATCAGTAATAGAAATCAAATTAGTGGGAATGTAGCTGGCCACGTTGCCGCGCTGGGTTTGGGCGATGGGCAGGGCGGTCATCGATCGCCCCCCTTCATCCGGGTGCAGCTGCGCGGCTCGCTCTAGCAAACGAGAATGTAGATAAAAAATATCGCCCGGATACGCCTCTCGGCCGGGCGGCCGGCGCAGCAGCAGGCTCAATTCCCGATAGGCGTCCGCATGACGGGTCAGGTCATCATACACGATCAGGGTATCGTAGCCGGCCGCCATCAACCGTTCGGCCATCGTGCAGCCGGCATAGGGCGCCAGATAACGCAGCGCCGGTGGATCATCCGGCCCAGCCATCACGACCACAGTCTGGGCCAGGGCACCTGCGCGCTGCAGAGTGGATAAAACCCGCAAAACGGTTGATTTTTTCTGGCCGATGGCCACGTAAACCGACTTGACGTTTTGATCAACCTGGCGACAGATGGCATCAATCGCAATGGTTGTCTTTCCGGTTTGCCGGTCACCCAGGATCAATTCCCGCTGTCCCCGGCCGATTGGCAGCAGGGCATCGATCATCTTCCATCCGGTGTAGAGCGGCCGGTTGACCGGGGCGCGGCTGACGACCGCCGGCGCTTCTCGCTCAAGGAGCCAGTGCCCCTGGGCGCTAACTGGGCCGCGCTCATCAAGCGGCTGACCCAGCGGGTTGACGACCCGGCCAAGCAAATCCATTCCCACTGGAATTTCCAGCCGCTGCCCGGTGCGCGTTACCAGGTCGCCTCCCTGGATTCCCTCTTCTGATCCCAACAAGATGACGTGAACGTAATTCGCCCCAAATTCAAAAACCAGCCCCATCATGCCGCTGCCAAAAAGAACCAGCTCGTCAATTTGGACCCCGGCCAGGCCGGAAAGCGTTGCTACCCCGTTGCCGATTTGCTGCACGGTGCCGACATCGCGATATCGCACCTGCGGCATAAATTCATCGCTGCGGCGGCGAATTGCCGTCAGCAGCCCCTTGACGTTTGGCCTGATTTGCAGCTCATCCACCGGCGGCATATTCGAGATCCTCCTCTTCCTGATCGTGCCCGAGCAGTTCGCGGCCGAGATCGGTCTTGACCTCGCTGCGCAGCTGCTCCAGCTCCCCGGCCAGGGAGTGGTCGATGATCAAATCGCCGATGCGGGCCCGCAGACCGGCGACAAGCTCATCCCGCAGATCAAAGTCAAAGCTGACGTCTTTATCGGCCAGTGCGGTAAAGGTTTGCAGCAGGCGGTGCTGCTGCTCAGTGTTTAATGGTAAAGCGGTTTCGATAAACACCGTTGCCTGCCGGCCGCTTAGCGAGCGACGAATCTCGCGGACGCGGGTCATGTCTTCCCGGCCGAGCTGGGCCACCTTGATCGCCAGGTTTTCAACCATGCGCTCGTGTACAGCTACCGGGGTTGTACGGCTGAGAAGCCCGCGGCTGACGGTGAATACCGTATCAATCAGCTCCGTTTCATACTGCTGCACCATTTCGCTGCGCCAGCGGTCCGCTGCTGATTCCGCCCGCAGGTGAATTTGATCCGCTTCCTGCCGGGCGGCCGCCAAAAGAAGCGCTTTTTCTTCCCGGCTCTCTTCTTCCGCCTGGGCAAGCAGGCTGTCACGTTCCTCATCGAGGTTCGACAGTCGAGTGATCAGCGTGGCTCGCTCCAAAGCCAGACGGTCCTTTTCGGCCGCCAGCTCCTGCATCAAGGCCTCTTTTTCCGCGGCGCGTTCCTGCACCCGAGCCATGACCGGTTTAAACAGGAAGCGATAGAGCAGAAAGCTCAACAGCACAAAGTTGAGAATTTCAAAAAGAATGGTGGCGAAATCGATTTCTAGCATAATTTATGGTCTGCAGATCACACAGAGTTTTCTCTGCGTTTTCCGCGATCTCGACGGTGAACTCATCGATCTGTCAATCAACCGGCTGATCATCAAAAGAAGCGGTCGAGCAGCGGGTTGGCAAAGACGAGAATCAAAACCACCAGCAGCACGTAAATTGCCGTGGACTCCAGGAGCGCCATGGCGATCAACAGAGTCGTGCGGATATCGCGCGAGGCTTCGGGCTGACGCGTCATGCTGTCCAGTGCCTTGACCACGGCGCGCCCTTCCATTAACACCGGCCCCAATGTGCCAAGAACAATGGCCAAGCCGGCAATTACAATGGTGACCAGAGAAATCAGTAGACCGGGATCCATTTCACTCATATTGTTCTCCATTCGATTTAAGGTAAGGTAAAATTGCTAATTGCTAATTGCTAATTGCTAATTGCTAATTGCTAATTGTCTATTGCCTGCACCCCGGCCCCGATATAGACGGCGGCCAGGACGGTAAAGATATACGCCTGCAGCAACCCTGTAAGGATGCTAAAACCAACCAGCGGCAGCGGCACAAAAAGCGGCACCAGGGCAAAAATCACGGCGATGACCATCTCGGTGCTGATGATGTTGCCGAAGAGACGCAGGGTCAGGGAAATGGTGCGGCTTAGCTGCCCGACAATTTCCAGCGGCAGCATAAAAATGGGGGAGGCCAGGCTGCGCAGATAGTTGAACCACCCCCGGGAACGAATGCCGTAGTAGTGCACGGCAAAAAAGACGATCAGGGCCAGGGCCAGCGGGGTGTTGATATCGCGAGTTGGGGCGGTTACGAAGGGCACAACCCCGATTACGTTGGCTACGGCGATAAATATGGCCAGGGTTCCCAGCAGCGGTAGATAGTCGATGGCCGAGCGGCCGAGGATGTCTTCGACCGAATCGAGAATAAAATCGACCAGCATTTCCAGGGCGGTGGGGCGGCGCCGGCCGATGAAAATGGCCAGAGAAACAATCACCACCATCATGACCCAGGTGGAAACGACGGTATCCCGGATGGGGATGCCCCAAATTGTGAACGCGACTGAAGGGAATACGTCTTCCATAATTATAGCTAATGGCTATTGGCTAATCGCTAATAGCAAATAGTGTGGCTGAACGGCCAATCCAGAAACCGACCACGAGAGCCAGAGCAAACCAGATGTCACCCATCAACGCCCAAATCAGCAGCAGGGCGGTCGTAATTAAGCGAGCCAGGATGCTGGCCAATACCCCAAACGCGGCCGTTGAGACCTCATCTGAGCTGTCCATCCGACCGATCGACCACTCCTGCCAGCGGACCATGATGACACCCCAGCACAGACCGCCGAACAGCCAAAGCCAAATCATTTTTTTCGCTGCTCCTCTTCCTCCTTATCACGCTTTTCCAGCCGGCGAATAAAGCGCGCCAAGTTAGAATAACCAATAAAGACACCCAGAAAAAGGAGTCCGATGGTAAACACATGACCGGTTTCCAGCCACTGGTCCAGCGCATAGCCGATCAGTACACCGCCAAAAATTGGCACGGCCAGGTCCCAGCCAAGTGAAAGAGAAATTAGCGCTTCACGCCACAAATGACCCCAAAATCCGCGGTCATTATCGTGATCATTCAGCATCGGTGGCCGTTGCGGCATAAGTTTCTCCAATCAGGAGCGTCACCTGATCATCTCGAATCGATAGCAGACCGGGACCCGCGGCCAGGGATCTGGCTTCAGGGGCGTCCGCCGGGTGATATAGCAGCTCACCGGGCAGCGTTTGGGCCAGAAGGGGTGCGTGGCGAGGATAAACGGTCAAAAATTTCTCATTAGAGAGTTTCAGACGCACCCACAAAATTTGCTCGGCCTCAAGCACCGTTTCGGCCAGCGAAAGCACTTTCAGATGCAGATCAGCCACCGTTTACACCTCCTAATCTGGGTCGCTCTCGGCTGCACGACGCAAAACGTCATCAATTGAGCCGGCCATGTAAAACGCCTGTTCCGGTACGTCGTCGTGCCGGCCGTCTAAAATTTCGCGGAAGCCGCGCAGGGTTTCCTCCAGCGGGACAAAGCGGCCGGGTCGACCGGTAAACCCTTCCGACACAAAAAATGGCTGGGTCAGAAAACGCTGGATGCGGCGGGCGCGGCGCACGGTGACCCGGTCCTTTTGGCTCAACTCGTCAAAGCCCAGGATGGCAATGACGTCCTGCAGTTCGGCGTAGCGGGCGAGGGTCGAGCGCACGGCCAGGGCCAGCTCCACATGGGTTTTGCCAACGGCCGAGGGCGTGAGCAGGGTGCTGGTCGAGCGCAGCGGATCGAAGGCCGGGTAAAAGCCCATCTTGGCCTGCTGGCGAGAGAGAATCACGGCCGCATCGAGGTGGGCGAAGGTAGCCACCACGGCCGGATCGGTCATGTCGTCGGCGGGCACATAAACCGCCTGTAGGGCGGTGACGCTGCCCCGGCTGGTCGATGAAATGCGCTCTTGCAATTCACCCATCTCGCTGTCCAGCGTGGGTTGGTAGCCGACGGCGCTGGGCAGACGCCCCAACAGGGCGGATACTTCCGCTCCAGCCTGGATATAGCGAAAAATATTGTCCATGAAGATCAGCACCGGCCGCTGTTCCGTATCGCGAAAGTATTCGGCCATCGTTAGTGCGGTCAGAGGCACCCGTCGCCGTGCCCCGGGGGGTTCGTTCATTTGGCCAAAAATCAAAACGGTATTGG
The DNA here is from genome assembly GCA_030065875.1 of Ardenticatenaceae bacterium. Taxonomy (GTDB): domain Bacteria; phylum Chloroflexota; class Anaerolineae; order Promineifilales; family Promineifilaceae; genus WTJY01. The sequence goes on along the minus strand of JASJCR010000056.1, from coordinate 433 downwards.
CCAGCACCCCACTCTCCTTCATTTCCAGCCAAAGCTCATTGCCCTCCCGACTGCGTTCTCCAACACCGGCAAACAGAACAATCCCTTCATGTTCCTGGATGGTGTGACGCATCAGCTCCAGCATGAGGACGGTTTTGCCAACACCGGCGCCGCCAAAGAGACCCGCCTTTCCGCCCTGAGGAATCGGGGTGAGCAGATCGATCGCCTTCAGACCGGTCACAAAAGGCCGGTCGATGATCTGCTGCACCTGGAGCGAGGGAGCTGCCTTGTGAATCGGTTCATATTTCATGCCCGCGGAAATGGGTTGGCGATCAAGTGGCTTGCCCAGCACGTTAAAAACGCGGCCGAGATTTTCCCGGCCGGTTGGGATTTCGATTGGCCGGCCGCTGTCCTGCACCGGCCAGCCGCGCTGCAGACCGCTGGTTGTGGCCAT
>JASJCR010000173.1 GCA_030065875.1 Ardenticatenaceae bacterium | reverse complement strand
TGTCTCTCTGGTTCTGGCCGGTTGGCCGGTAGCGCGCAGCGCCTGGTCGGCCGTTACGGTGGGGAAAGAAATCAACATCAACGTTTTGATGACCGTGGCCGCGGTTGGGGCGGTCATCATTGGGGCGTATGTCGAAGCGGCCATGGTGATGGTTCTGTTTGCCCTGGGGGAGGCGCTCGAAGGGTATACCGCTGGACGAGCCCGTCACGCCATCCGCAGTTTGATCGAGGTTACCCCTTCAAAAGCGGTTCGGCTTGAACGAAGTGACAACCACTCTCATGCGTATCAGAAAGAAGTGGAGATCGATTTGTTGGCGGTTGGAGACATCATCCTGGTGCGTCCGGGGGAGCGAATTCCGATGGACGGCCGAATTCTCAAAGGGGCTTCCGCCGTCAATCAGGCCGCCATCACCGGTGAAAGCCGCCTGATTGAGAAAGAGATCAGCGACACGGTTTTTGCCGGAACGATCAACGGCCAGGGGGCGCTTAAAATCGAAGTGACCCGGTTGGCGGCCGACAACACGATCAGCCGCATGATCCGCATGGTGGAAGAAGCCCAGGAGCGGCAGGCTCCGGCCCAGCGCTTTGTCGATCGCTTTGCGGCCGTGTACACGCCGGTGGTGATGGTCATCGCCCTGTTGACGGCCGTCGTGCCGCCGCTTCTCTTTAATCAGCCGTTTTTAAACCCCGGTCCCGAAACGTTTGGCTGGCTTTATCGCGGTCTGGCGCTGCTGGTGGTGGCCTGCCCCTGTGCCCTGGTGATCAGCACCCCGGTGGCGGTCATCAGCGCCATCAGCAATGCCGCCCAGCACGGGGTGTTGTTTAAAGGGGGCGTCTATCTCGAACGATTGAGCCAAATTCGAGCGGTTGCGCTCGATAAAACCGGCACGATTACCGTTGGAAAACCGGCCGTGACCGCGGTGCGGGCGGCCGCCTGCCAGGCCGAGTCAGATGAACTGCTCGACTGCCCCGCTTGTGAAGAGGTGTTGGCTTTGGCGGGAACGGTCGAAGCGCAGAGCGAGCATCCGCTAGCTCATGCGGTTGTGGATGCGTCGGTTACCCATCAACTGGACGGCCGCTACGCAGAGGCGGCAAACGTCAAGGCCCTGGTCGGCCGAGGGGTGGTGGGGGAAGTGGACGGCCGAGAAATCGTGGTTGGCAGTCACCGCTGGTTTGACGAAAACATCCCGCATTCGGTGGCGGAATGTCAGGCGGTTACCGCGGCGGCCGTCCAGGGGCACACCCCGATGATGATCGGGGCGGATGAGGCGTATTTGGGCACCATCACCGTGGCCGACACGATCCGCCCCGACAGTCGGGAAGTGGTCACTCAGTTAGGTGCAATGGGTTTGCAAACGGTCATGTTAACCGGTGACGAACCCGGAACCGCTCAGGAAATCGGCCGTCAGGCTGGGGTGAGCGACATTCGGGCGTCCCTGCTGCCGGAGGACAAGGTATCGGCCGTGCGGGAGCTCCAGGAAAATATAGGTTTATTAGCCATGGTGGGTGACGGCATCAATGATGCCCCGGCCCTGGCCACGGCCGATGTGGGGATTGCCATCGGTGGGGCTGGTGGGTCTGCCCAGGCGATGGAAACATCAGATGTAACCCTGATGCAGGCTGATTTGAGCCGGCTGCCGTTTGCGATCCAGCTCGGCCGGGAGACGATGCGCACCATTCGGGCCAACGTTGTGTTTAGCATTGCCGTCAAGCTTCTCTTTTTGGTGCTGGTGTTAATTGGTTGGGGCACCATGTGGATGGCGGTTCTGGCCGATATGGGGACCTCGGTGCTGGTGACGCTATACGGCATGCGGCTGCTTAAATATGCGCCGCCGGCAGAAATGTAGGGCCGCAGCATGCTGCGGCCGTTTAGCAGTCTATAAGGGGGCTTTTGCTAACAAAGAGTCGGTAAATCAATTAATCTGCGTCACTCGAACTTCAAGAATCAATCGGCCGCAGCATGCTGCGGCCCTACGGCAGTAGAGACACTAGATAGGCCCTTGCAGGTTGGGCTTAAGTTCTTGTAAAATGGTTTTTATGCCTTCACACAATCAAAAACATTTCCCCCAGCGAACAAACCTGCGTCTATCAAATTGGGATTACCGCCATCCTGGCGCATATTTTGTCACAGTTAAAACCTACCTAAACAAACCAATATTTGGTCGAATTGTTGACGGTCAAATGGTCCTCAATAATTTGGGAAAAATTGTGGTTGATCGATGGGGCGAAATTCCTGATCATTTCGACTTTGTTTCGCTGGATGAATTTCAATGCTTACCCGATCACGTGCACATGATTTTGTGGCTTGGAGAAAGTGAATGGAGTCGCTTATTTTCGAATGAGGAGAATAATCACCTGCAATTCATGGTGGATGATGTCGATGCTGATCAATCCGGCCTGCCAAATGTCCCGGCAGGATCTTTGGGGACCGTTGTGCGGTCGTTCAAATCAGCGGTAACTCGATCTATTAACCGGATAAATCAGACAGAGGGAGAGAAGATTTGGCACTATCGGTATCATGATCGGGTGATTCGCAGTGAAGAAGAGTTAGAGCGCATACGAAAATACATTCGGCATAATTCATTAAAACATTAAATGCTGGTTGACTCTTCCCCTGTTCACTACATTCATTCATTGTGGGGCCGCAGCATGCTGCGGCCCTACATGAAGTTACATGATTGATCCCTCAATATTAGGGTTCTATTTTTGAAATTGAATCGGGGTTAAAAATCAGCCTGCACCTTTGTCACCTCTTTTTTGAATGACCGCTTACTTTTTTCTTGCCTCTCGGATAAGCAAAAATTGAACCGCTGCCATTGTTTCTCAGCAAAACCTCCCCATAATTTAGAAGAACAACTCAGGATGAAGGTTGATTGACCGGCCGGTCGAAGAAATGTTGGCAATGGTTACACTTTGCCCTCGCATACGTCTGGAGCGATCAACTGCCAATCAATCCATGAACAAAGGAAAGAGAATATGCGTTTTTATTTGAAGATGACCGCGGGGTTGCTCCTGTTGGTTTTGTTTGTCGGGGCTTGCTCCCCATCGGAACCGGCTGAGGTTTCTGAGGGAGTGGTTGAAATTGTGGAGGAAGATCAAGCCCAAAATGAAGAACCCGCAGCGGGTTCTGATAAGCTGGTGATTTATTCCGGCCGGTCAGAAAGCCTGATTCAGCCGATTGTCGATCAATTTGAGGCCGCCACCGGCATTGATGTTGACGTGCGCTATGGTAGCACCTCAGAAATTGCCAGCCTGCTGCTGCAGGAGGGTGAAAACAGCCCGGCCGATCTGTTTTACGCTCAGGACCCGGGTGGTCTGGGAGCGGTTTCCAACGCCGGAATGTTGACCCCGCTTCCGGAAGATATTTTAAACCAGGTTCCCCCCTTATTCACTGCGCAGAATGGGGATTGGGTCGGCATATCCGGCCGGGCCCGGGTTGTGGTTTACAACACGGACGAAATCGGTGATCCGGCCGCGGAACTGCCAGATGACTTGATGGGGTTTACTGATCCAGCATGGGACGGCCGGATCGGCTGGGCGCCGTCAAACGGCAGTTTCCAGGCGATGGTTACCGCTTTGCGGTCAGTTTGGGGGGAAGAGCAAACCCGCACCTGGCTGGAAGGCATTCAGGCCAACAATCCCACGGTTTACCCCAAAAACACCCCGATTGTAGAGGCGGTCGGCAATAGAGAAGTGACCGTTGGGTTTGTCAATCATTACTACCTGTATCGATTTTTGACGGCTGAGGGAGATCAATTTCCCGCTCGCAATTACTTCCTTCCCAGCGGTGGTCCGGGTTCCTTAATCATGGTTTCGGGGGCCGGCATTTTGAACACGGCTGAAAACGGGGAAAACGCTCAGCGCTTTGTCGAATTTTTGCTCTCTGTTCCCGGTCAGCAGTATTTTGCGGCCCAGACCTTTGAATACCCTCTGGTGGAAGGGGTCAACACGGTTGCGCAGCTGCCTCCGCTGGAAGAGCTGGATGCAGTGGCGATTGATATTTCGCTGGGGAATCTGGCTGATTTGCAGGGGACCCAGGATATGTTAATCGATCTGGGGATTATTGAGTAGTCGGTCGGAGGAACATTTCAAAGATTTCACCGCAGAGATCGCGGAGGACGCAGAGAAAATACTATTTAGAGGATTGGATTCTTTGCGCCTTCAGCGCTCTCTGTGGTGAGAGCCGGGTATTCTGTATTAATTGGTAGTTTTTTCTAGGCGATTAGGCCAATCGCCTCGATCTCAATAAGGAGTTCCTCCCTTGCCAAGCCGGTCACGGCGATCCACGTCGTGGCCGGCGCTTCTTTTTCAGAGAAAAATTCCTTGAGCGCGGCCGTGATTCGGCCGATGTGCGGCCGCTGTGATTCGAGAAAATAAATTCTCAGGGAGAGGACATCGGTTAGCTGCCCACCGGCCGCCTGCATCGCCTTTTCAATATTTTTAAACGACTGCCGGGTTTGCGCTTCAAATGAACCGTCTCCGGTAAGCCGCTCATTTTCATCCCAGCCTACCTGACCAGACAGATAGACGGTTGTGCCGCCTGCGGCCGTCACAATTTGGGAAAAGCCATACTGCACGCTGTTAAACAGATTTTTAGGGTTGAGGGTTTCTTTTTTCATCATAAAATAACTAAATTAAGTGGATCACTATTAAAAAACAGCCACGGATTAACACGGATTTTCACAGATTTTTCTCTGGATCCTGCGGAGCTCTGCGAAAATCTGCGAACCTTCGGTTCACCCCTACGGGGTCTGCGGACAATTATTCTCACGTTCTCCCAGGTTGTCGGCGCTGAAATCATCACATTTACTCGTAAACATTGGGTTCGTCCAGAAAATCTACTTCCCAACCCTCTGCTCGGAGATACAAATTGACACAGCAGTAATCTCCGATGGTGATATTTTCATTTTGGGTCTGGCCACGGGTGTGGTTGATTAATTCAAATTTTGAGCCCGATTCAGAAAGTAACGCCTCAAAGCTGATAGTATAGCTGATCAGCGGATTGGGATAAATCTGGGTACAGTGCAGAACTTCTTCTCCATCGATCATAACTGAAATTTCATCGGTTGGCAGGTCGGAAAAAACGGTGATTTCGACACTATTTTGATCATCGCTGGTTTTGTTGAGGACCGTCGGGCACTCCGTCTCCGGGTAGGAACCCCCGCTTGAGAAGCCGGTCCCGGCACAGCCGGCGATACTGCTCAGAAGAAACCCTACTAAAATAATTTGCAAGAGGTTATTCATACAAAATCGGTTCATCTCTCAAATCGACTTGCCATCCGTCTGCCCGAGAATTTATAATGATACAGCATTTATCATCGATGTTGATCACTTCCGTTTGGGTCAGGGAGCGAGTGTGATTGATCAGTTCAAAGGTTGACCCACTCTTAACGACGGGGGCTGTAAAGCTGATTGAAACGCCGGTTACGGGATCGCTATATATTTGCGTGCAGTACAGAAATTCTTTGCCATCGACAAAAACGGAAAGCTCATCTTCGGGTTCCCTGGAAAAGACGGTCACCTCAATATTTTGGTGGCGTTCGCTGATGATTCTTTGATTTTCAACAACCGGACAGTTGGTTTCTGGGTATTCATACCGGGGTTCTCGGGTGATACGTACGACATTGGGCTGGCCGCTGCTCGATGGTGAGGGATCTGAAGGCGTGCAAGCGGTGACCAGCAGCAAAAATAGAATTAAAAATTTAACTTTCATAAGACATTCTCCTGTTTGGGTTTTGTAAGAACGCCAAGCAGGGAGGAGCGGTTCCATGTGCTTAAACCCCAAATAATTTACAGATCAAATTGTGTGCGACGTTTCACGTTTAAGCGAACCAAATCTCACCTCGAAAGTAGTCTTTCTACACTTGGGAAATGATGGTAAAATTTTTACATGGAGATTATAAAAATGCACTGGAGCCATGGAGTCTACAGCAAACCCTTGACCATAATACCGTAATTTTATGCACCCACTCTCGCAATTCTTGCCGCAACCACGAATTCCGAATCGCGTCGGCGAGATTGACCAGTGGGATTCATAAATTCTGCCCATGGTAGACATATGTCTTCAGGCGATGCTTTAGTCACTGTGGCACTTCAGCAACGATGATAAACAGGCGGAAGCCATCTTGTAGACGTGTTTCTGTCAGTTGATTTGTATGGTGCATCCAGCTGCAGGTTTTGACAGTGAACCCAGCCTTCTGCAGACAGTAAGCCGCCGTAGCCCAGGTCTGTGTGCAGGCTAACGGCAGGTGATCCGTGCGTTTGCCCCAGTCGCTCCAGCCCCAATCTGTCCTGATCCAGGCGTTTTCGATAAGCACGACGCGGCCGTTTGGGGCGAGTAAGCTTCTCCATGACGCAAATATCTCTATCGGGTCAATCAGTTCGTGAATGACATAGCGATTTGCAATTAGGTCGAAGCGATGTTCATGCATCTTTGAGTCCGAAGCAAGATCCGCTAACCGGAACTCCACCTCTGGCAGTCGCTCGCGTGCCGCTGCGAGCTGTGCTTCGTCCCGGTCTATGCCAACAACCCGTAACCCCTGAGATGCAAGGAATGCTGTGAATACCCCACTGCCACATCCTGGTTCCAACACAGTTTGATATTGCGAGAATGGACCCAATACAGACTCAATATCCTTCTTATATGCTTCGGCTACCTTATGAGTGAGTGCAAAGCCTGGTTGCTGATCGTATACCGCCATTTCAATATATCCTTTTTATCTATTCTTATACTCAAGCCATCAACAGAGCGCCCAAATGACGCCACAGCGTGCCAACATGGATTTATGATTGATTGTGATTTGTGTACCACTGATGAGCAATGGCATAGGCTGCTTGACTGGCTTGGTAGGCCGCACCAATCGCAGTGGCCCAGCCTTTCACATCACCGACCGCCCACAGTCCCTGGATTGCAGTCTGGTATTGGCCATCGGTCTCGATATAGCCATTGTCGTCCACTTCAAGATTGAAGTTTGCGATCAATTTTTCGGTGAGCGGTTGGGGCGCTTCGTCAGGCCGCCACCACAGTGTGCCCACTGCGACACGCTCCCCCGAACTGAGCGTTACCGCTTCGATCTTTCCATTGTGGTGATGCACGTCAACAATCTCACCGCTGTGTACGGGGATGCTTTGGGCGTTCAGAGCTGCGCGTTGTTCTTCAGACAGCGTCAAATTTGGCCAGACGATCACGCGTGCTTCGGTCGTCCAGTTCCGATAAGCTTTTGGCATATGTTCGAGCGCCATCGGCGACGAAGCGACCAATCCCCACACGCGATCCCGATTCTCATACCCGTCACAAAACGGACAGGAAACAATAGTATCGCCCCAGCAGTCGATGAAACCGGGTATATCTGGGAGCACATCACGATACCCCAGTGCCAGAACAACATGCCTGGCGGTCACAGATGTACCTGCTTCGCCACTCACAGCGAAACCAGCTTCGTGGGCTTGCACGTCCACCACTCGTTCCACGCAAAGTTCTGCACTGTTGTAGACATCGATTTGCCGCCATGCCTGTTCTCGAATTTCAGATGGAAGCAACCCATCCAACCCGACAAAGTTATGCACACCGTGTGATGCCCCGTTGCGCGGCGGTTCCGGCGCGTCAAAGATAATCAGTCGCTTGCGGGTGCGGGCCAGGATCAGTGCTGTTTGCAATCCTGCCGGGCCACCACCCACGATGGCAACGTCATAGTGTTCTTGTCTCATTGTCCCTCCGGTTGTATTTACCATACTCGAAAATCATCAGGAAAAATCTCCCAAGCCGTTTCACCGTTCAGCATTGGTCAGTAAAGCGGCATCCAACTTGAACCCTAAAACAAAGGGGAACAAGGGAATAATTTGGCGTAACTCTATAATTTGGCCTCAAAAACGACACTGCTGTTGCGCAAAATCGGATCAGTCGCCCAATGAGCCACCTCCGCACCCCAGCGCTGCGGATATTGCGCGATTAAGGGCCAAACCTTGACCGATGACAAACCCAAATTCACAATATCTTGTTCATCGGTGATAAACCAGTGAGCCGGCGCGCCAATACTTTCTAAACGCTTGCCCGCTCTGGCGCGGTTTGCCTCCCCCATTACATCGGCAACAAGCGTGGCTCCTGGAAAACGCGCTCGCAGTTGGGAAACCATGGCCGCCAATTGGTCGCCATCAAAGAAAGAGAGAATGCCTTCGGCCGCAAACAAAATTGAGCTGCTTTGAGCCACAGGCAGCGTGTCAAACCAATCCGTTTTCAATATCGAACCGGCGACCTGGTGTGAAGGCGCCTCTTCCGTGGCAAACGCTTGACGGAAGGCAAGCGCGTCTGGCAAATCGACCGCGACCCATTGGTTCGGGTTCATTTGCAAGCGGGTGGCGCGAGTCGAAAGGCCAGCCCCCAGCTCTACAATGAGCGGAGCGTCGTGTGTCGCCATAAATCGCTCCACGGCATCATCCACCGTTTTAACCCGGATGGCGACGCTGTTTTGCATCTTTTCCCCATACGCTTGCTCGTATTCAGACGGCCAGCCTGACTGGGCAAACCAAGAGGCGGCTTGCGGGTCATCGAACAATCTATCCGGCCGGGCGTGTTCTTCGGCGCGGGGGCGCAGGGTGAAAATCATTGTTTTCTCGATAGGTGATAGGTTAATGGACCTCATCTCATCTCCTTATTGGTTGATACGCAATTTTGTAGGTGGTGAGCAACGGCCGAAATCCCATTTTCGGCCAGAACGCGCTGGAAAGCGGGTTGCTCAATACGTAGTAGAGGTAAAAGCTCGCGATGTTGTATTGAGCCAACGCTTGCAGCGTGTGCGTTACCAACGAACGGCCGATTCCCCGCCCGCGGGCGGCTTCGCTCACCCCCACGCTGTTTAGATAAGCATAACGGCCGTTGGGAAACCAGCTTCCTTTCATCTCCGACAGCCAGTTTTCGGTAAACCCAACCACCCGCCCTGCTTGTTCAGCCACCAGGAGCAGCAGCGCGCCTTCTTCAACTCGTTCGCCGCGCCAGACCCGCGCCAGGCGCTGGCGAAAAGCGGGTTCAATGGCCGGAACGACGCGGCTGTATGGGGTGTGCGCCTCATGAAAGCGAATTTCTTCTAGATGCAGAGCCACTAATGTCTCTTCATCTTCAGGCTGCGCCTGGCGAATGGTAAAGCGATCTGTTTCCAGCAGCGGCATCAAGGGGTGTAACGGCCGTATGGCAGCTGCACTGTCTGCCACATAGCCACGCTGGGCGAGCAAAGCCGCCAGCCAGCCATCTGCTGCTGGCCAAGTGATGAGCGTGCCGTCTACCGCCTGCGCCTGCCACCACTTTTCTACCGCCTCGAGCAAGGCGTGGGTAACGGCCGCTGCCTCCGGTTCATTTGGATCGGGTAACGTCAGTGTAACCGTGCCGTTGCGAGGGAAGAAAAAACCGCGTATCTCGTCATCCTCGCCAATTTCCCACACGCCGGGAATCGCCAGCCCCCGTATGTGTTCCTGCTCATCTACCGCGACCACGGTATCAGCAGTCACTTTTTCAGACAGTAATGCCTGAATCGTTTCTGTGGAACGGGGTGGGCGCAAACGGCCGTCTAGCCCATACAGCCGTTGATCTTGACGCTGCATCAGGTCAACCACGGCAGCGCTGTCT
>JASJCR010000058.1 GCA_030065875.1 Ardenticatenaceae bacterium | reverse complement strand
ACATCTGGCGACGAGGGTGGAGGTGTCCATGTGCTGAGTGGAACCGTGACCATTGATAACAGCGCCATCCTGGATAACTTTGCCGACGATGATGGTGGGGGGCTGGATATTGAGTCAGATGCCACCGTCACCGTCACCAACAGCATGATAGATCGCAATACGGCCAACGATGATGGGGGTGGCATTGAAGTCGGCGGTAATCTCTGGCTGCTGAACAGCAGCGTAAGCGAAAATCAGGCGGATGATGTGACGGCAGTGGATGGGGATAGCAACGCTTCGGTCATCGTCATTCACGGCACGACGATTAGTGGGAATATCGCCATCGACAATGGTGGTACGATTGACCTGGATGGGAACGTCATGGCCCATATTAGCGATTCGTTGATCCAAAATAATCAGGTGTTGAGCAGAACCGGGGCTGGAATTGAAAATTCCGCCAATTTATTTATCACCAACACGCACATCATCGGGAACTTTGTGCCGGGCGGCTGTGGCGGCATTGAGAATAGACAGGCGATGACCCTCACCAATGTGACCATCAGCGGCAATCAGGCCCAATCTGGCGCGGGTCTGTGCACAGATTCCACCAGCTCCAACGTCATTGTTGACAGCCGCATCGAAAACAATACCGCGACGCAAAATGGGGGTGGGGTCTTTGTTTCTGGGGATTCGATCATGACCCTGACCAACAGCACCATCGCCAACAATACGGCCGCTCAGGCTGGTGGGCTGTTCAATGATAACGGCCAGGTTTCTCTTTACAACAGCACCTTGAGCGGCAACCAAGCCGATGAGGATGGCATCTTGACCCAAATTGGTGTTTCGGCAACGGTGCGGCTGGTGCATGCCACCCTGGCGAACAATACGGCCGTGGTCACCGACACCGGGATGGGGATCATCTCTGGAACCGTAGCCATGACCAACAGCATCATCGCCTACAACGGCGCCGCAAATTGTGCTTTTGACGGGGGCACGCTGGTTTCCGGCGGCTACAACCTCGAGGATGGCAATAGCTGCGGCTTAAGCGAGGTGGGTGATATCACCAATACCGACCCCTTGCTGGATGGCCTGGCCGACAACGGCGGCAGTACGCAGACCCACGCGCTCCTGGCCGGCAGCCCGGCCATCGACGCCATTCCTGACGGTGTTAACGGCTGCGGCACAACGTTTATCACCGACCAACGCGGTGAAGAACGGCCGTTTGGTGACGGCTGCGATATAGGGTCATTTGAAAGAGGGGTTAATATTATTTATTTACCTGTGATTTTGAGATAATCCGGATCGCATGACCCTATAAAAGGAATAGCGGCGGCACGAATCTCATGATCGTGCCGCCGTTTTGTTTTCAACAACCTACGTTTGCGAGCCAACACCCCCGCCCACGGCCCTCTGTCATCCTGAGCCCTTCGACTTCGCTCAGGACAGGCTTCGGGAAGGATCCCGTCAATTTCCAGTGAAAGCTATCTAGAAGAGAAGCGTTTCCGTTTTCAGCCAGCTAAGCCTGAATGCCACTTGACGAGATTCCTCGCTTCGCTGCTCATTCTGAGCAATGGCAGGGGTTAGGGTTGCAACTTGGGTTAAATATTAAGGTAAATGCCTAATTTTTAGCGCTGTTAACAAGTTGTTAACAAACTCTTAGCCAACTGTTAACTGAAAGTTGAAGCATCGTTAATTGACCGGTGGTACGCTTCAGATGCTTTGGTACACATACTGTGTTTATACCATTTACACAAAATCCCAAATCATTTACAAATCAAAAAGGAGAAGAGATGCGTATCAAATTTTTAGCCATATTGGCGCTTTTAGCGACCGTCGTCCTAGCTGCCTGTCAACCTGCAGAGGTGGAGCCCACTCCAACCCCCGAACCGGAGCCCACACCCGTCGTGGAGGAGACAGAGAGCGAAAGTGAAACAGAGGTTGCCGAAGATGTCGATTTGCCAACCGTAGATCCGCTGGCGGTTGATGGCGATATCGCCATGGCCGGCAGCTCTACCGTCTTTCCGCTGGCCGAGCGGATGGCCGAGCGCTTTCAAGATGAAGGGTTTGGCGGCAGCGTCACCATTGACAGCATCGGATCCGGCGCCGGTTTTGAGCGCTTTTGTGTCGCCGGAGAGTCTGACATTGCTAACGCCAGTCGGGCGATCAAAGACAGCGAGGTTCAATCGTGTCAGGCGATCGGCCGCGAGCCCATTGAGTTCCGGGTCGGGACCGATGCGTTGGCGGTTGTCGTTAGCGCTGAAAATGATTTCCTGTCCGACGTGACCATCGAGCAGTTGATCTTGATTTGGTCTACGGCCGAAACGTGGGCTGATGTCGATCCCAGCTGGCCGGCCGAGCCGATTTTGCGCTACAGCCCGGGCACCGACTCCGGTACGTTTGACTACTTTGTGGAAGAGGTGTTTGAGGAAGAGCAGGAGCCGCTCCTCGCTTCTTCAAACCTCGAATTGTCAGAAGATGACAACGTCCTCGTTCAGGGTATTTTGGGCAGCCCCTATGCTGTCGGGTACTTTGGCTACGCTTACTATCAGGAAAACGCTGATGCGTTAAAGATCTTGGCCATCGATGGGGTTGAAGCGGATCAGGAAAATGTCGATAACGGCAGTTACCCGTTGGCCCGCCCGCTCTATATTTACACCACGGCCGATATCATGGCCGAGAAGCCGCAGGTGGCTGTCTTTTCGAATTTCTTCCTCACGTTTGTAAATGAAGAGGTAATTGAAGTCGGTTATTTCCCGGCCAGTGATGCTGCATTAAACGGCGCGAGACAAGACTGGTTGAACGCTAATAATTAAGATGTTTGAGAATGCGTCTGCAATCGTGAGGATTAAGCAAAATTAGGTCAAATTTTGGTGGACGCATTTCGCATCGTGATGTAGATTTAGGAGAGGGTTTAAAAAAAATACCCTCTCCTTTCCGCTCTTTTAGAACCTTCTAAAACAGGAAGGAGGGGAATTTATGGAGACGGCAGACATGAGAGTCACAGTGCAACAAGATGCTGTGTCTGAAAGAGATGTTGCTGCCACCTTAAAAAAGAAATCCAAAGTTGGTGAAACACTTATTCAGGGATTTCTTTTTTTGTGTGGGGCGATATCAATTTTAACCACGGTGGGGATTGTTTATGAGCTGGGGAAAGAAGCGATGCTCTTCTTTTTCAGCACGGAGGGAGTCACGGTTGGCGGTTTCTTTACCGGCACCGCCTGGCAGCCGGCTATCCAACAATTTGGCGTACTTCCATTGGTCTTTTCGACCTTAATGACCAGCACTATTGCCATGCTGGTCGCTCTTCCTCTTGGTTTGGCCACGGCCATTTATCTGAGTGAGTACGCTTCCCAGCGAGTGCGCAGCACTTTAAAACCGATTTTAGAAATCCTGGCTGGAATTCCAACGGTCGTTTATGGATATTTCGCCTTGACGTTTGTTACCCCTTTGCTGCGTTCAATTTTGGGTCAGGATGTGGTGCAAATTTTTAACACCGCTTCGGCTGGACTGGTCGTTGGGGTCTTAATTATTCCCCTCGTCAGCTCACTCAGTGAGGATGCCCTTCACGCGGTTCCGCAAGCGCTGCGCAACGCGGCTTATGGGGTTGGGGCGACGAAGCTGGAAACTTCTTTAAGGGTAGTTCTTCCGGCCGCTTTGTCAGGCATTACCGCCGCGTTTGTGGTGGCAATTTCCAGAGCTGTTGGGGAAACGATGATTGTAGCCCTGGCGGCCGGTGCCGGCCCCCGCAATTTTGCCTGGGGTGACATCGTAGGGAATTATTCGGCAACGCCGTTTAATCCGTTTACATCCGCAGAAACAATGACCGGCTACATCGTGCGGATCAGCGGGGGTGACCTCAGTTACGACACGCCGGATTACAACAGCATCTTCGCCATTGGCCTCCTCTTATTTGTCATTACCTTGGGATTGAATGTTTTAAGCCGCCGCATTGTGGCTCGATTCCGGGAGGTGTATGAGTAATGGCTGATCAACAAAAATATTATCCGGAAGGGGAAAGCCTGGCCCAGCAAATTAACCGCAGACATCGGAACGGTTCTATTTGGCGATACCTGTTTTTGGCCTCAACCGTGATCGCCATTGTGGTGCTAATAGCCCTTCTTTACAACATCTTAAATCAGGCTTTTGGGTTGGTAGCTGTACAGACAATGATTGCCCCGGATAGCCTGGTTCGGGTCTATAACGAAGAGTTGATGATTAGCGCCTCAAATACCACAACCAGTGAGGATGACAACGTTTTGGTAGAAGGCATTGTCGGGGATGAAAATGGGGTGGGCTTCTTTGGTTACGCCTACTTTCTTAAGAATAACGATCATCTGCGAACGGTGGCCGTTGACGGAATAGCGCCAAGCGCCAATACGGTTGCTGATGGCAGCTATCCTCTCGCTCGGCCGCTCTATATTTATACAACCGCTGAGATATTGGCCGAAAAGCCGCAGGTGTCGGCGTTTGTCGATTACTATTTGCAAAATTCGAGTGAGGTCATTGGTGATGTGGGCTATTTTCCGGCCCCTGCTGAATCTTTGACAGCTTCCTTAAGTAAAATTGGCTCTCCGGCGTCTATCAACGACGCTGCAGGCGAAATATTGATCGCCGGCAGCTCGACGGTTTTCCCGCTCTCGCAGCGAATTGCCGATGATTTTCAAGCGGCCGGTTTTGCCGGAAATGTGTCGATCGAAAGTGTCGGCAGCACCGCCGGCATGCGCGCGTTTTGCGTCGATGAATCTGTGGATATTGCCAACGCCAGCCGGCCGATTACCCAGGCCGAGCGCGAGGCCTGTCGGGCCAACGGCCGGGAACCTCTTGAACTCCAGGTTGGCAATGATGCCCTGGTGGTCGTGGTGAATCCTGCGAATGAGTTTGCCACCGACCTGACGAGCGAACAGCTAACACCGCTCTTTTCCAGTGCCTCCTCCTGGAGTGAAATCAGCAGTGCTTATCCAAACCAGCCGATCGACCGCTATATTCCCGGTTTGGACAGCGGAACCCTCGATTTCTTTAGTGAAGCGGCGTTTGGTGGCGAATTGAGCGATCTTCCCAAAGAGGATTTGATCCAAATTTTGGCGGCCAATATTTCGGTTGGTCTTGGACGACGTTTAGAACGAGATCAGCGATTTTATGATGATACGCTGATTTTTGAGAGCCAGGAATTGTGGAATGAAGTCTGCGCCAGCGATGAGCCGGCAACCGGATGTACCCTGCCGGCCCGAACAACGGATGATGTGTATCGTCTCGTGCTCGAACGGGTTGTCGAGCCTCAGGTGGTGGAAACCTGGCCGCTTTTAAATTCCCTGACCAATCGCTCAGAAATCATTGCCGAAGCGGCGGTAGAGCATCCAGATGCAACGGTGGAGTTCCGCAGCTGGCTGACCGGTACATTTGTAACCAGTCCCCAATCCAGTGAACCGGAGTTAGCCGGGGTGCGGACCGCTATCCTGGGATCCCTGTGGGTCATCGGGATCACGATTCTCTTTTCCTTCCCCGTGGGCGTGGGGGCGGCCATCTATTTGGAAGAGTATGCCAGCAAGGAAAAGCCGATCAACCGGATGATTCAGACCAATATCAATAATTTGGCCGGAGTCCCCTCAATTATTTACGGGATGCTGGGGTTGGCGATATTCGTGCGCGTCTTGGAAACTTTTACCAGCGGCGCTTTTCTGGGAACGGCAGATGGCTCAACGGCCAACGGTCGCACAATTATTTCGGCCGGATTGACTCTGGGGCTGCTGATTTTGCCGATTATTATTATCGCTTCTCAAGAGGCCCTGCGAGCGGTGCCAATTTCGCTGCGGCAGGCCAGTTTTGGATTGGGCGCCACCAAATGGCAAACAATTTGGTTCCACGTGCTGCCTAGCGCCCTGCCCGGCATTTTAACCGGCACGATCCTGGCGATGTCCCGGGCGATTGGAGAAACCGCCCCGCTGGTTGTGATCGGAGCGTCGACATTTGTCACGGTTGATCCAACCGGACCTTTTTCTAAATTTACGGTGCTGCCAATTCAAATTTATCAATGGACGGCGCGGCCGCAGGCTGAATTTCGCAATATTGCCGCTGCGGCGATTGTCGTCTTATTAACCTTGCTATTAACGTTGAATGCAACTGCTGTATTTTTGCGAAACCGCTTCTCAATGCGATCCTAAGCGCTTTTGCAAAAAATGCAGTAATTTTTATCAGGAAAAAAATGTCTCAAGCAAACGGAACAGGTAGAGACCTGGCGATTCAAGCGCGGAATTTGAATCTATACTACGGTAATTTTCGCGCAGTAAAAAATGTCGATCTCGACATTCATCGAAACAAGATTACCGCTTTTATCGGTCCCTCCGGATGTGGCAAAAGCACACTACTTCGGGCCTTTAATCGCATGAACGATTTGGTGGAATCGGCCCACATGAAGGGGGAAATCATGTACAGGGGTAAAAACCTGTACGACAGCGATGTTGATCCGGTCGAAGTGCGACGCCGGATAGGCATGGTTTTTCAAAAACCAAACCCGTTTCCCAAAAGCATCTACGACAATATTGCCTGGGGAGCAAAGATTAACGGGTATTCGGGCAACATGGATGAACTGGTTGAAAGTTCCCTGCGGGGAGCCGCCATTTGGGATGAGGTAAAGGATAAGCTCGATCAAAGCGGGCTTTCACTTTCTGGTGGTCAGCAGCAGCGTTTATGCATCGCCCGCACGATTGCGGTCAAGCCGGAGATTATCCTGATGGATGAGCCGTGTTCTGCTCTGGATCCGATCGCTACCCTCAAGATCGAAGAATTGATGCGGGAATTGGCCAGAGAGTACACGATTGTTATCGTGACCCACAATATGCAGCAAGCGGCCAGGGCCTCCGATTTCACCGCTTTCTTGAATATGGATACCAATGATCGGGCCGGGTTCATGGTGGAATTTTCTGAAACAGAGGAAATGTTTACCAACCCCAAGACCAAAGACACGGAAGAGTACATCACCGGCCGGTTTGGGTAGGTGCATCTGGTTGTTAACAATTTCTTTACATCACCTTATCAATCCGTTAACTGAACTTTGAAGGTTTGTTAACGACCTCGGGGTATTCTAAGCATGTGAGTTTCGTTTTCTCCTTCTCTATTGCGACCGGGTAGAGTTTCCCCACTCTACCCCTGCTATTATCTTAATTTTTCTTCTTGCCCCTGCGGTCGTGAGATCGGGGGGCATTTTTTGTAAACTCTAAAATTTAATGATAAAGATATGACCAGGGAAACCTTCGGCAAAGAAATTATTCGTTTGGAATCCGATTTGATGGCCATGAGCCACCTCGTGCTTGAGGCTATCGATTTAGCAATTCGCGCGTTGAAACATCGCGATCTAGAGGGTTCCAAAACGGTGATACACCGGGATCAGGAAGTGAACCGTCGCCGTCACGATATCGAAATAGATTGTTTAAAATTAATCGCTACCCAACAGCCAATGGCCTCGGATTTGCGAAGTTTATCGGCCACGATGGCGATTGCCGGTGAGCTGGAACGCATTCATGATTATGCCAAGGGAATTGGGAAAATCAGTTTGCTAATTGGTGATGAGCAGATGATGGGTCCGCTTCATGAGTTGCCGGAGATGGCAAAAATTGTTTGTAACATGTTGAAGCGAGCGATGATCGCTTACTCCCGCCGCGATATTGAGGCCGCTCGACAAATTTCTAAAGAGGATGACCAGGTAGATGCCACATACCAGCGCATTTACCACGATATATTTTCTCAAATTTTAGAAGATTCCAAATGGCTTCATCAGGGGAATTATTTGATGTGGGCGGCGCATAATCTTGAGCGGGCAGCTGATCGCGTGACCAATATTTGCGAAAGAATTATCTATTTAGAAACCGGGCTTTTGGTTGAACTGGATCAAGATAAAACGGTCGTTTTCCCATTGACCGGCGAGGCCATCAACCCAGAATAATACCGTACCCGTTCATCCCATGATTTGGTATACTCCTGGGATGAAATTGCGACCTACACAACAAGAAATATTGCGATACAGCGGCGGCTTGATGGCCGTGTCGGCCGTCCCTGGGAGCGGAAAAACCTTTACCCTGACCCAATTGGCGGCCCAACTGATTGCCGAGGAGCGCATCGACCCCACCCGAAATCAGCAGGTGCTCGTTGTTACCTATCTCAATGCCAGCGTCGATAATTTTAAAGCCAGAATTCACGATCGCTTAGCTGAATTAGGTCTGAATCCCGAGCGCGGTTATGATGTCCGCACGCTGCACAGCCTGGGATTAGAAATTGTACGTCTGGTTCAGGGCGGCGAGCGGGGGAATGATTTAATCGTCCTTGATGAAGGGCAATCCCGCCGCTTTTTGACCCTGGCTGTTGATAATTGGATTGAGGCGTATCCGATGGAGTGGGCCTCATTTTTGCCGGACCAAACGCCTCAGGCTCAAACCCGGTGGCGCACAACCGTTGAAAAAACGGCCGCGGCGTTTATTCGCACGGCAAAAAATGAGCGATACGCACCGGAAGCGATTCTCGGACAAATCCAGACCCTCACTCAGCGTCTCAAAGAAGAACCGGCCGTTGACGAAGCATCGGTTACCCGTTTGCCCTTTTTGAATATGTTGGCCGGTATTTTTAGCGGCTATCAGGCGATTATCAAGCGGCAGGGGGCGCTAGATTTTAACGATTTGATCGGCCAGGCGGTTGATCTGGTGGTCGGCCGGCCGGACGTGGCGGATCTGCTGCGTCAGCGCTGGCCTTTTGTCTTGGAAGATGAAGCGCAAGACAGCGTCCCGCTGCAGGAAATATTGCTCTCCCACCTGGTTGGCGAGGGAGGAAACTGGGTCCGGGTTGGTGATCCCAATCAGGCGATTACCAGCACCTTTACGGCCGCTCATCCGCGTTATTTAAACGCGTTTCTCGATCGGGAGGACGTGCAGAATCGGCCGCTGCCGCACAGCGGGCGCTGTGCCCCAAAAATTTTAGCGGCCGCCAACCGTCTGGTGCATTGGGCGTGTGATCACCATCCGGTCCCGGAAGTTCGCCAAAATGCGTTTCGGCGGCAGGATATTTTGCCGACACCGGTAGGGGATGGGCAGCAAAACCCACCGGACAAAGAATCTCGCATAGTCATCAAGGTGTACAAACACCGCGAGGATGAAGAACTGCCCAACCTCGCTCACCTGGCGCATTTATACACCCAAAAACGGCCGCATCAAACGGTAGCCATCCTGGTGCCCACCAATGATGTGGGTCACAAAATCGCCGAGCACCTCGATCGTTTGGAAGCTTCCTACGACAATCTGCTTCGCGGAGGCACCCGAGAACGGGAAATTGCCACCGCCCTCCATGCGCTGCTGGCCCTGCTGGCTGATCCCCTGCGCGGCAGATTGCTTCACAAAGCGTACCTGGCCTTGTACGACATCAACCATCCGGCGGCCACCGTTCCTGACCAGCATATCGAACGGTTTGAGGCGGTCTTGCGCAGCGTGGTTAAGGCCGAAAAGCTGCTTTATCCGCAGGAAGGAAGAGATGATATTTTAGAGGCGCTGCCGAAAGGGGTGGTGCAGGCGCCTGACCTGGAACATATCGGCCGCTTTATCAATTTCCTGCAGAATATATTTCCCCTGCGCCTTTTGCCGATTGATGATTTGATCATCGCTTTGAGTGATGAAGTATTTGCCTTCGACGATAAAAACGTCAATGAAACCGATCTGGCTATCGCCTATCAAATCGCCAACGTGCTTCGTTCCTGGTATGATCTTCACCCCCACTGGCGACTGCCCGAACTGGTCAATGAACTGGCTGAAATTGCGGAAGGACGCCGGCATCTCAGCGTCGTTTCCTCGGAAGAAAGCGGTTACGACCCGCAGCCCGGCCGCATTTCCCTGACGACCCAGCATGGGGCAAAGGGCTTGGAGTGGGATGGGGTATTCCTGGCGGGGATTGACGGGATGTGGATTCCCGGTACCCTCGACGCTTATTTTCTGGGCGTGGATGAGTATCTTGGCGGTGATCCGGCCGCAGAAATGACCGCTGAGCTCAAATCGCTTATGGCTGGCGATCAGGCCCACTATCCCCATCGATCGGCTACGGAAGCGGCCCATATCGAAGTGATTTGTGAACGGCTTCGCTTGCTTTATGTTGGTATGACGCGGGCGCGCCGCTTCTTGCAAATCTCTCGCAGCCGTAAAACACGGGCGTATCGAAAAGAGTACGACGCTGAACCATCAACCGCTCTGGGAGTTTTATATCAATTTGTGAAAGAGATTGACGACCGCGCAACTTTTGCCTGATTGGCCAGTAATCATGATAATGGTGATATGACAAACCCGTTTTTTCATCGTGGGGCGATTCGGACCATTGAAAATTTTCACGGCCGTGAAAATGAAACAGCCCAAATTTTGGGGTTACTCAAAAATGGGCAGAGCGTTTCTCTAATCGGCCCGCGCCGCATTGGCAAAACGTCTTTGCTTCTGCACCTGTGCCACCCCAACGTGCGGCAAAATTTTGAATTGGCGGCCCCTCGGGCCCTTTTTACGGTCATCGATTGTCAGGAATTGGGTGGATCACCGGCCGAGGAGGTTTACGAGAGCTTTTTTGCCGGCTTGCTGGATGCGGCCAGTGACGCAAAAATCGATGTTGAGATTCCCAATCACACCGGGAATTATCGCGCTCTGGATCGCCTGCTGAATCGAATTAGCCGCACCGGAACTCAGGTTGTTTTTATTCTCGATGAATTTGAGCTTCTGGCGGGTAATGAACATTTAACCCCTTACTTCTTTGCCAGGCTGCGAGGCCTGACAACCAAATACGGCCTGGCTTACCTGACCGCCAGCCAGCGGCCGCTTTTCGCCATCACCGCCTCGGAAGAAATTTTAAGCTCTCCTTTTTTCAATATTTTTGTCACCATTTCGCTTAGTGAGTTTTCTGAAGAGGAAGCTCATTCACTACTCGATCAGCGAATGGCGGGAAAAAGCTTTGGGTTTTCCTCCCATTTGGTTCATCACATATTGGATTTGGTGGGTTTTCATCCCTTTTTTCTGCACCTGGCAGGGTATCACGCGTACCAAATGCAGGAACGCGGGGAGTTGAACAATTCGGTCCAAATTGATAAGCCGATTGAAATTGAAGCCGACGCTCATTTAAGCTATTTGTGGAACAGCTTAAGCGAACTGGGGCGCATGAGCCTTGTGGTTTTAAACGGCACAATTGACGTTATGCGCCATTTGGAGCAGCAGTGTTTGATTCGAGCCACCGATCAGGCCCCAGGCTATTGCTATTCCAGCACGCTGCTGATGCGGTTTGTCCGCCGTCAAGAAGTGAGTGGGATTGTGCAGGCGGCTCCATTTGTGATCGACCACCTGCGGCACAAAGTCCTGGCTGATATGCACGAACTTGATTTGACAACCTCTCAATTTGCCCTGCTAACCTGTTTAGCTGAACATGCAGGCCAGGTAGTTCCCGCGGCAAAACTGGAAGAAGCGGTATGGGGAGAAGCCCTGCTTGAAGATCCTGACCGGCTTAAGACGTTGATTAAGCGGTTGCGTCGGGCGATCGAACCGTTTGATAATTGGATCGCCAGTGAGCGGGGTGTTGGATATGCGCTTAGGACGCCCGAGTAAAAAAAATTATCCAAAATTGAATTTCTCCATTCAATTTGTTTCCGGCCGGAAACAAATTCCAATCAGGTTTAGCCAAAAAAGAAAAAAGTTAATCGAGCGGCAAACGCCCGTCGAAATGCTTCCTGTTCGATCGCTACTATTGCTGGTGATTTTAATTATCAGCGTTATCGGTTCTCCGTCACCGGTCCGTGGTAACGAGGCCGATTTCTGGCAGTTTGATGCCCAGGGTCGCATCGAGCTTATCTTACCGGCCGACGTTGATCAGGATGGTTTAGATGAAATTTTTGTGGCCGCTACCAACAACCAGTTGACCCTTTTAGAGGGCACCGGGGAAGCGGTTTGGGTCAATACATCCTTAAATGGTCAGGTTCAGGCGCTAGATTTGCTGTCCCGCCAACAAAATCGGCCGAATGAACTGCTGGCGGTTGGCCTGGAAGACGCCCTCGTGCTGCTCGAGGCGGCCACAGGCCGGCTGTTATGGCGCATCAACCTTACATCGGCCCCAAAGGCGATTCGATCTATTGACATCAATCAGGACGGCCGGGAAGAAATCGTTCTAACCAATCGGCTGGGTAGTTTGCAGATGTTTGCCAGCCAAAATGGCGAGCTTTTGTGGCCATATGCCGAAGAAGGGTCAGTCGGACCAAACCCGCTTGACGCCTCGACGCTCATAGAAGTGGCTGATTTTAACGGGGACAATCAAAATGACATCGCCTTCGCCTATTTTTCGTTGGCGGAAATAGGCTATTTAACGATGATTGATCGCCAGGGGGAGTTGATCTGGCGGGTGCGGGTTGACAATCAGGTTTCAACATTGGCGGTCATCGAAGATGAGGTTTTTGAGCAGCCGGCTATTGCGGTTGGCACGCGAGAAGGACAGGTAGGGGTTTACGACGGAAAAACCGGCAAGCGGCACTGGTGGCGAACGCCAAATCGCGGCGTCACGGTAATCAAGGTAGACAATACGGGAGAGACCCCCCTGCTGCTTGTGGGTACCGATGCCGGGAAAGTAATCGCCTATGATTTTACGGGCAAGCGGCTTTGGGAATCGATCTTATCAGATACACCGCTTCAACCGGTTCGAGATATTTTGGTGGTGCCCCCCTCTGTGGATTCCAATAACCAGGTTATGAAATATGGGGTCCTTATTTCGGAGATAAATTCTGAAACGGAAAGCGAATCCGGTAAAATGATCATTCTCAATGAATCCGGCCGGCGAGTGCTGTCGCTGCCTGCCTCTTTTTTGCCGAATGTCAACCACATCGTCGATTTAAACCGGGATGGATTCCCCGAGATGGCCATTTCAACATTGGGGACGCTATCCCTAAAGGAGATGGGGTTAGGAACCGGCAGCTCACAGGTGTATACCAACCAGTGGATTGAGCGTACCGGGTTTGAACCTGCGGCTGTTTTGGCGATTCAAAACGAGAATGCTGAAAATGTCTTTATCGGCACCGCATCTGGAAATTTGCTCAAACTCGATGTCGAGAATGGCGCGACCCGGTCATTTGCAACCCTTCCTTATCCAATAGATTATTTGGCCTGGCATGAACCTCAAGGCGATGATGAACCGTTGATTTTTATCGGGTCAAACCGAATTGATCGTTTGGGGGGGAACGGGTCTTTGGTGATTGAACGCGGCATTATAGATGCCGTTAATTTATCTGGAGAGAGGATTTGGGGTGCCCCGGTTGAATTTGATCAGCATATTTCGCTGATGTTACCGGTTAACTTAAACCGAGATGGACCGGAAGAATTAATTATTGGGTATGATGATGGTCAGTTAATGGCTATTGGGCCACAGGGGAATATTTTTTGGAACACAGGCACCCGTTTAGACGGCCGAATTGTGCAAGTTCTGCCGATAACGTCAGATCCTGTACGCGTCAAGCTGGCCGTGGTAACGGACCGCCAGAAGCTTTATCTGATATCGAATAAAGGGCAAGATGAGCTAGATCCTCTGGGATTTCTAGAGCCATCCCATTTATTTTATGATGAACCCATTGTTGGATTACATCAATTTAATGACCAGGAATCGCTGCTGATAGTTGGGGCCAGTGGGAATGTTGCGGTTGTCAATCGGCGATTGCAAATCGACAATATTCTGCAGCGGAATTTTGCTCGAAATATCACGTTTAGCCGCATCATCAACGGTGCTTTATTAATCGGATTTGATGATGGCCAAATCGTTAAATTATCATTGGAGCCTGAAGATTTTCTAAAAGAAATGTGGCGCATACCCGGTCCACGCGGTTATCAAAATATCCTGTGGGACGATATTAACAACGATACCCGGCCGGATTTAATTGTCGGTGATGATCTGGGCACCATGGTGTTTTATACCGAAGACGGTCAGCAATTTTCTACTGTCGAATTGCCAAGTCGGGCCATCGAAATGTTTAAGATGGACGGGGAAAATGGGCCGCAGCTCTTAACGGTTACCGATAATGGGATCGTTTCCTCTTTTGCCGCTCAGCCAAATCGGCCCCCGCTATTAATTAATTCGGAGGTTGAGGTCGAAAACGGCCGCTTTACCTTTAGCCTGTCGGTTACTGATATGGATGAGGATCCAGTTACCGTAACCCTGCTGGTCTTTGATGAGCGGATTGAACAGTGGGTTGCGCAAGGGGAACGGGTAGCGACACAAGGGGATGGTTCGCTGGTATGGATTTTGTCTCTCGGCACCTTTTTGGGTTCCCCATTGGAATATCAATTTTTGTTTGATGATGGCGTTTACAGCGGGGCCGTGCAGCCCGCCCCGGTCAGTTTTGAGACGGATTATACGATTTTTGCCCGCGTTGGCCTGGGTATCGGCGGGCTTGTATTTTTGGCATTTCTGCTGTTTGTCCTGCAACAAACCAATTCACCCAACAATTGGCGGGCGTGGCGTCTTTATCGGCGGGTGATCGCTTCCCCCTCACAAACATTAAACCTGCTTGATGCGGCGTACGCTCGTACAAAAGGTTCATCCGATATATTGCTCAATCTATCAAATCGGGCCCGGCGAGATAACCAGCAGGCGTTAACCCGCTTACTCGACGGCTTGTTTTTATTGGCGGATCGCACACCGGCCGGATTAGAGATTATGGTGACGGCGCTGGAGTTGGCCGAACAGGCGGATCGCCAGTGGCATAATTCCAAATCGTGGCAGAAAGTGGTTCAGACCGCTCGCGATTTATTTATGGCCCAATCGATCACTGAGCTGGGGCTGCTGCGACCCAATTTAGTTGAGCTGGTCAAACACTTACAATCGCGGGCGCTGCCGGCCGTTTCATTTGAGGCGCTGTTAGGGCCACTGGCTAGCTTTCGCGATAGCGGCCGCCTCAACCTGGTTGACGATCGCCTGGCTTATCTCCATGAAGCGGTGGTGCTGCTTCGTCAGGAGCAGGTGCTGCTGCTCGATCGGCCGCAGACAGTGCAAAATACGATTGCGTCCGCCATTGTCAATCGCTGGTTGGGGATGACAAACGCTTTGATCGATGATTTACGCGGCCGCCCCTGGTTAGCAACCACATTAATGACCAAGCGAATCGTATCGGCCGAAACCACTCAAATTGCCGTTGAAATAGAAAACAGTGGCCCGGCAGCGGCCGAAGATTTACGCATTATCCTCCATGAATCTCCTGATTATTCCGTTGTAAATCACGAACAGGTGGTGCCTTATTTGCCCAGCCGGCGGTCCCGCATCTTCAATTTTACGATTAACCCGCACGTATTGCGGGAGATGCGTCTTTCGCTAACCGTATCCTATCTCGATGCCAACCGTCAGACGCACTCATTTGATTTTGCCGATATGGTTCGGCTGCTGTCCAGCGAGCGGCCGTTTAAGCCGATTCCCAACCCATATGCGCCAGGCACCCCCTTAAGACGAGAGAGCCCCCTGTTTTTCGGTCGGGAAGCGCTCCTCAACTTCATTGTGCGCACCGCATCAAGACCAACTCAGCCGAATGTCGTTATCCTAGTAGGGCAAAGGCGAACTGGAAAAACTTCGGCGCTGCTGCGAATTGGCCGAGTTGCCCCGGCTGATTTGATCCCGGTCTTTGTGGATTGTCAATCATTGGGCATTGTGCCTGGAATGGCCGCTTTTTTGCATGATTTGAGCTGGTTCATTGCCGATGCGTTAGAAAATCAGGGAATTGAGATTGAGATTCCGGATCTTGATGGTTGGGCGGATAATCCGGTGTATTATTTCCAGCGGCGGTTTCTGCCTTATGTTCATTCTCTGCTGCCTGATAGCGCCCGTCTGCTGCTCATTTTTGATGAGTTTGAGGCGTTTGAAGGATTGGTTAACGATCAGCTGCTGCCGCCGACCCTTTTCCCGTTTTTGCGGCACTTGATGCAGCATGGGGATCGGCTCAATTTTCTGTTTGCCGGCACGCACCGCCTCGAGCAAATGAGCAGTGAGTATTGGTCGATATTGTTTAATATCGCTCTATACCGACAAATAGGGTTTCTGGATCGTCATGCGGCGTACGATTTAATCACCCGGCCGGTTGATCCTCTGCTGATTTATGATGATCTGGCGTTGGAAAAAATTTGGCGGGTTACGGCCGGGCATCCCTACTTTTTGCAGCTGATGTGCTACACGCTCGTCAGTCATGCCAATCAATTTAAAAAGGTTTATATAACCGTTTCAGACGTCAATGTCACCATGCAAGAGATGTTGCGTTTGGGAGAAGTGCATTTTGCTTATTTGTGGCAGCAGTCATCCTTTGAAGAAAAGGCCCTCCTGATTGCCGCTTCGCATTTACATGATTTAACCGGTCCGCTATACCCGGTTGAGTTAAGCGCCAGTTTAGAGGGATATGATTTGTTTTTGACCCCCAAACAGGTCACCGATGCGCTGGACTGCCTGGTCGAACGCGGGATTTTGCAGGAGATAAAAGAAGAAGGGATCAGGCTGTATGAATTTAGGGTGGGGTTGGTTGGGCAGTGGGTCGTCGAAAATAAAAGCCTTACTGAACTGCACGAAATTAAGTACCAAAAAGCCGCCTGAACTTCATGTACGTGATGATTTCCTGCAAAAATTGGTGACACTCTGCACTTCTTAAACATTTTTTGAATGGGTATGCTATAGGGGTACCTAAATCGCCTGGGCTGAGATTCATTTGGGCGAATTTTGTGACCGGCGGTTGGTGAGGAGTATCTCGTGAGCGTTGACCATTCCTTATCCGGCTCTCTGCCAAAAGAAAAAACACGTCGGACCCGTTCACCAAGAAAAATTTTTTTAGCACCTAGATGGCGCAAAGTGCTGCGTGATCTGTGGCAAAACAAAGCTCGATCAATGCTGGTTGTCTTGTCGATTGCCGTCGGTGTATTTTCTGTCGGTGTGATTAGCGGTTCTCAAGTGGTCCTGGGGCGAGAGTTAAATGCCAGTTATGCGGAGATCAACCCCTCTCACGCTACCTTGATGGTTTTGAATCCTTTTGGTGAAGAGGTGGCTGAAACTATTAAGGCGATGCCGGAAATTGCGGCAGCGGAGCCGCGGAAAGGCGTATATGGGCGGGTGCAAACCGGGCCTGACACCTGGCAGCAGGTCAACTTTATTACCCTGCCCGATTTTGAAGCGATTGAGGTTGATAAAATTTCCTCAGAAAGTGGGACCTGGCCTCCCGGCCGGCACGAGATGGTAGTGGAACGAACGGCCCTGTCCCTCCTCAATGCGGAGGTCGGGGACACGGTGATTGTCAAGGGGCCAAACGGGCGGGAGCGCGAAGTACAAATTGTCGGTCTGGCCCACGATTTATTGGCCAAGCTGTTTGTCATTGACGGGTTGGGCGTTGCTTATGTTGATGAAGAAACATTGTCGTGGTTGGGTGGGCAAGATGGATATCTGGAAATGCGGATTCGTGTTTCAGAACAAACTGATGATATCAATCACATCCGGGCCGTAGCCAATTTGGTGCAGGATAAAATCGAAAAAACCGGGAGCCCGGTATTTTTCACCATGGTTCCCACCCCCAATCAACACCCCCTCAACTACGTCGTGCAGGCCTTATCGGTCATGCTGGGCATTTTGGGTGTCTTGGCACTTCTTTTAAGCAGCTTTCTGGTTATCAATACGATCTCTTCTCTGTTGGCCCAGCAAACGCGACAAATCGGCCTGATGAAATCATTTGGAGCGACGACGCGCCAAATTTCTGGAATGTATGTGGTGATGGTGTTGATTTTCGGGTTGTTGACCCTTTTTATCGCCTTGCCGCTGGGGGCTTGGGGAACGTACGGCCTGGCGCTGGTGATGGGCGATTATTTCAATTTTGACATCGATCAATTTCGCATGCCGCTTTCCGTCATGGTTTTGCAGGCATCAGTGGCTTTTCTGATTCCCATCGTTGCCAGCCTCGTGCCCATTTGGCGCGGCACAAAAACCACCGTTCACGAGTCGATGAACGATTATGGAGTGGATCAAACATACGGCAAGGGCCGCATCGATCAGCTGTTGTTAAAAACGCGGGGATTTTTAGCCCGCAGCCGGCCGCTTGTACTGTCGATTCGCAATACCTTTCGCCGTCAGCAGCGGCTGCTGCTCACCCTGGGCACCCTGATTTTCAGCGGCATTGTCTTTGTTAGCGTGGCCAGCGTCAATGATTCGCTGCTGCGCACCATCGACACCATGCTGAGCTATTTTCAATATGATGTGGCCTTCCAGTTTGAGCGGCCGTATCGCACTTCCTACGTCAAACGCGTGGCCATGACCGACCCGGATGTCGTGGCTGCGGAAAGTTGGGCATTCTACAACACGCGCGTTCTGCATGAAGACGGGACCCACGGCGGTATGACCGTTATGTTTGCGCCACCAGGAGATACCGAATTAATCAAACCCGAGCTAGAGGAGGGGCGATGGCTGCGGCCGGGAGAAGCCAATGCGGTGGTGGTCAACACCATATTCCTGCGTGATGAGCCGGATTTGGGCCTGGGCGATGAAATCACCTTTAAGCTTGAGGGGCAGGAGACGGAGTGGAAAATCGTCGGTGTAGTCAGCGGTGGGCAGGTGGTTGGCATGGTCTTTGTCGACTACGACGCCTTTTCGCGGGAAATCGGCCTGGTTGACCGAGCTGACTGGCTCATGGTAAAGACCGTTACCAGCGATGAGGCGACTCAGGTTAAGGTGCGTGATTACCTGCAAACCCAGTTTGATCAAATGGGGATACGAGTCAACATTTCGGCTACGGTTGCCTCGGAAATGAGGGAGGTTCAGGCGATTTTTCAGATCCTGATCGTCATGTTGTTCTTTATGACCTTTATGCTCGCGGCCGTTGGTGGATTTGGCCTGGCCGGTACGATGAGCATCAATGTTTTGGAGCGCAGCCGCGAAATCGGCATTATGCGGGCCATCGGGGCTTCGAATCGATCGGTTTTGTATATATTTTTAGTCGAGGGTTTGTTAATCGGATTGTTGAGCTGGGTCGTGGCCGTTGTTCTGGCCTGGCCGGTTGGCTGGTATTTGAGCAAGGCGATTGGCGAACAGTTTTTAAACACCCCCCTTGACTACGCTTTTTCTTATTCCAGCGTTTTGATCTGGCTGGTCGCCGTCATAGTATTATCGATGCTGTCGAGCCTGGTTCCCGCCTGGAACGCCTCGCGCCTGACCGTTCAGCGGGTCCTCGCTTACGAATAAAAGACGAGAGGGAAGTCCTAAGTGAGAAGTCCTAAGTCCTGAGTGGAAAGTGCTCAGATCTCGTCTCTCGTCTCTCGTCTCTTAAGGCGTGAGTCCTCCCGGCAGGCCGTCTGGATACAGCTCGTTAATCGCCCGATCAATTTCCTGAATGCGGTTGCCCGGATTGGGATGGGTACTAAAAAACTCCGGCTGGCGAGCTCCCCCTCCGGCCGCTTCGAGGATCGCCATCACCCCTTTGAGGGCATGGGGATCATAACCGGCTTCGACCATGAGGCGCACCCCTAAATAATCAGACTGCAGCTCATCTTCCCGGCCGTATTTCATCGTTACAAATCCGGAGACCACCTGAGCGACCTCAGCTGTGCGCATGCTGGACGGATTGTCCGGGTCAACGGTGGCCATCACCACCGCGCCGGTCAACCCTTCAGACAGCTGCTGCTGGGCGATACGCTGGGCACCGTGCCTGGCAATGACGTGCCCTATTTCATGCCCCAATACGCCGGCCAGCTGCCCCTCCGTTTCCAGGCGATCGTAGAGGGCGGTGGTGATAAATACCTGTCCACCCGGCAGGGCAAACGCGTTCACCGTTTGATCATCCGCCAGCAGATAAAACTCAAATTGATAGGGGGTTTGCCCGGCAGCGGTGTTGTCAACCAGACGAAAACCGATTTCATCGACAAATCCCTGAGCGAGGGGATCTGGTTCTAATCCCCCATATTCCTGTATCAATTGAGGAACGGCCTGCAGCCCCAGGGCGATTTCCTGATCAGCCGAGATGTTGATGTACTGTTCTTCACCCAGAACTTCATTATATTGTCGGGAGCTTACATAGGAAAAAATGGCAAATCCGGCCATCACCAGCCCGATAATAATACGTACGCCAAAATTTCGGCCGGATGGTCGACCCGCTCGGGGGGCGGTCCGGCGTCTGACAGAGGTTCGATTTGAGGAAGATTGTCTATACATGTTAAAAATTCGCTATTTAATTTTGATCGACCGGCACAAACTCTTCAATTTCCAACAGCTCATAAAATCCACCGGCCGCGGCGCCAAAAACAAAATGAGAAAATATCATTACACCTCCGCGCAAGCCGGAAAACCAGGGGAAAATGGCGGTTAGAGAATAGAAATTGATGAAATATAGCGCTAAACCCAATAAACCGCCGCCAACAATGCCTACCCCCATTCCCCAGCGGTGAATGACAAAAGCAATGATCCCGGCAAACACCAACGACACGGGAATGTGGATAATCAGGCCCACAAGGATGGTGATCAGCGAGGGAGCGTTTAATATCGAATCGCCGCCCAGGGCTACCGCCGCGATCATGCGTACGGGCAGTAAAAAGTTGTCGTAAAAGATCTCGCTTAAAATGGAAGCGATCAACAAAAATAGAAGACCGCTAATGAGGCCGGCCCATACGGCCGCACTCCAATCGACCACTTGTCTGACTTTGATTGTGGTAGTTTGTTCCATATCGCTTTCCTTCGATCAATTTAGCTTAGCCATCCTGAAAGTAATTTCATTATTTGGTTGATACTATCCGGTTTTGCTGCCTGAAACCAATCAATACGGGTGTCGTCCGGCCGAAACCAGGTGTGCTGCTGGCGGGCAAAACGATGGGTCTCAAATTTGATTCGCTCAGTGACTTCCTCGAGATTTGATTCCCCGGAAAAAAATGGGGCAAACTGGCGATACCCAAGTCCGCTCATCGCTGACATTTGAAAAGTGTATCCATCTTTGACCAATTGCTCGACTTCATCGGGTAAACCGGCCGCGATCATGTGGTCAACCCGCCGATCGATGCGCTGGTAAAGATCATCTCGCTCTCGTGAAAGCCCGATAATCTTCATGTCAAATGGGGGCGGCCGTTTAATTTGCAGAGTGCTGATCGGGATGCCGGTCGTCAAGGTCACTTCCAGGGCCCGAATAACGCGGCGGACGTTGCGAAAGTCAATTTTTTCGGCGGTGATGGGATCGAGCTGGGTTAGCCAGCGTCCCAATTCGGCCCCACCCAATTTTTCCAAAGCGTGCCGCAATTTCGGCTGGGGAGGAACCCGTGGAATGCCCCATCCTTCCACAATGGCCATGACATATTGGCCGGTACCGCCGATTAAGATAGGCAATTTTCCCCGCTGGTGGCAGTTTTTAATGGCGGCCAGGGCCAGATCCTGATATTCGCCCAATGACAATGTTTGATTCGGGTTACAGATATCAATGAGGTGGTGAGGAATGGCCGCCTGTTCGGCCGGTGTGGGTTTCGCGGTGCCGATATCCATGCCGCGATAAAAAAGACGCGAGTCGGCCGAAATAATTTCGCCGTCAAACCGCCGGCCGATTTCCAGCGAAAGGGCGGTTTTTCCAACCGCCGTGGGCCCGACGATTACAAGGAGGGGAGGAGGTTTAGCCGGCATCATAAATATTGAAACAAGGATTAGGAGATTAAGGGAATTTACCGAAAATTTTCCCCGAATCCCCTTAATGCTGTGTAACAAATGTTTTCCCAGCTTTTAACCTTGTTGCCACCTTTCTTGGCCGATGAATAAATCCATCGGCCATGGAGACCGAAACCGGATAAATCCGGTTGTTAACGCGATTTATCGCGTTTCGGTTTCCATAGCGGCCGAATTTATTCGGTTGCGGCAAAGAGGCGTATCTAAAATAAAAAGTTAAGAATATCTTTGTAACGGTGTACTTAAGTAAGTCACGCTTTATTGTTAAAAATCAGGATGACACGAATTAAAAGGATTTTATGGTTTAAGCTGGGAAATTCATGTCATTCGTGAAATCTTGTTTTTAAATTTTGGACCTTGAACCACTTAATCCCCTAATCTTTGTTAAAAAAATCATTTATGAGACGAAACCCTTAAAGAATGTAACAACCATGAAGATCATATAGATTACCCCAATGAATATGAGAACGCGAATCATTTTTTCCGGCCGCGGCTGGTTGACCTGCCGCCAGAAACGCGGAATTACGGCCGGGAGGGCAATAAGCCCCAGTGGCGCAACGAGCAGTGGAATGGTCCCGCTGATGATGTGATATAAACCGTAAACAATCCCAGCACCTGTGAGAATTTTTAACAAAATCAAGGCGTTTGATGGCCCAATGATCAGGGCAAAGGTTTGCCCAAATTGTTTGTCATCGGCCGCATCGCGGATTTGCTGCTCCAGTTGGGCACCGCTCGAAGTTAAAACGCCCAAAATCAAAAGAACCCGATCAACCGCCAGCCATTCTGCCCCGATCATAAAAACGGTCGCCGCATAAGGAAAGGTTTGGACAAAGCAGGCGTGGGCTAAAATATCAATGCCCGGCCGGTTTTTCAGGCGCAGCGGAGGAGCCGAATACCCCCACATGACGATCACCGAGATCAGCACAACGATCAATCCCCGCCATCGATATTGAGCAAAAATGGGAAAAAGGAGCAGGCTGATGGCCACAGCCCCTGCCGAGAACAATTTATTGCCGATCGGAAAAAGGACAAAAAAGTTTTTATCCTTTTTTATCGGGTCGAGTTGATCGACATCGGTATCAAAAAAGTCGTTGATGGCAAATGCCAACCAGTAACCACCGGCAATCGCCAGCGAAAGAAGTGCGTTTTCAGGCGTTAACCGCTGATGGATGATGAGAGCCACGACAGATATGGCCAGGGTGGTGACCCAGGCGTCTGCATGGTTTGTAAAAAGCGTTAACCACAATAACGGCCGCGTTTTTATCGGTGGTGTTGTGTCAAATCCCATATCCTTATAATACCAAGGGACTGTTGGCATGGTCGATGGGAAATGATATTATCTCTACATAGGAATTGGAGGTATTGGAACTTCCGTAAAAATGTCACAGTTATCATCATCAAATGAATGGGGGAACTACACGAGAGAATGGCTTTTTAATATTCAGTCATTTTTCAAACATCCAGTTGTCTGGATTGGAACTTACCGACGCGATAATTTCAAATCAGATTTAATATCCAGCTTAACGATCGCCATTATGCTGCTTCCGCAGGCGATTGCGTATGCCTTGATTGCTGAGCTTCCGGCATCGGTTGGTCTCTTTGCGGCAATCGTTGCCGCTCTGATTGGCGGCTTGTGGGGATCATCTTTTCATCTCCACACCGGGCCAACCAACACCACTTCACTAATCGTTCTCTCCGGTCTTCTGGCGGTCGCTTCTCCCGGAACCCCGGAATATATTTTGGCGGCCGGCGTGATGGCCTTTTGGGCCGGCATTATTCGTTTATTAATGGGGGTTGCCCGCCTGGGGATTCTGGTTAATTTTGTTTCCGACTCAGTTGTGGTGGGGTTTACGGGCGGAGCCGGAATTTTAATCGTGGCCAATCAGATCCGACATATCATGCGGGTAGAGGGCGTCAGTTCGGCGTCATTTTTTGCCACGACAACCAACCTGTTTCAGCAGATTGGTGAAACGCATCTATTAAGCCTGGAATTGGGGCTGGGCTGTATCCTTCTCCTGGTCCTTTTTAAGCGATTTGCACCCAAATTGCCCACCCCCCTAATTGTTCTGGGCGGCGCAACCATGCTGGTATGGATGCTGCGGCTGGATAAGATTGGGATTGCGGTTCTGGGTGAGCTGCCGCGTGGGCTGCCGCCTTTGAGTGCGGTCCCGATTTTTGATATCGCCCTCATTCGCGATATGGCCCCCAGCATCATGGCGGTGGCGATGATCGGCCTGATCGAAGCGGCGTCGATTTCCCGGGCGGTAGCGGCCCGTTCAAGTCAATATCTCAATTCAGACCAGGAATTTGTCGGCCAGGGGCTGGCCAACGTTGCCGTAGCTTTTTTCTCCGGGTATCCGGTGGCCGGATCTTTAACCCGATCTGTGGTCAATTATGAAGCCGGTGCCAAGAGCCAGATGTCATCGATTATGAGCGCCGGATGGGTACTGCTGGCGATGTTGATATTCGCCCCCGCCGCTGCCTATTTGCCGCGGGCCGCGCTGGCAGCCATCCTGATCGTCACCGGAATTCGCATGATCAATCACAAAGAGGCCCGTCGTATTTTGCGCTCCTCCAAAGGCGATTCCGCGGTGATGATTACCACGTTTGTAGCGACCCTCCTTCTTTCCTTGGAGTTTGCCGTCTTGACCGGGGTTTTGGCTTCCTTTGCCTTTTTTATCGTTAAAACGTCGATGCCCACCGTGCGTGAGGTGCTGCCCACCGACGACTTTAAGCATTTTTTCTATCAGCCGGATAAGCCGGGATGTCCTCAGCTAACCGTCCTGAGTATTTTAGGTGGCTTATATTTTGGCGCAGCCCCCTATGTTGAGGATATGATCCGCAGCCATATGGATCGAAACCCCGATCAAAAGTACCTGCTGCTGCGCATGCAGCGG
Organism: Ardenticatenaceae bacterium; assembly: GCA_030065875.1. Lineage (GTDB taxonomy): Bacteria > Chloroflexota > Anaerolineae > Promineifilales > Promineifilaceae > WTJY01. The sequence goes on along the minus strand of JASJCR010000058.1, from coordinate 14,644 downwards.
GTCAACCATGTAGATATCAGCGGGATCCATATGCTGGAGACAATTGTCAGGCTGTTCCGCCAGCGCGGTGGAGACATTTTTTTGGTGGGGGTGCGCCAGCGAGTTTACGAGAAGATGGTGCTCAGCGGATTTGATAAATTTTTGGGTACAAATCATTTTCCCGATACTGACGAAGCGATTCCGTATATTTTTAACCACTTTTTGAGCCCGGCCGTGTGCGTTTATTCCTGCCCGGTGCGCGTATGGCAGGAGTGCCAATCGCTCCCTAAATCAAACAAGGATATCGATTTACCTGAAGGGTTTGATGTGGGTCACACCCAGCAGGTCCCGACGATTGAGCCCCATGCTTTTTGGAAGCGTCTCAAGAGCTTCTCGGACCTCAAGGGAATGGAAATTATTGATATCCGGGAACCGGCTGAGTACGACCAGGGGCACCTTCGTGTAGCGAAATCAATTCCGATGAGCAACTTTTTTAATGGTCAGGTTGATAAACTCCCCCGAGATCGCGATGTCGTGTTGATATGTCGCTCCGGCCGTCGGAGCCAGCAGCTTGCTCATTATCTCCTCGAAAAAGGGTTTGACAACATCTTTAACCTCGAAGGGGGAATGGTTGCTTTAGAGCTGGCAGCGTTACCAAAAGGTGGGGAACGAACGTAAAAACAACCCTCCAAAACACAGGATACAAACAATGCATTTTTTGGTCACCAATGATGATGGGGTCCGCGCTCCTGGCTTGTTAGCTCTGGTTGACGCGGTACGCCCGTTTGGCAAGGTTTCGATTTTGGCTCCCGATCGAAATTGGTCGGGGTCCGGGCACGTAAAGACAATGTCCCGGCCGTTACGCGTGTTTGAGACCGCTCTGCAAGACGGTACACCGGCATTTGCCAGCGATGGCGCTCCCTCAGACTGCGTTGCTCTGGCGCTGCTCGGCTATATCGATGAACCAGTTGATCTGGTGGTTTCGGGCATCAATACCACGTCAAATATGGGGCACGACGTCACTTACTCCGGCACGGTCACGGCGGTCATGGAGGGGATTGTCAATGGGATACCCGGCGTGGCTTTTTCGCAAGAGGGGAGTGAATTTGGCCCCCAGGATTTTGCGGTTTCTCAACACGTAGCCAACGTGATCATCACGCAGCTGCTGAGCCGCAAAATGCCGGAAGGGGTCTTTTTAAACGTCAATATTCCCGATGTGGCCGTTGACAAGTTAAAGGGGATTCAGCTGACCCGCCAGGGGCTTAGAGTGTATCACAGCCGCCTGGATGAACGACTTGATCCCCGTGGAGGAAAATATTATTGGATCGCTGGGGACAAGCCTGGAGGGGTACCGGAACCGGGAACCGATATTGGGGCCCTGGCCAACGGATTTGCTTCAGTGACGCCGCTTCAACTCGATCTGACAGCCCACGGGAAGTTGCTTGATTGGGAGTGGTATTTTCCCATTGATGAAAGAAATTAATCTGGGGAGGTTGCTTTTGTGAATCGCCCAACTGCGCTGGCTGAAATTGACGGCCGCCAACTGGAAATTGGGGGGGTGATCTTTGACAAAGATGGGACCCTGATCGATTTTAACCGGCTGTGGTCGGCTCCTATTGAGCGTTGGCTTGACGATTTATCCCTGGCTGCCCAACCGCTTTTAACGCCTGGTCATCAAGCCCTTTTGCAGGCTCTTGAAGACACGCTGGGTTATGATCGGCCATCAAAAACGGTTGTGCCGGACAGCCCGCTGGCTGTAGCCTCGCTGTCGCGCGTTTATGGGGTGGCCATGACCGTTCTATATCAAAACGGGGTTCCCTGGCACTCGGCCGAATCCATCGCCGAAAAATTGTGGCAGAACGCCAATCAAACCATCAATCCGAACGATGTTAAGCCGGTTGGAAAGGTATATGAGACATTCGAATTTTTACGCCGTGCGGGTTTAAGCCTGGCTATCCTGACGAGTGACGATCGATTAACGACCGCCCAAATCACGGCCGTATTAAAAATCGATTCTTACGTGCAGGGGATGGTGTGTGGAGATGATGAGTGGCCAGGCAAGCCCGATCCGGCCGGCGTTTTCCAATTGTCTAAACAGATAAATGTCCCGGTTGAAAAGCTGCTGATAATCGGTGACACAATGAGCGATATGGTCTGTGGTCGAGCGGCCGGCGTGGCCGCCTGTATCGGTGTCCGTGGAGGAGCTGGGGATGAGAAGCGAGTGGCCGAGATGGCTGATCTGATGATCACCCAGATCGAGGATCTGGTTCCGCTGTTATTCCCCGGAGTTGTCATCCCGGAAGGAAAAAGTGGATGACCGCAAGTTGGGAAACGGCAGCCGCCGGCCGCGGCCGTTTGCGGCCGGTTTTGCGGGAGGCGGGGTAATCTGAAAGGTTTCCGACATGGCCGGCAGTTTAACCGTAAAGGTCGTGCCTTTGTTCATTTTGCTGTTCACCTGAATTGATCCACGATGGGCTTCAGCAACCCATTTGGCAATAGAGAGCCCTAAACCGGAGCCACCCATCGCCCGGCTGCGAGCTTTATCAACCCGATAAAAACGGTCAAATATGTGAGGCAGGTGGTCCGGCGGAATCCCCGGCCCCGAATCTTGGATTGACAAAATCGCTTCATTGCCCTGACGAATCAAGGACATGTTGATGATCCCGCCAGGAGGGGTGTATTTAACCGCATTGTCGAGCAAAATGAGTAAAATTTGCCGAATTTTGTCGCTGTCGCCCTGAATGCGAATCGGGGTTAAATCCTCGATAATCAACTGGGTTTCTCCAGCCAGGGCTAGCGGTTTCATTTGTTTGAACGCATCGAGAAAAATCGTGTCCAGTTCAAGGGTTTGCCAGCGGAGCGGGGTGCTCCCACCATCGGCTCGAGCCAAAAGCAGCAGGTCCCCCACGAGGCGAGACATTCGTTCTAACTCGTCCTGCATAATGTCCAGGGATTCGGGATCGGTTTCGCCCATCTGGCGCATCAAGTCGAGATGGCCCCGCACGGTGGTCAGCGGGGTTCTGAGTTCGTGGGAGACATCGGCTAAGAGGCGTTGCTGGGCCCTAAACTGCTTCTCCAGCCGTTCAAAAGTTTTATTGAGGGCCAGGGTTAATTGACCTATTTCATCATTCCGATCGGGATCGGGCAAGCGGCGGCTTAAATCATCCGCATTGGTAATTTGCAGGGAGACGGCCGTCATGTCGGCCAGCGGCTGAAGAACGCTGTGGGTTGTTCTGGCCCCGAGGGCGAGGAAAAAGAGAAAGACGACCCCCCCGATAATCATTAATATCGCCCCGAGCTGATCGAGTGCCCGATAATAATTGTTCATCAGCTCGGCCATTTGCAAATAGCCGATGATTTCCGGTGCCCCTTCACTTTCTCGTTCGACCAGCAGCGGGTAGGTTAAAACGCGGAGCCGCTGACCGGAATAGATAACGGTAGAATACACCGGATCAACGGCATTGTATCCCTCACTGTCGAGCAGCCCCGGAAACCCTTCGAGGTTGGGTGTTCGGGTGAGAATGTTGCCCTGCTTATCAACCGCCATCATGAACATGGTTCCGGTTTGGAACACGCCCATGTCCTCCGGGAATCGGAGCAAGGTGATGTCCCCATTGCGAAACGCGTTGGTTGAATTAACCACCCGGAGCGTTGTTTCTTCCAGGTTGTTATCCAGCACGTTTAGCAGCGTCTGCTGGGCGATAAAGTAGCTAAACAGGGCAAAGCACAGAAAAAACCCGGTTAAGATCGCTGCATAAAATACGGTTAATCGCAATCGAAAAGACATATTCACCTATGGGCAAGCTTATTCGATGATTTCGGCTGCATCTTCTTCTTCGCGCATGACATAGCCCACGCCACGTATGGTGTGGATTAAGCGGCTCATGTCGCCTTGTTCGGTTTTTTGCCGTAAATAGCGTACATAGACTTCAATTATATTACTGTCACGGCCGAAATCGTACCCCCAGACTTTATCATAAATTTGATCCCGTTTTAGGACGTTACGGGGGTTTCTCATAAACAATTCTAGCAGCTCATACTCTTTGATGGTTAGGTCAAAGGTAAAATCACCTCGGCGGCCGCGTCGCGTGCCGGTGTCAAGCTCGAGATTGCCGAATTTAAAAATCTGAGGTGGGGTGGTTGGCGCTCGCCGGAGCAAGGCTCGGATACGGGCCTGCAGTTCATTGAGGGCAAACGGTTTGATCAGATAATCGTCAGCCCCGGCGTCAAGCCCGGCTACGCGATCTTCAATCGCTTCCTTGGCGGTGAGCATCAAAATCGGGATATTGCTCGTTTCCCGAATCCGGCGACATACGTCCAGGCCATCCATTCCTGGGAGCATCACATCAAGGAGAATGAGGTCCGGCCGGTATTCTTCAAACAGGTGGAGGGCGGATTTCCCATCTTCCGCAACCTGGACATCATACCCATCGTACGACAATCCCTTTAGCAGGAAACTGCGGATGCGCTCTTCGTCTTCAACAACCATAATTTTTGGATCAGTACTCATAATGCCTCTTATTGTATTTTATTCATTATTTGGGCGGTAAGGCCGCTTATATTTTCGCGTTTTATCTGATAGCGAAATTTTTCGCGCAGCTGTTTTTAACAAGTAGTATAGATAGATTAATCCTTTTTACATGTTTATGACAACTACTTTTAATGTTCTGTTACGAAAATAAAGGGAAATTGCATTAATTTCCTACTATTTTGCGATTTTATTACCAACCGTTAAGCTCATAACCCCTTCAAAAGGTGGTATTTTTGTGACATTAAGTGGACATCGTAAGAATAAAGGATAAAATGTGACCGGTCCTATGAGTTACCGGAAAATCAAACGGGATAAAACCACAAGCAACTTCATGACAATCCGATTCCACTCAAATAACGATTTTTGTATCGTTAAGGGCAAGCTTTAATTATGGAAATCCTATGGGATCGCGGTATCGAAATAATCACCTGGCTCCAGACCAACTTTCCCGGTCTGGAGGGGGTTATGTCGGTCATCAGCGAATTGGGCATATTTGAAGTTTACATGGGGATCGTTCTATGGCTTTATTGGTGTTTTGATAAGGTGCGCGGCCGGCGCATGGCTTATTTGCTCGCCATCACCAATGTAGGGGTCAATTCGCTTAAGCACATTTTTCGTGGACCGAGACCCTACTGGTTTTTAGTGGGGGATGGATTTGAGGGCACGTCGGGATATGGGGTTCCGAGCGGTCATGTCACTTCAGCCACGGTTGCCTACACCTATTTGGGAGCTGTTTATCGCAATCGCTTTTTTAGAATTTTCTGCGTTACCTGGATTTTGCTCATGGGCATCAGCCGCATGTATATCGACGAGCATTTCCCTCACGATGTGCTGGCCGGATATTTGCTGGCCGCGACCATTATTGGGGCATATGTCTTCTGGAATCGATCGCTCTATGAAGATTTTAAGCGCCGGATTTTGGGGCAGCGATTTTGGGCTGCTTTGGTTATCCCCGCTATTGTTTATGTGATCTACTGGGTTGTCCTATATTTTCTGCCCGTGCCGGAGTATTTAGCGGAGTTTGGACTCTTTGCAGAGTCGGCCGAGCTGGCCAGCTGGGATGATGTGGTTGCCGCGACAGCCTCATTAATGGGGTTGGGTGTCGGGTTTGTCCTGGAGGGTCGGGACGTGCGATTTTTGGTCAAGGGCTCCCTATTCAAGAAAATCATTCGCTTCGTGGTGGGTTTAACGATCACGGTGGCTTTTCTGTATGGGCTTCAGGCCTTAATTGCCGGTTTTGTGACGATCGAGTCAAATTTAAACCTGTATCTCGTGTTTTCTTTCATCCACAATTTTGTAATTGCCATCGTGCCGGTTTATTTTGTGCCCATGTTTTTTACCCGGATCGGGTTGATGGAGGCTGAACCAGAGCCTCAAATTACCGCCTCATTGAATCGGGTTGTCCCTCCCAAATCTGACCCGGATTCATCTATCGGATCGGGTGGCTTCTAAGATTAAGCGCTCGCTTGCCTCAACAAAATCATCGCCATCATAATTCCCACCCATCTTAATCAGTTGAAAACCGGTCTGTTTTAACCCCAACTGGAGTTGGTGGGGCAGGCGAACGGTGTAGATAGCGGATATTTCTGCCGTTTTTTCCCCTTTTTTTTCAAACAGCCAATTTAAATGAAAAGCCATCCCCTCTTCGTGTAGCGAATATGAGGCAGATTGAACAACCTCTTGTTGATCTCGAGGATCGATAAACGTCGCTTCAATTTGTGGGGTAGGTTGGTCTTCGAGAGCCAGCAGCTGGTATGGATTAATCAGATCGATGAGCAGCCGGCCGGTTGGAGCTAAATGTCGGCGGACCGCCCGCAGGCAGGGCCGCCACTCCACGGAATTGAGATGCATGAACGTGTTGTGGGGAATAATGATTGTGTCAAAGGTGCGTCCGAGATTAAAGTTGGCCATATCTCCCTGGATTAAGGTGACTTGGAGGTTCCCGGTCAGACGCTCAATTTTTTTGCGGGCCAGATCGAGCATTTCCCGGGCGTTATCGAGCCCCCAGCACGCATGACCTTGTTCAGCCAGGGGAAGCAGAACCCGGCCGGATCCGCACCCCAGCTCCAAAATAGTTTGTGGAGGAGGATCGAGCTTGGTTTTGTAAAAATCGATATCTTCCGTAAAGGACGCGTGGCTTAACTCGTAATACCAGGCGTGGAGGTTGTATCCTTCAATGGCCATGTTTAAAGTTCGGCTTGCGCTTTTCCTGAAAGGCGCTGAGCGCTTCCAGGTGATCTGGTCCGCCATATAAAGAGACAAACGATAGCTGCTCTTCGGCATGGTATAGATCGGCGTTGTGAAGATAGGTCAGCCAGAGCAGTTTCTTCTGCTGATGCAGGGCGTGGCGGGGCAGTGACAGCAGCCTTTTGACCCAACTTCGAACGGCCGACTTAAAAGGTGGTTCAGCAGGAAGCAAATGGTGGATAAACCCGATGGTTTGGGCCTCTGCCGCCGTGAGGGTTTTACCGGCCAGCAGGCAGGCAGCCGCGTGGCTTTGGCCGATCAGATGAAGCAGCCGGCCAGTGCCGCCCCATCCGGTAATCAGGCCGTTGCGAATTTGGGCGAAATGAAATTTGGCACTGGGAACGGCAATTCGAAGGTCACAGGCGGTTAAAATTTCAACGCCGCCCCCGGCCGCGTCACCGTTTGCCGCGCCAACGACCGGGCAGGGTAGCGTCGTCAACGCGTCCAGCGCCGGCCGCATGATAGAGGCCAATCTCTGACCGCCACCTGGTGATAGGTCCTGCTGCAGCTCTTGCAGGTCGCCCCCAGAGGCAAAAGCTCTATCGCCACGGCCGTGAATCACGAGCAGGGGAGGGGGAGCGTGCGCCAGGGTTTGCACTAATTCCGCAAATTGCGTTTGCATCTCAAAGGTTAAAGCATTCCGTTTTTGCGGATTGTTGATGGTGAGCCAGCCGATTTCGTCTTCTAGTTGATAGTCAATGTGGGCCATTTAATCATGTTTAATTACTATTGGGGCTTATGCAAATGATGACGTGACTTCCTATCACGCCGGGTTTGGACGCGATTGGGAAATCGGGTCTGCTTAAACGATCAACATCCAATGAGCTATTGGATTGGGCGCTAGTTTAGCATAACGGCCGGATTGGGGAAAAGACAGATACGATTTAGCACTCATGAAAAATAAGATTACGATCGCGATCATTTTACTCTTGGGCAGCGCCATTTTGGCCATTTTGTGGGGCGTCAACGATCCGATCACTCTCCCAATACCTGATGGGGCCGCAATCATTTCAAAAACAATTGCTTCAAATTCGTATAGTCAAATTAAAACAATAGAAATCCCAAAAAACAACTCAACCATAAGCATCAAAGCGACCGCTCTCCAGTGGGATTTTGACCTCTCTTTGGCGATGGGACAATCAACGTTTGTTATCAATCCGGCCGGTTATGCCGGTTTTCCTCCAGAAATCCCCTATGCCAGTTTCCCCCATGTGGATCATCAAATGAATGAAATTGTGTTTGTCTTTGACGGACAAACCTTGAATGAAATCTGGATCAATCGAGAGCGTTTCTGGCTGGGGGAGATTGCCGTAGACAAAACTCTGGAACTCTCGGCGGAGGCCTTTGAGCAGCCGGTTCAGGTTGAGCTGGTGATTATCAGGTAGGGTGACATATTGACTATCCACCTGCATGACTGGTGCCGAAGAAATATGCAAAAATAAGAGGCAAGCTTAATTTGCCGATCAAACCGCCTTTTGTGAAGGAGTCTATCATGTCATTACGTCACCGATTAATCGCGCTGAGTTCAACCGCTCTAATCGCCGTATTTATGGTATTTGGTCTGGTTTTGGCCCAGGAGCCACCAACCCCAAGTTTTGACCAAAGCAGTGCTGCCTCTTTTCCACTTCCCGATGCCAGCTGGCGGCACAATTCGATTGATCCCGGTGCGGAATACGGCACTACGATTTTAATTACTGACATCGATGGTGATTCTGACCAGGACATTATTGTCGGCGCGCCGTTTGAAGATGATCAAATCCTCGGGGCAGATGTGGGGGCTGTCTATGTTTATCTAAACAATATCGGTCTTTTGCCAAGCAGCCCATCCCAGATCTTTAAGGGGAAACACGCCGGGGATCAATTCGGATATTCTCTGGCGGCGGGTGATTTTAAATCCGATGCCAATATCGATTTGGCGGTAGGTGCACCAGGGTATGTTTCCATGGGAACGGGCAAAAACGTCGGGGCTGTTTACATCTTGCCGGGAATAGAATCCCCCTCAAATCCGCTTGCTGATGAAGGTATCCCCACGATCGAAGGAGAAATTGAACACACCCAATTTGGATATGAATTAGCGGCCGTTGACAATCTCTCTACCGGCGATGATTTTGATGAGCTGATCGTTGGAGCTCCTGAATACCAGGGGGCAGGAGCGGCTCTAGTTTATATCAATTTGACCACCGGTTTTCCACCAGCACCCACCTTTATTTTAGGGGAAGGGGGTAACCTATCTCATTTTGGCTACGCTATGTCGGCCGGTGATTACAACGGCGATTTTTACCATCAGGAAGTTGCTGTTGGGGCTCCCAAATATGAGGTTTCCGGCACCGTTGATGCCGGCGCCGTATTTGTTTACGCTCTAACAGAAACCGGGACCAGCCCCAACTTTGTTTATACGGCTACCGTTGAGGCCGCGTATTTTGGTGACGCAGACGGGGGGTTGCTCGGACACGATGTTGATCTTGTCGCCATGGAGCCGCTCAGCTATACCCACGCCGATTTGCTTGCTGGCGCGCCTGGTTACCCGATTGATGGATCAACGCCGGGTGGGGCATTAATCTATTACCAAAATGAATATTTTGACCCGGCCGCTGACGCTGCCGGCCGCACGGCGCTGTTTGATGCAGATTGGGTGGGTTTGGGTAAACAGCCGGGCGGCATGTTGGGTTATTCGATTGTCGGTACCGATTTTGACATGGATGGCACCACCGATATTGTCGGCGGGGCAAAGCTCAACGACCTGAATCACCCGAATGAAGGGGCGATATTTTTCTATTTGACCCAAAATGGATCGTTCCCGCCCGCGGCCGACCCATCATGGATGGCGGTGGGCAATCACGCTGACGGTTTCTTTGGTGCGGATCTGGCCAGCGGAGATTTGATGAGCTCGGTCCCCATGGGGCCTATGGATGTTGTGGTAGGCGCCCCTGGTATGGAGACAGGCGGCGCTGTTTACCATTACCAGGCTCGAAGCGGGTTAAATTTGGCCAGCCAGCCAACCCTGAACGCCGATTCCCCAGCCTCTATAGGTGAACAAGTGGCGTTTAATATGCCCGCAGTTGGTGGCAGTGACAATGTTTATCTCTGGAATTTTGGGGATGGAAACAGCCTGTTAACTGAAAGCAAAACCGGAGCAGGCCAAATCATTTCGCACTCTTATCAAACCGCAGGGCAATATGTCGCTTCGCTGCGCGTCATGAATTTGGCTGAGATGGCCTACGTTACCACCGTAGTTGACATTGTAGAACCGGTCAGCGGCTTACAACTGACGGCATCTAGTCCAACCCGTTTAGGTGACCCCACAAACTTTGTGATGACCGTCGCGGCCGGAAGTCCGGTCACCTATCGGGTTGATTATGGTGATGGGTTGGGAGAAGTGGTCTTTCCCGCTGTTCTCTCCCCGCTGGCGATATCAAATACGTATTCCTCCCCCGGTATCTATCAGGCCGTCATCACGGCCGAAAACAGCATCAATTTTGTCACCAAGACAAAAAATATCGCCGTGTTTAAACCACAAAATATTGCCAACGGGGTCGGGGGAAATCTAACTTATGACTTTACTCAGGGGGTACAGGCCGGCTCCAAATTCACAGTGGCCATTCCCTCAGACGCAATAAACGAAGATATTGAAGTGCGCTTTACCCCTCGGCCAAACGCTGGTGAATATCCGGATAGCGGCAGCGGGCTGCTGTATTTTGATTTAAATGCCATTCCGGCGGCCGAGGCGGATGTCAGCGCTTATGTTGAATGTCTATTCCTACCGTACATATCCGGTGGATCGGGCAATGGGAGTGGGAGCAGCACCGTTGTGAACGGGGTGACCAGTCCGTGTGGCTCGCTGATAGAGTACAATTTTCTCCAGCCGGTCACCATTACGCTGAAGTATCCTCAGGCGATCATTCCAAACGGGGTGTCTGAAAGCGACATGGTCTTTGAGTATTACGACCTCAAGCTAAGCCAGTGGGTCGATGGCGCTGAGACGTGTGAAACACCGTCCACCTACCAGCGCGATACGGTTAAAAACATCATTCGTCTGGAGATTTGCCACCAAAGCCGATGGAGCTGGCGGCCCCGCTGATAGACCCAAACAAATGACCACGTACGCAAAAAATGGACCAATCTCCAAGATTGGTCCATTTTGAAATCGTGCATTTCAATTTAACTAGCTGGCTGATTTTTTGAGAAATTGCTCAAATCAATTTGCATGAGCTCCCGGTTACACGGGGTCCGATTGATGTAAGCTTCTCGAGCCTCATCTTCCGAGATGGAAGCGGCCCGGGTCTGGATAAAGGCCTTTCCGCGTTCAAGCCACTGCTCGGCGATCTCTCTGTGGTTTGCTTCAGCCATGACCTGCACCACGGCCGTGTATACGCGAGCCGGATTTTCGATGCCGACCTCGCCGTTTTGATCGAGCCAGTCGGTGACCCGCGTCACGTGTTCGACCGCCTGTTCAACCTCACTCTGCCCCATCAGTGACAAGGCCCTGGCCGCCAGGCAGTCTATGATGCTCTCCGGCATTTCCAACTCATGGCGAATGTCGGCCGCCTGAGCCAGTTTTTCCGAAGCATCAGAATACTTGTCCAGGCCAAATTGGGCCAGACCCTGGACGTAGAGGCTGTAGCTAAGCGAAAGTTGATCGTCTAAAGTGCGGTCAATGGTCGAGGCTTTTTCGGCCATCATCTGGGCCTGGTCAAATTGTTCCTGGTCTACCAAAACCAGGGCCAGGTTGTAGCTGGCCATTGATTCGTGAATCGGATCGTTTATTTGCTGTGCCAGTTCGATGGCATCGGTGAACAACATCGCGGCCGCTTTTAAATCGCCCAATGCATGGGATACCGATCCCAGGTTAATCAGGGCGCTTGTTTCACCGCGACGTAATCCGATCTCCCGATTTAAGGCCAGCGAATCGGCCGCTAATTTTCGGCTCTGAGCCAGATCACCAATCTGGAAATAAACGCCGGCCATATTGGATATCGTGGCGTCTTCCCCAATCTTGTTCTGAGTAACCCGGTCAACCTCAAGCGCCTGGGCAAAATATTTCTGAGCTTGATCAAACTGGTTGGTAATGCCGTAAACGATGCCCAGATTTCGCAGGATAACGGCCCGATTGGTGGGCAGGCTGTTTTGCTGACCAAGAATTAAGGCCAGGTTGAGGCTGTCAATCGCCTGGGAAAATTGCCCCATTTGCCACTCAATGATGCCGATGTTGGTCATCGCTTCAATTTGGCCGGCCGGCATCTGGTTTAATTCGCTAATATCATATGTCGCCCGAGCAAATAAGAGCGCGTCTCGAAATTCTCCAATCGCCAGATGGAAATCAGACTTGACCAGGAAATATTGATGACGGCTGACCTCTGAATTTAACTGGTCAATCAGCAGTTCGATATCGTCCAAATCTTGCCGCTGGGCGTCTCGATCTCCGACATGGGCGTAAATGGCCTGGCGATCGAGTAAAATTTGAAAGCGATCTCGAATTGCATCCTGAGGAACCAGCGCTAATCCGCGATCTAGGAAACGTATAGCATCTTGGTTGGCAAATTTTGCGGCCGCCTGCTGTCCAGCCCGAATCACATAATATCGCTCTTTTTCCGGGTCTTCAGCATAGCGCCAGTGGTATGCCAGCAGGGGATAAAATGCGGCCTGTACTGACTCTTCCGGAAATGTGGTTTCGTACCAGGTGGCGATTGTTTGATGCAGCTCGCGGCGCTGGGCAAAGAGAAGGGTATCATACGCCACTTCCTGCACCGTGTTGTGGCGAAACATATAATTTAAAGTCGGGTCGATCGTTTCCAGCTGCACAAATTCTCGATTTTCAACTCCCGTAACCTGGGTCATTAGATCTGGCACTTCTGGTCGTCCCGGATGAACCTGCTGAAGAATGTCAAACTCAAAAAGGCGGCCGATCACAGAAGCCACTTTAACAGTGAGCTGTTCGTTTTGGTTCAAATTATCCAGGCGGGATAGAACTGCACCATGCACCGAATCGGGCAAGCCTAAATCGGCCGGACTATAGGTAATTTCATCACGCAAACGCCACTCAAAATCTTCTTTGTAGAGACATTGGGTCGCGGTTAACGCATCAAAGACGCGTGGCGCCAGCTCCCACTGCTGCCGGGATTGGCGATCTACCTGAACCAGCTGGTCTTGCTCGACCATCGACTTGACCATTTCTTCCGCAAAAAACGGATTTCCCTGGGCTTGATTTTGGATTAATTCCGCCGCCAGGGGGGCTAGGACTCCCTCTAATTTTTTCTCGACGATTCTTTGAATGTGCTTCGCTGACAGCTCGGTCAGGATTACTTTTTGATAGTGATTTAACTCGCTTAAGCCGGAAACAGACGATTGGGATTGATAAGGAGGCCGTCGTGACAGCAGCAGGAAAATTGGGCGGTGCGCGATGGTGCGGCTCAAATCTTCGATCAGGGCTGCTGATCCTTCATCGAGCCAGTGAGCATCATCGACAAACAGCAGGAGGGGGCGATCAAGCGATTTACTGCTCAAAATATCGATAATTAAGGCGTGCAGCGCTTCCTGCCGCTGTTCTGCTGAGAAGGCGGCCGTTGTGGCGTTATCGGCAATCGGCAATCCTAAAATATCGCCCAAAAGGGGTAGCCGAAGCTCCCAACTTTCGTTCATCCGCCGCAGCTGCCTGGTCAGCGACTGGATTTGATGAGGAACACTTTCCGGATTGTGAGGATCGAGGTCCAGGTCAAACAGCAGCCTGATGATGGTTTGCCACGGGGCGTAGGCGGCCGAGCGGCCGGTGCTAAAGCAGGCGCTCTGGGCGATCTGGAAATGATGATCTGCTTCAGCCTGCTGAACAATGACCTGCGATAAATGAGTTTTCCCAATGCCGACCGCCCCCTCAAGCAGCAAAATTTGCCCTTGCTTCTGATCCGTCAGCTTTAGAAGATTCCCGGCCAGGGCCAACTCGTTTTGACGGCCAAAGACATCGTGGTTTTTGGCCAGCTGCGATTGGGGCAGCGACGTAAGGGTATTTAAGGAAACAACCTCGGTTACCGACATCGGTTCAGATTTGCCCTTAAGCGAAATGCTTCCCAATTCTCGATAAATAGAGCGCTGGCGAACGCGACTAAAAATTTGTTCGGACACGAGAATTTGGCCCGGCTGAGCTTTTTGCATGAGCCGGGCGGATACATTGACCGTGTCGCCAATTACCCCATAGGTTTTTCGGATTTCACTTCCATAAGCGCCGGTACGGACCCGGCCATAGCTGATGCCGGCCTTGACATTTTTTATATAGGACAGGAATTTTGGAAGCTCTTTTAATTCCAGCGCAGCCGCAACCGCCCGCAGCGGATCATCGCCATGAGCAACCGGGGCCCCAAAAGACGCATAGAGGTAGCTTCCTTTGTCACCCATAATTAGCTGCAGCAAATATCCTTCGTGGCGGTTTAATACGTTTTGGACCCAGCGAATAAATTGATTTAATTTGTGGCCGGCATCGGGATCTTCATCGTACTGCAGGCCGTCAAAGTAAAGAAAAATTGTGGCGGCCGGTCGCAGCTCAGCCAAATAATTCCCCTGACCGGTGAGTAACCGCGTATAAACCGGCGGCAGCACCCAGGAGCGCAGTTCGGCTTCATTGAGAATGGCCATCGACGTGGGCTGAGAAACAAATTCAGGTTGGCGGATCAAACCTGCCACCACGCCAAACGTTTGCCCCAGCTCATTTTGACGCACTTCGGCGATTTCCAACAGCCACCCAGCGCATCCATGACTTCTGAGGAGACAATTAACTCATTTCGCTGTGCCATCTGCTCGGCGGCCGCCATGCGGGTTAAGGTATCGCCGGCCAACACATCAAACAGCTGAATGCTGGGATCGCCAAGCATAAATCGCCGGGTAGGCCCAGCAGCCACGGCC
>JASJCR010000172.1 GCA_030065875.1 Ardenticatenaceae bacterium | reverse complement strand
TGTTGGGTGTTGGGTGTTGGGTGTTGGGTGTTGGGTGTTGGGTGTTGGGTGTTGGGTGTTGGGTGTTGGGTGTTGGGTGTTGGGTGTTGGGTGTTGGGTGTTGGGTGTTGGGTGTTGGCCAGGATAAATCATCATTCACTTTATGTCAACACTCCATCACCTATCACCTGTCACCTATCACCCATCAAACTAAACCCTTACTTCTCCCTCCGGAATTTTATCCAAAATGGTCCTTTTCATCGCTCCCTCCATCAGCCTGGGGAAGAAGTAGCCCAGCCAGGCAAAGAGGTTGGCCGCCGCACCAGGGATAATCGTGGGGCGATGGCGGCGCATCCCATTGATAATCGCCGTGGCCACCTGGTCCGGGCTCATGCGCCGCTCTTCCCGGCTGTTGTCCGGACTATAGCGGCGGGCATGAACGGTGCGCGTCGGGCCGGGATAAACCACGCTGGTACGCATTCCCTGCCGCGCGGCCGCGTGCAGGCTAACCGCATAGGAGGCCAAACCGTCTTTGGAGGCCGCGTAAACCGCTGCCCCTGGATACCCGACAAACTTTGATAACGAAGACAGGAAAATGAGCTGAGATCCTGAATTAAGCTTGTTTTGGGAAGCCAGAACTGCGGTGAGCTGCATGGGGGCGGTAAAATTAAGATCGATGACGTTCAGCTGCCGGCCTAAGGGCAAATCTGCAAAGCGGCCGGCCGCGCTAATCCCGGCGTTATGAATGACCACATCAATGGGCTGAGTCAGATGGGTGCTCCACGCTTTCAGGGCCTCAAAATCGGTTAAGTCAAGCGCCGCAAATTCAAAATGCCCTCCAGATTCCTGGATCGCCTGAGCGGTTTCCCGCCCTTTTACCGGATCGATATCAACCCCCAAAACGACATGTCCGGCGGCCGCCAGCTGCTCGGCCAATGCCCGACCGATCCCGTCCGCGGCACCGGTGACCAAAATGCGCTTTTTCTCTGCCCATGGTGAGGGCGCATCCTTATTTTTTCGCATCATCGACCGTAAAAGCGATGGGGCCAGACGGCCGGTCAGGCGCAGCAATTTATTGGAAAACCCGATGGCCACGTTTCGGCGACGGCCGCGCATGGCGGCCATCATTTGGGCAGCCACCTGTTCGGGAGATGGAAAGCGGTCCCAATCCATCGATTCTTGAGATATGCCAATTTTGGCATGCATCCCGGTATTGGTCGCCCCGGGGTGCAAAACCTGAATCTCAACCTGCCCAGCCAGTTCAACCGCAGCACTGCGAGCAAATCCGTCTAAGGCAGCCTTGGTTGCCGTGTAAACCGCATAGTCGGCCGTTGGCAACACTGAGGCAACGCTGCTGACAAAGACCACTTTGCCGCCCTTTAACAGCGGCAGCAGGCGGTGTGTCAAGGCGATAGGAGTTTTGAGATTGACCTGGACAAGAGCGGCAATTGAGGCAGCGGGCTGCTGTGGAAAATCACCATACCAACCCAGGGCCGCGTTGTGAATTAGCAAATCGAGTTGTTCGATACCTCGCTCTTTCAACCAATGCGCAATGTTTTCAGATGCGGTCGGATCAGCGAGATCGCACCGACAGTAATTTTCGTGATTGAATAGGGATTGATCAAGCTGGGCCAGCGGCCGGCGACCCACCAGAATCAGCCGATCGCCGTGATCCAAAAACAAACGCGACATCGCCAGGCCGATGCCGCTTGTTGCGCCGGTAATGAGAACTGTGTGAGTCATAGGGTTTTAGCGGATTAGCACGGCGCTTTGCGCCTGTTAGCTTTTAGCTCGGGGCTTCGCCCCTTTCAGCCATTAGCTGATAGCTAAAAGGCGCTTTGTCGCCGAGCTAATTCCCTAATAAGCTAAAGAGCAGCTTCCACGTACTCTTTGCGCTGTGGCACACCGGCCCCAATCAAATCGGCCACAATCCGGCCGGATGAAAGGACCCCGGGCATTCCAGCGCCAGGATGTGTTCCAGCACCAACAAAATAGAGGTTTTCTACGTCTTCGGAAACGTTGTGGGGTCGGAACCAGGCCGACTGAGTCAATATGGGCTGCACGGAAAACGCTGACCCCAAGTGGGTGTTTAACGTACCGGCAAAGTGGGCCGGATCAATATGGTGTTCCGCCACAATATTGGCCTGTAAATCCGGTAAATAATTATCCTCAAGGAACTGCATGATCCGATCGCGGTATGGTTTGGCCGCTTTTGACCAGTCGGTACCGGACGCCAAATGCGGCACAGGGGAAAGGACATAAAAATTTTCGTGCCCTTCAGGAGCAATCGACGAATCAGTGATTGTCGGCATGTGCAGGTAAAGCGAAAAATCCTCGGTGACCATCTTTTTGTTAAAGATGTCGTCCAAAAGTGCCTTGTACCGTTCACCTAAAATAATGTTGTGATGCTGCAGGTTGGTGTCGAGATAGCGTCGTTTTGTGCCAAAGTAGATGACAAATAAAGACATGCTGTATTTGGTCAGCTGCTTGTAGCGAAAATCGCTGTTGCGGAAGGAACGATGCTGTTTATCGATCATGTTGAGATAGGTAAAAGCTACATCGGCATTAGACACCACCGCTTCGGCCGGTAAGACCTGTCCACTTTTAAGACGAACACCAGTGGTCCGTTTGCGCTCGATGATGATCTCATCAACCTCGGCGTTTTTTGTGATTTTTCCACCCAATTCCTCAAACGCTCGGCCGATCCCCTCAACAATCTTTCCCGTGCCCCCCATCGCATACCAAACGCCCCACTCACGCTCAAGATAGTGAATTAAGGCATAAATCGAAGTAGAGTCAAAAGGATTGCCGCCAATCAGCAGAGGGTGAAAGGAAAAACAGCGGCGTAAAAATTCATCTTTGATAAACTGCTGAACATAGCCGTATACGCTGCGATACGACTGCAGACGGATTAAATCGGGAACGACCTTCATCATGTCGCTAAATTTGAGGAACGGTTGATCGATTAAGGCCATCCCGGTATCAAAGATGTCTTTAATACCTTCAACGAAGTTGAGGTAGCCTTGCTTGTCGGCCGGGTTCCATCGCTCAATTTGCTCAAGGACAAAATCGGTTTCCCCGTTATAGTCAAAGTATTTTCCGTGATGGTCAAATATCCGGTAAAAAGGAGAAATGGGAACAAACTCGACGTAATCTTCCCGTTTTTTGTTGGCCGTCTGAAATAAATCGTCAAACATGTAGGGAGCGGTCACCACTGTCGGGCCGCCATCAAAATGGAAGCCGTTTTTCTCATACACATATGCTCGACCCCCCAGCTTGTCCCGTTTTTCAATCAGGTGCACCTGATGGCCTGCCGCCTGCAAACGCAACGCGGCCGACAATCCTCCAAACCCACTGCCTATGACTATTATTTTTTTGCTCATGTCCCCATTCCCGCTTGTGCTAAGATGTGTTGAATAATTTGATCTCACATTGATCTAAATCGAAGATTACAATATTTGTACAGGTTTTGTCCATATATCTAACGCGATGTTTTTGTGCAATTATACTTCACAAACAAGCTGTCATCCCGCGTAGGCGGGGATCCACCAATAATAATTCGATGTAATTCCACTTCGGAAGGGGGATGGGTCACGGACGCGGGCCGGGCAGGATCAAGCGAACCACGCGCTCATAAAAAACGTAATTCCAAGCCCAGTTGATCAGTACACCCAGGCGGTTGCGAAAACCGATCAGGAAAAATATGTGCACGGCGAGCCACAGCACCCAGGCCACAAAACCGGTGTAAATGCGATTGTTGAGGTTGGTCACGGCCGCGTTCCGCCCAATTGTGGCCATCGACCCTTTATCAAAATAGCGAAATTCAGTCGGCGGCTTTTCATTTATGATGCGCATCATGTTCTGGGCAGCGTGCTCCCCCTGCTGCATCGCCACCTGAGCCACACCGGGTAAAGGGGCGCCATCCTGTTCAAGATAAGCCAGGTCGCCAACCACAAATACACGGTCTGATTTGGCGGTCTGCAGCGTGGGCTGTATGGCAATCCGGCCGCCTCGCGCTGTCTCAAAGCCGGCATCGTGCAGCAGAGGCACACCGCGTACGCCGGCCGTCCACACAACCGTGTCAGACGGGATTTCCCGGCCGCCGGCCAATATCACTTTTTCGGCGGTAACCGCTTCAACAGTGGAATTGAGATAAACGTCTACCCCAATTTGCTCCAAGCGGCGGCAAGCATAATCACCACCTCCGATCCCCGCCAGGAGAGTATCACTAGCCTCTAGCAGCACAACGCGAGCGGTTTTTTTGAGGGAGAGATCGGGAAAATCTTTTTCTAAAGGTTGAAACAGCAGTTCCGCCAAAGCACCGGAAAACTCAACGCCGGTTGGCCCACCACCAACAATGACAAAGGTCAACTTCTCATTTCGAGCATGCTCGTCATCCACGTGAGCACTTTCTTCAACCTGACGCAGAATTTGATTGCGCAGCTCAATCGCCTCCTCAACCGATTTAAGGGTAAAGCAGTGCTCCTCGGCCCCGGTGACGCCAAAGTAGTTGGTGGTGCTGCCCAGGGCCACAAGCAAATAATCATAAGGCAGGGTCACCTCATCCACAATCACTTCTTTTTTTTCAGAGTCAACGGCAGTCACCGTCCCCATGCGAAAAGTCAAATTTTTCTGTGAGCGAACGATGGATCGCACCGACTGGGCGATGCGCTCCGGCTCGAGTTCGGCCGCAGCCACCTGATACAAAAGCGGCAAAAAGGTGTGGTAATTGTTTTTGTCGACCAGGATGATATCCACTGGCGCGTCCGCCAGCTCACGAGCGGCCCATAATCCACCAAAACCGGCCCCAAGAATGACGATACGTGGTTTTATTGACACAATTTTTTTCTCGCAAAAGGATGGATTCGATTGTGAATTTTTTTACAATCACCAGCAGTATAGGCTTCTTTTGTTAGATTGCAATTTATTTGTGGGCTAAAGAGCGGAAGGACAGCCTGATTTACGGGGAAAATGCTCTTTCCAGATTGGACCAATCTTGGAGATTGGTCCAATCTACCAATAAGCTCAATTGATCATCGTCAGCGGTATCGAAACATCGGCCGTCCGCCGCGGCTGGGTGAGCTGCCCCGGCCGCTTTTTAACCGGCGGGCATTCCCACGCCTCAGCCGCCGTTTCGCGGCGCAAATCTTTGAGTTTGGGCAAAATGCCGCAGGCGAAACATTGGTGACGGCAGTCGATACGTGTTTCCTGCTTCTGACTCATCAGGAAATCCTGGGCCAGAAATTTCTTCGTGACCGCGATATCAATATGCTCCCAGGGAAATTTTTCGTCAATCGGCCGCTTGCGAAAATTGTAGAAGTCCATGTCAAGGCCTTCTTCGGCAAACGCTTCCAGCCAGTTCTCCCACACAAAATATTCATGCCAGGCGTCAAATTTAGATCCTTTGCGCCACGCGCGTTCAACAACGGCCGACACGCGGCGATCTCCACGTGACAAAAATCCTTCAAAAATCGCCTCTTCCGGATCGTTCCAGCGCAAACGGAGCCCCTTGCCGCGTACCTGCTGCCGCAAGAGCTCTTGTTTGGCCTCAACCGCATCTTGCCGATCCATCGGCTCCCACTGAAACGGGGTATGGGGCTTGGGAATAAAGGTGCTGACCCCCACATTGACGCTGGCTCGATTTCCGTGGAATTTTCGGCCGCGCTGTAAAACCTGCCGGGCCAAATCGGCAATCGCCTGGACATCCTCCAATGTTTCCATCGGGTGGCCGATCATAAAATACAGCTTGATACTCAACCACTTGCGCAGAAAAATCGCTTCGGCCGTTTCTAGCAGCTCCTCATCCGACACGTATTTATTGATGGTGTTGCGCATTTTCTCCGTGGCCGCCTCAGGAGCCAGAGTAAACCCACCGCGCTTGCTGTTGCCCAAATTTTCGAGGAGTTGGGTACTGACCGACTCCGTTCGCAAAGAAGGCAGCGAAATATTTAGACCCAGATGTCCAAAACGCTGCCCGATTTTTTCGGTTAATTCCAGAACGTGGGTGTAATCACTGGAAGATAGGGAAAGCAGGGCGATCTCTTCATACCCGGTATTTTCAAGAATTTCTTCCATGGCGGAGAGGATCTCTTCAACCGGCCGTTCCCGCACCGGCCGGGTGACCATCCCGGCATGGCAAAAGCGGCAGCCGCGCGTGCAGCCGCGCATAATTTCAATGGGGGCGCGGGTATGAACCGTTTCAATAAAGGGAATGACAAATTTTGTCACCGGCGGCGGCATCTCGGCCGCGATGGTCTTCATCACCTGTGGTGGCGCTTCCGGGACGTTGGGAGTGATTTCCCCTATCGTGCCGTCTTCCTGATAGGTCACGTCATAAAATTGCGGCACATAACACCCTTCGATCATGGCGATATAGCGCAGGGTCGTGAAGCGATCGTAACCGGCCTCTTTACAGCCGATTAAAGTGGCCGCGATCTCCATCATCACGTCTTCCGCTTCCCCGATGACAAACACGTCGATAAAAGGAGCCATCGGTTCCGGGTTGTAGCAGGCGTGCCCCCCGGCGACGATCAGCGGGTACGATTCATCCCGCTCGGCCGCATGAATCGGCATGCCGGCCAGATCGATCAAATTTAACGCATTGGTATACAGCTGTTCATAAGGCAGGCTCAACGCCAGCAAATCAAATTCCCGAATGGGGTGCTTGCTCTCCAGCGAAAACAGCGGAATCCCATTTTCCCGCATCTTCTCTTCCATGTCGCTCCAGGGAGAGTAGGTACGCTCGCAGAGAAGATTCGGCCATTTGTTGATCATGTCGTAAATGATCATCAAGCCGAGATTTGACATGCCTAAATCATAAATATCGGGAAATGCCGTGACGACCTTTAAGTCGACCGTATCCCAATCCTTAACCACCTGATTGTATTCCCCACCGGAATAGCGGGCCGGTTTTACGACCCGCGGCAATACTCTTTCCAGAGCGATTTCAATTTGTTCTGGGGTATTTAACATCTCTCTTTTTCTCCAAAGATCGGTTCCCAAAGCCCAGGGTATTATAGCTTAAAATGAGTCCTAAGTCCTAAGTCCTAAGTCCTAAGTCCTAAGTCCTAAGTCCTAAGTCCTAAGTCCTAAGTCCTAAGTTGGCCAGGATAAATCAAGCTTCACTTTATGTCAAGCTCCATCACCTTTCACCCATCACCCCACTCAGGACTCAGCACTTTCTACTCAGGACTTCACTAGCCATTCCCCAATCACCTCGGCCGCTTTGGCCAATTCGCTCAGTTCGACCCATTCCACCGCTCCGTGAGCCTGATCAATAGATCCCGGTCCAAAAATGATCATTTCTTCGGCAAGCCCACCATACGCCAGGGCGTTGGTGCCGTAAGGGGCAACGGCAGCCGCCTGCCCCGACCAATCAGCTAGCTGTTTAATCCAGGGTGAGTCGGGTGCCTGATAAAAAGCAGGCAGGCCACGCCCAAATTCCAGCTCCACCGGTAGCGGAGACACCTGTTGCACTTTGTCGCAAAGATCGGCGATGGTCACCTCTACATCTTCAAAGGGCACCATGCGCCGATTGACGGTAATCCGGCACTGTTCGGGAATAATGTTGTGGCCGTTCCCCCCTTCAATAATGGTGACGGCAATCGTCGCCGGTCCAAGCGATGTCCCGGCCGGTGCCCTCTGCAGCCGTTGATGTTCCGCCTCGATCAGCTCAATAATCGGTGCGGCCGCAGTAATGGCATTTTTGCCTAAATGCGGTTGGGCTGAGTGAGCGGCCTGCCCCTGAACATTAAAAACCAGCTTCATCACCCCCTTATGCGCATAAACCGGGGTGCAAAGGGTAGGTTCGGCAACCAACAGCTGGTCGTAATGACGGCCGTGTCGTTTTGACCACGCCTGAAACGCCTGCGCCCCGTGCCCCCCAATTTCTTCGCTGACGGTGCCCACAACGAGTAAATTGTGCTTGAGTTTTGCATTTCCGCCGTGAACCGCTTCGAGGAGAGCCAAAATAATTCCCAAGGTCGCTTTGGTGTCAACCGAACCGCGTCCCCACAAGCGGCCGTTTTCAATTCGGCCGTCAAACGGCGGGTCGCTCATTTGGGAGACCCCCACCGTGTCCGTGTGCACATCCACCGCGGTCCATAAATCTGTTTCCCCCGGCCACCAGCCGTAAACATTTGGCCGGCCGGGCAGAACTTCTTCCATTTCGACCTGTCCGCCAAACGCGGCGAACTGTTTGGCTAAAAATTCGGCCATTCGATGTTCGCCAATCTGATTGGCGGGAGCCATAGAATCACCGGCATCGGGATTAATGCTGGGAATTTGGACTAATTTGCTAAGCCAGTGTGTAATTAAGTTTAAATGCATCGGGTTAGCATAACAAAAAAGAGCGGCTGTGACACCGCTCTTTTCATATCATCACATTGGTGATTGAGCTCCTCAAATGGCCGATTTATTCGCCATCATCCGGTGCTTCCTCCACCGGCACTTCCTCGACCGGCACCTCTTCTAATGGTGTTGGCGGGAATGTCGGCAGCGGTGGCGCTTCGGGTGGCGGCGTCACCGTCGGGACCGGCTCCGAATAGAAGGCCGGCAAAATCGGCTGGCGAGGCACCCGACCGCGCCAATTTTCAAAGACGGTCGCTTTTGCCGCCCGTTCAGCGTTTAAGAAGTCGGTTAATCCTTCCTGCTGCAGGCGCTGGATGGTAAACCGATCGAGTTCACGATCTTCCCGGCCGCTGACGGCCACGATGTAAAAGGCCGCTTCCCCGGTCTGCATATCCGTTCCGGCGATGACTCCGCTGTTTTCACCTACGGCCAGATCGCGGATGGCTACCGCCACTTCGGCCGGGAAAGAGGAGCCATACTGCTCTTCAGTCCAGAAAAGTCGCTCTGTGGCCTGAACCAGAGTTTCTAGTTCAGTTCCGACCGGCACGCTGCGAATGGTGTTCCACACTTCAAGATAGCTCGTATCGTTGATGATGGCATTTTGCTCAATCGCTGATTGTTCATCGCCAAATATCAATAAATACGAGCTGGTGTGGGGCACAATCGTGGGCCTCTCGTCCTCTTCAAACAGCTGTTCGGCCAATTTTTCACGATAGAGTGATAATTCAACCAGCTGTCTAAAGATGGCCGGATCACCACCGGTATCTTCGATAGCGGTCATATCTTCAGAGAACTGTTCCTCAAAATACTCGCGAGAAACCGGTGTGGGCGAAGGAAACGGCGTGCTGGTTGGACCGGGCGTCGGTGTGATCAGCGGCTCAACCACTTCACTTTCTTCTGTGGTTTCCTCGCCAAAAGAAACGGGCGTTAGCGAGGGG
>JASJCR010000171.1 GCA_030065875.1 Ardenticatenaceae bacterium | reverse complement strand
GTGTTTATAGGCGTGAAGTCAGGGGCTAATTAGTACTATTAGGCGTGAATTTATTGGGAAAGAAGTACCTGGGGATTTACGATTTACGATTTACGATTTACGATTTACGATTTACGATTCTTAAAAAGTTTAATTTCTTTTCATTTTTATGTCAAGTCTCCTCGTCTCTCGTCTCTCGTCTCTCGTCTGTTGTCTTTCTAACATCCTTTTTATCGTTTAGAAACAATCAGTCCTTATAATGTGCATTTGTGAAATAAATCACAAACCGTTTGTGAGGTAAATATGCAGAAATTCAACTTTGACCGCATCGATACACAAATCACCAGCTGGATGGCCCGCTATGGAATCTTAATTTTGCGGGTGTCGCTGGGTATGGTCTTTTTCTGGTTTGGTTTTTTGAAGTTTTTCCCTGGCCTGAGCCCGGCCCAGGATCTGGCAATTCGCACGACCGAAATCCTGACCTTTGGCCTGATACCGGCCAATATTTCGATTGTGATCCTGGCCGCCTGGGAATGTTTGATCGGCCTGGGGCTGATGACAGGCAAATTTATGCGGGCTACTCTCCTCCTGCTCTTCATGCAGATGATCGGCACCGTGACCCCAGTCTTTTTCTTCCCCAACGAGGTTTTTACCCAAATTCCTTATGCCCCAACGCTGGAAGGGCAGTACATTATCAAAAATCTGGTGCTGGTTAGCGCTGGGTTAGTGATCGGGGCAACGGTGCGCGGGGGTTCCCTGATTCCCGATCCGGAGTTGATACCCAAAACGCCATAATTTTATTAATATTCCCTCCCCCAACCCCTCCCAATGGGAGGGGCGCAGCTTCCTCCCCCGTTGGGGGAGGATTGAGGTGGGGGAAATTTCACATATCAACGCTCAACTCGTCCAATTCTAGAAAGCCGCCGCCCCATTCATCGATCTGCCAGCGGCCGAACACCCGCACCGGCCGCCAGCTGCGCAGCGGCCGCTTCAACCCATCCCGCACCAGGATCATCCCCCGGCCGTCATCGAGATAAAAACCACGGCCGCCGGTAAACCCCGGCACCTTGACCCCCACTCCCTGAACCCGCTCCCCACCGGTCAACGGGATCTCTCGCAGAGGCACGTCGGCCGCCTGACGGGCCATCAAATCGGCCGGATGACCGCTCATTGGCCATCCCAGCAGCTCCCGCTCCCAGCGAAGCTGCTGTACAAACGATTCCGCTTCCGGCACGCGCATCATCGACTGTCCAAATAAATTAAGCTGGTTTGCGCCACCGGTCCGCTGCATCTCTTTGACCTCTGCCAGCAGCGCCTGCCGGCTGGCACCCAACCCGTCCAGCGCTCCGCAGCGAACCAAATGGTCAATTTCCTTTTCCTGCAGGGGCACCCGCTGCAGCAAATCTCTGGCAGATGTGTACGGACCGATTTCCCGCTGGCTGACAATCTCCTTGATCGACGAACGGCGCAGATCGCGCACCTGCCCCAGACCCATCCACAAAACCGGCCGGCCGTTTTCATCTTCTTCGTGGAGGGCAAAACGACGCTGACTGTGATTGATGTGGGGCTGCCGAATGGTCAAACCCAGGCGGCGCGCTTCAGCAATGTAAACCGCCGGATGATGATAGCCGCCGTGTTCGGCCAGCCGGGCGCAAAAAAATTCGGCCGGGTAATGCACCTTGAGCCAAGCCATCTGGTAGGTGGGTAAACCATAGCTTGTGGCGTGACCCTGGTTAAAACCATAACCAGAAAATGCCTCAACCTGGGTCCAAAGCGTCTCAGCCTGCTCGAGAGATAATCCGGAGTGCGCCTGGGCACGAGCGATAAATTTGTCTTTCAACGCCCGAATCTGGCGAGATTTAAATTTTGAAATTCCCTTGCGGATCTGGTTCGCCTCCGACCAGGATAAACCGGCAACTTCGGTCACTATACGCAACACCTGCTCTTGGAAAATCAAAACCCCCTTGGTGTTGTGCAAAATCGGTTCCAAAGCCGGATGAAGGTAGGCGGCGTCCTCTTCCCCCCGATAGCGACGAATAAACGCGGCCGCCATGCCGCCGGTAGCCGGCCCCGGCTTAAAAAAGGCGTTGGCCATCGCCAGATCGCGAACCGTGCGCGCCCGCAGCTGACGCAGGGTACGAATGGCGCCGGTGCTTTCCACCTGAAAACAGCCGATTGTTTCACCCCTCTGCAGCAAATCAGCCGTCGGTTTATCGTCAAACCGGATTTGACTCAACTCAAATTCCGCATCGTGCCTTTCCCGAATCAGACGAGCCGTCTGATCGATAACCGACAGCGCGCGAATCCCCAGCAAATCGACCTTGATCAACCCCAGTGTTTCCACGTCGCGAAAATCAAACTGGGTAGCCAGGTACCCCTTGGGTGAGTAGTGCAGCGGGCAGAAGACGGTCATCGCCGGTGGGGGGGCGATGACGACCCCCCCTGGGTGCAGGCCCAAATGGCTGGGGTACCCAACAAGCGCTTCAGCCTGCTCGACGACAATCGACCATTCGGGATGAACAGCCAGAATTTTGGCCAGGGAGCCGCGCATCGTGTCTGAGATTCGTCGTCGCGGATCGGGGTGCCAGAAGCGGGGCAAATTTTCGGTCAGCGTCTTGATTTCGGCCGAGGATAA
Organism: Ardenticatenaceae bacterium; assembly: GCA_030065875.1. Lineage (GTDB taxonomy): Bacteria > Chloroflexota > Anaerolineae > Promineifilales > Promineifilaceae > WTJY01. Next base: position 6,565 of record JASJCR010000171.1, on the reverse strand, counting down.
GCCGTGTGCCTTGGCCACCTCCCGCACGGCCGAGCGGTTTTGCAGGGTGTTGATCGTCGACACCAGCGCCACCCGCTCCTCGCCATACCTGTCGCGCACATAAGCCAGCACTTCATCTCGACGGCGGCTGCAAAAATCGAGATCGATATCGGGAAGCTCGCGTCGTTCCGGGTTTAAAAAGCGTTCAAAGAGCAAATCATGGGTGATCGGATCGACATTGGTGATGCCGACGGCGTAAGCGACAAGTGAATTGGCCACGGAACCGCGGGTAATGACCGGTATTTTTTGCTCCCGAGCGAAGCGCACCACGTCTGCGAGGATCAAAAACAGCGGAGCGTACCCATGTTGGGCGATGAGATTTAACTCTTTTTTCAGCCGGCCGGCCGCCGGGCCATCATTTTCTGGAAAGAGGGTTCTTAATCCGGTTTCAGCCATATCGTGGAGAGCTTGATCGGCCGTTTGATCGACTGGCAGCTTGAGTACCGGCCACAGCGGCCGGCCGTCGGGCAGCCCCCATGTGCAGCGGTCTGTAATTGCCTGAACCTGAGCCAGCGCCTCAGGAAATTCGGCAAAATCCCGCTTGAGCTGCTCGGGTGAGCGCCAAACCGCCGGGGTGTCTGCCGTTGGTAATGATTGTGGGGGAACCGCTCCAAGGGTGATGTTCTGCTGGATGGCGGACAGCAGCTGTAGCAGCGGCTTCTCGGCCGGATCGAGGAGATAAACCGGTGGGGCTGCCGCCGGAGGTAATCCAAATCGATTTCCCAGGGCAACGAGATCAGGTGTATCCTGACCCGGGATGTCGAGCCCCACAAATCCCCGGTCCGGAAAAAGGGGGGCCAGACGCGACAGGTAGCGTACGGCCGCCTGCTCCTGGTGTTGGCGCACCAGGGTTGTCAACCGGCCGCGAACCCCGGTGATGCCAATCAACCCAGCGGTCAAAGAAGTAAATTTCTCCCAAGGGAGGCCGTAAGTCAAAAACCGCTCTCGCTCGGGATCAGCCTGATACAGCGTGGCCAGGGCGGAGAGGGACCGGTATCCTTCACCGTCCATGGCCAGCAAAACCAGTTCATCCGGACGATTACCTTCACCGGCAAGCGACTGGTCAACCGCCAGTGGGGCCACCATGCCCAGAATCGGCCGGATGTTTGCCTTAGCGCACGCCTGCTGAAACCGCACGGCCCCAAACAGCGCGGCTGTATCGGTCAGAGCCAGCGTCGACAAACCCTCATCGGCCGCGCGGGCCACGATCTGATCAATCGATGGGGTCGCCTTGAAGAGCGAGTAGCGGGAGTGGAGTTCTAGAGAGAAAGACATTACAGACCACAGACCTCAAACTACAGAATCAAAGCAAGTTTAACGCCTCTTCATTGTATGCCAAGCATCTGTTGTCTGTAGTCTGAGGTCTGTAGTCTGATATACTAAAGCTGAAATTTAGCCTAGGAGAATTGGGTGTTTAACGTCACAGCTGAAATTGCTATCGTTTTTATATTGATATTACTCAACAGCGTATTTGCCCTGTCGGAGATTGCGATCATCTCATCACGTCGTATCCGCCTGGAACAGCAGGCCCAAAACGGCAGCAAGGGTGCCCAGGCCGCACTGGATTTGGCGAACAATCCGGATAAATTTTTGTCAACCGTGCAGGTCGGTATTACGCTGGTGGGGATTTTTGCCGGTGCCTTTAGCGGGGCGACGCTCGCTCAGCAGTTTACCCCGGTGCTGGTCCCGCTGGTTGGAGAGTCACTCGCCGTCACCATCAGCCTGATCGTTGTCGTTGGCAGCATTACATATCTCTCAGTGGTCATCGGCGAGCTGGTGCCCAAGCAAATCGCCTTAAAAAATGCCGATCGCATCGCGATATGGGTCGCTCGGCCGATGAAAACCCTAGCCTGGCTGGCCACACCGATTGTGCGGCTGCTGAGTGTTTCAACCAACACGGTCATTCGCCTGTTAGGCATTACCCCAGATCCCAGTGCCAGCGTCACCGAAGAGGAGATTCGGGGGCTGGTTGAGCAGGGAGCGCTGGCCGGAATTATCGAAGAGGCCGAGCGGGAAATGGTCGAAGGTGTTTTTCGCCTGGGTGATTATCGTTTGGAAGCGGTATTAACTCCCCGGCCGGAAATTGTCTGGCTCGATATTAACGATTCACCTGAAAAGATAAGAGCCACGCTGGAGGGCGCCGATTCATCCCGCTTTCCGGTTTGTGTCGGCGATTTAGACAACGTCATTGGCGTGGTCAGAGCCAAAAGTCTGCTCACCCCTCTGCTCAAAGGGGAAAATTTAGACCTAAAAGCGGCCATGATCGAACCGATCTTTTTACCAGAAAATATGCCGGCTATCCGGGCCATCGAAACGTTTAAGCAAACCGGCACCCATATGGCCATGATTGTGGATGAGTATGGCAGTGTTGAAGGGTTAGTGACCCTCTATGACATCATGGAAGCGATTGTGGGCGATATCCCCACGCCGGATGAAATTGAAGATCCGCGCATCATCGAGCGTGAAAATGGTTCCTGGCTGGTTGATGGCCTGATCCAAATTCAGGATTTTATGGAATTTTTCGAGATTTCCGATATGCCGCACTTCGATGATTATCAAACGTTAGGTGGTTTTGTGGTGACGATGATCGGGGATTTGCCGATGACGGGTCAGCAGTTTGAATGGGGTGATTACAAGTTTGAAGTGGTTGATATGGATATCAAGCGGGTGGATAAGGTTTTGGTCTCCAGAAAAGAGGACAGACCACAGACCACAGACAGCAGTAATTAAAGTGCTACTGAATTAGTATTCTGTAGTCTGTCGTCCGATGTCTGTTTTCTGAACCAAACCGTACCTCAACCCGATGCCCGGCTGACTGATAAACTACTCGCTGCGACTCAACCTGCTCTATCGTGCCTGGCCGGGCCATCTGCACCGCTTTCACCTCGCGCAAATAGCGCTCAGCCATTTCGGGCGCCCAGTGCACCAGATGAACCCGGTAGAGTTCGCTTTTACGCAGGGCAACTTCGATCCAGTGACCAGATAACCATCGCCAGCCCATAAATGAGGCATTGCCTACGACACCGATGACGAGAGCGATCCAGACCCCCATCGATCCCATCTCAAGCGGAAAGGCCAGCAGATAAGCCAAAATCGTCGACACCGCTCCCTGAAATATCATGGTGGAGAGCATCCCCGGTGTTGAATCACCGCCACCGCGCATCGCCCCATTGGCAATCATCGATATCGCCGCCACCGGCAGGAAGAAGGTGTTTAAACGCAAATAGGTCACCCCGGCGGCCGCTAGAATTGGCTGACCGCTTGGATCAAAGAGACGCAAAATTTGTGGCGCAAAGAGAATAATTGGCGAGACAAGAACCGCCATGACCAAGACCCCAAAAAGATGGGCAACATTGCCTCGCTCCCACGCTTCCTGAACCTGCCAGCGGCCGAGGGACTGCCCAACCAGGCTGGTGGCCGCAACGTTGATGCCCAATACCGGCATGAAGGCCAGGGATTCAACCTGAAGTCCAATAGCCAGCGCGGCCGCACCATAGGTTCCCAGCTCCGTTGATGTAATGATTCCGATAACCAGCAGCCGAGCGCCATTGCGAAATATCCCCTGAATACCGGATGGCACCCCGATCGAGAAAATGTCGCCGATCATGCGCCAGTTGGGCCAGTAGGTGCCCGGCAGGATTTTGATGACGTTGCGGTCGGACTTAATAATCCAGAACGCCACGACGATGCCCAGACCACGAGCGATTACCGTACCGATCGCCGCCCCAGATAATCCATAGGCCGGTACCGGCCCAATCCCAAACATGAACACCCAGTTAAAAAAAATATTCAGGGCGTTTAATGCACCGGTCAAGATCAAAGGGGTAATCGTATCGCCTGCACCCTGCATCAGGCGGTTGAAAACGATGTTTAAAACGAGAAAAGGGGTGCCCAAAAAGAGAATGTTTAAATAGGCGGTCCCCAACTCTACAGCCCGCGGGTCACCACCGTTGTTGGCCAGCATCAACAGCGGTCGTGCTAGAGCGATCCCTCCCGCACCCATAAAAATCGAGATCATGATGCCGGAAGTGATCGCCTGCCGGGTGACAAAACTCATCCGCTGCCGGTCGCGCGCCCCCTTGGCTTGAGCCACGAGGCTCATCGCGCCGGCCGCAACCGACAGGACAAGCACCAACACCAGCAGGCGAATGGCGTTACTCATGCCCGCAGCGGCAATCTGGATAGGCCCGAGGCGCCCGACCATAAAGGTGTCAATTACGCTGACCAGCGTCTGTAGCAAATTGGTAAAAATGACCGGCAGCGACAGGACCCATACCTGTCTGAACAGCGGCATCCAGCGACGAAGTTTTTGCATGGTTCGTTACCCGCGGGGTCGACGGGTTTAGATCTCTTACCGTTCATAGTAAAAAGTAAAAAGGTAAAAGGTCGATGATTCACCCAGAAAGGCGCTCTTTGCACTTTTAACTTTGTGCTTTTCACTTTTAAAAGATTTTGTGTTTTTCGTGATTAAACCGGCTCCCAGGCATAACCGGCGTCGTCCCGGCTGATGCGCACCAGGCCCGGAAACGGCAGGTGGGAACCAAACACCAGGGACCCTGTTTCGGCCGCTTGCTGAAAAAGCATTTGCGCCGTGGCCACCGTTTGCTGGGGGTAAGAGTCGATCCACGAAGGCCACGGATGGGTCATCTGGAGTGGGTGGCGAAAGGCATCGACGATATGAAGCAGCTTGTGATCGCCATCGGTAATTTCCACGGCCGTATGGTCGCTGCGATGGCCGGGAGCAGTCAGCAGGCGAAAGCCCGGTATAACTTCTGTGTTGAAATCGACGCGATCCACTCGCTCGGCGATGGCCTGCAGATGAAGACCGTATTTGCGGCGGCCGTTGGTCATGGCTGTCAGCTGCACTTCGGGCACCTGCCCCCGAAACAGCCCAACAAACTCTTCAATCATGCTATCCAGGTTTTCGGTCCACAATCGCCACGAATTTTCCGGCATGACGATGCGCGCCTTCGGGAACCGGTCGAGCCCTCCGATGTGATCCCCGTCACCATGGGTCACGATGATGGTTTCGATATCCGATGGGCTGATCCTTTCCTTGGCCAGGTTTTGCAACAGCTGCCCCTGACGTTCGGCCGGTAGACCGCTGTCGATGAGCACCTTTTGCCGGCCGGTATCAATCAGCAAGACATTCCCCTGGCGAGGGATAGTAGGTTCGTATCCACCAGCAGCGATTTCTTGCACTATTTCATCTTCTGAAACATTTGGAAACACGGCCGTCAACGGCAGCGGGTCGCCGGTAAAATCACGCACGACAAGGCAGTTAAATGAGGAAAGGGAAAAGTGAAAAGATTTCATATGAGAGACTACAGATTACAGACCAGAGACAGGAGACAGGAGACGGGAGACGAGAGACGAGAGACGAGAGACGAGAGAAAGTAGCAGTGAAAACCGAGTTCAGCGTATATCGTAAATCGTATTTCGTACTTCGTACTTCGTCAATCAAAAATCGCATATCTTCATTGATAATTGATTATTGACCATTGATAATTGATTATTGACCATTGATCTGATTATTGATCATTTTTCAACGCCTCAATCACCTCGGCCGCATCCGGTTGATCGGGCGCGTTTTTAAAATGAGCCGTTCGGCGATAGACATCGGCCGCGGCGCTAAAGAAGCCGTTCGGGATTCCTGCGCTGCCAAAAGTTTCCACCATCTCTTCCATTTCACCAACAAAACGCCATGCTTTTTGATGGGCATTACGGGCAACCCGTTCGCGCGTTTTTTCCGGAAATTCCGGATCATACTGGGCCCACTGTTCTTCAAGCGCTTCCTGAACACCCATTTCGGCCGCGGCCCCCAGGATCGCCGACAGGAGGGCGGTTGTCCCCTTGGTATTGGCCGCAAAGCACATTTTGAGGGCGGATGCCCGGCCGATTTGCTTATCGAGCACGTTAACCTCCAGCGGACCGGCCGCAAAAAGCGCCGCGATTTCAGCCGCCCGCGGGCCGCTCAGATGCAGCCACGAAGTGCCCCGCTGAGTGGGCGGCAGGCCAACAATGCCACCATCCACATAATCGACGGCCGCCGCGGTCATTTTTTCACCGATCCGCCGCGACTTTTGGGGAGAAATGGCGTTGGCATCGAGGTAAACACCGGCAAACCCGGCACCAATGACCGCTTCAGCCACGTCCTCTGCCGCATGCGGAGGGCAAACGCAAACGATGATGTTGACCTGTTCAACCAGATCGCTCAGGGAAGGCACGGCCGTAAAACTTTCCGCTCGCTGCCGGGTCTCGGCACTGCGGCCGTCAGATACCCACAACACGCGGTGGCCCACATTCACCAGGGTCCGGCCCACGGCCTGGCCCATGGCTCCGGGATGGAGAAGACCAATGGTATTCATCAATGAATCTCCTTGTTAATGGCTAATAGCTAATTGCTAATAGCCAATAGCCAATGAAGTTTTTTAGCAATTAGCAATTGACAATTAGCAATTAGCTATTTATAAAGGTCGGGAAATTTCTCTTGGAGTTCCGCCCATTTTTCATCACTTTCAACGGT
>JASJCR010000053.1 GCA_030065875.1 Ardenticatenaceae bacterium | reverse complement strand
ATTAGCAATTAGCAATTAGCAATTAGCAATTAGCAATTAGCAATTAGCAATTAGCAATTAGCAATTAGCAATTAGCAATTAGCAATTAGCAATTAGCAATTAGCAATTAGCAATTAGCAATTAGCAATTTTCTCAAAAATAAACCACATTTCAATTTATGTCAACCAAATTGACCATTAATTATTGACCATTGATTATTGATTATTTTTCAGCGCATTTGAAAAGAACGCCACCGCCCGACTTTCGTATTCATCCGGGAAAGCCACCAAAGCCCGCACGTGATCCACCCCGTCAACAATCCAAATTTCCACCGGAGCATCAATCATTTCCGCTTTTTCCTGCAGCTGCAGAGAGTGATGAACGCCAATCCGCTGATCGCCTGTTCCGTGCACGATGAAAATCGGCCGGCCGTTGGCTTCTTCTAGGGCCTCGTTGGGGTTAAACGCCAGCAGCTGATCGCCACTGGTCAACCACGCCATCCAGATGCCGCTGCGGAATAAAAATTGAGGATACCCTTCACGCGCCAGCTCTTCTCGAATGATCTGAGGCAGATTATCAAATGGGGAATCGACAAACACCGCCCCTACGGCCGGTTCCTGAGTGAAGGCGATCAGCGAAGTGGCCGCTCCCATTGAGTTGCCAAAAAGGCCAATTTGGGAAGGAGAGACACTTTTTTCCCGCACCAACCAGTCAAACGCTCCCAAAACATCGAGATATTCTTCATTGCCGATGGCGGAACGGCCGTCTTCCCAGGTGGAATCCCCCGCGTCGCGAACGTCTATCAGGAGCACGTTAAACCCGTTGCGGGCCAGCATGCCGGCCGGGGCCAAAGCCGTGACGGAAAATTTACATGATCCCAACCCGTGCACCACAATAACGGCCGGGGCTTTGGGATCCTGTTCGACATACCATCCGGAAATCGTGATGCCGTCCTCGCGGCTGTCAAACGTGACTTCTTCATAAACAGGCATGTAATAAGGTTCCGGATTAAAGTCGTAATCTTCCCAGTAATCGCGAACATCGGTGAAACGATCCGGCCGGTTCAGACGATGATTTCCGCAGCGGCCATCGATATCCGCCAGCGTGTTGTATAAAACATAGCCAATCCCCAAATAGCCGCTGATGAAGAGAAAAGCAATGGCCGTCAAAAATAGGAACAATTTCCGGTTTATCATTTGGTCACTTTTTATTAATCTAAACTGAAAGTTTGTCGTCGTAAACTATATTGTGATGCAAAATTCCATCTTAATGGTGGAATTTTTTGACCCGCGTGTTTTACTTCGTCAAAACAGCTGCAAATTTCACGGATTGATTCAGGTATTTTCTCGAGTGTGTGAAAAGCTTACATTAAAAGATATTTTGTGTTTCCGGTGAATTTAATTTTCTACTTCGATAAAAAGTAAAAGGACAAATGTGGTGAGCAACAAAAACAACCCCGATAACCCAACTCAAAATAGACCGCTTTATTTAATCAAATCCCACTATGAAGAAGTCGCCAACGGAATTACTCACGGGATCGGGGCGGCCCTTAGCGTCATTGGATTAATCTTGCTGATTGTCATTGCGGTCAATCAGGGTGATGCTCGCCATATCGCCTCATTTGCCATTTATGGCACCAGCCTCTTTCTACTTTATCTCGCTTCAACCCTTTATCACAGCTTTCGAAAGCCGATTTTACGGAAAATTTTCCAGATTGTTGACCACTCCTGCATCTATCTGCTCATCGCCGGAACGTACACGCCGTTTCTCATCGTCGGGATAGGCGGTTCATTTGGCACAATCATGCTGGCCGTGATCTGGAGCATCGCCATTGCCGGTATCATCTTCAAGGTGTTTTTTATCAACCGCTTTATGATCGCTTCCACATTGGCTTATGTCGGTATGGGCTGGCTGGCAATCATCGGTTGGCAAGAGCTTGTGGCCAGCGTACCGGCCGTTGGTGTCGCCTGGCTGGCGGCCGGGGGCATCACCTACAGCCTGGGCGTTATTTTCTATGCCCTGGAAAAAATGCCGTTTAATCACACCATTTGGCACCTCTTTGTGATGGGCGGCAGCGCCTGTCACTTCATCGCCGTAATTTACATGGTCCCGTAAGGTCAAATTGTGAGGGAGAAGCTACCATCAACCTTTTCCCTCCCCTCCCTTTTCTCTCTTCTCTCTCCTCTTTTGAGTTGACATCTCCTCCAAATCAAGCGATCATTAGATAATCAAAAATATACCCGTCGGAGGACCCCATGAGTAATGCAAGCAATCAGTGTCAAGGTCTGACAAAATCCGGTAGACAGTGTAAGCGCAACGCCCGGGAAGGCTCTAATTACTGCTATATGCACCGCAACCAAGACCCGGCCTTCCAGGAAATAACCCCTCCGTCACCTCCACCAGCGACTGAAGCGGCCCCTGAAAAATCGGAGCAAGCCGGCCGCATGGCCGAAATCGCGGAAATTCAGGCGGTTTTGCGTGAACTCAACGAAATGGTCGACGATTTGCGACAGCGCGTGCCCGACTTCACTCCGCCTCCATTTTCCTCTCAGGCTCTTTTAGATTGGCTGCGCAAAAATTTTGACCGGTATGCCCCTCAGCTGTTTAAAGATATCGGGGAAAACCTGGAAGACGCCACCATTGAAGATTTTAGAGATCCGGACACCTGGCGCGGCATCTGGTTTTTGATTACCTACTCGGTCAAACAGGAATCGGAAGAGCGGTTTGAAAAATTAGCCGAGCAAGCGGCCGAAAACCCCACCGTAAAACGAGGAAAAGATTATTTTGAGGGGCTGCCCACGATTCGCGAAAGTCGGGAAAAAATCGAGTCGATTCCGGCCGTCAAACAAACCAAAGAATTTATCGAAGGACTGCCGGGCGTCAAAGAAGGGAGAAAACTGCTTTCTTCCCTACCTGGAGCCAATGTCGTTTCCAGTTTCGCCGAGGCGATTGATGATGCGGCCCCCAAAGATTTTCTCGATGCGGATACCTGGTCGGGAATCTGGTACGTCGTCAATCACTCTCTAGAAACGGAGTGGGAAGAGTTAAAGAAACGGGTCAGCGACGATGAAGGTGGAGAAGAGGACGAAATTATTGAAGTCAATTAGGCACGCCAGGGAGCGCATCCGGCCGTACATCCGGCAAACCTACCTCGACCCATCTCCTTTTTGGGGGAATCAGATTGGCGGGGAGGTCCTTCTAAAATGCGAAAATTACCAGCACACCGGCTCCTTCAAGGTTCGCGGTGCTCTCAACAAAGTTTTAGCGCTCACTGAGAAGCAGCAGGCCGGTCCCTTTGTCACCGCCTCAACCGGCAATCACGGGGCGGCCTTTGGTTATGCCCTGTCCCAGATCGGCGGACGGGGTATTGTTTACGTTCCCGAAAATGCCTCCCCCAATAAACTCAAAAACATCTCCCGTTGGGATGTGGAAATTCGCACACACGGCCATGACGGCGCTGTAAGCGAACAAGCGGCCCGGGCGTATGCTCATGAGCACGATCTGCCTTATATTTCTCCCTATAACGACCCCGAAATTGTCGCCGGTCAGGGAACCATTGGCATTGAGCTAACCGAGCAGAGTGATCCGGCCGACGTGGTATACGTCGCTCTGGGCGGAGGGGGTCTTATTTCCGGCATCGCCGCCTATCTCAAACAGAAGTGGCCATCATGCCGAATTATCGGCTGCTCCCCGAAAAATTCGGCCGTCATGATTGAATCTCAAGCGGCCAACCGGATTCTGGATCTGCCGTCTATGCCAACCCTTTCAGACGGGACGGCCGGAGGTGTAGAACCGGATTCGATCACGTTTGATTTTTGCCGCGACCTGGTTGACGGGTATGAAACGGTCACCGAAGATGAAATCGCCACCGCCATGCGCTTCACCATCGACAACGATCAGAAACTAATTGAAGGGGCGGCCGGTGTCGCCATCGCCGCCATGTACAAGCAAAAGGAACAACTTAAAGGGAAAAAAGTGATCGTTGTTTTGTGCGGCGGGAATGTAAGTGTTTCCGTACTAAAACAAATCCTTTAACAGACAACAGACCTCAGACTTCAGACCTCAGACGGCAGAGGGGATCTGAGGTCTGAAGTCTGAGGTCTGAAGTCTCTATGTCCTCATTAAACCACCTCAAAGTCATCGATCTCTCCCGCGTTTTGGCCGGGCCATACTGCACCATGCTTCTGGCTGACTACGGGGCTGAAGTCATAAAAATCGAGCAGCCCGGCCTGGGGGACGGCACGCGCCAGTGGGGTCCCCCCTGGGTTGGCGACCAGAGCGCCTACTTCTTGACCGTCAACCGCAACAAAAAAAGCATGACCCTCAATTTGCGAGCCAAAGAAGGGCGAGAGATCCTGTTTAAGCTGCTCGAATCGGCCGATGTGCTGGTCGAAAATTTCAAGGTCGGCAAGCTGGCCGAAATGGGATTGGATTACGAACCTCTGGCCAAACGCTTCCCCCAGCTGGTTTACTGCTCGATTACCGGGTATGGCCAAACCGGGCCGGATAAAGATCGGGCCGGTTACGATTTTATGATCCAGGCGGAGGGGGGAATCATGTCAATTACCGGCCCCGAAGAGGGTCCACCATCAAAAGTTGGAGTGGCGATTGTTGATATTACGGCCGGGCTTTTCGCCAGCCACGCCATTTTGGCGGCCCTCATCGCCCGCGGCAAAACCGGTCAGGGGCAGTACATCGACGTATCGCTGCTCGACGCCCAGGTCGCCTGGTTAGCCAACGTCGCCCACAATTATTTGGCTACCGGTGAGCGGCCCGGCAGGTATGGGAATGGGCACGCCAATATCGTCCCTTATCAGACTTTTGCCACAGCTGATGGCCATCTGGCTCTGGCGGTGGGGACCGATCGGCAGTATAAACTACTATGCGAATTGATTGATCGGCCGGATTTGTGGGCCGATACCCGTTTTCAAACCAATCCCGGCCGGGTTGCCCACCGGGATCAGCTGATTCCCCAACTGGCCGTGTCCATCCAAACCAGAAGCACGGCCGCCTGGCTCGACCTTCTGCGGCCGGCCGGTATCCCCGCCGGGGCGATCAAACACATCGATGAAGTCTTGACCGACCCCCACGTTCAGGCTCGAAAGATGGTGCAGCAAATCGATCATCCAACGGCCGGACCCGTCAACCTTCTGGGTCCGGTGGCCAAACTCTCATTAACGCCGGCCGAAATCGCATATCCGCCACCGCTGCTTGGCCAGCACAACCGCGAAATACTGCAATCCCTTGGCTATCAGCAGGTCGAAATCGAGGGGTTGATCAAAAGTCACATTATTTGATTTTAATTTGAAAATTTTAATTCCGGCCCGCAAAATCAAAAACCAACCCAAAAATCCTTATACTAGCCGCATGGTAGATCAAATTACGTCTGACAAACCTCTGGTAGCTCTAATGCGCTACGCCTCTCCCTACAGGCAAAAAATCGCCTTTGCGGTTCTCAGCTCCATATTAAACAAGCTGTTCGATCTGGCCCCGCCGATTTTGATCGGCACCGCAGTGGACGTTGTCGTTTCACAAGAAGATTCACTGCTGGCTCAAATTGGCATTGTGGATGTGACCGCCCAGCTGTGGGTGTTGGCCCTGGCCACCATGCTTATCTGGGCCATGGAATCTCTGTTTGAGTACTTCTACAAGATGTTGTGGCGCAACCTGGCCCAGACCATTCAGCACAATCTGCGGCTGGATGCGTATGGCCACATCCAAGATTTAGAAATGGCTTATTTTGAGGATCAAAGCACCGGCGGCATGATGGCCATTCTCAACGACGACATCAATCAGCTGGAGCGTTTTCTCGACATCGGGGCCAATGATCTGATTCAATTTTTAACCACCGTCCTGTTTGTGGGTGGCCTCTTTGTGTATTTAACGCCGTCGGTTTCCTGGATGGCGATCTTGCCCATGCCGTTTGTTTTTTTGGGGTCCCTCTGGTTCCAGCGAAAAATCGCCCCCCGCTATGCATCGGTTCGGGAGCAGGTGAGCATTTTAAACGGCTATTTGGCCAACAATCTGGCTGGGATCGCCACCATCAAAAGTTACACGTCTGAAAAGTTTGAAATTGAGCGCATCCGCGAAGAAAGTGACGTTTATCGGCAAAAAAATGAGCATGCCATCACCTTAAGCGCTGCGTTTATTCCGGTGATTCGGATGATCATTGCCGTTGGCTTTTCAGCCATTTTGGTCGCGGCCGGGCTGCTGGCAATCAACGGGCGACTAAACGTTGGGGCGTATTCGATTCTCGTTTTTATGACCCAGCGCCTGCTGTGGCCGCTCACTAATTTAGGCAACACCCTCGACCAATACCAGCGGGCGATGGCCTCCACAAAACGGGTGTTTAATTTGCTCGACATCAACCCTTCTATTCAGGACGGGCCGGAAAGCTTGATGACCCCTCACGTGCAGGGGGCCGTCGTGTTCAAAAACGTTCGATTTGGGTACAAAGAAGGCCCGCAAATTTTGCACGACCTGTCATTTGAGGTGCCGGCCGGAGACACCATCGCCATTGTTGGCCCAACCGGCTCCGGCAAAAGCACGCTGGTCAAGCTGCTCCTGCGCCTGTACGACATCAACAGCGGATCGATTTTGCTTGACGGGCGGGAATTGCGCTCCCTCAATCTCAGCGACCTGCGCCAGGCTATCGGTTTTGTCAGTCAGGATGTGTATTTATTTCACGGCACCGTGCGCGAAAATATCGCTTACGGCTCGTTTGATGCGTCAATTGAAGAAGTCGTGGCTGCAGCCAAAATAGCCGAAGCTCATGACTTTATCATGGATCTTGCTCAAGGGTACGACACGATTGTTGGCGAGCGTGGTCAGAAATTGTCGGGCGGGCAGCGGCAGCGCATATCAATTGCTCGGGCGATTCTTAAAAATCCCCCGATTTTAGTGCTCGATGAAGCCACCTCGGCCGTTGACAATGAAACTGAGGCGGCGATTCAGCGCTCCCTTGAAAAAATCACGCGCGGCCGGACCACCATCATGATCGCCCATCGTCTTTCGACCATCCGCAACGCCCACCAAATCATCGTGTTAGAAAAAGGGGTGCAAAGGGAAAAGGGCAGTCATGAAGAACTCCTGGCTTTAAACGGCATTTATGCCACCTTGTGGCGGGTACAAGCCGGTGAGTTAGCCCCCGTTAGCAGTGATTAATCCTTTCTCGCACAGGCTGTAAGTGATTTTCGATTGCAACTGTCAAAAACCCGCCTTCGACAAGCTCAGGCTGCACAATTTAGCGGTGGCTGAGCCTGTCGAAGCCACGAACTACCTAAAAAGTTTCTTTCGATGAACGATTTTCTTGATCCACTTAATAGAATGGATCACGATTAAAAATAGCCGCAGATTTCTCAGATTAGAGAGAGAAATCTGTGAAAATTCGTGTTAATCCGTGGCTTTTTTTAACAATTTTTTTTGCAAATTACTTAAATATGACGACAAAACCAACCTCTAATACCAGTGCCGCCGCTCGATTTGGAACTTTTGGCGGCGTTTTTGTGCCCAATGTCTTAACGATTTTGGGCATTATCCTATTTTTGCGCATCGGCTGGGTCGTTGGGTACGCTGGTTTATGGGGCGCACTGGCCATCGTGGCCCTGGCCAACTTGATTTCCCTGCTGACCGGCCTATCGCTTTCGGCCGTGGCCACCGCGATGGACGTGCGTGCTGGAGGGAATTACTATCTCATTTCCAGATCGCTAGGATTGGAAATCGGTGGGGCGATCGGCATTCCCCTTTTTCTTTCCCAGGCGATTTCGGTTGCCTTCTACATCATCGGGTTTACCGAAGCCTCACAAAATATCCCCTTTTTTGCCGCTATCGATCCGCGAATCATCTCCACCGCGATCGCGCTGCTTTTTATGGTGATCGCCTTTATTGGGGCCGACTTCGCCCTTAAGATTCAGTATTTTATATTAGCCATTTTGATCGCGGCCATCTTGTCCTTTTTTGCCGGTGGTTGGGATTCCTTTACACCCCCTCTGACCGAATCGAGCTATGCCGATGGGGTCACTTTCTGGATCGTCTTTGCCGTTTTTTTCCCGGCGGTGACCGGCATCGAAGTCGGCACTAGCTTATCTGGTGACCTGAAAGACCCCAGCCGCAGTATCCCTTTGGGAACAATCGCCTCGATCTTGATCACGGCCGTCATTTACATGCTGGTCGTTCTCTGGTTCGCCTTTCACACGGTTGATCCGCTGGTATTGATCAACGACGGGCTGGCCATGCAGCGCATCGCCCTCTTCCCCGTCCTGATTTTGGCCGGCGTCTGGGCCTCTACCCTCTCATCCGCCCTGGGCAGCGTTTTGGCCGCCCCCCGTACCCTGCAGGCCATCGCCAAAGATCGGGTAGCGCCACGATGGATGGCTTCACAATTGGGCAGCAAAACAGAACCGCGGGTGGCGGTGTTGCTCACCGGAGCCATCGCCCTGGGTGTCATTTGGTTGGGTGATCTTAACGCCGTAGCCCCCATCATCTCGATGTTCTTTTTAAATACGTACGGCATGGTCAATCTTTCTGCCGGCATCGAGAAGCTGGTCGGCAACCCCAGCTTTCGGCCGCGATTCAACATCCCCTGGTACATTTCAATTTTAGGGGCGATCGGATGTTATGCGGTGATGTTTTTAATCAACCCGACAGCCACATTTATCGCCATTGTGATTAGCTATGGGGTTTACTTCTTCTTACAGCGACAGCGGCTAAATCGCACCTGGGGAGATGTGCGGACCGGCATTTGGCTGGCCCTGGCCCGTCATGCCCTTCTGCAGCTGGAGGGGCAGAAACTCGACGCCAAAAACTGGCGTCCCAACATCATGGTTTTCACCGGACAACCTCACAATCGACAGCAGCTGGTGACGATGGCCAACTGGCTTACTTTGGGGCACGGGATTGTGACGTTTTTCCAGCTTATTGTGGGCGATATCCGCAAGCTACACAATCGCGGGCTGCGAGAGACAGCGCGCCGGTCAATTCACGACTACATTGTGAAAAACAAAATGTCCGCCTTTGCTGAAGCCGAAATTGTCTCCAGCTTCAAAACGGGACTGCTCTCGATTGCCCAGGCCCACGGCATTGGCGAGCTAGAGTCAAATGCGGTCTTGATGGGATGGAGCCGCAGTGCAGACGGCCGGACCATGCAGATGGCGCTGACTCGGGAGCTTTTTACCCTGCAAAAATCGATTCTTTTTCTCAACGTGAATGATGAGAAAGGGTTTGGCCAGCGTCGAAAAATCCACGTATGGTGGCAGGGGCGAGGGGCCAATGCCAATTTGATGCTCGTTTTGGCCTACATCATTCGCCAGCATCCAACCTGGCGCGAAGCTGAGATCCGGATCTTGAGGATCGTAGGGGCGGCCGAAGCGGTTCCCACGACAAAAGCGCATCTGCAGGGGGAAATTAGTGCGGCTCGGGTAAAAGCGGAACCGGTGATTTTAGTTAATCCGGATAAACGGCCAATTACCAGCATCATTAGCGAGGAAAGTCATGAGGCCGACCTGACGTTAATCGGTATGCAGCTGCCCTCCGAAGCAGACGAAACCAGCTATGGAGAACGGCTCAACGCGCTGGTAAATTCCATTGGTACGGTGTTAATCGTCCGCAATGCGGAAGAGGATGTTGATTTACTGGGGGGGTAGGGATTTTCCTGGAACAAGATAGATCAACTTAAAAGGTCCCTGGAAAATGTCTTTAAGAATCGTTTCTTTTAAGAATTTTCCAGGGACCTTGAAAAACTTACTCGTCTTCAGACGTAATGACCAACTCTCCAATATCGGTCTCTTCACCCGCGAATACCGGCGTCCGCTCAGACCCGAAACCGTATTCGGTGGTCAAACGGGCCCACCCATCCGGGGTTTCGGCCGTAATCACGTAGTAACCTTCCGGTACGTCTTCGAGAACAAACGAGCCGTCATCGGCCGTTGTGGTCGAGATAAATAGCTGCTGATCCGCGCACGGGGTTGCCCCATCATAAAAGCCGCTGATCGATTCCACGCAAATCTCAACCAGGGTCCCGGCAAACGGCTCGCCATCCAGCGTCAACGATCCGACCATCGAGCCGGTTGGTTCATCGACCGGAGCTGGCAAAACCGGACCCGCACCCACGACGGCCATCGCCCGAATGCCGTTATCGGCCAGTTCCGAGTTATCCATGCGATAAACCTGCCAGCTGGACCCGTCAAAAACATTGAGCCCATAATCGGTTCCGACCCAAATACGGCCGGCTTCGTCGATCACAACGTCGTTAATGCTGTTGCTGCTCATTCCGGTGGCGATACTTTCCACACCCCAGCTTCCACCAGACAGCTGGTATAACCCGTCCGAGAAGGTGCCTACCCAAACGTTGTTCTGAGCGTCGATGGCCCCGGCTTCAGCGGAAAAGAAATCGCCCTCATTCGCGGTCCACTCGGCCCCATCAAACGTGAGAACCCCGTCGCCGTGTACAGCGCGCGGCTGGCCGTCGGACCCGATAACAATCTCTTCAAAGAAGAACAGATCACCAAGACCCGCTTCATCATAAACCGTCCACTCAGCCCCATCAAATGAGGCGATTGTATTTGAGGTCACGGCCCATACGGTTCCATCATCGGCGAGCGTCACGTCATCAACCAGGCCCGATGGATCATCCACGCCCTCAAGGAGTTCAGAGCCATAGGTGGTCCAGCTGGAGCCATCAAACGTGCTCACACCCTGAAAATGCGCAATCCAGATGCCTCCGGTGGCATCACAATCAATTGCGTCAATGCTGCCGGTTCCCCAATCATCACTGTATTCACGCCATTCGCCACCGCTGAAGGCGCTGATACCAAACAGGTGCCCCATCAGCAGCGTCCCATCCGGGCAAACCGTCATGGCCGCCACGCGATTGCCGCCTAATGGTGAATTGTCGTCGCTAAAATATTCCCAGCTGCCATCGGCCGTGATGCAGGAGACGGCCGCATCTTCGGTACCAAAACACGCCAAACCGGCCGCTGAAGGGTCTACGGCGATTTGCTCGCCTCCGGTCGCTGCCGCGGCCGGTTTTTCGGATTTCTCTTCGGTTTCTGCAGCCTCTTGCGCCATCTCCATCAGAGCTACTGAGCTAGCCAGAGCCTCAAATTCTGCAGCGGTAGAGCTGGTCCATAAATCGGCCGGACCGTTGCCAAAGAGAATAAAAGCCTGGGTGTCGTTTCCGAGCACGACCAAACGCCCCTGAACGGCAACATCCCCGTTCATCCCGTCGTAATCGGCCGCGAACCCAGACAGATCATTTATTGATAATTCAGTGAGCTCACCGACATTGTAGCCATCTTCTTCCTGAAGGCTACTGGCCATAAATCCGGCCATGACTTCAGTCGTTACCCCTTCTAAAGGGCCGCCGGCCAGGAAAAATTGCGGTCCGACATCCGGATCCCCATTTTCAGCAACGACTTCAGCTGAATCTCCGGTGACGGTCACTTCGTAACCGGCCGGAGCGGCAAAGGCAAAACCGCCATCTGGGACTTCGGTGAGAGCCATACTATCGGCCGGTTCCGGCAGCGGCATATCAGACTCATCAGCCACTTCAGGCTCCTCCATTTCTTCGCTTGGCTCCTCATCGCCTTCCGTAGCCGCCGGTTCTTCCGCTGATTCTTCAACCGGCGCTTCCTCGCTCGATTCAGCTTCGTCAACCTGCCCATCATCTTCGGCCTGGGCGGCCGTTTCAGCAGGCGGGTCATCGACATCAGCGACCGGCTCTTCTCCACCGCCACAAGCCGCTAAAAATGCCAACATACAAAAACCAAGAATAAACAATTTTTTCTTCATTCACCTTACTCCACTAATGATTTGGATAAAACGTTATGGTGTGTGCTTTGCAGGGTCCAATGCGGATTTTTAATACCAGGTCATTATAAACAGGACAAAACCCACTTTTTGCCATTTTTGTGCCGGATTTATGGGATAAAAGTCCTTCTGGCCTAGAATTCTCTTAAGATTTTGGCCTGCAACCGTTTATTAGGCGATTAAATACATCACAAGAACCGCTTCACATTGGAACAAAGCTAAAAAACCACAATATAATTAAGGAGCCAACGGCTGGCCCAAGGGAGAAAAAAAGCTCAAAATAAGTATTGACTAATATCCTATTTTGCTACTTGTGCTTTACGCAAAAATCTATTATGATGGAGTCACTTCATAGCAAATCACGTGATTGTGAAGTACATTGAAAATTATAGAACATGCAGGAAGCTGCGGCTTTAATAGGGTTTAGAGACCCCTGCAAAAGGAGGGAAACGATCGAACCAAAAAACGAAATTTTTCCCACCGGCCGGGTGAATTTTGATTCATAAGCGGTTATGGTCCGGATCTTTATGCGGACCTCTGCTCCGTCGCAATAATTGCGAGAAATGACTTGTTCGGCCGCGCAGGAATCCACCTATAATTTAATAAATTTAGAAAAAAATTAAATCCCTATTACAATAGGGAATGAAGTAACATTATTAGAACACATTAGAAGTAACTAATAAATAAAAACAAAAGCCGCTTGATATTAATCAGGCGGCTTTTTTTGTTCCCTACCAAACCCAACACAATTCTAACTCCACTGCAGTATTGTGTATCATTGGCCAGTTTCGTACTGACCGGTTCATTTTCTAAATAACGTTAGCCACAAATTAACACGGATTTTCACAGAACCTATCCCGAGCGCAGCCAAAGGATTGAAGAGAGAAATCGGTGAAAATCTGTGAAAATCCGTGGCTAAAAATAGTTATGAAATGCACCACTTAAAATCAATAATTGCATACACTGGAGTGTTTTGTGAGCGAATATATTCCCGAACGGGCAATGTTTATCTGCGCCCATCCCGATGATCTTGAATTTGGCGTTGCCGGAACGGCCGCCAAGTGGGCCAAAAATGGCTGTGAAGTAATTTATGTCTTAATTACAGATGGCAACACCGGCAGTCACGAAAATGGCATGACCAAAGAAAAACTAGCCGAAATCCGTCGTCAGGAGCAGCAGGAAGCCGCTCACATAACCGGCGTCAAAGAGTGTATCTTTTTAGGATACGATGACGGGCTGCTGGTAAATTCACTGGACTTACGAAAAAAGCTGGTGCGTCTGATTCGCACCTATAAACCCAACATTGTGGCCTGTATGGACCCCACAAACTTCTTCCCCAGTGCAGACTACATCAACCACCCGGATCATCGGGCCGCAGGCGCAGCGGTTCTCGATGCGGTCTTTCCGGCCGCAGAGATGAGCATGCTCTACCCCGATTTGCTGGCTGAAGGGTTGCCCGGACACAAACCAAATTACGTCTACGTTTACTTCACTACTGAGGAAAAGATCAACTGCTACGTCGACATCACCGATACAATCGATATTAAGATCAAGTCGCTTTTGGCTCACAAAAGTCAAATGGGTGATTGGAATCCCACAGAACGAATCATGACCTGGTCGAAGGAAACCGGTAAAAAAGTCGGTTTCGGGCATGCGGAACGCTACTTCCGGATTACGTTGAAAGATCCCAATGGGGAGTGAGAACGACGGACTACAGACTACAGACTACAGACTACAGACTACAGACTACAGACTACAGACTACTTTAAAAAGTTTAATTGAGCCTTTCTTTATGTCAACCTTTCTGAGGTCTGATGTCTGATGTCTGTTGTCTATTTCTGGAGCCATAATCCCCAAATGGATCATCGCGCTTGCGGATCGCTTCACGCCACCCATGCTCTTCAGCGTAAGCCACAAAATCAATCCCTTCCTGTGTATGGCGGGCTACCCCATCAAACAAGCTGCCCAGTAATTTTGATGAAGCCGGATCATACTGACGGCGGGCCACATCGTTCAAAACCAGCTTAATCATCTGCAGCTGATTGAGGGGCAAGAGCGCCATGCGCTGGCAGAGGGCTTTTGCCCTGGGCAGCAAATCTTCCTCCGATACGCGCTCCAAGACCAACCCCAACTCAAGTGCCTGCTGGCTGGATATTTCGTCTCCGGTAAACAAAAATCGCTTGGCCTGCTGCAAACCCAACCGCGATACCCACAGCCAAGGCTGTTCGGGTATCCCCCACACCCGGGCCGGTGGATACCCAAAGGTTGCACTCTCCGCACAAAGTATCAAATCACAATTGAAGACGAGGTCGGTGCCGCCGGCGATACACCATCCCTGAACGGCGCAAACGGTCGGTTTGGACAGCGTGTGCAGCCTGGCAAACACGTCGGCAAACGAACCGATTAGCTGTAAATCGGCCGCTGAATCCCACACCCGCTCCTCCGTGGATTCATCGTGTGCCTGGGCGTAGGTCGACCAGTCGAGACCAAAACCGGCGCTAAAAGCCGGACCTTCAGCATTTAATAAAACGACTTTTGTTTGGGGGTCACGATCCGCATCGTCCAACGCGTGCCGCAGCTCGTCGCGCAGCTCAAACGTGATGGTGTTGTACGCTTCTGGCCGACACAGGGTAATCATTCGCACCTGCCCATCCTGCTCCAGACGAATACTCTTAAAAA
Organism: Ardenticatenaceae bacterium; assembly: GCA_030065875.1. Classification (GTDB taxonomy): domain Bacteria; phylum Chloroflexota; class Anaerolineae; order Promineifilales; family Promineifilaceae; genus WTJY01. The sequence goes on along the minus strand of JASJCR010000053.1, from coordinate 23,665 downwards.
CCATCAATCCCTCCTTAATGCTTCATCAATTGCAGCCGACGGCCGGCCTCTTCCAAAACCTCATCCCGCTTGCAAAACGTAAAGCGAGCCAAACCCGCCCCGGCGGCCGGGTCGTGATAAAAGGCACTCGGTGGAATCGCCGCCACCCCTACTTCCCGGGTCAAATATTTGCAAAATGCCACGTCATTGGCAAAGTCAAGATGGCTGATATCAACCATCACAAAGTACGTTCCCTGAGGCGTTAACGGGGGCAGCCCCACGTCTTCCAATATCGGGAGCAGGATATCCCGCTTGCGGGTGTACATCGCCGCCAGCTCGGTATAATAGCTCCGCTTCTCCGCTTCGAGCAGCGCCTGGGCCGCGGCCGCCTGAAAAGGATGAATTCCGGAAAAGGTAACGAATTGATACGCCCGCAAAATCGCCTGAGTCAGTTCGGGAGCGGCAATCGTCCAGCCGGTTTTCCAGCCGGTCACGCTAAAGGTCTTACCCAAACTCGAAATTGATACGGTGCGATCCGCCATGCCCGGAATAGTCGACATCGACAGATGGTTGGACCCATCAAAGACAATGTGCTCATACACCGCATCCACCATGGCGATGGCGTCAAATTCCTGACACAGACCGGCAATCATCTCTAGCTCGTCTTTGGAAAACACCTTACCCGTTGGATTGTGCGGCGTATTGATCAGAATCATGCGGGTCTTGGGTGAGAAGAGGGTGCGCAGCCGGTCGGGATCAATCGCCCAGTCAGGTGCCTCAAGCGTGTAGTAGCGGGGAATCCCTCCGGCCCACTGCACCGTCGGTACGTATGAATCGTAATAAGGTTCAAAAATAATCACCTCATCACCGGGATTAACCAACCCCATGATGGTGGCAAAAATGCCTTCGGTCGCCCCTACCATGACGGCCACTTCCCGATTTGGGTCAATTTCGCGCCCTTCAGCACGTGATGCTTGACGGGCGATCACCTGGCGCAGATCCGGCCGGCCGCTCAGCGGTGCGTACTGATTGATATCGGCCGCGATCGCCTCGCGAGCCGCCTTTTTTATAAAGTCAGGGGCTTCAAAATCGGGAAACCCCTGCCCCAGATTAACCGCCTTGTGTTCGATCGCCAGAGCGGTCATTTCCGTAAATATGGTGGTGGCGAACTGCGCCACCCGCTGAGCCATGAAAGTCATTCTTCACTGTCCTTCTTAAAAAATCCCTTTCCGAAGGAAAAGGAGATAAATTTCACCACCGTCTAAAATATAAGTACAGGATGACACGAATTAAAAGGATTTCACTTCAATTCTAGTGGAAATCGTGAAATCTTGATTTTAAATTTTGAAGTTGACTTTTACCAATCGATCGTAACTTTTCAGATGGTTCGTGGCTTCGACAAGCTGAGCCATCGCGGAAATCCGCAGCCTGAGCCTGTCGAAGGCCCTAAATCATTAAAATCGAGCTTGAATTTTAGCCAAAGATCGGCCGCGGCGCGACCGCCAATCTCTGTCGATTTGGCCACTTCTCATTGTTAACCTGTGACAACTGACAGTGTTCAGACCGGTCACAAAGTGAAAAAATAAAATTTGGGGGAGTGTACGGCCAGTAAAATTAGGAGGATCAGATGACCAGATTAAAAGATAAGGTAAACGATTTCCTGGCTCACGGGCCTATTGCAGTGGCCGGGGTTTCCCGCCAGGGAACCGAACCCGCCAACATGATTTATCAGAAATTTAAAGATAATGGGTTCAAAGTTTACCAGACCAATCCCAAAACAAACGAAGTAGGGGGAGATCCCTGCTACCCGGATCTTAAATCGATTCCTGAACCGGTTGGTTCAGTTATGATTTGCACCACCCCAGCCGCGGCCGATGAAATCGTGCGGGAATGTGCCCAAATCGGCGTCCATCACGTGTGGATGCACCGCTCTTTTGGCGAGGGCAGTGTTTCTGACGAAGCGGTTCGCTACTGCAAAGATCACGGCATTTCCGTCATTGCCGGCAGTTGCCCGATGATGTTTGTCGATGCGGATTTTGCGCACCGCTGTATGAAGTGGATGCTTGGTGTAATGGGTAAACTGCCGAAATAAACACCAAAATAGCTAATTACTAATTGCCATTGGCTAATTGCTAAATAATAATCATTGGTCAATGTTCAATAATCAATTGACAATGGGGATGTTGGTTGGTTTTGGGTTTATTGGTATATTGGTTTATTGGTTATTAGGGTGTGTTGATCGGCCTCACCTCACCGATCGCACTAATCGTAAATCGTCAATCCAATATCGTAAATCCAATATCGTAATTCCCATGTCTTCCCCCGTTATTCTCATTACCGGTGCAGCAAGCGGTATCGGCCGGGCGTTTGCAGCTTCGCTCCACGATCAAAATTATCAGCTCGTTCTGACCGACATCAATGAGACAGCCCTAAACGACGCGTTCAACAACGGTCAATCCGGGGCGCATTTAAAATCCCTGGACGTCACTTCATCTAACAGTTGGAAAGAGGCCGTCACCGATACGCTGTCACGCTTCGGCCGGATCGACTTCCTGTTCAATATCGCCGGGGTGATCATGCCCGGTCACGTTTATGAGACCCCGCTCGAAAATATCGACCTCCATTTTGATGTTAACGTCAAAGGCGTGTTGATCGGCATGCGCCTGGTTAGTGAGGTAATGGTATCTCAGGGATCCGGCCATATCGTCAATATCGCTTCCCTGGCCGGGATTGCCCCGGTGCCCGGTATCAGTCTCTACAGCGCTTCAAAATTTGCCGTCCGAGGTTATTCCTTGGCAACCGCGACCGAACTGCGTGAGAAAGGGGTGTACGTGACCGTTGTTTGCCCTGGCCTGGTCGATACACCCATGCTCGACCTGCAGCTCAACCACGATGAGGCGGCCATCACGTTTTCCAATGGTCCAGCTCTCAGCTCGGAACACGTCGCTGAACAGCTCAACAAAGTCATGCAAACCCGGCCGCTGGAGGTGTGCATCCCCAATGGCACCCTGCCCAAAATGACCAACGCCTTCCCGCGCCTCAACGGCTGGCTCAAGAAAATTATGGAAAAAAGAGGCCGGAAGGCGATGGCGAAACTTAAGCAGAACGGAAAGACGAAATAAGAAATACGGCATACGAGATACGATGATACTTTTTGCCAGCAGGTCCGCTCAACAAACGCCCCCTCCGGTGTCGGGAGGGGGTTTGGGAGGTGGGTCTTTGCAGGTCAACTGACCCCTCCCCCAGCCCCTCCCCGAATCGGGGAGGGGTGCTTGTTGGCCTATATCTGACCGTAATTTATCCACTCGCTACCGAACAACCATGGGCAGGAACACGTCAAATCCTACTGGCACGAGACTGTTGTTAACCGTCACGGTCACCGGAACCGTCACCGTGCCGATCGTGCTGTTGAAGGTGATCTCGGCCGAATGGATGCCGTTGGGCAGCCGGCTCGCTTTAGCAACAACGGTCACCGCGTCGGTTGTCGTTCCGGCGATCTTTGAAAATTCAATCCAGCTCTGATCGGCCGAAACCTGCCAATCAACCGGTTCGCGGCTAAGAACCGAGACAACCGTTTGCGGATCCGGGGTGGCCACGGCCAGATCGGCCGCATAAGTCAGTTCATCGACGCTGACCGACAGAGCATCGGCCGGCAGCGGCGCGTCGCTAGCCGCTGGATCGGTCCCCGCGGCGATTTCATCACCGTCGCTGCGGCCGTCGCCATCGCTGTCGGGCACGCCGGGGTTCGTGCCCCAGTTGTGCTCCTGCAGCCACGGCACCCCATCCCCATCTTCATCGCTGCGGGTGTCGTGCTGGTTAAAGAGATTTAAACCCTCGTCCAGCTCTTCACCATCAGCCAGCCCGTCAAAATCATAATCACCCAAGATGGTTAAAGAAATGGTGGCTGAACCCTTACCCCCGTCTGGCGCGGTGGCGATGAGTTCGATCAGGTGGGTGCCGACGCTTAACTCGACATCGACGACCTCACCACTGCCCAAAAGGCCATCGCGATTGCTGGCCCAGCTCAAAGCGGAACCGGGCAGCAAATCACCCAAATTGGTGTACGCGCCACCGGTCAGGCGCACCTGCTGCCCTTCCAGGAAGATCGCGCCATCGGCCGGAGCCCCGATAAACGGCAGCGGCGGCTGGGCGGCAATTTTGACCGCCGCAGATGTCGCCTCCGCCTGCTGAAAACCATCGCTCACGACCACTTTGAAGCGGCCGTTTTCACTGCCGACGAGCGTGGTTACCGGAATGGCAATACTACTCTCTTCAGAATCCGGGAAAGCAATTGGCACCCAATTCGCCCCGTTGTCATCCGAGAAATACACGCCGATTGACAGCGGATCCCCGTCCGGATCATTCGCGTTCCAGCTGACGGTGATGTCGCCTGTGGCAAACGAGCCGCCGGTCGGGGAGTTGATGGCCACCGTTGGCGCCGCGCTGCCGGCCGCAAACGTGTCGAGCACGGCCGTGCCCTTTACCAAATCAATGCGAGCCAGGCCGCTCTCGGCAATGACCGTGGTCGCAAAGAAGCCGGTATCGACCGGTTCAACATGCCCTTCTTCTAAATGATGGGCCTGCTCGCTGTTTTCAAACACAGGGAAGATGCCGGTCCGGGCCAGCTCCACCCCGGCCGCATCTTTCTGAACCAGCCAGGTGCCGGTTTCATAACTCATATCGATCGGTCCGCTGGCCCCTAACATTTCGACATTGACCAATTGACCCGCATCCAGCGTCCGGCTAACCACGCCGGAAACATAGATACGATCGCCAGCCACCGGCCGCGGCGCGGCGTTAACGCCCATCGTGATCGGGCCGTCCGGTCGGGCATCACCTGGTGTATTTGGAGCCAGTAAATAACCGGCGTTTAAAAAGCCCACGTCGGCCGGTTCAAAATAAACCTGGCGGTTCCCCCGACCGCAGGCATAGCTCATGATCGCCTTGGCCCGGCCGGTAAACGCTTCGCTGGTGACGGTAAACGTCGTCGGCTGGGTAAAGGTCATCGTCGTCGTCGTGGCCAGCCTCGGCAGCCACTGCCCATTCGTCAGCGGATTAACAATCGGCCCCTGCACCCCCGGCTGGCGATACAGGGTCTTGGTGACGTTGTAGCTGGCGCTGTTGCCCATGGTTTGCAGGGTGGCGCATTCACCACCATCGATCTCATCGTTGACCGAATGGGTAAAGTTGTCGGTTAAATTCCCGTTGGGAGCGACCGCCCGCACCAGCCCCAGCACGTGCCCTACTTCGTGGCCGATGAGGTGGCTGCTGTTGCCGGTCGTGCTGGATCCCCAGGCCACGTACAGCGGAATCTCCAGATTGCATCCGCCGCCGCCGGCCAGCCCCAGGGTCAGAATGCCGATAAATGCGTCTCCGATGTCGCACAGCGTGTCGAGCACGGTCAAACCGGCCGCGTTGATCATGGCGCTGACGTCCGGCCAGAACGCCAGCCCGCTGGCCCCGGCGTTGGGATCGAGAATCATGCCGTCGATCACCCCAAAGGCGATCGACACCTTGCGATCCGGATTGAGGTGATTCCAGTGCCGCCGGAAGCGATCCATGCTGTGTCCGGCATCGTAGAGGCGGAAATAATCGCCGGGATCAAGCTGCGAAGGCCCGTCAAATAAATCTCCGACTTCGACGGCCGAGTTGGACCAGTACAGCTCGACATCGCCCATCGGCATAATCCGGCGGCGAATATCTTCCAGCTCGTCGTTGACGTTGGCCTGCATCGCCCGCAAATCATTGGAAGAGAAATTGTTGCGCATGATCGGCACCATGAGAACGCGCAACTTGCGGTTGCGCATAAACGAAAGGCTGGTTGAGCCGCTGGCCACCACCCGACCGCGATTGCGCAGCGTCGTCGACACGGTCACCGCGCTGCCGGTATCCCCATCAAGGTTGGGGGTGACGCTGACGTTGACAAAGTTGGTGATATCAGCCCGAATGATGTCGTTAATCGGCAGGAAAAAGGTCGGCACCGGACCGTTGTAGTCGATATTGGTCGACCACGTTGCTCCGCCCGGCTCGCTAAAGGTCATCTGGATCTGGTTAATATCGATTTGATCGGTTGGCCGCGGGACAAAGTTGGACCCGTTATTGGTAGTGCGCAAAAAGTGAGACACCATCGTCGGCCGGTCGGCCACCAGCGGCATGCTGCTGATCCCCTGGTTGAGATTAACTTCATCGAGCTGCAGATCGATGCGGCGGAATTCACGGCCGGTGCTGGTCGACTGGTAGGTCGAACCGGCACACTGATTTTGCACGGTCACCACCCCATTGGGAATGCCGTCGGTGATGTCAAAACCCAACTGGGTGGCCCCGCGGTAGAAAACGGCCGGAATGGACGCTCCGCCAATGGTCACCTGAGCGTTGGGGTCAAAGTTGGTGCCCAAAATCCGCACCGTCACGCCAACATTGCCGCCAGTCGGGGTAAATTCGTTGACCACGGGAACAGCGCAGAAGGCATTGGATCGCGCCCCCTGCCGCTCCCCCACCTTGACCACGACATCGCCGGTAGTGGCATCTTCATTGAGGATCACTTCCACCCGGTCGGCGTAAATGCGGTCAATTTCGGCCGTGCCGCTGCCAAAAAAGACATCCATATCTCGATAGCTGTTGCCAAACCCGCTGCCGTTGATCGTAATGCGGTCGCCGGCCTTGCCAAAAGCCGGTTCGACGCTGGTGATGACCGGTAGGGAGTCCGACAGCGGCGGCAGATAGCTGCTGCGCACGCTGATCCCGGCGTCAGGCGCGTGGCTAAACCAGATGCGCTCCGCGCCATCGGCCGCATGATCGCTGACCTCATCGCTGGCCAGTCCGGAATTGATCGTGGTGTACGGCTGCCACTCGGTCTCCCCAACCTGAACGGCCGCGCCAGCCCACAAACGTCCTTTGTCGTCTACGCTGAGGGGCAAATTGCTGCCCGGGATGGGCAGGATTTGCGTCGTAAAGGTGACGTCATCATAAAAACTCAGCCCGCTGGCCGTGCTGACGGCTAATTCACCGGTGTCGGTTTGCTCGATATCAAAAATGGCGTTGTTGGGGAGCCCGTCAGCCGTTGTAAACGTCGTCCAGTCGATTCCGTCAAATTTGGTTAACCCCACGTCGGTACCGATCCACAAATTGTTGTCGCTGTCGACAAAGAGGGTGCGGATGCGCTCATCCGGCAAATCTGAATTGGTGTCGTCAAAGGTGGCCACAAAGCGATCGCGATCAAACAGGGTCAGCCCGTGCAGACCGCCGATCCACACCCGGCCGTCCTGATCCTCGGCCAGGGTATAAACCGCCGTTGAAGGGCGATCCCCGGCGCGATCGGTCAGATAATCCCAGCCGCTCGGCGTGTAGAGGCGGACACCGGTCTGGGTAGCAACCCAGATGTTGCCCCGGCTGTCTCCCATGACGTCCCACACTTTGCCAGAGGAGAGGTTTTCCCAGGTCTGGCTGTCCGGCATAAGTACGTGCAGAGAGGTGCTGCTGGCGGCAAAGAGGCGACCGCGCACCGTCCATACATTTTGCAGGGTGCGGCCGTCCATGCTGTTGCTTTCATCCCACTGTGTCCAGCGGGGAGCGTAGGTGATCAGGTCGCCATCCGGCTGACCGAGCCAGACCCGCTCATCGACGGCCGAAACGGCGGAAACGGCGCTGTCCCAGGGATAGTTGAGGCCAACCGGGATCCGATCTCGGCCGCTGATGGGGGCGTTGAGATGGTTGTACTCGGTTGTCGTTACCGACGAGGCGCTTTCATACACAATCGCCCCACCGGTTTGATCAAAGCCATGGTCGAGGGCCACCCACACTCGGCCGTCGAGATCGGTGTCAATCCCCACCGCTTCATCCCCAATAGCCGGGGTAAAGCGGGTGCCGGCTCCGGGGGAAGTGGTTGGGGCGATGTAGCAAATCCCGGCATCAACGTCAAACTCCGTGGCCCGGTTACCGGCAATCCAGTAGGATCCATCCCCACCAATCGTCAATTCAAGCGGGTTATCGAGGCCACAGACGCTGTTGGGATATTCGGTGGTAAATCCAAAAGTCGAGCTGTAGGTCAGACGACCCAGCCGCTCGTTCCCACCTTCATTGATAATGACATAGACCTGGTTGTCGGCCGTGCGGGCGATATCCCACACGTTTTGATTGTCAAAATCCTCGTCCCAAATATAAATGCCGGAAAAGGAGTTATATCGGAGGCGGCGCAGACCCTGGGTGTCGGTCCCGATCAGCGGTTCGCCGGTTTGGGCGGCGTATTCAACTGCCAGAGCGGTGGCGCTGCCCAGAGGTCCACCGCTGATTGTCTGAATCACGCCGGAGCTGTCAATTTTGACCCCGCTGCTGTTCGTGGCAAAAATTCTTTTGCCGGTGGCCGAGTCATAATCCACATCGTTTATTTTGCTGCTGCCCACCTGAGCTACGGTGTAGTGATAACGAACCCCATCGCTGGTATAGCGCCAGGCGCGATCGGTCGTCGTACCCACCAGCATGGTGTCGACCTCGCCATCCAGGGCGGTAATTTCTGCTCCGACCGGGGCAGGGAAATCCCAGCGGCCGACCGGTACGGCCGGGCCATCACCCAAAGCAAAGCGCCACAAATCCCGCTCCGGCGTGCCAAAACTGCGCACCCCGCCCAGGAGATAGGCGGCCCGCTGCCGGACGCTGTACATGACGATGGCGAAGTAACGTCGTTCGGGCAACTGAATGCGCGTGGTCCAAATTTGATTTGTAACCGGATCAAAGGCCAGGATTTCCTGATTTCGGCCGCCCAAAAGATAGATCAGCTGAGAAACGGGATCAACGACTGCCCGCATGCCGTAATTGCCCACCGGCAGGTTTGCACTCGAGGTGGTAATGACAACATCGCTTTGGGCTTCGTTTAGCTCAATTTCTAAAATGGTGTCCAGATCGGTAGGATTGTTGTAGCCCCCAAAGAGAAAAACGCTTTCGGTAGCCGGGCTGTAGGCAACCGCCATGTCGTAGGTGGCCGTGGGCAGCGTTTGGGGCAGGGTGGTTACCGTTTCAGCGACCGGATCAAAAAGGTGAACAGCGTTTAAAGTCCCCGTTCCCGAGGCAAAACCACCAAACAGCAAGATTTTTTCGCTGGGGGGGTGATAGACGGCCGCTATGTCCGTTATCGCGGTGGGCAGGGTCGCCGCCAACGCGCTGGATGAACCGTCGGCCGGATTAATTTTGTAAATGGTGTCGATTTGGGTCGAAAACGTGGTGTTTGTACGGCCGCCAAACGTATAAACGCGATCGGTCACCGAGGCATAAGCGGCCGGGGCATCGTGCAGAGATTGCGGCAGGTTATCGAGAAAGCGGGTGCGGCCGGTGTTGGGATCAAATCGTCGAATTGATCGATCAACGCTCGAAAAGCCGTTCTGACCGCCGATAATCAGCCATTCGTCCGTGGCCGGTAAATAGGCATGAGGTGAGCCGGACCGCGTCAGGCCAAATCCGCTATCAAAATCGAGATTCACCAGCGGGTAATCCGGCTGGGCCGGTGGGGCTTCAGTGTCGTCAAAAAACAAGTTTCCCGTCCGGGTGCCATCAAACCCGTTAATGCGATCCCGATAATCACCAGAGAGCCACCAGTTGGCCACCACGCCGGTGCGGGCATCATCCGCCATGACGTGCATGCTGCGACGGATGTCGTTGGCGGTGCGGGTCGTGCTCCACAGACGGACGTTGGCAATTTTGCCGTCAAACTCGTAGCGGGTTGAGGTTCCCAGAAGAGTGTGCAGGTCCGGGTCGGCCCCAATGGTCACCGGTTTGGTGTTGCTGTTTGATGGGGTTACCGCCCCGGTTACGGTGTCGTCCAGTTCGCCATTGATATAGAACTGCACGAGGCCGGCACCGCTTTTGGTCACGGCCACGTGGGTCCAGAAGCCGACCGGTAAGACGGTATTCGCATCCACCGCGCTCCCGTTCCCATAAAAGCGGAGCACGCCGCCGCAGTGACCAAACCAGTATGAACTGGCGGCAAACCCTTTACTGACAAAGGTTTGACAGCCATCCACATCATCCGGTTTGATCCACGCCTCGATCGTCAATGAACCGCCGGAAAGTCGCAAGGCTGGATCGTCAGCGATGGAAATGTAATCTCCGCTGCCGTCAAAGACCAGGGTCTCAGTCAGTTCAGTCGGGCCGGCGCTGACGGCCGCTTCAGCTGGAGTAAGTGCTGACCCACTGAGGCCAACGCCGCTTAAAATCAGCAGTACCAATAAAATAGTGAGGGGAGAATATGCGATTTTTTTCATTTGAGCCTTCCAACGTCGTTCAATATCTGTCCAATTGGAGAAGGGACGAACGAAAATGGGGGGACCTTTCCGGGAAAGAGACGAGACCACAGACTTCAGACTTCAGACGACAGATGAGAAACAACCACCCTCTGAGGTCTGACGTCTGAGGTCTGAGGTCTTTTAGCGAAGCGTGATTGGCAAAAAGACCCGCTGCCGGTAGCGCACCACCAGCAGGGGCGCATCCGCGCCCTCGCGGCTGCTGAAGGAAAAGGAATTTAGCCCTGTCAGGCCGCTGTGGCGGACAAGGAGGCCGTGGTTGGGCGTCGTTGGATCGGACACCCAGGCCTGGACGGCCGACGTCACATCGATCGCAAATTTGCGGTCGACGGTTTGCTCAACCTGGCCGGTGCCAACCACGTCAGTCGTCGTCGGCCGGTTGTTATAGGTCACGGTGTTTTCAGCCCACGATTTGGCCACGCGTACCGCTTCCATATCGGTGTCCTGAGTGGATTGGTCGGTAGCCAGATCGAGGAGTAAAACAGCCGATTCAATCTCAGCTCCCGGCCCCAAATCATCCAGGTCGAACCGCAGCAAAAACTCGTAATCATAAAATTCAGAGGAGCCAATTGCCAACTCGGACAAAGAACCATAGTTGGTATCAGCTCCATTGCGCGTGATCGTGGCATCAGCTTCCGCACTCACTATTTTTACAGCGTCATTGTTGGGTGGAATGTAATGGATCACCAGATCCGGCCGCTTGTCCGCATCGTATTCCCGACTGCCAAATCCAAGAATGTAGTAGGTATCGCTGCTGCTTGTGGTGAGATAAACTCCGTAATTGGGGAAAGCAGCGCTTTGATTGACCCAGCGGTCAACGGTGGTCGTGATATCAAACACGAAGCGCCGCTGGGTTGGCGGGTTATTAATTGAAGTGGCTTCACAGCAGGGAGCGGTTGCCGGCCGGTTGTTCCAGGTCACCGCGTTTTCTGCCCAGGTAGCCGTCACCCTCTCAAGATCCATTTGCAGGTTGGGAGCGCTGTCCTGCTGCGTTTGGTAGAGGGAGAGGGTTGCTTCAATAATGGTAGAGCCGGCCGGGATGGCAGACAAATCATACCGAATTAGCGACCGCGACAGGAAATTAAACTCGTCGCTATCCAGGAATAAACCGGTTGTGCTGCCATAATTGGTATCGGGAAATTGTTCCCAAATCATAGCATCGGCTACAGGGAGCAGGGTCATGGAGTTGGCGAGCGGTGCGGCTGCGGCTGGTGGCGGTGCGGTCAAGCGGCTGCCGCTCCACCCAATAATTCCTAAAACCAAAATCACAGAGATTAAAAAGGTCGCGCGTTTTTTATTCATGAGGATCTCCTTGCCTGATAAGTCCAACTTAATTTAACAGGGAGACGAATAAAATGGGTGCAGCTTTCCTTCACTTCGTTGATCGATCACTGTTTTCCAAAGAAACTCAACTCGAAATGCGGCCTTTGACTTTAAATTGGACCAATCTTGAAGATTGGTCCAATTTAGGAATACGACGTGATAATTTCTAGATTGAGATTTTCCTCAGGGGTGGGAGGCTCAAAAATGTGGCTAAACCGCTCGACTTCCTCAAATGGAATCACGTGGGCGTTCCGGCCCGGATTTTGATTGCGGTTCGCGAGCCTTTCTCGTAACGTTTCAATCGGTGTTGCCAGATAAAACAGATGGTAATCATAACCGGCAGCGATTACCCGCTCTGTCCACTCGGTGCGGGCAGCGCGGCTCCACAGGCTCCAATCCAAAATGACGTCTTGTCCATCGCGCAAACACATCAGCGCTTCCCGCCAGATCTTTTCTTTTTCACGCTGAACCAGCCGCCCATATTCGTCATCAAAGATGGAGAGATCGGTTTGGGCCAGCATGCGCTCATCCATCGTAAATCGAACGGCACCCTTTTCGCGTTCAAGCCGTCGAGCGAGGGTTGATTTGCCTGAAGCGGCTAATCCGCACAAGAAATAGACTTTGGACATCTCATCAACCTTTTATTTCAGCAACTCCACCCACTCGGCACGCCAGGCTGGGGGATCATATGGATCGGGCCAAAACTCAACCTGTCTGCTAATTTTGCCGTCTTGAACGGTGGAAAACGTGATGGCCCGAGCGGTCATCTCCCCATCAGTGACGGAGACGTCGGAAACAACTTTGGCCCCCTCAGCAACCAGGTCATTGATCGTAAAATGCCAGCGGCCGTGGGCCGGATAATGAGTGTTAAGCGCCGCAAAGTTCGCCCGGCCGCGAATCAGCTCGCCGGACTGGGGCCAAATGAGCTCAAAATCTTCGCTCAACCATCGGCTGGCCGCCTCAAAATCGTTTGTACCCATCGTCTCCCAAAATCGAAGAACGACATCCTTTGGTTCCATTTGAAAACTCCTCCGCACCGCCACAGCCTGTCCGGGACAATATTGACCAGAACAGCTGCTGATTTTTTTTAACAAAGATTAGGAGATTAAGGGGATTTGGCGATATTTAATAGCAAATTGCCTTAAGCGCATCACAGCTGAATTTTTTGAAACAGGATGACACGAATTAAAAGGATTTGCTCTTTAGAATAGAAAATAATTCGTGTTATTCGTGAAATCCTGCTTAAAATTTTAAGCTGTCACCCACTTAATTAACTAATCCCCGTTTTAATTTTTGTGATTTCTAGGTTCTTTAACTCATTGTGTTATGAAGTACTTAGAAAAATGCATGAAATCCGATCAAAAATAGCATGTTCACCCTTATACGCCTATAATCATCGGCTGTTTGACCTGACTCACCAACAACTTTCGCAAAAAAAATCAATTTGATCGGGCTGAGAATGCGACTTGGCTCACTAGAGTCAAGGAGTATTTTAAGTGGATTTTAATCAATTTTCTCTTGACGCGCGTATCAACGCGCAAATTAAGGCTGTCGGGTTTACAACCCCGACCCCCATTCAGCAGCAGGCGATTCCGGAAGTTTTAAACGGCCGTGACGTGATGGGGCTGGCCCAAACCGGCACTGGAAAGACAGCGGCATTTACCCTGCCAATTTTGCAACAGCTCACGACCGGTCCGCTGCGACGCATCCGAGCCCTGATCGTGGCCCCGACGCGAGAACTCGCCGAACAAATTTACCAAACGGCCGTAGATTTTAGTAAAAGAACCAAGATTCGCAGCGTGGCCGTTTACGGTGGGGTAAGCAAAAGCGCCCAAATTAAGAAATTACAAAGCGGCGTTGAGATCCTCGTGGCCTGCCCCGGCCGGCTGCTCGATCTCGTCAACGAGGGTCACATCGATCTGTCGTACGTTGAGGTTCTTGTACTCGATGAAGCGGATCGCATGTGCGATATGGGGTTCTTGCCCGATATTCGCCGTATCCTCAAGCTGCTCCCGCCGCAGCGGCAAACCCTCTTTTTCTCGGCCACGATGCCCAAAGACATTAGACAGCTGGCCGATCAAATCCTCAAAAACCCGGTGACGGTGCAAATCGGCCATATCGCTCCGGCAAAAACCGTTTCCCACGTCCTTTATCCGGTGCCTCACAAGCTAAAAAAGTCGCTTTTGCTGGCGCTGTTAAAGGAGACGGCAACCGGGCGGGTGCTGGTATTTACCCGCACCAAATATCGGGCCCGCAACCTGGCCCGGGATCTGGCCAAAAAGGGGTATCGGGCGGCCGCTCTACAGGGTAATATGTCCCAAAATCAGCGCCAGCGCGCGATCAACGGCTTCCGCAATGGGAAATTTGATATCCTGGCCGCTACCGATGTGGCCGCCCGAGGGATTGACGTTTCAGAAATCTCCCACGTCATTAACTTTGACATTCCCGATACGGTCGACGCCTATACCCATCGGATCGGCCGCACCGGCCGGGCCCATCAATCAGGGGAAGCGTTTACCTTCGCCGGACAGGATGATGGGTTGATGGTACGCGATATCGAATCACTACTTGGGGAATCGATTGAGCGGCGTCGGCTAGCTGATTTTGATTACGGGGAGTTTGAACCAGAACGGCAGTTTCTGAACGGCCAGGCAAAATCACCCAACCGCTCCAACGCCAAACGACAGCAGCAGCGGCGCAATAATCGCAACAGCAAGCGATATGGCCGTCGTGATGGAAGGCGCAGATAAATCCTGTAAGCGGATGCCAGTAAACCGTCCGATGTTGAGTGATAAACGCTTTGGTGATCGCTCAACATCAAACGGTTCCATAAAAATTACCAGGCAATCGGGGCCTGATCCCGAAAGAATCCCCCGCTTGGCCCATCATCCGGCAGCATCGCCGCCCACACAATGCCACTTGCTCCGGCGGCCACCGGCCGGCCGCCGCCGCCCCCCATATCGGTCGCCACCCAACCCGGGCAAATCGCGTTAACCAGAATTTGATCACCGCCAAGTTCAGCCGCCAGCATGCGCGTCAGAGCGTTGAGCGAGGCCTTGGTCATGCTGTAGGCCGGGGTACCGCCTCCCATATCGTTGAGCGAACCGGCTCCGCTGCTCACGTTAACAATGCGCGGATGGGGGCTCTGGCGCAGCAGGGGCACAAACGTCTGGCACAGCAGCCAGGGGCCGTAGACGTTGGTCTCAAAGGTATCCCGCACCATATTTAAATCGGCGTTGATCGCCCTCTGCCAGGTGTCGTAATTGATGGCCGCATTATTGATGAGTACATCCAGCCGGCCGAACTCCTGCTGCACCCGCTCGTGCAGCGCGGCGATGCTCTGGGGATCAGCGACATCAAGCTGAACCGGTATTAACTTGTCGTTTCCCAATTCAGCGGCCGCACTTTTTGCCTTGTCCACCGATCGCCCGGCCAGTAAAACCCGATACCCGCGTTCAGCCAGCTGGCGGCTGACCTCTTTACCAATGCCGCGATTGGCCCCGGTTACCAGGGCTAGAGGCGTTTGTTGTTCCATTTCTCTTCCTCTTTCTTTAAACTTTATACTTTCCACTTTGAACTGCGTGTTTCTTGACCAATTGACGCTAAGCTATGGCACAACCGCACCAACCGCATAAATTCCGTCTGAACCAATCCCACCAATCAAAAGATTTAGATCCTGGTTGACGGTCACTGTCTGTACCTCAACCCAGCCAGATCCAGAACTATAGCGCAGCAGGCGCAAATTCCCTTCAACGGCACCGACTCGTTCCACATCAACCTGTTCATACCCCAGGTTGATGATCACATTGTAGGAAAAAGTAGCGTCGCTGCCCAAGTTTATCGTCGGGCAGACATCCTGCGTCACCTCGATCCGAACCAGCATCGGCTGGGAAACCAAGACGCGGTTAGGGGGCAGCGGATCAATAAGCATTTTGGTGTTGCGTGCCGGGGCGTAACTGGAAATTGTACAGTCAGGATCCCCCACCACCGTATTGCTGGAATTGAGCATCACTTCTCCATCAACGAGAGGAGCGATCCCATCGACGTGGCCGGGGCCAACCCCGCCACTGACCTGAATCCACTGAACCAGATCCCCCTCCAACCCTTTTTCGGGGGCCTCCACGCGCACAACCAGGAACCTTGGCAGTTCAGCCAGTTCGGCTTCGGCCGCCGTAAACGTTTGCGTCCACGTCGACCCGCTGCCTCCCATCTCTTTTTGCCAGTTATCTTCACAGCCAATTTCCGGATCAACAGCACATAGCTGAATGATTGGGGGTTTACTCAGGGTTGAGTCAAGCTGTAGGGAAACGGCCGTGACCACCCCTTCTTCGACCTCAAAACGATGATCAAGTGCGTAATTCCAGCTGTGTTTCTTCGTCAAAACTTCCAACCCGTCGATCAGATCTACAGCCACATCATCCGAAGAATTGGGGTAGCTAAAAAGGCCACCATCGTCAAACTGGTGCACCAATATTCGGGCTCGGTCGTCTGCTCGGACACCGAGAAGACGTATGGATCCCACATCATCCGGATCGGCTCCGGGACCTCTCACACGCCCCATCGGGAGGATTCGTGCCGGATTTTCAAATCCATTTTCATAGATGTAAACTTCAGTAAATGGCCAGCGGCCGGCGGACAATATCGCCTCGGTATTTACCCGAATTGAGGGTTCGGTAAACGGTTCACCAGGCGGTTCGCTTCCATCGGTCACGAGCGGCAAATAAATTCCCCGACCCGGTTCACGCCCAAAGAAATCGGCCGCCAAACTCGGCAGCTGGGTAGCCAAAACGCCGGGGAAGTTTATCGCATCGATCGGCTTCCCCTGAATCGAGCCCCAGTCAGCAATGACTTTCCAATCGGTGTTGCCGTGAAAATGCCAGTTCCAGGTGCTTTCGCAAAGGGTTTTATTGTAGTTAGAGATGTGCGTCAGCTGGTGCCAAAACTCCCCGGCCGTGTAATGGTAGGCCATCGCCGAACCGTCGATATCCCCCAGGCCGCAGCCACTGGGCAGCGTCTCGCAAATGCAATATTGAGAACCACCGCCCGTCTGCTGATACTCGTCATACAGAAACAACGCGTAATGGGCCCATTCGTGAGCGATGGTGCGGGTTCCGGTGACGACGTTTGTCCAGCGGCCGAGGTCTGGATCGGCCGCCCCTAATCCGCCATCCCACGCCCGCCCCAGATAGATTTCGGCCGGTGTATATAGCGTGGTGGCTGTACCCCCATCATAAACCCGAATATTATCGGTGATGCCCCCCACAAAAGCGGACGGCCGGCGATCATTGGCCGGCAGCACCCGGATATCCGACCCTGACCAGTTTTCCCCTCCCGTGTTAATCTTGACCGGGCCAAACGCCATTTGTCCTTCAGTTAAATCATACAAATATGCGGAAGCCCCGCGCAGCGCTTCACGCATGGCACTGGGCGTCAATCTATCGCTGCCCGAGGCCGGATGCCAGGCTAAAGAAGCCACCACGTGAAAAAGGGTTAACCTGTTGTCGCTGTTTATCACCACGTCTCCACTGGCCAAAAGCGGGGTGGTATCGGTGGGTGAAAAAGAAGCGTGATAAACGGTAAATGCCGGGCCATGCTCCTTTTTGGCCGAGTCAACCACCGCTATTTGGTGCAGCGCCGAAAGATAGTTGCAGTTGTTGGGCAGCGCCGGGGTAGGGTTACCCGCAGATACGGCCAGCTCTAAATCGGCAAAGGGGTCGGCCGTCGGGGTTTGATAACACAACACCCGTACCGTGCCGTTTAAACCGACGCTGCCGTTGCCAACAAAGCGCACTGCGGTGGGTGTTGAGAAGGTCTGGCCGGTTCCCCAAAAAATCACGGTCAAACCGGAAAAGACGATGATCAACCATGCTGTAAATCGTATTGCTCGCCTGTCCATTTCTTCCTCTTCTTCATTACTGCCGCGGATTTCACGAATTTTCATTCATGGGGCCCAGTTCGTGAAAATCGGCGAAATCCGCGGCTAATTTTTTCGAAACAGGTTACCATAGATTGTATGGCACCATCCTTAAGACGAAAATGCCGAGTCCGACCTTTCCCCGCTTATGACGCTGAACGATTCGCAGTTTAACACAGAAGAGATTGATCCTCAGTTAATTTTGGGTGTGCTGGGTACGGCCGATCAACCGCTCTTAGCGGCGATGGGAGTCTCCCCGGAAGAAATGGCCACGCTCAGACAGTGGCAAAATAAAAGCGGAGTCTTTTACCTTCCCGATTCAGAGCAGCAATCCCTGATCGAACACCTGACATCACCGCAATTTGTCAATCTGCATCAAAAATCTCTTGATCTACTCAGCGGACGGCTGCTGGCCGGTCAGTCAGCCTGGGAGCCGGTTTGGGATACGGTGTTTGAACGGCTGGCCAGCCGTCTTTATATCAACGACACGGCTGCATTCCGGGCGTTGTGCAAGGCGGTCAATGACCTGCCTTTAACAACCCCTTTGGCTGTTCAGCGCCGGGCCTTTTATCAGGCGGGTGTCTACCTGACTCTTGATGAAACGACTCAGGCTACGGCACTTTTTGATCAGCTGCTGGCCCAAAATGATTTGGTCCCGTACATGCAGGCCCGCACGCTGAACGCCCGGGCGGTACTCCACCGCATTCATCACGAGCCGGAAGCGGCCCTAAAAGGATATCGCCAAAGCCTGGCCCTGTGGCGACAGCTAAACGATCGCTACTACGAAGGGATAGCGCTGATGAACATGGGGATCGTCAGCTATGAACTGCGCCACTACGCCGAAGCAACCGAGCTGTTTGAGCAGGCCGCGGCCATCTTTGCAGAAGATGGGGTCACTCACTGGCTAGCCGTCGTTAATAACGAATTGGGGTTGGTCGATCGTGATCTCGGCCGCTGGGACAGTGCGCTCGACCATTTTGAGCGTTTTATCGAGCAGCGGCAGGCCGATGGTGCAGATCACCATGTGGGGTTGGGATTGCTCAATCGGGGTGAAGTCCTTCTTTTTAAGGGAGATATTGCTGGCGCGGCCAAAACTCTCGCTCGTGCTCAGGAGCTTGTAGAAGGGCTACGGTATCAAATTGACGTCCATTTTTATCTGGGGTTGGTTGCCCTGGCAGATCGTCGAGAACAAGAAGCCGAAGCTGCCTTTTTGCACGCCCTTGCGCTGGCTGAAACGGCCGATCGCAAAGAATTTCAGCCCCATCTCTACTATCATTTGGGCCATCTATACGAACAAACAGGCCGCGTAAATGAAGCACGTGCGGCCTATCAAGCAGGCATCGCCATCATCGAAAGCAGTCGGCAACCGATGAGTGATGAGCAGCTCAAAATTAGTCTCTTGGGACGCTGGCAGCAGCTTTATGAAGCGATCGTGCTCTTTGAACTGTCTCAGGGGAAAGCGTTTGCCGCCTGGGAGTGGACAGAACGAGCGCGGGCTCGGGCGTTTGCCGATCACATTCACAGCGGCGGGAAACTCGCTCAAACGGTAGAATTTCACGGTTGGCAAGATGCTCTGCATGATTACGAGCTGCTGATCTCATTTTTTACCAGCGGCGTTTTAGAAACTGATTTGCCTTTACTGCGCGCGCTCTCGGCCGAGCATCCCCTGCGGCCGGTGCTGCTCACCCCCGCCCGCATCATACGGTTTGCTTTTTCCACGACCGATTTGACGGTCCAAACGATCCCGTTTGATCCGAATTTCTTGACCAGCCGCTCTCCTCGTGGGCAACAGGCAGCTCGTCTCCTTCAACCCCGGATTCGCCGGCAGCTAGGACAGACGCTGTTGGCAAATCTCGATTTTTCTAATGTACAACGGGTGATTGTGATGCCCCACGGACCGCTGCATGCGGTGCCGTTTCCAGCGATTTTTGAGAACACCGAGCTCCTTTACGCCCCCAGCGCCACAATTTGGCATGAGCTGCGCCAGCGCCCCCGGCAGCCGCTCCGGCAAAATCATGGTGGTTTGATCTCGTTTCCCGGCCGTGATCCGCAAAGACAGCTGCGCTACGCTGATCTGGAAGCAGCTCATCTGGCTCATCAAACCGGCAGCGGGCGCTGGAAAGAGGAGCAACAATCGCTACACAAATTCTCCTCTCAGGCTGACTGGCTTCATTTCGCCTGTCACGGCTGGTTTGACTTTGATCGGCCGCTGGCCTCTTATCTGGAGGTTGGTCCGGATCTCAATTTAACCGCTGCGGAAATTTTGGAAAGTTGGAGGCTGCAGGCACAGCTCGTCATCCTCTCAGCGTGCCAGACCGGGGTCAGTCGGGTACTCCGCGGTGATGAACCGATGGGGCTGGTGCGTGCCTTCCTGGCAGCTGGGGCGAGGGCTGTTGTTGTCACCCTGTGGCCGGTTGATGACCTGGCGACTTATGTGCTGATGCGCAATTTCTATAAGGCTTTGCCCGCCCAAAGGCCGGCCGCGGCCCTGCATCAAGCCCAGCGGCAGCTGCAAAATAGTACGGTGGATGATATCCAAAATCTGCTCGGTGAACTCCCCCCAGAATTGACTTCCCTTCCTCCTGATCAAAAACCGTTTGTCGATCCACGCTTCTGGGCTGGTTTTGTCATTGTTGGCGAAGGTTGAGAGGCACATCTAAGAAATTACCGTAGAGAGCGCCAAGAACGCGGAGTTTTTTTATAAAGATTCCCTCTGCGCTTTCCAAATCTTTGCGGTCAGATATCGATGTTTGTGGTTAATTGAGCGGCAGCACGATTCGGGTTTCAGGCAGCAAAGCGATCGGCACGTTTTCAAAAACGGCTAACCCCCAGGCATCGGTCTCCGACTGCAGCAGACGGTCTCCCTGGGCCAGCTCCACCACTACCCCGGCCAGATCCGGCCAGCTGCGGTCAGGCAGCGCAACTTCGATCTCAATCAGGCAAAAATCGGGCTGCTCCCGATCAGCGTAGGCATTGAAGGTCAGCGGCAGCGGATCACCCAAGCTTTGACCGTCGAGCGTGTAGAGCAAGATCCCATAACGGCCGCTGTCAGCCTGGCGAAAACCGGCCGCCAATTGGGGTCCCGGCCGGAGCAGGGCCAGCAAATCTTCAGAAAAACGCAGCACAAGTTCCCGACCGGTGCGGGTAACCCGCTCAGCAAGGCGTTCAGCTAGAGAGGGGCTGGCTGTTAAAAATGAAAGATCCGGATCGGGAACATGATCCGGATTTGACAGATTGCCAGCCAGGACGGCCGCTTCAAGATCGTAGAGGAGGGCATATGCCTCGGCCAGACCGGGATCCTGATCAAGCCAGGCGGCCAACTCAGGATCGTGCTGCTGGTAAACATCCCCTCTGAGCTGCAAGGTCACATAACGGTGTAATCGATCGAGAAAGGTCTCATTGAGGTCAATTGAGGTCCGGGTCTGCAAAACAGCTAAAAAAGCTTTCAGGCGCTCCGGCGGAATTTTTCCTGTAGGTGTGTTCATAACTTCAGACATTTCCTTCACCCTTTCAAGTGGTTTGTCTGACCATCCCCCGTCTTCCGGAATGGAAGGTGGGGGTTTTTCCTCTTTACTTCTAGAGACGATTCACGCCTCATTCACCTTTCCCAGAAAATCGTATAAAAGTGGCCAATCGCGCAGCTTGGCGATATTTTTGGCCCGCGTCACCTGAATGTGGCTGGGTTTGACCGTTTTTTCAGACAGCTCGGTTTCCCGCTGAGCCAGAACTTCATCCACTTCCCCATCAAAGTAACGGCCGAGCACCACCCGGCGGGAGCGATCGCTCATGGGGGACTTGTCAAGGAGCTGGCGCAAGGCGAGCGTATCGAGCTGTTCAATCATTTCATCTGGCAAAGGGCCATCGTCCGCCCACTGGCGGGCCGGCTGATCGTCACTTTGGGCTTCAATTACAAGTGGCTGGAGTCGCTGCCGTCGACGCAGGCGATCGATAACCAGGTTACTGACGATCCGGCGGGACCAGCTGCGCAGGGCGGCCGGTTCGCGGCATTCTGCTAGCTTCTCGTGAACGCGAACCAGTGCTGTTTGGGCGCAATCCTGTGCCAGAGCATCCCCATCCGGCTGGGAGTGGGTCATGTGTGACGCCACGCGATAGAGATAGCGCCACAAGATCTCAAAAGCGGCCGTTTGCACTTCCGGTCGGTCGCTTTGACACGCCTCGTATACTTGTTCGCTTGGTGATTGGTCGGTCAGTTGAGATTCCATATCGGCATTTGCCAATAAGCTTACTGGCATCTCAAAATAACGCCAACTATTAAATAGGTTGTGTCGACATTTGGGATATTTCTTCACCCCCGCATTAAAATGCGGGGCTAATGGGCCTGACCTGATGAGTAACCAACCCTTTAACCGTCGGTTTTAATCGACGGCTATAGAGAATATTGCAAAATTGAGCATCAAATTGAATCAAATGTCAACAGAACCCAGTAACGGCCGTTTGAATCGCCGCCTTCTAACATCTGTCTTCAAACTATCAACTGTAATTTTTCTGCTATAATTGACCAGGCAGATTACAGAAAAACCAAGGTCAATCCGTGAAATCCGCGGCCGTTTTTTAATAGTGAACCACTTATTATTCTGATAGGCGGAAACCATGAGCAAAGAACTCGTCGATTCACCTCTCGATCCTCGCGTGCGGCGCACCCGCCGCTGGCTGCAGAAAGCGCTGGTCGATTTACTGCGCGAAAAATCGTTTTCAGAAATTTCTATTACCGACATGACCAAACAGGCGGACCTGGCCCGCGTGACCTTTTATCAGCACTTTGAAAGCAAGGAGGCGCTGTTGCTTACCCTGGTTTCTGATTTTTTTGCGCAGATGTATCAAGTGTTGGATGCGGCCAAATTAAAGCGATTTATCGAATTAGGAAATTATGATGACGTACAGGAAATGCAGTTGGGACGATGGATCGACCCGGCCGAGACAAATCACATCTTAATTGCCCTGAGACACATTGGCCCTGCCGTGCGCCAGCTAGCGGTCGTCTCTTTTTTAAACGCGCTTTCTCAAATCGGGTATCAAATTGCCGATCAGGAAGCGGAGGCTTTGGCTACCTATCACGTGAGCGGCGTTCTGTCCCTGCTAGAAATAGGCTTAAACAGCGATTTGGCCGTTTCTCAGGAGGAAATTTCTTTGTTGACCCTCAGATTTATGCGAATTTTGATTCAGGACGGCCTTGAAAGTGGCTCAATTCGGCGTCCAATCGGTTAAGGTCGACCAGGTTTTGGCTGCGTCCCAGATCAAATCGTAAACCGGATCTTTGATATCGTAATACGTCTCCCGATCGTCGGCATGTCGTTTCACGATCTCGCGTTTGATCATTTCAATTGAAGCGGCCGAGTTGGGATGTGCGCGTAGATAATCGCGAAACAGCAGCGCGTAATGTTGATTGCGGTTCCCATCGATCCGCACGTGGATATTGGCCCGCCTCCGGCCGGGCGGCTCAACAAAAAGCAGTTTTTTCCACAGTTTGGGATTGTCATCTTCACCCTGAGGCACGTGATCTTCAGAAATCGACTCCCAATACACATACTCAGCATCAACCAGCCTACGAATTATTTCTTCGCTCAATTCTCGCACGGTAATTTGCACGTCGATTACATCTTTGGCACCCAGCCCCGGCACTGAAGTCGACCCGATATGATCGACCCGCAAGGCCAAAGGGCCAAGTATCCTTGATAAATCAGCCTGAATGACCTCAAAATCCTCAGGCCATTCCTCTTTGTAATTGTCAATTTTGATTTGCATAATTGAGTCTAATTATTCAAGGGTGGTTTTTTGCAAGAGCGTCAAAATACCCATAATCAAAATGTTCCTTCGTCCAATTATACACGACGTCAATGAAACCGTTTTTACTGCAATAAAGATCGGTTAGCTTCCCCTTCTACGTCGCTACACGGGCGGACAGGTTCAAGCGATGATCATACAGAACATGGTTGATCACTCTTACTCCATAGGACCGCAGCATGCTGCGGCCCTACAAATGGGCGATGTAGCGTAAAAACAGCACCTGAATGGCCACAAGACGATAGGGTTTTTTTAGTTAGGTTGGATGCCTGGCCGCCCCTAAGCCCGAATCGAGAGGGGGCTAGGGGGTCGGTCTCCTCGCGGTCAACATACCCACCCCTCCCCCAGCCCCTCCCCG
>JASJCR010000170.1 GCA_030065875.1 Ardenticatenaceae bacterium | reverse complement strand
AAAAGAAGCGGGGTACCCCGCTTCTTTTTTTGCTTTTGTTTTGCTCTTACTGATAGATGACCACAGCCGGTTCTGGAGATAAATCCATCACCTGGTCGGGTGTCAAAACCGGCGAATCCCAATCATAAAACAGCTTAAATCCACCGTATTCAAAACCCGGTTCGGCCGCATACTGGTTGTAATCCCGAATCTTGGTCCCGGCCGGGCCAAACCCATCCGCATCAATGACCAACTCGACAAAGGGAAAATTCTGAATTTGCTCTTTGTTTAAAATCATCTCGTCTTCAAATTGATGCAGGATCAAAACGCGATTCAGCCCGATTTCATACCCCACGGCGTTCATTTTCGCCTGAACGGCATTAATTTGCTCAGCTGAAATCTGCCCCAACTGCTGACCCGGCGTTTCATCGTCATACATCAAAAACTCAGGATCGATCGCCAAATGAACATGGGGGTTATAAAGCAAGCCCCACACGCGTTCGAACTCTTCTTCCAAATCCGCTCGGCCGGGCTGAATATCGACAACCACCGCAAACCCCTGCTCCTCGGCCGCGGCAATCCAATCTTGAATAATCCCCCAATCAAGCCAGTGGTTGTAATTTTCATCCTGACCCGGCCACGCATCAGCCACAGTGGTGATGATGTGGTAAGTGGGAATGATAAACCGCTCGCTGGTAACGTACGGGCGATACTCTTCGCGCAAATTGCGCAGGGAGAAATTTGTGTAGTAGCGCGCCTGAGCCCCCAAAATTCCCAGGCTGGGTCCTTGAGGGGTGCCATAGTAGCTGAGCAGCATAAATCGAGAGAGATACGGCTGCGGTGAACCAGGCACCAAATTTAATTCCGGGATCGGAATTCTGGGCGGCGGTTGAGGTGTTTCAGTAGCCAACGGAGTGACAGTTGCGGTGGGAGTGGCCGTCTCGGTGGGGGTCGCTGTATTGGTTGGTAAGGGGGTGATGGTTGGCAGAGGAGTCACCGTGGCCGGAGGAGCCAGAGTTGGTGGAATTGGCGAGGGGGTAAACGTGGCCGTGGGCTCTTCCGTAGGAACAACCGCGGCCACTGCCGCGGTGGGGATCGTCACCGAATCCTCTTCAGCCGATTCAGCAACCGTCCCGCTTCCTCCCTGGGTGCATCCGGTTGCCAATATCAACAGCACCATTACCAGTAGTCCAAAATAGCTTAATTTCACAACAAGACCCTTTCTATTCTTGAATCAGGATTCTCACCCACCAGCCAGGATAGCAACAACTGCTTCTGCTGGACGACATGAGGCACAGTGGCGTCAATTAAAACAAATCCACCTGAATAACCAATGATTATTTTTCTGTTAGGAAAGTAGCAAGGCAAAGCCCAAATTTGATTGGCGACGGCACCCAAGCCTGGAGCTCGAAATACCTACACCCCGCCATGCCGTGTGGATACTGTTGATTGAACCTGCTTTCACAGGTGGGAAAATTATCAAATGGCATGTTGTTTGGCCGTAGCTACTTCAACCCCATCCGCATGTCAATTCCCATAATAAATGGCGTTGGCTCAAGACATGTAAACCATCACGCACACAGTAGGGTGCGGAGGATAGTAGCACAGTCGGGGGGGTGGGGCAACAGCCTGAGGATAAACATTAATATGGAGCAAAATGTTTGTGCAAAATATCACAATTCAATGAAAAATTGACACTTCACTCTTAAACTAATCCACACTTAAAACCCAATCAATACAAAGAAACGCTTTGCAAAAATATTTTTGCGGCTAAAACAACACCGCTATGATTCTCAATCAAAATAACTCACTTGTCTTTTTTCACCAACTCTCAAAAAGCTTTCGCGAAGGAGATCAACTGCGAGCGGTGTTGCGCAACACCACGGTCGGTTTTGAAGAGGGCGCTTTTACGGCCATTTTGGGGCCCAGCGGCAGCGGTAAAAGCACGCTGCTCAATTTAGCCAGCGGCATCGAGCAGCCGGATGAGGGTGATATTTGGATTGACGGCACGGCCATTAACCAGTTAAGCGATCACGACCGAACCCTTTTCAGGCGAGATCACATCGGCTTTATTTTTCAATTTTTTAATTTAATTCCCACGTTGACAGTCTTGGAAAACATCACATTGCCCCAGGAATTGGCCGGCCGGCGCGTTCGTGAGGTGATTCCACAGGCGATGTCTCTTCTGGAAAAGGTGGGGTTAGCCGATCGCAAAGACACCTTTCCCGATAAATTATCGGGAGGGGAACAGCAGCGCGTAGCCATTGCTCGGGCATTGGCCCACAACCCCAAAATCGTTTTGGCCGATGAACCCACCGGTAACCTCGACGTCAAAACAGGCGAACGGGTAATGGCGTTACTCCTCAACCTGACGCGCGATACCGGCCGCACGCTCATTATGGCCACCCACAGCCCCGGCGTGGTCCCTCTGGCCGATCGGGTTTTGCGAGTACATGGGGGTCAGCTAATCGAAACAAGCAATCGAAGTAACCAAACCGAATTAGAGCCGGTATGACAGCAAACTCTCAATCACCCACGACCCACAACACCCCTTTATGGCGCACCAGCCTCAGACGCGCCGTCCGGCGGCCGTTTCAATATATTCTGTTTATCGTTGGCGTGGCTATTGGGGTGGCGATGATGGTCTCCATTGACCTGGCCAACAGCTCGGCCACGCGCGCTTTTGAAATATCCACAGACGCCATCACCGGCCGGGCAACTCACCGAATTGTGGGCGGCCCTACCGGTCTGGACCAAGCGCTGTATGTCAAACTGCGGCGAGAGCTAGGCTATTCCCTGTCCGCTCCGGTGGTGGAGGGGTTTGTCAAAGTGCCGGAATTAGGCGACCTGCCGCTGCGGCTGGTGGGCATCGATCCGTTTGCCGAACCTCCATTCCGCAGCTATCTCGTTCCGGCTGACTCTGGAAATGACGGCACCTTTGCCGACTTTCTCAGTGTGCCCAACACCATTTACGTGCTAGACAGCCTGGCGGCCGACTATGGTCTAACCATCAATGATGCGGTCACTCTCGATTTAGCCGGGGTGGCCAAAGAAGCGCAGATCATCGGGCTAATTACCCCGACAGATGAAGGTAACCGGCAAGCACTAGAAAATATTATTTTTGCCGATATTAGCACCGCCCAGGATGTTCTAGAACTAAACGGCCGTCTCAGCCACATCGATTTAATTGTTGGAGATGAAGCGGCCCTGGCAGAAATCGAAGCGCTTTTACCGATGGGCGCGCGCATTGAAACCACGGCCGCCAGCAGCAATTCGGTTCAGCAAATGACGGCCGCTTTCCGCCTGAACCTGACCGCGTTGAGCCTTCTGGCGCTGGTTGTGGGGATGTTCCTGATTTACAACACGGTCACCTTTAGCGTGGTGCAGCGGCGGCCGATGTTTGGCATATTGCGCTGTTTGGGGGTGACCGGCGGCCAGCTTTTCCGCCTTATACTCGGTGAAGCGGTGGTTTTGAGCGCCATCGGCAGCATTATCGGGGTGGGCCTGGGCATTGTTTTAGGACGGGGTTTGGTTGGACTAATCACCCAAACCATGAACGACTTCTACTTTGTCGTCAACGTACGCGGGGTGACCCTCGATCCCTGGTCTTTAGGTAAAGGGGTTCTTTTTGGGGTGCTGGCCGCCTTAATCGCCTCTTTTTTCCCGGCCCTTGAAGCGCTGCGCACCACCCCCTCCGCCAGCCTGCATCGCTCTACAATCGAAAGCAAGGTGGGTCGTCTCCTGCCTTATTTAATTGGCGGGTGGGCCGCCCTTTCCTTAATTGGCGCTGGCTTGCTGTGGATTCGCGGTGGGTTGGTGATCGCCTTTGGCGGCCTGTTTGCCATCCTATTCGCCTTCGCCCTGATTACGCCACCGCTGACGGTATGGCTGATGCGGGTCACCGTACCGCTTGGCCAACGGGTGCTGGGGGCTGTCGGCCGGATGGCTCCGCGAGACATTGTCCGATCACTCAGCCGAACTTCCGTGGCCATTGCCGCTTTGATGACCGCCGTTGCGGTTATTGTGGGTGTTTCCATCATGATTGGCTCTTTTCGAACGACGGTTGTGACCTGGCTGAACCAGACGTTGCGAGCGGATATTTACATCTCCCCTCCCACTCTGACGGCCAATCGCGTCGAAGGCGAACTGCAGCCAGAGGTTGTTGACGAATTGCTCGGCTGGCCGGGCGTGCGCGAAGCTTCAACCGCCCGTACCGTCACCGTACGAGCCCCTGAGTTCGGCCGAGATATTCGGCTGGTGGCCGTCAGCGGCGACATTGCGGATGGAGAACGGCCGTATGCCTGGCTCCCCGAAGGGCAAACCGATGTTGACGTGTGGTCAGCCATGCAATCCGGGGAAGGGATTATCATTTCGGAACCGCTGCTGATCAAAGAAGAATTATCGCTGCCGCCAGAGCCAATCACCCTGATGACCCCCGATGGCCCCCAATCATTTCCGGTTTTGGCGGTTTTTTATGATTATGCATCTGATCAGGGGGTCGTTTGGATCGACAAACAGCTTTATATCAATTTTTGGGATGACTCGGCCGTGTCGACCATCGCGATCTTTATGGAAGAGGGTGTTGATGTAGACGAGACCGCCGCTGCGATGCGTACCAGCTTTCAGGGACAGCAGGAGCTAATCGTCAATTCAAACAAATCGCTACGCGAAAATTCAATCGAGATTTTTGACCGCACCTTTGCCATCACGGCCGCCCTGCGCCTGCTGGCCACCATCGTGGCTTTTATCGGGGTGCTGAGCGCCCTGATGAGCCTCCAGCTTGAAAAAACGCGCGAGCTGGGGGTGCTGAGGGCCACCGGCATGACCGTGCGCCAGCTGTGGCAGCTCACGCTGGTAGAAACCGGCCTGATGGGTCTCGTGGCCGGTATCCTGGCCATTCCCACCGGCTTCGCCCTGGCGTGGGTGTTGATTTACGTCATTAACGTGCGCTCGTTTGGCTGGACGCTGCAAATGCACCTGGAAGCGAGCTATTTTTATCAGGCAATTGGCGTGGCTTTGACCGCCGCGCTGCTGGCAGGTATTTATCCGGCCTGGCGTCTGGGGCAGATGGTCATTGCCACGGCCGTGCGTCAGGATTGATCAATTCGTAGTTGAAGATTTAAAATAAATACCGATATGAACCATCTTTCAAAACAGGCTCGTCATCCTGGCCCCCGTCTTCACGGGGGTAAACTACGGCGGGGATCCACCGATTGCAATCCAATGGATTCCCGCTTTCGCGGGAATGACACTTCTCTATCGGTATATATGTTGCAAAACTCAATTACCAATTGTTAATCGACCTTGTTAATTGGACTTTTCATGAATCGTCAAAATCTACTTCTCACAATTTTATTCGGTTTGTTCGCCGTCGCCGGCGGTCTGGCATGGTGGCTGTGGCCATCACCCACCGCCGCCGTTAGCGGAACGGTAACCACCAGCTTAAGCGAAGAAGATCTAAGCCGCTATTCGTTTGCTACCGAACCGGACGCCCTCGTTTTTCCGCGAGATTTTGGCCCTCACAACGATTTTCTGACCGAGTGGTGGTATTACACCGGCAATTTGACGGCCGAAGATGGGCGCGAGTTTGGCTATCAATTTACGATATTTCGCCGGGCGTTAACCCCCGATTCTCAAAGTGATGATGGTTCGGCATGGCGCACCAACCAGATTTACCTGGCGCACTTTACGGTCAGCGACATCGCAAATGAACGGTTCTTTAAATTTGAAAAACTTAGTCGGGGAGGAGCCGACTTGGCCGGAGCCTCGGCCGTTCCCTATCACGTATGGCTTGAAGATTGGTACGTGCGTGAAAATGAGGATGGCTCAATTTCGATGTTTGCCCAGGGTGATGGCGTGACCTTGGATTTAAATCTGGTCCAGGAACAGCCACCCGTTATCCACGGCGATGGTGGATTAAGCCCCAAAGGACCCAATCCGGGCAACGCCTCGTATTATTACTCTCAGGTCAATCAAACCACGACAGGGGCAATTATTTTAGAAGGGGAAACGATACAGGTTGAGGGTCGCTCCTGGAAAGATCATGAATTCAGCACCAAAGCCCTAAACGATGAGGCAATCGGCTGGGACTGGTTTTCCATGCAGTTCGACAATCCAGAGCAAAATTCGATGGTTCTGTGGGAAGTACGTCAGGATGACGGCTCGATCGCCCTTCAGTCGGCCGGCAGCTGGATCAACGCCGATAGTTCAACCTACCCCATTCAATATGACGATTTTGACATCGAAGTTCTGGACACGTGGACCAGCCCCCATACCGGTGCGGAATACCCAACTCGCTGGCGCATTACCGTCCCTGACCTTGATCTTGAGTTAATTGCTGAAGCGATGATGGAGGATCAGGAGCTGCAAACGACCCCGGTTTATTGGGAAGGGGCGGTGGAATATAAGGGAACCTTAAATGGCCAGCCGATAACCGGTAAAGGGTATGTTGAAATGACCGGTTATGATCAACCGATGCAGGTCCGCTTTTAAAGACATGCCGCATGTATCGAAAATTTTTGGGACTAAAGTCATCTTGTTTACACATGTCAAAATTAGCTACCCTACTCGTGTGGCAAATGTCTGTTCTGAATCTTTTTGGCAACTAAATACTCCTTTTTTTAGCAGTTGACCGTAGGTTTTCATCTATACAATTTAAAATATCTCTTCTCGATGTAGAGAATGATTCGCGACTACCACTCGACACCATTGAACCCCGTATCCAACTGGAGGTTATCGTGACGTTAAACATCGCTTCCCATTTTGAAGCTCAGGCTGATCAAAATCCGGATCAAATCTTTCTCCAGGCTGACCATCAGACCTTGACCTATAAAAAGATATGGACCGCCGCCAGGCGGCTGGCGACATCGCTTAAATCCCTGGGGGTTCACCCCGGTGATCGGGTCATTATTCTCCAGGCCAATGATGGCACCTCCACCATTTCTCTTCTGGGAACCCTCTTCCTGGGTGCTGTGGCTGTTCCGCTCCAGGCAGACAGTTCAGCCGACGATTTAACGCAGGTCCTCATTCAAACTCGGGCGGTGGCCCTGATAACCAACCACGATCACTGGCACAGGATGTGGGAATCTGTGCGCAAGGTAAGATCTTGCCAAATTCAAATCGTTCATGGAGCGATCGCCTCAGATTTGAAGTGGGACTCTGTTTGGCGCTGGGAAGATTTAGTGGTTTTCAGCGAGGAGAAAATCGATCTGTTTCGAACGATGCCGGAGGACAACGCACTATTTATTTACTATCGGGATGAATCAAACCGTCTGCGTGGTATCCCTCTCACTCATCTTAACCTTCACTATGTTGCCACCCAATTATCCAATCAGCAGTGGCAAATTCAAGAAGGGGACCGCCTGTTGGCAGATCCATCGAGTAATTTTACCTTTTCTCAACTACTTTTTTTTGTGGGTGCGGCCGCTGGAGCGACGGTAATTTGCCTCGATCAACCCACTCCTGGAGATGTTTTTCACGCCATACGCCATCAAAATATCCAATTAGCCATCATCAATAACGCTTTGGCCCGCTACTGTTTGCGTCACTCACCAAGCGGGGATTTTTCCCACGTGCACATATCGATTTTGGGTGCTGAGAGAATTCCACAGCAAATGATCTCGGAATTAAAAACCCGTTTTCGCTTCAAGCTGTCCACCGGGTTTACTCTTTATAACACGCTCCCGCTGACCCTGACGGCCGCAGACGCCCCAAATGAGGAGCTCAGATCAGTAGGGCGCCCGCTTTTTGGAACCGAAATTGAAATCCGTGATGCTGAACGTCAGCGGTCAAACGCCTACATCAGCGGCTACATTTACGCACGAGGTCCCCAGCTAAACGGAGACAGCGAGTTGAGCTTTCTCGAGCATAGTCGGGTGCCCGACTGGCAAAACACCGGCTTGATCGGTTATCTCGACGAGCAAGGGCTTTTATTCCTGACGCATGAAAAACCGGAAAATTTAAAAACCGGCCCACTATCTACACCAAAGAGTAATCGGCCGGTGGGTTTTGCGTCCGCGTCAAACATAACGTCTCCCGTGTACGGCCGCTAACGATGTAGATTATTTGAGAATTTGATACGCGGCAATTGCCTGATCGGTCAGTACCCCTTCCCCGATAAATTCCAGAAATGCGTCGGCAATCTCTTTTGGTTGATAAACCCCGGAAGGTTTGTACCAGGAAATCACCAAATTAACCGCGCCAAAGGTCATCAGGCGCAGCAGTTCAAGATCGACATTCTCCCGAAAGATACCCGCCTCGCGACCCTCCAACAGCATCTCATCCCAAAGATTATCGTACGCATCGCGTTTGGCGATGATCGATCCCTGCCATTCAGGGGACAGATGGCGTAAATCTTTGAGCAAGACAAAGGCAAAATCCTGATAGGTAAGGCTGATTTCCAGGTGTACTTCCAAGGCGGCCCGAATGCGCTCCCAGATTGATTTTTCTCGGCTAATCGCCTGCGTAACGGCCGTCATCAAGCCATCTAAACCGACGTTCATGATGGCCAGCAAAATTTCTTCTTTATTTTTGAAATGATAATACAGGGCTGCCGAGGTCATTTCCAGGGCTTCGCTGATATCGCGAATACTGGTGGCTAGATAACCTTTTTCGCGAAAAAGACGGGCGGCTTCAATGATGATATCAGATTGGCGTCTGGTGACGTCGATGGGTAGTTCCATAAGCTTACTAATCGCTTGATAAGTAGGATGATCCCAGTATACAGTTTATGCCGTAGGGCGACAAGCTGCCCTCCCCGCGTCGGATTCAGCGCCGGCCGTCATTTTCTTCTGGCCGCGTTCAAGCTGTGGACAAAGCGTAGAGGTAGCCAGGAT
>JASJCR010000169.1 GCA_030065875.1 Ardenticatenaceae bacterium | reverse complement strand
GTTTTACGAAAAAAAATATCCGCAGATTACGCAGATGGCCACAGATTTTCCCTCTAATCTGCGAAAATCTGCGCAATCTGTGGACAATTAATTTTTGAAGAGTTTTTGTAAACCACTTAAAACAGGACGGCCTACAAAAGTAATTTCAGAGGCAGCCGGCCGCGCCCCGCCATTTGCGCCGTCATCGCCAGAAACAGCTCGGCCGTGGCCAGGGCGTCGTTTAAAGCCTGATGGCTGTGCATGTCGGGCAGCCCGTATCGCCGTCGCATCATCGGCAGCCGTAAATCCCCTTCACCAACCATTTTGTTCTGTTGGTTAAAGCGGCGCATCTCAATTTTCATCGTATCAACGACAGGAATATGTAGGCCACACCCGTAAATATTGTGGGCCATCGCGCTGAGAAAGCCAAATTCGATAGGAGCGCAGTGACAAACCAAAACCCGACCTTCCAGATCTGTTAGCAGGCGGTCGAAAAAGACGTGCGGGAGCACACCGTCTTTTAGACGGCTGTCGACGATACCGTGAATTCGGGCGCTTTGAGCCACCTCAGTTTCCGCATTGATGACCGTTTGGAACGCCGTTTGCAGGTGGACCCGGCCGCGCTCGATGAGGACCCATCCAGCAGCAACGACAGCGTCTCGGGCGGGGTCGAGACCGGTCGTTTCCAAATCCAGAACCAGAAATGAAAGCTCCCGATAGTCACTTTTTTTGTCGGGTACGGCCGATTCCAGGTATTTACGCAGCATTCCAGCTGGCGCCTGCCCGGCGAGCCTTTTTCGTTTCCAACGGTCGGCCAATCCCATTTGCTTAGCCCAATAACCCGGTCAGGTAGCGGCGTGAGATCGCTTGCTGCATGGCCGCGGCCGTCGCAAAAGCGCGGCGCAGGTTTTCCCGTTCAAAGGTCGAGAGCTGCTGCGGGTCGAGATAATTATCGACCGGCTGGCGAGTTCTCAGCTGCTGGTCCTGGTGGTGCAGCCGCATAAAGCTGATGTATTCAAACGCGTCTCTCAGGCTGCCGGCATCGGCCGCAGCTAGGGCCATGGTTTCACCGGCCTCGGACAGCCGCTTGTGGGTGCTGCTGGCCGTCAGACCGGCTTCCAGGGCGAAGATGCGGGCCAGGTCGACGATCGGCACCACTCCCCGATGCTTGAGATCAAGCGTGTTGTTGTAATCTCCTCCTTTTTCGAGGACAAATCGGCGAAAAAAGCCCAGCGGTGGCTGAAAGGTCAGGGCATTTCGGGCCAGCTGCGCCAAAAACCGCTGATTGCCCGGCGCTTTTTGGGCAATGTCGTTTAGCAGCATGTCGGTCAGAGATTGATCTCCTGCGACGTGACGCAGATCAAAAAAAATGGTTGCGTTGAGCAGCGCCTGGGGCTCTGGTTCATCGAACCAGCGGGCAAAGTAGCTGCGCCAGGTTGACAGCGGCTGCCGCCATTCCAGGTTGGTGGCCATTACCTGTCCCGGACAGTAAGTAAACCCGCAGCGATTTAGCCCGTCACACACAAAGGCTGCCAGCTGCTGAAAATATGCTGCATCTTTGTTGGTCAGGCCTTCGCTCAGAACGAGCGCGTTGTCCTGATCTGAGGCCGCGTTTTGCTCTTGTCGCCCCTGGGAACCAAGACCGATCCAGGCATAAGGGTGGGGTGGAGAACCCAGCAGATGCTCGGCCAGCGACAGCAGGCGCCGGGTTAGGGTGTCGTGCACCAGGGTAATCAATCGGCCGATATCGGCCGCCCGGGCATCGGCCGCGACCAGCCGCTGGACCAGGCGAGGAAGTCCTTTGCTAATGCGCTCCAGCTGATCGACGCTCGCGGCTTTTTGCAGGTCGCCGATCAGATACACGGCGGTAGTGGACTGCAGCCGAATTAAATCTGTCGTGGTAATAACGCCCGCCAGATCACCATTTTGACCGGTGACCGGCAGGTGGTGGATGTTGTGCTGCGACATGGCCATCAGCGCTTCAAAGGCAAAGGTTTGGCGGTTGATGGTGATCGGATTGGGCGTCATCACTTCGGCCAGTTGGGTGTCGACCGGCCGACCGGCGGCCACAACGCGGGTGCGCATGTCCCGATCGGTGAAAATACCGGCGATGCGTTTCTGACTGTCGAGAATGACCAGGGATGAGACGTGGTGTTCGCTCATGAATCGCGCGGCCTCGACGACCGAGCGGTTGGCTTCCATCGTCAGCGGCGGCCGGGTGAGCAGTGTTTCCAGCGGCACGGACAGCACGAGCTCTTCATCTTGTTGTTGGGTTTCCTTGATGGAGGCTCCACGAACGCGCTGTGTGTGAGCCAGGATAAAATACTGGTCAAACCGCTGGTGTTGGCGGCGCAGGGCGTTAAACTGCGCTTCCGGCAGCAAATAGACGAGCGTGTCTTCTATCGTTTGGACTGAAAATACCGCGTTTTCTCCGGTTAAGAGAGATGGATACCCAAAAAGTTCCCCCTCACCCATGCGGTCGACAAACCGCCCATCGGCCGTAAACAGATCCACCGCACCGGTGCGTATCAGGTAGAGATTGTGGTTCGGTTCTCCAATTTGCAGGATGGCCCGACCGCGGCGGACATATTCGATTTCCAACTGTCGGATCGCGGCGGAGAGGGCTTCCTCCGGCAGCAAATCAAACGGATGCTGCTGCCGGACAAAGTGTAAAATGTCGTATAGTTCACTCATCAGTCAATAATTGGTCGACCTGGGCCACCACTTCGGCCGTGGAAAACGGTTTGGTGATGTAGGCATCGGCTCCGATGGCCAGGGCCTGCTGAATTTCCGTTTCTTGGCCGCGGGCGGAGAGCATGATAATTTTGACCTCATCTCCATCAGCACGAATGCGTCGGCAAACTTCAAAACCATCAACTTTGGGCATCATCAAATCAAGGAGGATGAGGTCCGGTCGTATCGTTTCCAATAGTTCAAGTGCGTTGGCCCCATTGCCAACGGCCGCCACCTCATGGCCGGCTTTTTCCATTAAAAATCTGAGCGAGGTCACAATATGAGGTTCGTCATCGACGATGAGAATTTGTTTTTTCATACCGACCACGCCTGCAGGGGATTGAGTTCCGGCGGCGGCTGCTCGCGCAGAACGGGTAGTTCAAATTTAAAGGTGGCGCCCTGGCCGGGTTCACTCTCCACCCACAAACGGCCGCCAAAATGTTCAATGATGTGGCGGCTAATCGGCAGCCCCAGGCCGGTACCTTGGGGTTTGCCGCGGGTCACGTTTCGCACCTGCTGAAACTCGGCAAAAATGAGGTCAGCGTCTTTTTCATCGATGCCGGGGCCGTTGTCCCCCACAGACACGGTGAGGGTGTTGATCGTGGCCGTTAAGGTGATTGAAACCCGACCTTTTTCTTCGTCACAAAATTTTATGGCGTTGGAAAGAAGATTGAGCATCACCTGGACCAGCCGATCCCGATCAGCCCGCAGCGTGGGCACGGCAGGCGGGAGCAGAAGTTCGGTTTTGATGCCTTTGTCGACAAAGAGCTGCTCGACCAGGGCGAATGATTCTTTGACCACTTCAATCAAATCGACATCGGAGAGCAGCCATTCCGCATTGCCCGATTCGATTTTGGACAGATCGAGCACGTTGTTGATAAGGCGGGTAAGCCTTTCGCTTTCGCCGCGTATAATCCCCAGAAATTCGCGGCGCTGCGCGAGATCCAAATCGCCGTTTTCAGATAAAATTTCGGAGAAAGCGCGGATCGACGTTAGGGGGGTGCGGAGCTCGTGGGTGACGTGGGAGACAAAATCGCTTTTCATTTGATCGAGCTCTTTAAGCCGCTCGTTGGCCACCCGCAGCTCGGCCGTTCTTTTTTCCAGCTCGCGCGACTGCTGTTCGAGGCGCTGACTGTAGCGGTACACCTTTGAGGTCTCTTCCAGCAGGTTGATCACCTCGTCCATGGTCAGCGAGGCCTCGGTCAGCATCGAGGCGATCACGACGTGAGCTGAAGCGGAACCGATGGCGCTGGCCAGGACCTTTTCCACGTGGTTGACGAGCGACGGCGGTGCATCATCGACCGCCTGGAGCGATGAATCGGTCGCGCCCTCCCACTCCTTGAGAGCGGTTTCGGCTCGCCTTTCCCCCAAGAAGCGGTGAAGCAGCCTCTGCAGCATCCCGACCGTGGGAGTTTGCCCCCAAATCATGAGCTGATCGAGTTCTTCTGAGCGCTCAAAGACATCCACAAAGCGGGACGACTGGGCATGTTCGCGAATGGTTTGCGTCGAGAGCAGCGAGAGGGTGATGTAGACCAGGGTATTGGTCACCAGGCTCCAGACCAGCGAATGAGTCACCGGATTTTCAATCGTACTGCCAAAAAGGGCGTACGGCCGCAGCCAGTCGATGCCAAACGGCCCGGCTGCTGTAAAGGTGAGGGAAAGCCCGCCAAGCTGTTCCAGTGAGGGGAGAGGTAGGGTATAGGCCCAGATCAAAAACCCGCTGAGCAGACCGGCAATCGCCCCCAGCCGATTGCCTCGCTTCCAGTAAATTCCTCCCAGCAAGGCCGGGGCGAACTGGGCCACGGCGGCAAAGGAAATCAGCCCGATGGAGACCAGCGAAACCCGACCGGCCGCGACGTAATAGCCGTAGGCAAGAAGCAGAATGGCCAGGATGGCCAGGCGTCGAATGGACAGGAGGATTGGGCTGAGGTTGGGCCGGTTGGCCAGGCCCATCCGTGGCCAGCGCAGCAGGATGGGCACGATTAGATCATTGGAGATCATGGTGCTGAGGGTGACGGTGGCCACGATAACCATGCCGGTGGCGGCGAACAGGCCACCGACGTAGACCAGCAGCGCCAGCCCCAGCTGATCGTTGGCCAGGGGCAGGGAAAGGACGTAAAAATCGGCATCGGCCGTTGGCTGCTGCTGCAACCCGGCAAAGGCGATCGGCAGCACAAACAGGTTGATCAGCAGCAGGTAGAGCGGAAACGCCCACATCGCCTTAAACAGATGGCGCTCGGAGGTGTTTTCCAGGACGCTGATCTGAAACTGCCGCGGCAAAAACAAAATCGCCATCATCGACAGGAAGATCAACCATCCCCAATCGCC
Source organism: Ardenticatenaceae bacterium (assembly GCA_030065875.1). Taxonomy (GTDB): domain Bacteria; phylum Chloroflexota; class Anaerolineae; order Promineifilales; family Promineifilaceae; genus WTJY01. The sequence continues at coordinate 3,742 of JASJCR010000169.1, read as the reverse complement.
ATAGCTGCCGGCAGCTTCAAACTGCAGCAGCTGCTGCTGATCGAGGTTGAGCCTTTCCGGGGCAAACAAATCACCAAAACCCTCATAGAGCCCAAACGTGACGTAGAGGCCGACGGCCAGAAAGGCCGCGAGCTTGAACACCGCTTCAAAGGCGATGGCCAACACCAGCCCGGAATTGTGTTCGGTAACGTCGGCGTGGCGGGTGCCAAACAAAATGGCAAACAGAGCGAGCAGCAGGGCGACGACCAGGCCGGTATTGGCCAGGAAATTGGGGCTTGAAGAAATCGGGCCAACAGCTGATTCCCAAAGCACTTCAAAGCTGGTGGCGATCGCCTTCAGCTGCAGGGAAATATAGGGTACCGTGCCAACGACGGCCATAATCGTTACCAGACCAGCCAGGAGGGTGCTTTTCCCGTATCGCGAAGCGATAAAATCGGCAATTGAAGTGATGCGATTCACTTTTGTAATGCGGATCATTTTGCGCAGCAGTAGAGGAAAGAGGATGGCGACCAGGGTTGGACCCAGATAAATGGGCAAAAACCCGATTCCTGAGGTGGCGGCCCGGCCGACGGAGCCGTAAAACGTCCAGGCCGTACAGAATACAGCCAGCGAAAGGGTATAGACCAGGGCGTTGTTGCTCAGATTTCGGCGTTCTCCGATATAAGCCACCGCAAAAAGAGAGAGGGCACACAGCACTGTTACGGTGATAATGATCCAGCCGGCTCCCATGCTTACCCTTTTTTGCTAAAGCGGTTGACGAAGAAATAGACCCCGGCGATGAGCAGCAGCCAGACGAAGAAGAGATAGACGTAAAGAGCCGGAATGCCAAACCATCGAAGATCCGGCCGGTTAAAAACGGCGATCAGGGGGAAATTAAACAAGGCAAAGCCGATCATGAAGATGGCCAGCAGCCGTTCGTTTCGTTTTTGTCTCTCGTTCATATTACCGCCCAGGTGAAGAGCCACACTTGCTGGGGATGATTTATTAAACTGAAATTATCCCTCGACGCACCGCTTCCAGGACGGCCTGGGTGCGGGTGGGTACATCCAGCTTGCGCAAAATGGTTTTGACGTGTGAACGAACCGTCTCTTGGCTGACCAGGAGCCGTTCGGCAATTTCAGCATTGGTCGCGGTGGAGGCCATCAGCATTAAAACCTGGTGCTGTCGTTTGGTGAGCGATTCTGGAGCGCGATTTGGGACCGGCCTGTTTTTCTGGGCGGCCCGATGAAGGACCATGCGGGTGATCGCCGGATGTAAAAAGGAGTAACCGGCCGCAACCTGCCGGATCGCTTCTGCCAGATGAGAGACATCCATGCTTTTGAGAGCATAGCCATCAATGCCGGCATCAATCGCCTCATAAACCTGATCACCATCCTCGATACCGCTAAAAACGAGGATTTTGCTGTATGGAGCCTTTTGACGCAGGGCGGTTAGGAGTTTGGTTGCGGAAATGTCGGGTAGGACGAGATCGAGGAGAATGACGTCTGGCTGGTGTTCGGCCGCCAGCTGGATCGCTTCCTGGCCGTCATGCGCCCCGGCGAGGGGTTTGATATCGTTTTGCTGTCCGAGGAGCAGCGTTAAGCCCTGACGCAATGTCGTATGATCGTCAACAATTAAAACAGAAATTTTAGTGGGGGTACTCACGAGCATATTAAAAACTAGTTATGCTGAGACCTCCCGGTTATGCTGCCCAGGATAGGATGGCATAGACGAAATAGAGGATGGGGTGATGGAATTGTTTGGGAAGCCGCAGTTTCAAACTGAATGTCAGAATTGTATTAGACTGAAGTATAGCCTAAAACCGGCCAAATAAAAAAAATTATGGTCGTCTTTAATTTAGGCTAACCCGACCGACATCGCCATCAACCGTGATTAGCTGCCCATCCTGGATTTCCTGGGTGATATCGGTCAATCCCATCACGGCCGGAATGCCATATTCGCGAGCGACGATCGAGCCGTGGGCCAGAATCCCCCCAATTTCGGTTACCAGACCGGCCGCCTGAGAAAACAGCGGGGTCCAGGCCGGTGTGGTTGTCGGGCAAACTAAAATTGTGCCCGGTTTCATCTTCTCAAAATCAGCCGGGGTCAAAATTACGCTGGCTGGGGCCGTAATTTTCCCCGGACTGACGGCAAACCCCTTCAGATGATTACCCTCACGTTCATTTTGCTTCTGGGTTTCAAAGATCGACATATCGATGGGGCCCAGTTTAAACGGCACGTCGGGTATTTTGGGGGGCGGCTGGAGCCGTTTTCGCGCTTCTCGCAGCTCGAATCTTTCTCTGGCCCGGCGCCGGAAGTCCAATAACGCGCCTTCTCCGGCAAGCGCTTGCTCGACCTCCGCTGCAGTCAGGTAGTATATATCCTCCGGTGCTTGAATGATTCCCCGGTCGACAAACCGTTGGCCCAGCTCGTGAGCGATACGCCGCACCGTTGGCCAGGCCGCGCCGATAAAAAACAGGGCGTCTTCCCGATACGGGGCATATTTCCTGGCAAAATTCACGAGCCGCCGGAACTTCCACCGTTTCCATGGTCCAAATGAACGGGCGGTTGACTCGATGAGGCTTTCCCGCTCTGCAGCCAATTTTTTCTGCCGGGCCGCGCTGGCGGATTGATTTTCGACCAAATTTTTTAATCCGACCAGAACCGGAACGGCATCTTCCTGCTGGGTTGGCTCGACAAAATCGAGGGAATAAATCTGGTGACCGTACTGATCAAAAAATATATCGATCGCCTCGACAATGCCGTCCGCTGAGGGCAGCTCATCCAATCTTTCCAAAAACTCGGCCGCCGGAGTATTGAGAACCAGGTTTTTGATCGCTTCATCCTCTCGAATCTGATCGGCAATTTGTTCCAGGTCGAGCTGGGCTTCCAGCGTTTTTGATGGGTATCCACGCAGGAAAAGTCCGCTGGTTAACCCTTTTCCCTGCTTGGTTAAAAAGCTGTGCAGCAGGTTGTCGCTGACCTTAGCCAGACCGAGGATAATTGAGACTTCAAACCAGTATATTGCGTCGGCCGTGGTTAGCCGTTGAATGCCTGCCCACAGCTGCTGATCCGGCTCTTGTGAAAAATCGAGCGTTTTCCACATCTCAATCGTGGTCAAGTAGGCCGGTAATTTTTCATCACGCCAGCGGGGGACCGCACGGAAGAGCAGCTTGGGGAGCATTTTGGTATACGCCTGGAGAATCATCCACACAATTTTGATATTAAATTTGTAGCTGGCGCTTGAATAGGCGTACCCATTAACCGTCTTGAAAAACGGGCGATTGATCATCAGGCCAAGATCAAAGTGAATGCCAAAACTTTCTAAAAATTCATCCATCGACCGATCCATCCCCATACTTAAATATAGATCGTCGAACAGCGGGGAAAGGGGACCCGGCATGTGCTCTACGACCTGGCGGCGAATTAACTTTTCGCCGGTTGTGGCGGATTCCCATATCACATTTTTTAGCGGGGCAGGCGGCAGGTTGGTTATCGGCCGGGATTGCAAAATCCACAGGCGATCATCGGCCAGGGCCCATTCAATATCTTGTGGGGATTCAAAGTGACGCTCGATTTTTTCGCCTTCTTCGACCAGTTTTTGGACCCATTCTTCAGAAAGAGCCGGCTGTCGGCGCTCGGCATCGGAAACCCGTTCAATTTTGGTTCCCTGACCGCCACCCGGCACAATTTTGTTTTCTTTGCTCCCAATGAGCGTCTCCTTTATCGTCCCCGGATTGCGGTCAACCACATAGGTATCCGG
>JASJCR010000168.1 GCA_030065875.1 Ardenticatenaceae bacterium | reverse complement strand
GTCCAATCTTGAAGATTGGACCAATCTACAAGCACGTAGCATGAACGGGTGCTTCAACGGGTCGTCGTTGTGCTGCTTCCCGGGCTGGAAAGAGATGCTACGGCCGCGCCTCGATAACGTGAAACACTCCCGCCCGATGTCGGGTAGCGCGGGTGATGCGGAGACCGGCCGCTGCCGCCAGCTCCTGCGGCTCCTGGGTCCAGCGACAGCCAGCCCGCTCGTAATGGGCCTGCGCCCGTCGGTCCTGATAGCGGCCAAACAGGGGCCAGGAGCTGCGGCCGTGCTCCAGAAGCAAAATACGGCCGTTGCTTTGACATACCCGAGCCATTTCCTGCAGGGCCCTGACCGGATCGGGAAAAGTGCAGGTTGACAGGGTTGAGATGACGGTTTGAAAGGTTCCGTCCGGAAACGCCAGCGCCTCGGCGTCCATCAACCTGGCCTCAAGCTGAACCCCCAGCTTGTGCGCTTTTTCCTCTGCTTTGGCCAGCATGCCGGGGCTGAGATCGACGGCTGTGACCTGGCAGTCAGCCGACAGATAAGGCAGATTTGCCCCGGTGCCGGCCGCCACGTCGAGTACCCGCCCGGCCGCCTGCTGAAAAAGCCGCCTGCGCAGCCCGTGCAGGCCGATGAGATAGTTCAAGACCCACTCGGCCTGGGCATACCCCGGCGCGGTCTCGTCATACAGCTCGCGCAGCTGAGCTTTCGAAAAAGTGTTATGCATGTGGCTGGGCTGGGCCATAATTTTTACCTACCGTTTTCAATTAAAAAACCACCTAGCTGCACGATTTGATCAAACAGCGGCCAGGAGCGATCAAAGGTGCACAAAATTGTAAGCGATTCCTGCTGCCAGACAATCTGTTCCAGCGCTCCACGATACGGCCGAGGCTGGAATTGTTTTAATAAATCAATCGCGGCCGGTTGAACGAAGGTGCGGGCCAGCTGATCGTGGGTGGCCAACAGACACAATCGATCTGGCCACGCAGGGTTGTTAATCGGCACCTTTTTGAGCGGACCCTCAACCTGCGGCTGCGCAACATCGGCCGGGATTACTTTCACTCTGCCGTACGGCAGCGAACGGGCATACGCTCGCCACTGAATCATCAACTGCCCGTCCCGCCAGAAGCGGTGCATTTCCCAAACGTTGCCGCTCGACGTCCGGCCTGCCAGGCGAAACTCAGGCCGGAACAGCCTTCGCCATTCGGGTGTGGCGGTCCGCCAACCTCGCCGAGCCGCCTGGCGCGTAATCTCACGATGGCGCAGCCAGTTGAAAGCCCCGATTAATATCGGAATCGCCAGGGCGACCAACAGCAGCGCGGCAAACAAGGCAGGGGTCATAGTGCGCCCATTATAGCAGGAGAATCACATTACAAAGATGGTCTACTGCTCGCCCCTTCACACTTTAAACTTAGCACTTAGCACTTCTTACCTACAGTAGTTCTTCGCGCAGCTCATGCAAAGCGGTGCGAAAATCAAGCGACCGGCCGTACAGGCGCTGCTGCAGCACGATGTAAAAATCGATAATCGATCCGCCCCCGCAGCCGGCAAAGCAGTACCAGGCATTGATGTCATCATTTAAATGAAAGCTGGGCACCGTGTCGTGATGAAAGGGACACAGCCCCATCCCCCGTCGGTTTACCTGCACGTACGGCCGCGCGTAATCACGCAGCCTGATTTCGTGCTTCAGGCGATCTAAATCGCTGGAAAATTCCCCGTTTTCAACCGGCGCGTGCTCAAAATTGGGATCAACCGGCAGCGGTTCGACCGGCCGCTCGGCATGGGCGGCATAAAAATCTATGATTCGCGGGGGTACGGTCGCTGGGATGGCCAGCAGGCGAATTTGCTGACGCAGGGTGTCGGCCAGAGGTTCCCCATCAGGCCGATAAAACCCATACCGCCGGCCGCTGCGGCGGTGGACCCCGAACGGCAGCCGAATCATCGAGCCCGGCCCGCTTTTTAAAGCATCTTGCTTGGGAAAAAGCTCAATTTCGCCAATATTAAAGACGTTGAGCACCCCCTGCCCAAAGACGCGAATGTTCCGGCCGGATAACGGCTCGCCAAAGAAAAACCACAGGTGGCCTCCTCTCCGGCTGTCCTCCCGATAGGTTGGGCAGCCCATTTGAGCCAGCACTTCGCTCATAGCCATTAATCGCCGCATGTTTGGCTCGTCATCGGCGTCAAAAACCATATAGCGACCGCGGTTTTGCGCATCAAGCACGTAGGTACCCAGCGTGATTTTTCCAGCCAGATGATCGATGAGCAGATCGCGAGTCAGCGGCTCGTGAAACGCCTGATACCGATCTTTGTACTGGCGGCCGTACCAATCCCAACGCACCACAAAGCGTTCGGCTAACAGCTCGGCCAACTCCTCCATTTCTTGCGGATCAGGAAGCGGGATGTTTTTAGACATGCCTTGATAATACCCTTTTTAAATGAAAAGGAGATAAATTTCATTTGCAACAGCTGTAAAATTCTTTCTTTGGGGTCTCACAGAGCCAGGTTGAGCTGACGAAGAAGAGATCCGGCATCATAATAAAGGGCCAATCGCTGGAGCTGATGTTGTTCCAGGCGGCCGATCAGAGTCATATGAGTGCGGACAAACCGCCCGGTGGCCGGTAAACCCCAAAACGATCCCGTTTGGCGGCCGATCAGGGTAAACTCCAGCACCAAAATATTATTTTGTCGCAAACCGGTGTGCAAGGTTAACTCAGCCGTTGGAAACGCCGCGTGAAAGAGGTCGTTTAAAAACTGTTCGACGGCCGGGCGGCCGGTCAACACAATCTCCTGGGCAAAATCGTGCAGGATCGCCTTTTCGGCAATGACATCTAACCGCCGTTTGGCCACAAATTGCTCGACAAGGGTTGGCTTGAAACTCATAAAAAACCGATCTTCTACAGAATACCTGCGCATTCAGCCACGCAGGATCAATCATCTGACGGCCAGCTTAAGTGATCGGCGTTTCCAACGGCGTTTCCAATTTTTTGTTTCAGCTTGAGCGAGAGGCCAAAAAACGCTCCACTTCGATCATGAGGTCGTCTAAATTCGGGATCTCAGCGGCCGGGAAGTCAACCGGTAAAGGCGGCAGGGCCGGATCGGGCAGAAGCTCACCGGTCAGCGATCGATAGCGCTGGCGAAACAGCCAGTGCGCTTTCTGAGTATGCAAGTCGCGATAACGATCTGCCGCGGCTCGACGATCTGCTGTAGTTTGGGTAATCTGCCACCGCTTGTAAGCTAAGTATGCCTTCTCTAATGCAGGCACTTCATCTCTCGCCAGCCACTTCTCCAGCGTCGCCAGCCCTTCAGACAGTGGTAAAGTCCCTTCGGATAGTAAAACTTGGGTTTTTAAAGCAAAAACAACCGAAAGATAATCAAACTGCTCCCTCTCGCTGGCAATTTCCTGAGCCTGATCGAGATACTCAAGTGCCGCACTCGCCTCTCCACGGTCCCAATGAATTTCTGCCAGCCGATGCCAGATGTGAGCCAGATAATATGGGTGCTGGCTAAATTGAAAAAGAGCGATAGACAAACGGTAGCATCGTATCGCTAGAGGTATCCGCTCTCGCCGCTGAGCAATCTGGCCGAGGTTGGCCAGATGACGGGCTATTCCTTCCGCTTCCTGTGCTTGCAAATCAACCTGTAGAGACCACAGGTGGCACCGTTCTGCACCCTCAAAATCGCCGGTGTCCTGCAATATCAAACCCACATTGCCAACAACGATGGCCACAATCCGATCGCTGCCCATCTCGCTCCCCATCTGCCACGCTTCCAGTAAATAGCGCAGGGCGTTGACTTCATCCCCTAACGCGTGATACTCGAGACCCAGATTACCGGTGTGGCGCAAAATCCCAGCCTGGTTGCCCAACGACTCATCAATCGCCTTGGCTTCATGATAGCGCCGCAGCGCTTCTTCAGGCTCGGTACGGTAGGCGTAGAGTGTGCCGAGGACTCCCAGCCAATTGGCTACCAGCTCGGGCATATCAAGTTTGCGGCTGCGTCGCAGCGCTTCTTCCAGATGAGTTTGAGCCTTCTCTAAATCACCCATGGTCAAATAAACAACGCCGATATTGCCGATGCGGTTGGCCACCGTCGGCTGATCTCGCAGCGCTTCGGCGATAGCCAAAGATTCTTCCAATTCCTGCAGCGCCAGATCATAGGCACTAATCCGCATGTGAACCGCAGCCATTTTGCTCAGCGTTTCTGACAGAGTTTGACTGGGTGGGCGATGTTGCAGATGATCGCGAGCCATGCCCAGCAGCCGCAACGCATCATCGGTGCGGCCGCGATCCATTCCTAATTTACCTAGAGCAAAGTGAGCGGTGGCTCGCTCGTCATCGTTTAACGCTTCCTGCGCAGCCCGCCGATAGGCGTCTTCAGCTTCGCCCCAAGCTCCGGTGCGATGGTAGAGGTTGCCCAGGTGAAGCCAAGTCTCTCCTCGCGGCGCCAGCTCAAGCGACCGTTTGAGATATCGTTCTGCGTCATCGTTGGCATAGACGGCATACGCTTCAGTACCGGCCAGGGCCGCATAATGGGCTTCCTGGTTTAGGTCACCGGCGTGGTGCCAGTGGTAGGCCAAAATGGCCGGTCGACCGGTCGGCAGCAGGGTGACGGCCGTGCGCTTGTGGAGAAGCCTGCGTCTGAGGGGGGTCAGCTGTTGGACGATGGCTTCGCGCATTAAATCATGATGGAAATCGTACTGATCTCCCTCATGGGGATCGATGAGCCCTTTTTTCAGGGCCAAATCAAACGCCAGGATGGTCTCTTCTTCGCTCCGGCCGCTTATTTGCTGCAGCAGTTCCGGTGCGGCGGGGGCGTGCAGAATGGCCAGGGTTTCCACCACCTGCTGGGCAGCGGCCGGCAGACGGCGCAGGCGGCGCTGGATCAAATCCCGCACGGAGGGGGGCACCGGCAGCGCTTCCGGCACCGCCTCGGTTGGCGCGAGTTCGCGAATGATTTCGGTTAAAAAAAGCGGATTTCCTCGGGTCGCCTGATGCAGCATGCCGGCCACATGGGGGCGAAACCCAACCGGCAGGCGGGGCCACTGCTCTTCCAATAAATCAATCACGTTCTCCTCCGAGAGGGGTGGAAGAGAGAGATGAACCGCATCTTGCCGGTGGAGATCATCTAGCAAAGTGGAGAGTGATTCATTGCCGCCGGCCGGCCGAGTCACCCCGACTAGTAAAACCGGGGCGCGCGACACCCGTCGGGCCAGATAATGGAAAAGCTGCAGGCTGGTGGGGTCGGCCCACTGCAAATTATCGATCACCAGACAGCGCGGCTGTTCTAAAAGAAGTGTACCCAGGGCGGCAAACAGCCGTTCGGTCGGTAAATCAAGACCCTGGGTGCTGCTAAGCGACAGCCGGCCGGGAACAAGCTGGGCCAGAGAGGCCCTGACAACGCCTGAAAATTCGGCAATTTGTTTTGATGTTTTTTGGGCCAGCAGCCGCTCTAACAAATCGAGCCAGGGGCCATAAGGAATCGCCTGTGCGGATTCATACCCTTCCCCAAATAGCATTGAGCCGGTTTCGATCGTTTGGCCAAAGCTGTTTAGCAAATGGGTTTTTCCACCACCTGCTTCGGCCTCGATAATAATCACCGAGCCCCGTTCATGTTTGGCCGTCTGCCATGCCTGGTGGAGATGGCTAAGTTCCCGTTCACGGCCGATTAAGGCCGAAGGGGGGATTGGCGCATCGGGTGTGGGTGATGAAGATATCGATTGGGGGCGGATTTTGCCGGATTGAATATCTTCATAAAGGCGTTGCAGTTCGGGGGTTGGCTCGACGGCCAATTCTGAAGCGAGCAAGTCGGAAATTTGTTGATATTGGGCGTGTGCGGCATCGAGCCGGCCGGTTTGAGCATACAGCCAGATTAACCGGCCGTGGGCGGTTTCCAACAGCGGATTGCTAGCCACCAATTTTTGAGCCTCGTCAATCGCCTCACCAAAACGGCCGGTGCCGCTTAACTCTTCGACTAAGGTCAATGCCTCTCGTTCATAAAGAGAACGATAGCGGGCACGCTCGCCCAACACCCACAGCTCAAACTCCGGGGCGTTGGCCAGGGTCAGGTTCGCCAAAAAATCACCCTGATAGAGGGATAATCGAGTAATTAGCTGCGCGGTGGAGGATTTTTTCTGAACAGACGAAGCAAATTGTACGCTGTCAACCCAGATGCGGGGATTGAGGCGGATTTGATCCCCTTCAACCTGGATCGCATCCGCTCCCAGCTGTTTGCGGGCGCGGCTCATCAGGGTGCGAAATACGGCCGCTGGATTATTGGCTTCAGCACAGAAAAGCTCAATCAAGTGATGTCGAGGATGACTGCGGGCCGTAGCCGCCAAATAGGCAGCAAACGCTCGCGTCTTGCGACGCAGTTGAGGGGTTGTGCCGTCATTGCGTTCCGCACGAAAAGAACCTAAAAGAAACAGTTTCAATTGATCACCCGTCTCCCCACGCCACTGCAACACGTTTCACCATTAATACTATCACCTATTTTTTCAACCCTGTAATTGATAATTAGTAATAAGACAAAACCTTTTTATGAACGGTTACAGAATTTCTGCGGGAATAGGCTGTGGTGTGAGGCTATTGCTGCTAGCGGCCGGCTTGGGTCGGCTCCTCCAACTATCGTTTAAGGGTTAGATGGCTCTGGTCCCAGGGGTTGTGCCAGACAATGCCTGAGCCTGTCGAAGGCTGAGTCGGCTCTAAACCGCACCCTATATTTGGTGAGCCGCTTCGGCTTCGACAAGCTCAGCCAGCGCTTTTATGAAGTTTTTTTACACTTTCTCATCATTTAAGTGGTCCGTTTCCTAAATAACTAAATAGCCACAGATTATCACAGATTAACACCGATTTCTCTCTGTAATCTGTGAAAATCCATGTTAATCCGTGGCATTTTTTAACAATTCTTTTTGTAAACTACTTAACGCGTAATAACTGCTTTACGATGCTAAAGCCTCTTTAATCTGGGGGATGTGGCTGCGGGTGTGGGTCGGTAAGCCCACAAGCAGGGTCATACCCAAATTCAGATAGTCAATTTTACGAGCCAAAAAGCTCTCTGGAAAACCGCGAATGAGGGCCACCGTTTCCGCTTCGGTCCGCTTCCAGGCGGCCAGCAGATCGTGAATGTCCGGATAAACGGCCGTTATCGAGTCGATAATCTCGGTATTGTTGGCCGGGAAACCGTTAAACGCCTGTCCGCTCAGCTGCATGTACACCCCCATTTGGACCCCGCGCTCAACGACGATGAGGTGCCCCAACACCTGTGCGGCACTCCACTCCCCTTCGGCCGGGCTGGCAAACGCGGCTTTATTGCTGACTCCGGCAAAAATCTGGTCGAGTTCGGCATCTAACTCAGCGTACAGCGCGGCCACCTGATCGGCAAATGCCGCCGGATCGGCCGGCACGTCAGGCACCGGCCGGGTCCCCAGGGTGACCATCGCCTCATTCAAAGACCCGTCTCTGGCGTAAGTTACGCTGATTTGATCCCCAACTTTCTTGCTTCCCAAAACGGAACCCAAATCTGAAAAACTCTTGATCTCCGTTTCCTCAACTTTGATCAACACATCCCCGGCCTTAAATCCGGCTTTGGCCATCGACGATCCTTCCAAAATTTGAGCTAGACTTAATCCACCGGCCACGTTTAGCTGCGCTTTTTCTTTGTCGTTAAGCAGCCCTCCCGGAACAATACCCATAAACGCTTGATCAAATACCCGCTTGTCAACCCCGATCTCCAACATCATCTTGAGGTTGGCCAGGCTCGACTCCCATCCTTCCTGGATTTGCTCGCGCGTTTTTGACCACTCGGGTCCAGACCCCACGCCCTGGTGCGCCAGCTTCACCAAAGTATGGCCGTTGCTGCCTTTCAGGGTGACTTCCACCGTGGAAGGTGCCGGTTCATCTTGCCCAAGCCAGGAAAATTCCACACACTCGTTTTCAACAAGCTGGGTGAACCGGCCGGTCATTTCATAACCGGTTTGCCAATATAAATAAATGCGTCCCCCCTCACTGGCATTCGTACGTGCATCGTTGCACAACCACTGCGGCAGAGCAAACTGATCTGTTAGCGCTCGATACACCTGCTCTTTTGAGGCTTCAATTTTTGTATCAAAAGTCAAAATTTCATCACTCATGGGATTCCTCCAAAAAATTCTCAATTAGACGACTGTCTAATAAGTAGATTGTCGTCTAATTGTGCTGGCGTGTCAAGGGGTTTTAGCAAGTTAATTAACCGGATATGGACCATCGGAGAATTCCTGATCGTGGTATCCTTTGAGACCAATCAGGCGTGCCAGCCGGCTTTGAGGAGGATCTCCGTTTTTTAGCCGGGAGAGTATCGATTTGAAATCGTGCTTTGGGGACCAACCCAGTTCTTCTCGCGCTCTAGTGTTGTCATACCCCCTCCCTATTTGAGGAAACATCTTCCAACCCAAACGGGCGTAAATCGCCTCATAAGCCGCCGCCCTACATTTCTTGACGTGTTCCCGGTCAGCTACCGATCTAATCCGGTCGGTAAAAGGGGACGTGATGATGTCCATGCCCACCGCTTCGTGGTCGGTATTCTTCAGGGTGCGCATCAGCGCTTCTCCCAGATGCCCGGCGCTGCCGGTAACCAAAATTTTCATATCAATTCCTCAAAGCTGGTCGTGCCCAGATTCTAAGTAGTTTACAAAAAGAATTGTTAAAAAAAGCCACGGATTAACACGAATTTTCACAGATTTCTCTCTTTAATCTGCGAAAATCTGCGCAATCTGCGGACACTTTCTTCAG
>JASJCR010000008.1 GCA_030065875.1 Ardenticatenaceae bacterium | reverse complement strand
AGGGGTCAGATGTCACATATAGATGATTTTCGATTGGTTCGATTGGTTCGATTGGTTCGATTGGTTCGATTGGTTCGATTGGTTCGATTGGTTCGATTGGTTCGATTGGTTCGATCCCAACTTCAAAAAATATAAATCTTACCTCACTTTATGTCAAGTTTTTTTCGCCCCTTTCGGCTCAATCGCATAATCGAACAAATCGGCTAATCGAATCAATCGATTAATCGAATAATCGTAAATTTCCTTGGATTCTCCCCCATCATTCGGTATAGTTGGCCGTGAGGTTCCCCCTATGAATCAACTCTTACTTGGCTTAAATGAACAGCAGGTTGCCGCCGTCACCGCACCAGATGGTCCGGTTATCGTGTTGGCCGGTCCAGGCTCCGGCAAAACTCGCGTGTTAACCCACCGCATCGCCTGGCTAATCGAGGAAAAAGGGATCCGGCCGTGGCAAATCCTGGCGGTCACCTTTACCAATAAAGCCGCCAAAGAAATGCGCGAGCGGATCGAAGGAATCCTGGGTGAAGATTTGCGGGGGCTGCAGGTGGGGACCTTTCACGCCACCTGTGCCCGAATTTTGCGTCGTGAGGTCGCCGAGAATTTACCCAATTTTACGCGTGATTTTGTCATTTTTGATGTGGACGACCAAAAATCGGCCGTCGAACAGGCGATGAAAGACCTCAACATCGATACCAAAAAATTTAATCCCAGCAACATGCGCAGCGGGATCAGCCAGGCGAAGAGCGCCCTGATCCGGCCGGATGAGTATGAAGCGAACAATTATGTGGGGGAATTAATCGGCCGGATTTATCGTCGCTATCAGGAAATTTTGATCGCCAATAACGCCATGGATTTTGACGATCTGCTCATGAATACGGTCACGATGTTTGAACAATCTCCACACGTGGCCCTCAACTATCAACAGCGCTTCCAGCACATTTTGGTGGATGAGTTTCAGGACACCAACCTGACCCAATACGGCATCATTAGCCAGCTTATCGGCGATAACAACATCTTCATCGTCGGTGACGCCGATCAATCAATTTACAAATGGCGGGGAGCGGACGTGCGCAACTTGATGCGTTTTCGGCAAGATTTCCCCAACCCCACCGAAATTTTGCTCGAACAAAATTATCGCTCGACTCAGATCATCCTGGACGGCGCCAAAGCGATCATCCAGCAAAATCCCAACCGGGTACACAAGGATCTTTTCACCACGCGCGAGGATGGGAATCAAATTATCGTGCGTGAGGCGTACAACGATCTTGAAGAGGCGGACATGGTCATCACCGCCATTCAAAATTTGCGCCTCGACAGCTATCTTCCAGGTGATTGTGCCATCATGTATCGCACCAACGCCCAATCCCGGGTCATGGAAGAAGCTTTTGTGCGCGCCGGTATCCCCTATCGGCTGGTCGGGGCCACCCGCTTCTACGGCCGGCGGGAGATCAAGGATATCATCGCCTACCTGCGCGTGCTGCACAATCCAGCAGATGAATTTAGCTTAAAGCGCATTATCAACGTTCCTCGCCGCAGCATCGGCGATAAAACCTTTAACCAGCTGCGCGATTGGGGGTTGCGGAACGGTTGGCAGCCGGGTGAAGCACTGCTCGAGCTGGCGGCCCAACCGGAACAATCTCCGCTGAGCGGCCGGGCGCTAAAGGCGCTGCTTTCTTTTGCCATGCTTTATCGCAAATGGTTTGATCTCAAGGATCAGATGCCGCTGGTTGAACTGCTCGACCTGATTCTGGAAGACATCAACTTTACCGGTTATTTAAACGACGGGACGCAGGAAGGGCAGGATCGCTGGGACAACGTCATGGAGTTCCGGAACGTGACCCTGCTGGCGGCCGAAATGCCGCTGGATCAATTTCTTGAAGAGATCGCCCTCGTGGCCGATGCCGACTTCACCGATGGCAATGAAGGGGCAACGCTGCTCACCCTTCATGCAGCCAAAGGGTTAGAGTATCCGGTGGTCTTTATCGTCGGGCTGGAAGATGGCCTGCTGCCCCACAGCCGCTCGATCGGCAGCTCCGATCCGGAGGAAATGGCTGAAGAGCGCCGTCTTTTCTATGTCGGGATTACCCGCGCTCAAGACCGTTTGTACATGTCGTATGCTTTTCAGCGGATGGCCTGGGGGCGGCTGGAGACAAGTACCCCCTCCCGCTTTTTGAACGACATTCCCGAACATCTCGTCGATAGTCGCTTTCAATCAAATCGCTCCCGGAGGCAGGCCACCAAAGCTCGCGTCAGCGAGTGGTCGTGGAGCGGTGGCGGCAGCAGTAGAAGCCGCGTCTCGCGCTCCGGCGGCGGCCGTTCCTCCCGCTCGTCGGGTAGCAGCTGGCAGCGCGCTAAAGGAGATGATCGCTCACGGCCGAAAAAACGGGTGACGGCCAGCGTGCCTCCGCCAAAAAATCTGCCGAAACCGCGGGCGGAAGAGATGCCGGAAGCGCTTGAACCGCTTGCTCGAAAATCGGAACTATCGTTTCACACCGGTGACAAAGTGCATCATGTAAAATTTGGCAGCGGGATTGTGATGTCAAGCAAATTAACCGGCAGCGATGAAGAAGTGACCGTGGCCTTTTCCGATGTCGGGGTGAAGCGCCTGGCGGCAAGCATCGCCAAGCTGGAAAAACTTTAAGTAAAAATTTGACGACCACTCAGATCCTTCTCTGGTCTCCAGTCTCTGGTCTCTAGTCTGAGGTCTGTCGTCTTACAGAGGTATTATGGAAGAAGAACAAGACAACAGTACAGGAATGTTGGGGTTACTGAGCCTCACCGGGGGGTGCGGGTGCGCGGCCGGGGTTGCCGTAGCCATGGGCGTGGTCGGCACACTCATCGCCTGGATTATCATGTCCCCGGTTATTGGTGGCTAAACACCTATCTGATACACCACTCACACTGGGCGGCCGCTTCGGTGGGGGATAATTGCCCTTCACCAACCTGGTCGAGCAAATCATCAGTAAAAATTTCCCGCTCGGCCAGGAGAACCGGCCGGGCGTAGGGGAAACCGGCAATCATGGTGTCGGCCAACGGTTTTGGCAAGCCATCCCAATACCCGACCGCAGCCGCCACCGACGGCCGCGCCGGAATGTGGCGCGATGTGCGCACCAGATAGCGGTAGCTTAAAAAGGTGAGCCAATCCCAAACCGCTTGAGGAGAATCGGCCGCAGAGGTGATGATATACCCATCAACCCACAGCGGGGTCACGCCGGGGAAATCGCCTGTGCCAGGGTAAGGCAAAACGCGGGCTGCTCGCGAAAGAAAATTTTGTTCGTACTGGAGTGGCTCATCAACCCACACGGCAGAGCGGCGGGTTTGCAGCGAAATTTCATTTTGATAGGCGATGGCCACGTCTCGGGCGGAAAGACCGCTGTATTGAGGTACCTGGTCGTGATAAATGGCAAATTGCTCCAGGGCGGCCGCCACATCCTGCTGCCGCAGGCGGGGGCTGCAGTTAATCGTCACCCGCTCTACACAGCGATTTCCGGCATTGTAGGCCAGCGAATAAAGCCAATCCTGGTTGGGGGTCGCCAGCGCCCAGGTCACCTGACCGGCGTCTAAAAATACCTCTGAATCCGCCCAAAGTTGATCCCATGTCCACGTGTTCGTTGGGAGAGGTTGCTCAAACGCCCGATACAGCTCTCGATCAACATAGAGGAGCGACAGCCGGGCACTTTGCGGAAGCATCCACATCCTCTCACGCCAAAAGCCGCCCTGCCAAATTTGCTCGTAGTAGTCGGCGTTATCAAAATCTCCGTCCGAATAAGCCAAATCGGTCAATTCCTGGATTGATCCGCTTTGAATCATCTCTAGCGTAGGCGTGATGGCCGCGCCATCAACCTGAGCCACCATTTCGGCCGGATCCGCCCACTGGTCCTGAGATACAATTTCAACTCGCCGGCCGCTTTCAGTCTCGTAAACAGCGGCCAGCTCTTGATAAAGATTTACCTGCCCGGCGGGGACGGCAAAAGTAATGTCGGCCGGGGCCATATAACTGGTAACCGCCTGACGCAAGCCCTGCCAGTAAGCCACAGGCGGGTTTCCCTGCTCGTCTAATCCCCACAAGCGGGGCGATGGCCAGGTAAAAACATCGGCCTTGACCGCAAAACGGCTGGAAATCTCGACACTCAGCGGGGGGCAGTCGGCCGCGCAGGTGGATTGGGCAGCTTCCTGCAAAACCGTCAAAAATGTTTCGCGCCATACCCGGTCCGCTTCATATAGCCGCATGGTGCCCCAGGGGGTCACTTCTCGGCGAGGAATTCCCCAAAATTGATAGGCGCTGTCGCGAAGAACGATACCGCTCGGCCTTTCCTCAAAGAACAGGGCGCGCTGTCGTGTCTCGCCGCCTGGCAGTTCCCATGTGGCGTTGGCCCAAATCTCCCCTTCCTGGCGTTCAAAATCGGTAATCTGCGGGTTCCCTAACCAGAAGTTGATATTTTCCGACCGAAATTGATCGGCCTGCCACACCGCATTGGGAGGTGCCTGAGCCAAAAACTCAGCGACGGCCCCAATTTGCCAAAAGGCGGCCTGTTCATCAACCACCGTTTGCAGTGCCAGGCGCGTTTGCTGCTGCTCCCGAATGATTTGCCATTGACCCCATCCCCAAACGATCAGAATCGCAGTGCACATGGCCAAAAAAAGCCAGCGCAGCCACGTTTTTCCAGGTTGACCGCGTTTATTTTTACGCCCCAACTCCTGTTCGTCTTCATCGATTTGCCAGTCAAAGTTCACGCTCATATAAATATTTTAATACAAAACCGGTCATTCTTCAGCATTTTGCCTTCTCCACAGCCTTATTCATAAGAAGGGCAATGCAGCAACCCGGTTTAATGTTAACGATCAACCCGGCCGTATCGCTCACCGATGAGCGTTTGCCCATCTGGGCCCTGCAGCCACGACAGCAGCAGCCGCAAGGCTCCCTGCGGTTCACCATCGGCAGTGAAATAAATCGGGACGGTCAACGGAGATGTTTGTTCAGCCAACGTTTGTGTAGAGGGCTCCACCCCATCAACCGCCAGCAGGCGAATTTCCTCACTTTGATTCCCAAACCAGATAATCCCCAGAGCTGACGGATCGGCCGCCACCTCGCTCCGCAGGGCGATATCTGACGTGAGGGTACGCGCGGTTACCGGCACCGGCTGGCCGGTCAGCAGTTGGTCAGCCAGCAGCACGCGGCCGGCACTTTCCCGCTCCCGAACGATCAAAGTGACCGCTTGAGCCGGGTTTCCCAACTCCGACCAGTTGGTCGTGCGGCCGGTTAGCAGCTGTCGGGCCTGCTGCAGATCAATGCCGGCAAGCGGGTTCTGCGGATGAACGACAAAGCTCAACCCATCCACCGCCAGCGGGTTAAACCATGCCGCCCCTTCAGGTATCTCATGGCCGATAACCGCGTCGATTTGCCCGGCCGTCAGATCATCAGCCAAATCAGCTGCCGGGGCGCTGACCACATGAACAATGACCCCCTCAGCTTCAAAGGTTTCCGCTACTTCGCCAAGATAGGGGGTATCTGAACTGACACCGATCCAGACGTGGATCGGCACCGACTTGGTGGGTTCGGCCGGAATTTCCGGCTCGACAAATTGGCAGCTGACCAGGATCAGCCCGATGGCCAGCCAAAAAATCGCTTGTTTAGCCAAGGGCCACATA
This sequence comes from Ardenticatenaceae bacterium, assembly GCA_030065875.1. GTDB lineage: Bacteria > Chloroflexota > Anaerolineae > Promineifilales > Promineifilaceae > WTJY01. The sequence continues at coordinate 75,183 of JASJCR010000008.1, read as the reverse complement.
AACAACGAGGTAAAACACGCCAAACAGGGCGCAGTAAACGGCAAAAGGGATCAAACCGCGAACTTTGACCCACTGCAGCAGCCAATGAATACAGGCGTATCCGCTGACGGCCGCCGCCACAAAAACAACGATGAGGGGGGTAATTTGAGTGGCCAGATCGGGAGCGGTGAGTAAGTCGAGGATCGAAAGCAGGCCGGCACCCAAAATTGCGGGAATCCCCAACAGAAAGCTGTAGCGAGCGGCCGTCGAGCGATCAAAACCGCGCAGCAGACCCCCGACAATGGTGCTGCCGCTGCGGGATATGCCCGGAAACAGGGCCAGCCCCTGAAAAAGGCCGATGATAAACGTGTCGAGCCAGGTCATCTCTTCCTGAGGTTTGTGCCCGGAGCGCATCCGTTCACCGATCACCAAGAGGGCGGCAGTAACCAGTAAAAAACCGGCCGCCCAGGCTGGCTCGCCAAAGAGCTCTTCAAAAAAATCTTCAAACAGCAAACCCAGAAAAGCGGCCGGGATCGAACCAAAGACGATCAGCCAGCCCAATTTGGCGTTGGGGTTGTCCACCGGCCGTCGATCAGCCAAACCGCGCAGGACACCGGTTACAATTTGCCATAAATCTTTATAGAAGTAGAGCAAAACCGCTAGCAGCGTCCCTTGATGGGCGATGGCCACGGCGGTCAGGCCGGCCGGCTGTAGGTTAAAGACCGCGGGGATCAGGACGAGGTGGCCTGAGCTGGAGACGGGCAAAAATTCAGTGGCACCCTGTAAGATGCCGAGGATGAGGGCTTCAAAAATGGTCATCAATTCGTTGTCACCTGAACAATGTTGAAGTAGTCCTAAGTCCTTAGTTAAAGGTCCTGAGTGGCCGATCATGTTCAGCTTTTTGACTCAGGACTCAGCACTTAGGACTCAGGACTCTTTTCCGTATGGTTTTAAAAACTCAGCCCCCCATTGTTGCAGGTTATTCTTGCGAATTGCCTGACGCATCTCGCCCATAATTTGATGCAGAAACCCTACATTATGTAAAGATAAGAGGATGTGCCCCAAAATTTCGTTGGCTTTTACCAGGTGGCGCAAATAGGCTCGGCTGTACTGTGCGACCGGGCTGTCGGGGGCCAGCGGCCGTTCATCCCGAGCAAATTTTGCGTTGCGCAAATTCAGCCTGCCACCGCGTACCAGGGCGGTGCCGTGACGGGCTAGCCGTGTCGGGAGCACACAGTCAAAAATATCTACCCCGCGCAGCACGGCGTGCACCAAATCTTCCGGCGCACCGACACCCATCAGATAGCGCGGTTTATTTGCGGGTAAAACCGGCTGCAGCCATTCGAGCACCTCATACATCTCCTCCTTGCTTTCTCCGACGGCCAGCCCCCCAATGGCATAACCCGGCAAATCAAGCGGGATCATGAAGCGGGCGCTTTCCTCACGTAAATCGCGAAAAATACCGCCCTGGACGATGCCAAACAGCGCCTGGTCCGGCCGGGTTTTGGCGGCCAAACAGCGCGTCAGCCAGGGATGGGTGCGGGTCAGGGATTGCTTGACATAATTATAATCACGCGGCGGAGGGCACTCATCAAAAGCCATGATGATGTCGGCCCCCAAATTCTCCTGGATGGCCACGCTGCTCTCCGGTGTAAACCGATGATACGAGCCGTCGATGTGGGATTGAAAGGTAACCCCATCCTGATCGATTTTGCGGGTGTCGCTCAGGCTAAACACCTGAAAACCACCGCTGTCGGTCAACATGGGGCCATCCCACTGCATAAATTGATGGAGTCCCCCCAAATCGCGAACCAACTGGTCACCCGGCCGCAGGTACAGATGATACGTGTTGCTAAGCACGAGGGTTGAACCCAGCTCGCGCAGGTCTCGCGGCTGCAGGGCCTTGACCGTGGCGGCCGTTCCCACCGGCGCAAAAACCGGCGTCTCTAAAACGCCATGAGGCGTATGAAACAGGCCGGTTCGCGCGCCGCTGTCGTCCTGAGCCGTTATTTCGAATTCAAACATGCTAATTGCTAATTGCTAATTGCTAATTGCTAATTGCTAATTGCTAATTGCTAAAATAGCATAAGCCCCGTCCAATCATTGTCAAGTCCCCTGGCAAATCTTCTCACTCAGGACTTTCAACTCAGGACTTAGCACGACACTCAGTCATCCCCAAAACACACACCCAAATCCCGCGCCGTGGCGATAATATCGCCATCAAGAGGAACCGGTTTCATCGCATCGGCCACAGCAGAAAGCGGTACGTACTTCACAAAAGGCGGCTGGAGGGCAACCATCACGTTCTCCACCCCTTCTTCAAGAGCGCGCACGGCCGCCGCACCATAACGCAGCGACAATATCCGGTCCTGGGCTGTTGGCGAGCCGCCCCGAAGAAGATGACCCAACACCACGCAGCGGCTCTCCTGGCCGGTCATCGCCTCCAGCGCTGCCGCAACCTTCTGACCGACGCCGCCCAACCGCTCCGCCTGCCCAACCGACTTCCCAACAATCGATATTTCGCCACCCTGTGGCTTGGCCCCTTCAGCAACAACGACAATCGTAAATTTGGCCCCGATACCCACGCGCCAGTTGCATTTATCCGCCACGCATTTGAGGTCGTAGGGAATTTCCGGGATCAAGATGACGTCGGCCGTTGAAGCAATGCCGGAGAACAGGGCGATCCATCCGGCATATCGACCCATCACCTCAACCACCATGATGCGGCTGTGGGATTCCGCCGTGGTATGAAGCCGATCCAGACACTCTGTGGCAAACGAAACGGCCGTGTCAAATCCAAATGTGGATATCGTATGTTTTAAATCATTGTCGATTGTTTTAGGCACCCCAATCACGTTGATTCCGGTGCGTTTGCCAATTTCATTGGCGATTGATAACGAGCCATCCCCTCCGATGGCTACCAGGGCATCAAAGCCGTGCTCTTTAAAAGCGGCATCAAGTTCACCTGAGCGGTCTATGGTCGTCCACTCCCCTTTGTCGTCTAGAATGGGGTAGCTCAGCGGATTTCCCCGATTGGTCGATCCTAAAATTGTGCCGCCCACGTGGGTAATGCCGCGCACCGCCTGTCGGTCTAATCGCACAATCCCACCGTCCGGATAAGCCTCCGGCTCGAGGATACCGCGATACCCTTCGTGAATCCCGAAAACCTCCCAGCCGCGTTTCTCAGAAGAAAGTACGACTGAACGGATTACCGCGTTGAGCCCGGGTGCATCTCCCCCACCTGTATTTAAAACGATTTTCATGGTTTATCTCTCCAATTTGGGTGAAAAGTTAAAAGACAAGATCTATTGGAACCTCGACTCTCTCCTCTCTACTTTTCTTCCTCTCGTCTCTTGCTCTCTTCTATTTCCCCCACCTAGTATACAATGACCGCATGAATTTAATAAATAGATGGTGGGGTAAATTAATTCGATTTGGCTTCCGCTTGCTCTATTATGAAATGGCCTGGAGTTATGATCTTGTCAGCTGGCTGGTTTCTCTGGGAGAATGGCGACGATGGCAGCTTTCTTCGCTCACATTTTTGCCAAATCAGCCGTCATCGACAAAAAAAACCTTGCTGGAACTCGGTCATGGGCCGGGCCACATGATCTCCGAGGTAGTCAAACGAGGATATAGGGCAGTTGGTATCGATTTATCACCGTTTATGGGCCGCCTGGCTCAGGCGCGGATTGATCAGGAGGGGTTGGGGAATGCGGCCGCAGTAGTGCGCACCGCCATACCGGCGTTGCCCTTTCAAAGCCAATCGTTTGACTGCGTACTGTCTCAGTTTCCGACCCCCTATATTTTGGAGCCGGCCACGGCCGCAGCGATTTTCCGGGTGCTCAAGCCGGGCGGCCGCTTAATCGTCTTACCGGAAGGGCATCTGACCGGCCGCTCAATCCTTCATCGGGCGATCGCCTGGCTCTTTTGGATTACCGGTCAAAGTGTGGCCACCACCAATACAGCCCGCACGATCGATGAGGTTTGGCAGCCGTGGAAAAATCACTTTCAAACGGCCGGTTTTGCGGTTGAAATCAACACCGTTAATCACCCTCGCAGCGTCTGCACGGTGATGATCGCCAAAAAGCCTGAGAAGGCAACCTCTAACTATTGATAGGCTGAATGGGTGACTTACGAGAGCAGAAGTTCACCTTATAATGTGCAAGGATAATGTGGAAAGAGCATTGGACCCAAGCTTTTAATCACTTACATCATACATAAAGGAAGGTTTCATGGGCGACATTCTTCATCAACCCGGTTTTTTGGGAACGGCTGGGAATTTTGCGGCCGATATGACGCTGCTTTTATCAATTGTGGTGGCCATCACGTTTTCCGTTGGCTTCTGGGCCGCCCGCCAGCACAAATACACCCTTCATGGATGGATTCAAACGGCCGGGGCGCTTCTCAACATCATTTTGGTTTTATGGATGATGGTTTTGCCATTCCGCGATTTTGTGGTGCAGGATATATCTCCCCCTCGGCCGCGGCCAGATATTTTTTATTACGTCACAATCGCCCACGCCACCATCGGCTTCATCGCTCTGGTATTTGGAAATTTTGTGGTCCTACGGGGGCATAACCTGATGATTCCCCAGCTGAAGTTTAACAATTACAAACCGTATATGCGCTGGGCGTACGGATTGTACATGGCCGCTACGGCCCTTGGAATTTTGGTGTATATCATCTGGTTTGTGGTTATTCCAAATCCGCCGCTCTTTAAATAATGCCTTAAACAATTAGTACCCTGTAACAGAACTATTTTTTACTTCTTATTTCTAGTTATTTTCTGCGACAGCCGATGAGGTTTTAGTTTTGACAAACAAACACCCATAGCGAAACGTCATTCCCGCGAAAGCGAGAATCCACTGGATGGCCACCGATGGATCCCCGCCTGCGCGGGGATGACAAGTCTGTTTTGAAAGTCGATTCATCTCCACAATTATTTGTAAATCTTCATTATTCATCGGCAAAAGTAATTAAGAAAGCTTAAGTTACAGAGAATTAGTAATTAGCAATTAGTAATTAGCAATTAGTTATTAGTAATTATTAACCGTTTTCCCGGGCCTGTTTATACGCATCCAGCGTTCGCTGTCGGGCGAATTTATGGATAATAATCGGCTCCGGATAATCCCGGCCAATGATGACCCCAGCCGCCTGCTGATCCACCGCTGAAACTTCCCACGGGGCGTGGATCAGCTTATCGTTTAAGGGTGCCAATTCAGGTATCCACCGGCGAATATAATCTCCCTGGAGATCAAACTTCTGACTCTGGGAGATCGGATTAAAGATGCGGAAATAAGGAGCGGCATCGGTGCCCGTACCGGCCGACCACTGCCACCCGCCGTTGTTGGACGCCGGATCCCCATCAACCAGCTTTTCCATAAAATATTTTTCACCCCAGCGCCAATCAATCAGCAAATCTTTCACCAGGAAGGAGGCCACAATCATGCGGGTGCGATTGTGCATCCAGCCGGTCTCATTTAATTGACGCATGGCCGCATCCACAACCGGATAACCGGTATGACCCGTGCACCATGCTTCAAAATCCTCGGCGTTGTTGAGCCACTCCAGAGAATCATAAGTCGGATTAAAATTTTTCTCCTGTACGTGAGGGAAATGGAATTCAACGTGGTTAAAAAAATCACGCCACAAGAGTTCGCTCAGCCAGGTGTCGGCGCCTTTTTTTCCTTCCGCATTGACGGCTGCCTCTCGGGCCGCAATCGCCTTAACGGCCGCTTCTCGAGCTGAGACCATCCCAAAACGCAAATATGCAGAAAGCTGAGAGGTGCCGGGTATCCCCATAAAATTTCGCTTGGCACTGTAATCAGCAATCCCGTCTGCCAAAAATGTCTCCAGCCGCCGGCGCGCTTCCGCCTCTCCGGCCGGGAATAGCGCGGCGGCCGTTTGCTGAGGGAGGTCATCAAGGGATTTTGTTTGAATACCGGGCGGTGTGGGGATGTGAATCGGAAGGGAGTCCAAATCATGTTCCTGCGGCAAGCCCCGAGCGATGGCGTTTTTCTTAAAGGGCGTAAACACCGTATATGGGGTTTGATCGTCTTTCAACACCGAACCGGCCGGGCAAATTAAGGTGCCCGCCGTAAAAATCAGACGCACTTCTTCGGCCAGCAGCTGATCTCTCTGGCGAGCGTAGGGGTTCGTATCATCTTGGGCAAATACCGAATGGGCGTTGAGCTCGCTAACGATTTGGGGTAGAACCTGATCCGGGTTACCACGTCGCACCACCAGATAGCTGCCACGTTTGCGCAGATCTTCATCGAGCCGGCGCAGCCCATCAAACAAAAATGCCAGCCGCCGCTCAGCTTTTTTGTACTTCTCAAGCAGGTGGTCATCAAGAATAAACAGGGGAATGACCTGTTCAAACTGGAGGGCGGCCGTCAGTGCTGGGTTATCGTGCAGGCGCAAATCGCGTCTAATCCACCAGATTGCCGATGTGGTCATAGCAAACTCCTTCTAAATCATTTCTACCTTTTGAAGCAGGTTCAGAATGGCAAATTATTGTTATGGGAGTGATTCCCGGGACCTATCATTTTGGAAATCGACCACCAGCGGATTAAGAAAGGTTTTTACCAAATTGAGGTAAGGTCCGCTTTGCTTGGTGAAGTTGTGTTCGCCCGGGATTTCAAAAAGGGAAACCGATGTCCCCTGCCTCATTTTTTTGACCAACTGTCGGGTATGCTGCGGCAGCACCACCTGATCTTCTAATCCCTGGACAACCAAAACCGGTATCTCCACCGATTGGGCTCGCTCAAATGCTTCACGACCCAGCCGCCACACTTCTTCAATGATGGCGGTTGGCAAAGCCATTTCTTCGCGAATCATTCGCCGATTTTCTTCATCCTCAAAATCCAGATCGGGAATAAAGCGTTTAAGCTCTGCCTGAAACGCCGGATCGTCTAAATCACCTCCCATATCCAGGGGAGAAACCTGGGATTTTAGATGACGGATAACCGGCATAAATTGATGGGCAACCCACAGCGAAAATCGCCAAAATGGGGCCAGAAGTATGAGACGGTCGGGCGGTCTTTTGATTGCCAGCTGGAGGGCAATGGCCGCACCCATCGAATAACCGACCAGGATCGTCTTCTCGTGATGGTGCTGCATCTCATGCCACGCTTCCTCGGCCGCCTGCAGCCAATCGTGGCGCGTTTTTTCGCCAAGCTTGGCGATTTGTGATCCAAAACCGGGGAGCAAAATTCCGTTGGTGGAAATTTGATTTTCTGCCAAAGCCTGACCCAGGATGCGCACTTCGGCCGGCGTGCCTGGGAACCCGTGAATCATCAAGGCACCCACCTCTCCGTGGTGGATAAATTGAAATGGATCGTGAGATGGGTCTTTAAAAAATTCCATTGTTAACGGGCTGCCTCTGACATCACTATGCAGGCTACTTCTTATTGTAGATCAGGTCTTTAAGCGCCGGTGCGGGGTAGGGAAATTGAAATTCAAACCCTTCTTCTTGCAGCTTGGCGGGGATCGCTTTTTGACTTTCTAGAACGACGGCAGCCATTTCGCCCAAGGCCAGCTTGAGGGCAAAGGCCGGGGCAGGGGCGAAAGACGGCCGTCCAAGCGCCTGACCGATAATTTTTACAAGCTCTTTGTTTCGCACGATATTGGGCGCCGACAGATTGTAAACGCCGGCAGCGTCCTCATTTTCAATAAGCCAGCTGATGGCCCGCACCTCATCGTCAAGATGGATCCAGGGTACCCACTGCTTACCGCCACCAAGCGGCCCACCGGCGAAAAATTTAAAAGGCAGCATCATTTGCGGGAGTGCCCCACCAGTCGTGGTTAATACCACCCCGGTTCGGATCGTGACCAGGCGGGTCAGGTCAGCCAGTGGTTTGGCCGCCTCCTCCCATTTAACGCATACGTCCGCCAGAAAACCGCTGCCCGCGGCCGAGCTTTCGGTTGCGGTTTCATCCCCTCGATCGCCATAAAACCCAACGGCCGAAGATTGAATCACCAGCTCCGGCTTAACCGCGGCCTTCTCCACCGCCTCAATCACCGCTTGAGCGGCCGAAATGCGGCTGTCGACAATGATCCTTTTCCGCTCGGGGGTCCATCGCTTATCCGCTATACCGGCACCGGCCAGGTTGATGATCGCCTTGGCCCCATCTGCCAGATGGCCCCATCCGTCAGCGGATTTACCATCCCACTCAACCGCCGAGGCACCTTCCGGCAATCCCTTTACCCGCTGGGGATGGCGGCTTAAGATGATGACTTCATAATTTTTTGCGGTTAAGTAGGGCGTGAGGGCGCGGCCGATTAGACCAGACCCGCCCGTGATAAGTACGCGCATTTATACTCTCCAAATAGTTGGAAACTTTCTTTTAAACTTATAAATTTGGTTAAAACGAGGTTATTTATGATTCAACGACTTTTTGCAGCCATTGGGTAATGACGTCACCGCGCTCATCCATCGCTTCTTTGGCAGCATCATGGTAAGCTTTTATATACTCCCGCAACATCTGAGCCGGCAGCCGATAATGATAGTTGACGAGCAACCCTTCGACCCAATCCAAATTTGAGCTGAGCAAATTCATATCGCCAAATGTCAGGGCAGCCACAATGTTTTGGCCTAAATCAGAATTGGCATTTTTTAAATACATGCCTTGATTGGTATGGGATAAAGATTCCCAAACTCGGGCATCAATCGCGGCCTGTCGTTCTTGAAAATGCTGCAGGGCCAGCCGGTAAGAGCGACTCGGTTGGTCGTACATCGGCATCGGAGGCGGAGAGGTCAGCAGTTGTTCAACCACTGTCGGCACCTGTTCCAGCCGATTGCCAAGGAAGTAACCCGGCATATACTGTCGCAGGGCGGGGATGTGCGAGAAGACGGCCCCACCATATGTAGAAACCACCCGCTCTCGCTGGAGCAGCATCGCCATCGGCAGCATGGTGCTGGCGGTGTAGAGGGTTTGAGCCGACAAAATCACCAAATGGGGGTCAGCGGCAGAAAGCGTTGATTCCAAACGGGCCGCCGGGACGTTGGCCCCTAAATAAACGACGTCCCAACCGTTTCGACGGAGAAGCAAGGTAAGCAGCAGCAAGGCAAACGTATGACGCTCTTCAGGAGGACACGCAGCTAAAATGCGGCCGTTTCGGCTGGGTGGAGGAGTGGAAGCAACCATCGTCTCCAATCGGCGGATGGCCAAAGCAGAGGCAAAATGCTCCTGCTGGACCGTAATTCGACCTTCGTACCACCCCATTCCCACTTCGGCCAATCCACGCTGTAGCAATTCAAAGCAAACCGTCTCTGTTGGAAACAAGGAGAAAGCTTCTGCCAAAATATTGTCCGCCTTTCGTTCGTCAAACTCTTTACAGGCATCGATCCACGCTTGGCGAAGCATGGCCAAATTATCACCTGAGCGGACCGAGGCCACCGAGGGAGAAACTTCACCCATCCCCTTCCCCCGGTTTTGGAGTGGATCTTCACCACTCTCTTCTATTTGTTTCCATAGAGATACCGCATGGCTGATACTCATCCCCTCTTCCTGCCGAGCGATCAACCACTTAATTAAATCGATGTCGCGCTGTGAGTAAAGACGATGGCCTCCGGCCGTACGATCAGGCTGAGGAAGACCGTAGCGTCTTTCCCAGGCTCGCAGCGTATCCGGCTTTAAGCCGGTTTCGGTGACAACCGCTTTGAGGTTGAACGTTGGGGTTAGAAATTCAGATTGTGAAGGGGAATTGGATTGGCGCTCTTTTACACCCTGATCGCCATTCTTCCCTTGCTCTACATGCGTGTGGTGGGTCGATAAATGTTTATTGTTCTTGCCTGCCATGATTGAATCTCATTGCGCAACAGGCCAGGAGAAACAAAATCGCTCCAAGCCGATTTGCAGTTAACTAACTCCGCTCTAGGCACCTTCTCGAAGTTACTTTTACGACGAGATCCTTTATTTTTCGTAATAATATATGGTGACGAAAACAGCTACCTGAGACAATGGCTCACAAGGTTGATATTTAGATTAGCAGAGAAGCTTCTCACCCGTTAAAAATCAAGCAGTTGTGATTGATTACAGAAGTTAGTGTTTGTTAACAAATTACAAAGGAAAATATAGCATAATGCACTCGTGATGTCAATCATTTGCACAAGTATTTATTGGATAATATGTTGACAAAACATAGATTTCTTACTATAGTTTAATGGATTGCACAGTTTTTACAGATCCTCACGATACGTGGCAAAATCAGATTTAGTAAACCAAGGTTGGTTGATAGTTATTAGGCAGAGGAAACCGACCAGTCACAATAAAAGGGGTGGAAAATGACTCTTTCTCAAACTTGGGAAAGCACGCTGTTATCGTTGGCCCAGGAGGCCACTCATTCACAGGAAGGTTTGTCTGAATTGTGGGGGGTAGATCATCCAACCCTGCAGGCCGCGTATGATTATTGTGATCATTTGACGGCGATTCACAGTCGCTCATTTTATTGGGCCTCCCAGCTTCTTCCTGGACCGAAGCGGCGTGCGGTACGGGCACTGTATGCATTTTGCCGCATCACCGATGATATTGTCGATCATCCTTCCCCCCTGACCCCCGATTTCACCTCGCAAAATGAAATGATCAAACATAAACTGGAGCAGTGGCGGCAGGCATCGTTTACTCACAATCCGCCCAAGGACGATCTGGTTGCTCTGGCCTGGGCCGATACGCGCACCCGCTTTAACGTACCTGTTAAATATGGAGAGCAGTTGATCAACGGGGTTTTAACCGATCTGACCAAAAAGCGATATGCAACGTTTGATGAGCTTGCGGCCTATGCTTATGGTGTGGCCTCAACGGTGGGGTTGATGAGCATGCACATTATCGGTTTTAGCGATCAAGATGCGATTCCGTATGCCATTAAGCTCGGTGTTGCGCTGCAGCTTACAAACATTTTGCGGGATGTGGGTGAAGATTGGCGAAACGGCCGTCTTTATCTCCCCCAGGATGAATTGGCTGCCTTTGACCTAATGGAAGAGGATATCGATCGCGCAGAAGTTGACGACCGGTGGCAGCAGTTTATGCAGTTTCAAATAGATCGCAATCGACGTCTCTATGCCGAAGCGTGGTCGGGAATTTCCCTGCTTTCTCCCAACGGTCGCTTCTCCATTGCGGCCGCCGCAGACCTGTATCAAGGGATTCTCGATGATATTGAACGACATAATTACGATGTCTTTTCACGTCGCTCTTTTGTGAGTACCACCGGTAAGCTGCGGCGCCTGCCCAGTATTTGGTGGCGCAGTCGCGAAATTTACCTTTCTCGTTCACGCCTGAACTAAACTTTCTCCAATATCCGTTGTATCGAAATTTAGTTTCAACCATCACGTCTCAGATATAAAATGCACATCACCTGCCTAACCGTTGGATCTCGTGGGGATGTGCAGCCTTTTCTGAACTTATCTAAAGCGCTGCAGCAGCGAGGACATCGAGTCCGTCTGGCCACCCACGCGCGATTCGCCTCGCTGGCTGATACGAATACGATTGAATTTTTTCCCCTGGGAGCTGATCCCCTGCAGATGCTGCAATCATCAGCCGGGCAAGCATGGCTGGATTCCGGACAAAACCCCCTTGCTCTCGTCAGCAATATGATTCGCTTGGGGCGGCCGCTGATCGAGCAGCTGATCGAGGAAACGACAGCCGCCCTGACCGACACCGATGGCGTCGTTTTTTCTCTCTTTGGCAATTTGGCTTATCATCTGGCCGAAGCAAAAAACTTGCCCTCGATCATGGTTCACCTACAGCCGGTGATGGGAAGAACCACCGCATTTCCGGTGCCTGGCTCCCCCGGCTGGCCGTCTCACATCCCCCTACTTGGTAAATTGTATAATTGGCTCACTTTTTTTGTAGCCGAACAGGTTTTTTGGCAGCCTTATCGCTCTCAAGTGCAGCGCTGGCGGAAAACGCTTGGTTTACCAAAGCTTCCTTTTGCCGGACCTTATCGTCAGCTTCAGGCCAATCGCTTGCCATTTTTGTACGCTTATAGTGATCTCGTCATGCCGCCACCGGCTGACTGGCCCGACCAGTATCACGTCACCGGCTATTGGACCCAGCCCGCGGAGGCACCATCACCGGCTCTACGGCGGTTTGTCGATCGGGGAAAGCCACCTATTTACATTGGATTTGGCAGCATGACCGACCGCCACCCGCAGCGCCTTCAGGAGATGGTGCTAAATGCGGTTGGCAATCTCAACCAGCGGGCGGTCATTTTAAAAGGATGGGCCGGGCTAAGGGCAGATTTTGCCGATCACGATCATATTTTGGCCGTTGATCAAGCTCCCCACGAATGGCTCTTTCCACGGATGCGCGCCGTTGTTCATCACGGAGGGGCAGGAACGACGGCGGCCGGTTTGAGGTCGGGAAAGCCCAATGTGGTCATTCCTTACTTTGCTGATCAACATTTTTGGGGTAGTCGGGTCAGGCAGCTGGGTGTCGGGCCATTACCCATTCCTCGAAAATCCCTCAGTGAAGAAAATTTGACTGCGGCTTTGCATCAGGCGTTAAACGACAAACAAATGCAAAAGAAGGCGGCAGCGGTTGGCCAACACCTGCAGGAAGAAAATGGGGTAACGTGGGCAGTGCACCTGATCGAATCTTATTTTGATAAAAAAAAGCCCGCGAGTCTGATTTCTCTCAAACACGCGGGCTTCTAAAAATTTAAGCTGAAGATTATTCAGTTTAGGAAACTGACACCTCGCGGTGCAAGATCGTTTTCCCGGAACAGCAGCTCACGGTAATAATTGCTTTGGCGTTGCGCTGGAGCGTTAAATGACCGACGTTACCTTGACTGTCTTTTATCTTTAGACTGCCCAGCGCCCGGCTGTGCCAGGGGCCGGCAATTCGCGGAACGACTTCACGGGAAATGGTGCCGTGACATTCAGCCTGATACGATTCATCAGCCGAAACAAACGTAAAGCTGGTGGTCGCCGGTAAGACCCATCCGCGTACGCCAAATCGGGAATCGCTGGTAAATTCATGACCCGAAAAACGGGAGCCGTCTTTTAGACGAACTTCGGCTTTGTGTTTGTCATTCGGAGCAACGTCAACCAGCGTGGCCGTCACCAGGGCACCGGTTTCCGGATCGCGTTCAGTGACGGTCGAACCAACCTCATCTTTTAGCGGCTCATAATAAAGCGAGCCAAAGGAAACGGCCGCAGCAGCGGCATAATAGGCGATTTGAGAAAGCGCTTGAGCAAATTCTCCCTGCTCAACCATCTGAGGCACGTCGGCTAGAATAGCCGTTTTATGCATCCGGCGCACCACATACCCTAAAGAAGTGATCCCCTCTGGTGGTAGTTCATAGCGGGTAAATGAGCTTTCCACCATTTCCAATGATGTTAAAACCAACGATTCTACCATCGTAACCTCTCAATCATTTTAAACCTGGTAAACCCGGCTCCCATTTAAATACTGCCCAGAATTACTAACGGGAATTATACACGCCTGTCCATATTTTGTAAAGCAAATATGAGAAAAAAGTACTGTTTTACATAAATAAATGGACAAACGGTTTACAACAGGGCCGCTGCTTCATCATTTAACGGCCGTAGCGTGGCCTCAAACCCACAGCGGATCAATTGGCGTGTCCAACAAACATCACCACCCCCTTCTAGTGAGGCCCTGTCGTTTTATCTGCGGCCGTCACGGACGGAACTCCATATAGCTGGAAATTTCACCGGGCGCAAAAAACCCAAATTCGGTATACAGCCCGTGCGCATCGCGCGTGTGCAAATTCCACTTGCGCACCCCCTGGAGATCGGGGTGGGCCATCATTGCCGCCACCAACATCTTTGCAATTCCCCGGCCGCGACGGGTTTCTATCACAAACACATCAGACATATAGGCAAAGGTAGCAAAGTCGGTAATGACGCGGCCAAAAGCGATTTGATTGTCCCCCTCATAAGCACCAAAACAAAGCGAATTTTGAATCGAGCGGACCACCAGATCGCGATCGCACCCTTTTGCCCAATAAGAGGTGGTCAAAAATTGGTGGATCAACTCGATATCGAGGCGGGTGCGATCAGTGTCAACTTCTATCTCACCTTCCTGCACGATCTGCCGCCGCTGATGAAGCACACCCTCGGCCGGCGCAAAGAAAACCAGTATTTCCAGGTCTTCTGCGATATCGTGAAAACGATGGTCCGCATGGGCCGGCACATAGATCACGTCTCCAGGAGCAACCGGTCTGGTTTCGCCTTCACAGGTAAACTCTCCTCGACCGACCATGATGACATATATTTCATCTTCACTGTGTGGCTGCTGCCCATCTACACTACCGGCCGGTAAAACATACAGACCGGCGCTCATATCGGGCACCCGCAGAAATTCAAAGTAACGTTGACCGGTTGAGCGCTGGTGGCTCGTCAAATCGTTCTGAGTGAAAAAACACATCTTTTTCATACAAAAATCCCTCCTGATGACTTTGGTTGGGGAGAATTGGGTCTCGACCTTTCTTAATAGTTCAACGCCTCTTCGATCTCGTCAAGATGCGCCAAACGATGGTAATCCCGGCGAATAAAGCGCAAATTGGCGGAAGCGATTTTCTCAAGCAGTATGGGCGAAAACGATTCGAGAGATTGATCCAACTCTTCCGCGGTGGCGATAGCCAGTTCCACCGCCTGCCGGGGAGGAATGGCTAGCCAGAATGGGAGCGAAATGTCATTGACGACCAAATCAAACGGGTGAATAATCACCTGATTGTTGCTTTCAGAATCTTCTAAAATTTTTAGCACGCGGGCATCCCAAAAGGCGATATGGGCAAACGCGGCCGCGATGGTCCAATATTCTCCCAGGGGGAGTTCAAGATCTTCATCTGTCAGCTTGGCCGCCAGATTTCGCATCCGTTCTGTAGACTGCCGGTTCAGTTCCTGATATGAATTATCCACCTTTGCATCCTCCTTTTTCCCTGAAGTAGGTTACTATTTAAAAGTCACAGATGATGTAGACGCGATTTCCCAATCGCGTCAGCTATCGGCGTAATTAGGAAATCACGCCTACGCTGTTCCTTTGACCGAGACAGAGGCTCTAATCAAAGTTGATAGATTGAATCACCCGCATAAATCGTTCCCGGGCGCACCACGGCGGCATACACGCCCAGGCAGTTGTCTCGACTGCGCACCACCGCTTTTAATACCCCGGCATCGACCTGCCCATGATCCGGATCGACGTTGATCATCTGGCAGCGCTGGATCGGCCGGTTCAAAAGCACCTGTGCGCTGTCGGGCCGGTCCCCAAACCGAATAATTTGTTCGCACCAGCTGTCTTCGATATAAGGTTTGTCCTCAATTGTCTCGATGATCAAATTTTGCCGATAGCGGCGGGTATCAAGCGATTGTCCAAATGTTTGATCCACCTGGCGGATCGTGGCCAGACTCATCAGCGATACAGGGGCCGCGTCAAACGTCCCCCGGTTGAGCTGCATCAGATGGGCGTCAAAGCCAGAGCGATGCGCCAGAAGCGCCTGTCGGAGCCGTTCATCACCGATGGGGAATGTTTCCCCGGCCGGTGTTGTCACTTCAACAGGGCCGTGCACCAGATCATTTCCGATCAATCGCGGCTGAAATTTGACGATTTGAGGAATCTCTCGGGCGGTCAGCCACGGGAAGCTGCCCGGATGACCGTTCTGCACAAACCCATAGCGGCGATCACCTTCCAAACCGTACCAGTAAACATCACTTTTCTCAATTGATTCTCCGGCCATCGACTTGACCGGATAACGCCAAATTTCACTGACGCGAGCAATTTCCTTCATTAAAACCTCCTAAAAGAAAGACGGGAGACAAGAGACAGGAGACGAGAGATGGGACACGCCGAAAAAAAGTCCTCTCTGGTCTCTTGTCTTCAGGCTGTAATCCACTGGATTCCCCACAATATCAACATGCCGACCACCATGGTGACCAACACATTTTTACTCCACCAGGCCGCCAGGATCCCTCCCAAGCCGGCCAGGAGAAACGGATTTTGCCATGAGAGATTGAGCACCCCTTCTGACAGCAGCATATCAGGGAAAACGATGGCGGCCAGAACGGCCGGGGGCACATACGTCAACCCGCGGCGCACAAGCGGCCGCAGGGCGATCCGATCGGAAAGAGCGATAAAGCTTAACCGAATCAAAAATGTGACCAATCCCATGGCCAGAATCGTCAACATGAGCTGCAGGGGGGTCATCATAATTGAACCTCCTGAGTTTGACCGATACTCTCCCGGCGCGTCAGGGATTCAAGCAGAAGCCCGGTGAAAATTCCCACAACTGCGGCCACCATCAGGTTCAGACGATAGGGCAGGCCGCTGACCGCCACCGCCGTGACTCCGGCTGAAACGGCCGCCCCGATCTCCGGCCATTTTTTGAGCGTGGGGACAATCATGCCGATAAAGGTCAGGGATAGCGTAAATTCCAATCCTAACCCGGACGGCAGCTGCTGCCCGACTAAAATTCCGATACCGGTGACAATTTGCCAGTTGAGCCACAGCGTCAGCCCGGCTCCCAGCCAAAACCAATGTTTATGGGTAGACGGTTGATCCGATTGATGATAGTGCAAAATTGTGGGAACAAACGCCTCATCCGTCAGGAGGTAAGCTAACAGCGTTTTCCAGCCGCGGGAAAGCGGTTGAGCAAAAGGAGCCAGCGAGGCGCTGTAGAGGAGATGACGCAGATTGATAATAAACGTCGTCATAATCAAAATCACGGCCGGAGCCCCAGCTGAAAACAACGGCAGGGCCAAAAATTGAGCGGATCCGGCAAAAACCAGGGACGAAGTGCTCCAGGCCACCAGCGGAGGCAGCCCGGCCGTCGTCGCCAGAACCCCGAAAATGAGGCCAAAAGGGATCACGCCAAAAAGGATGGGCAGTTCCGCCTTGACGCCGGCCCAGAATTCACTTTTAGGGGTGGTGGTGTCATTCTGTTGAGTCATAAAATTTACCTAATTTCCAAAAAAAACCATAATCGCACCACTTTCTCAGCCCTTGCTTGCAGGGTGAATAATCCTGAGCGCAGTTAAGGGCTGTCACATAAGAAACATTTTGCCGCCCATTCAGCGGCCGCTATTTATTTGACGGGGGTAAATTCAATAAAGTACGGTCACAAATTCATCGAGTGAAACCGAACCGACATAGGGGACCAGTTCAACATCCTGTAGGGCATAGCGTATCGCCTCCGGCTCATAGCGAACGCCAATCAGGCGGTCGAGGAGTTCTTTAATTTCTCGCTTGGCCTCAAAGTTGCCGTAAAGGGTAACCTCTTCGATTAATCCTTTATCGACCCATAGGCGGGCGTTAAAGGTGACCCGACCAAGCGCGACGGTTTTTTGCACGTTAAAGCGGGGAGAACGGCCGTAATTCCACTCCCAGGTGTCGTATCGTTCCTCAGCCAGCTTCTCGATATCCCCCCATTGATCGGCCGACAGGGGAAGCGTAGGCGGGTCTGACCCGAACAATTCATCCAAGATCGCCTGCTTTAAATCTTTGAGGGTCATTTCTCGGGGCAGCCACTCCTTGATGTTGGTCACAAAATTGCGCACCGACTGGACCGCCTTTGATTCAATTTCAATTTGACGCGGGTTTAAGGCCCGCAGCATCGTTTCGATGTCGGTATCAAACAAAATTGTGCCGTGGCTAAACAGGCGGCCGCGGGCGGAAAATTGAGCGTTGCCCGAAATTTTCTTGCCGTCCACAAAAACATCGCTGCTGCCGTGCAGTTCCGCAGGCACGCCCAGCTTTTTTAAGACAGCAGCAACCGGATTAATAAATTTGGCAAAATTGTGGATGTCCCGATTGTCGTTGGTAATAAAGCTGAAATTGAGGTTGCCAAGATCGTGAAACACCGCACCTCCTCCGGACAGGCGACGCACGACGTGAATGTCGTTCTGCTTGATAAAATCCGGGTCAATTTCTTCGATGGTGTTTTGGTTCCGACCGATGATGACCGCCGGTTCATTGACGTAAAACAGGAGAAGCGGGGTTTCCATCTCCAATTCGCGCAGTAAATACTCTTCCAGGGCCAAATTCAGGCGGGGATCGGTTATGTGACGATTGCTTACAAATTTCATAAAGACCTACGAGATACGAGATACGAGATACGAGTTACGAGATACGAGATACGAAATGCGAAATGCGAATTAAGATATACGAGTTGACCGTTAATCGGCGGTGACCGCCCTGCGGGCAACCGGGGTGTCGATCATGGGTAAATGGATTAACCCGGCAATAACCGCCAGGATAATCCCGGCGATCCAGATCGGCTGATACGAGCCAAGGGTATCAAAGACCCGGCCGCCAAGCCAAACACCGAGAAACGCGCCAATTTGATGGCTAAAGAAGACAACGCCGTAGAGTGTTGATAAATATCGCGAGCCAAAAATATGGGCCACGGCCCCGCTGGTCAAGGGGACTGTCGCCAGCCACAGCGATCCAATCGCCGCCCCAAACAGAATGGCGGACGTGGCGGTAAGCGGCAGCCAGATAAAGGCGGAAATGACGACCGCGCGGCCGAGATAAATAAAACAAAGCAGGTACTTTTTGCGGTACCGATCACCCAAATACCCAAATGAGGATGAGCCAATCAGGTTAAATAAACCGATCATCGCCAGGGCAAAGGCGCTGACCTGAGTTGAAAGGCCGTTGTCCTGAAGATAAGCCGGCAGGTGGGTGGCGATAAAAGCCACGTGGAAACCGCAGACAAAGAAACCGGCCGTAAGAAGCCAATAGCCGGAGTGACCGCTGGCTTTCTTCAAAATCGAAATAATTCCCTCGTCTTCATATTCACCCTCACCCGCTGAGGTGGTGCCTGGTTCCTGGGACCGCCGGCCGGCCGGAAAAGCGATGGCCAGCAGGGAGATCACCAGGGCCATACCGGCCATAATATAAAACGTGGACACCCAGCCGATCAGATCGAGCAGCCACTGCAGCGCCGGCACAACGGCAAACATGCCGATAGACCCGGCCGCGGTCAGCAGACCAAACATGACCGTTCTGCGACCGGCGGGGACCACCTGGGCGGCCGCGCCTAAAACCACCACAAACGACGTTGCGCTGAGGGCGATACCCACCAAAATACCCAGCGAGCCAAACAGCATGGCCGGGGATTGCCCGACAGCCAGCAGAAAAATACCTAGGGCATACAAGATTCCGCCGCCGATGGCGACCCAGCGGGAGCCGTAGCGGTCAGCCAGAACCCCGACAATTGGCAAGCCAAAGATAATGTTCTGAACGGCGATCGCCAGGCTGAACAATTCGCGGCCGATACCCAAATCACGGCTGATTTCAGGGAGAAAGATGCCAAAACTTTGCCGGGTACCCATGCTGATGATCAAAATCAACGCCCCGTACTCAACCACCCTGTATCTCTTAAAGGTCATTCGCTTCTCTTTTCTCTCTTCTCTATTCTCTTTTCTCTCTTCTTCAAAGACACTCTTGCAGCGCCTGCCAAACCAGCTCCACATCATCGTCGGTGGTGCGCCAGTTAGAAAAGGCCAGGCGAATCGCCGACCGGCCGCCATATTCAGTTGGCGTAGCAAAGACCCGGCCGTCGTCACGCAAACGCATCAGTAGGGCACCCACATCAACTTCATGTGAAGCAGGGGCAAAACAAACCACGTTGAGGTTTACCGGCGCCAGTAGATCGTAGCGGTCGTTCCCGGCTATTTTTTCGCCGATTCTCTGAGCCAGACGGCAGCAGCGGGTCACAATTTCTTCGTATCCGGCCGCCCCGTAAGCCAGGAGTGAGAACCAGGCCGGCAGCGCTCGAAAACGGCGGGAGTTTTGCGGCGTCCGGTGCACGTATGCCGGGACGTCCTGCACGTCACCCAGGTAAGCGGCGCTGTTTTGAAACACCTGCAGGCCAATATCCGGATGGCGTGTAAAAACCATCGCCGAATCATAAGGGACATTTAGCCATTTGTGGGCGTCAATGGTGATCGAATCGGCCGAATCCATCCCTTTGGTTAAGCGGGCGGTCTCTTTGGTACACGCCGCAAACCCGCCAAAGGCCGCATCAACGTGATACCAGAAAGTAAATTCCTTCTTGAGTGCCCCAATGGCGGTCAAATCATCAAAGTCAACGGTGTTGACCGTTCCCCCGCTGCCAACCACAATGGCCGGGATAAGTTCAGCGCGGGCAGCGGCCAGCTCAAAACGCAAATGATCGATATCAATCGCTTCCCGGCCGGGAATTGTCTTAATTTTAATCAGGCTGCTGCGCCCCATGCCCAACATCGAAAGCGCTTTATAAATGCTTGAGTGGGGCGTGGCCGCCAGAACCCGAATCTGGGGCAGCCCATAAAGACCCAGTTTGGCCACGTCGTATCGAATTTGTTTGGCGCACCATTGGCGGCCAATGGCCAACGCTGCAAAATTTGACATGGTAGCCCCACTGACAAACGATCCGGAAAACTCATCCGGCAGCCCAAAAAGCGTGCGCAGCATGTCGATGGCTTCATCTTCGATGAGAGGGGCAATGGAGTCGATGTCAGAAGCCACATTTTGATCAAAAGTTGACGTCAGCCAATCTCCAATTAATGCGGCCGGGGTGGCGCCACCGGTGACAAATCCAAGGTAGCGCGGACCGCCGCTGGCCGCCAGATGTGGAGCGACCTTCTTCAGAAAGTGATTGACGACCGCCAGCCCCCCCATCCCCTGCTTGGGAAGCGTCTGGTTTTTGCGGGAGGGCGGTGCGACCGCGGCCGGGGATTCACCTACATTTTGATAGTAAGCCAGGCTAATTTCCTGCACCCGCTGCAGCATATCCTCAATATGTTCCAGGTCGTATTGCAGTTGTGGATACACAAAACCTCCTAATGATTTGAGATAAGCTGGGCCAGGAGCTTTACCCCGGCTTCGATCCCTTCCGGCCGCTGATTGCCGTAGCAGAGGCGCAGATGATCGAGTTCATCCGCATCATCCATGTCGTACGCTTCACCGGCCGTGAAGGCGAACCGCTGTTTGAGCGCCCGCCGATACAGCTCCCCACGGCCGAAAAAGCGCGGCAGGGTTAGCCAGGTTGAAAATCCGCCTTCCGGCTCGGTCCAGGAGACCCCTGGCGGCATTTCCCGTCGTAAACTTTGCAGGATCGTATCGCGCCGCTGGCGGTAGATGGGCAGCACCCGGCGCAAATGACGCTTTAACCCGTTGTCGCGCAAGAAGTGGGCCAGACCCCGCTGGGTCACGCCCGACCCGCATACGTCCGCGGACCGGCGAAGCATCAGGATCTGTTCGCGGAACGCGCGGGGGGGCAGCAGATAACCGAGGCGCAGCCCGGGCATAAATACTTTAGAGTAGCCGCTCATATAAAAGACCCGATCATCCCTGTCGAGCGATTTGAGCGTAGGTGCCGGCGATGTGTCATAGGCGATGCGGCCGTAAATATCATCTTCCAAAATTGGCAGGCCGTATTGGCCGGCGATCTGCAAAATATCGTGCCGCCGCTGCATCGACCAGGAGCGGCCGGTCGGGTTGTGAAAATTGGGAATCGCGTAGAAGAAAGCCGGCCGTTCTCGGGCCGCCAGCGCCTCAAATTCATCCAGACGCGGCCCCTCCTCATCGAGATGAACCGGCAGCGGCTGCAAACCCTGGCTCTTCAAAATATTGAGATAGCCGATAAACGTGGGCTGTTCTACAATAACCGTCCCTCCCGGCCGGCTGAGGGCCTGGGTCACCAAATTAAGTCCCTGCATCACCCCATTGGTGATGACCACGTCGCTGGGATTACCGTCTATTTCCAACTCCTGCAGTTCACGCACCACTTCGATACGCAAATCGGGATCTCCCTGGGAGTCACCATAGCCGAGGAGATCGGCCGCTTTGGGGCGCAGGCGAGTTAAATACCCCCAAAACTCATCGATGGGGAAAAGGGCGGCATCCGGTTCGGCAATGGCCATCGAGCGCATTCCTAAAACGCGGTTGATCGTCAAAATGTCGCTCAAAATGCCTTCGGAAGTCAGGGCAACGCCAACTGAGTCGTGCAGGGCAACCGGCTTCACATCGTTGGAGACAAACGTGCCTCGACCAACAATGCCTTCGATCCAGCCGTCAGCCTGGAGCTCGGCATACGCGCTTTGGATCGTCAAACGGGTCACCTGCAGCTCTTCGGCCAGTTTACGCACCGTTGGCAGGCGCGCCCCGGCCGGTAATCGACCGTCGCTGATGCGGGTCTTGATCTCTTCAGCAATTTGCTGGTAGAGCGATCGGGTTTCATGGCGGTTTAGCTGCAGGGATAACATAATTTACCTTAGATATTCAAGAACTGCTCATATTGTACTAGTACAATTTGCCCTCGCAAGGGACAATCGGCTTAAATGAACCGGGACAATTTAGACAAAAGACTTCAGACTTCAGACGACAGACATCAAAAGAGATCCTTTGTTATCTGATGTCTGTGGTCTGTGGTCTGCGGTCTACAGTAAACTTAGCACCATGTCTGATCTTGCTTCTGAATCCACTTTCAAACAATCACCGCACAAAACCCTGATCTCGCTCTCAATCCCGGTTTTATTTTCGCTCATTGCGGAGCCGTTAACCGGATTGATCGACACGGCGTTTGTGGCTCAATCCGGGTCTGTTCCCCTGGCGGCCCTGGGGGTGGGCACGATCGCCTTATCAAGCACGTTTTGGGTCTTTAATTTTTTGGGGATCGGTACTCAAACCGGAATCGCCCAGGCGCTGGGTCGCGGTGAAAGTCAAAGAGCGCGCGATATAAACGGCGTGGCGGTCAGCCTGGCGCTTGCTTTGGGTATTTTGCTCATCGTGATTGGCTATCCGCTGGCCACGCAGCTGGCCGTTGCGTTGGGGGCTGGAGGCGAGGTCCTTCTTGAAGCCGAACGGTATATGCAGGTGCGCCTTTTTGGAGCACCGGCGGTGCTGATTACGCTGACCACCATGGGCTCCCTGCGCGGTTTGCAGGATATGAAAACCCCGTTGTGGATCGCTTTATTGGTCAACGCCCTCAATATTTTGCTCGACTGGCCATTTATTTTTGGGCTGGGTCCGCTGCCGGCGATGGGCGTGGCCGGAGCCGCCCTGGCCAGCGCCCTTAGCCAATGGGTGGGCGCCGTGCTGGTTTTGACGATTACGCTGTACAGGCTGGGCGTTCCGCAGCAGCTCCGCCTGTGGGAGATGATCGGTCTGCTGCGCGTCGGCCGCGACCTCTTTATTCGCACCGGGATGCTGATGCTCTTTTTGCTGCTGGCGACTCGGGTAGCCACTCAGAGCGGTGATGAAAGCGGCGCCGCGTATCAGGTAATTCGCCAGGTGTGGATTTTTTCAGCCCTGACGATGGAGGCGTTCGCCATCACCGGTCAAAGTCTGGTCGGCTACTTTGTTGGGGCGAACGACATTCTCCAGGCGCGGCGAGTTGCCGCCGTGGCCACCCAATGGAGCATGGCCACCGGCGTCCTGTTAGCGCTGGCCATGATCGCTCTGGGGCCGCTCATCATCCGCACCATGGTCCCCCCTGATGCGGTGGCTGTTTTTCGGCCGGCGTGGTTAATCGCCGCTCTGACGCAGCCGATCAATGCCGTCGCCTTTATTACCGACGGTCTTCACTGGGGCACGGGGGATTATCGCTATCTGCGCAACGGGATGATTGCGGCCAGCCTCTGTGGTGGAGCAGCCCTTTTGCTGATTAATTCCGAATCCCCTGGCGCGCTCAACTGGATTTGGGTAGCCACCGGGCTGTGGATTTTGGTCCGCAGCATCGCCGGGGTCATTCGCATTTGGCCGGGGGTGGGGGCCACGCCGTTTAAGGTGTGGGGTTAATGGTTGAAAAGGAAATGACACCGATCGGTCAATGCGCGGGCTTGGCGAGCCAAGCCCCTACTAGCCAAGCCCCTACACGGTTTCATCCTGGCCATGGCTGCTGTCTGACGGGGTCGGGGTAAAAACAACGATAAACAAGGGGTGAAAAAGGGTGAATCTGCGGCCGAAAATATAGTGACCCAGCGGCGAGTATGTTAATCTTTCCGGCATGTCTAAACATCGCAGCACGCATAACTGGAAAAACGGCAATTACTTGATTTTGGGAACCCTCACACTGGCATTAGGGTTAATCTTGGGGGGGGTGTGGTTCAATCAACCGGTCGCGGCCGTTGTGGATATCGTTCAAATCACCGTCACAGCAGAAGTTTATTTACCGGCCGTGGTCTTGAATGAAACCCCTACCCCCGTGCCATCGGCCACCCCAAACGGCTATCCGGCTGTTGATGCCGCCCGAGAAAACGAGGTCATCGCCTTAATCAACCAAAATCGGAGCAGCCACACCCTCAACCCGTTGGTAACGGAAGAGCAGCTGGTCCAGTCAGCCCGGCGGCACAGCGACGACATGGCTACCCACAACAACACCAGCCACACCGGAACCGATGGCTCAACTGTCAAACAGCGCATCGAAGAAGCCGGCTATAACCCTTCCTGGCATGGAGAAATCATCGCCTGGGGCTTTCCCGATGCGGCCGGGGCGGTCAACTGGTGGATGAACAGCTCAATCCATCGCGCCAATATTCTTTCAACTGATGCACACGATTTGGGCGTCGGTTATGGGGCTTCCTCAGGCGATTTTGGCCATTACTGGGTTGTCAATTTCGGCCGGCGAAGCGGTGATGATCTCCCCGATCGGACCAGCTTCTGGTGTACCTACGTCACCGGAACGGCGGAGCAGGGCAGCAGCGTCTCTTTTTGGTCAGATGTGCCCTGCCCGCCGGAATAGGGGTTTAGGCGATGTCAAACGTTACCTGTCCGCTGGAAACATCATACATCGCACCAGAGATGGAAAGATCACCACTTTCTACCAGCGCCCTTAAGGTCGGGCTCTGAGCTTTGATCTCTTCCACCGTCAATTTCACGTTGGCGGCCGCGATTTGATCGACCGTAGCCTCGCTTCCAGCAGCCGTGACGGCCGGCTGAAGCTTGTCGAGCAGCTGGGTTAAATGACCCAGCTCGACCTTTCCGGCCGCGCCCTGAATCGCGCCGCAGCTGGTATGACCCAATACCAATATATGTTTGGAACCAACCACATGGCAGGCAAACTCCATGCTGCCCAAAATATCCTCGTTGATGTGGTTGCCGGCGATCCGCACGCTAAAAACATCGCCAATCCCCAGGTCAAAAATCAGCTCATGCGGCACGCGTGAATCAACACAACCAAGGATGACGGCAAACGGATATTGGCCGCCGCTCGTGGTTTCCACCTGCTTTAGTAAATTCCGGTCGTCATTTTGCCCGTCGACAAATCGGTTGTTTCCTTCTTTTAAGAGGTTTAACGCCTTCTCAGGGGTCATCGTTGACAAAGATTGCTCAGTTTGTGTAATCATACCAATCTCCTTTTTTTATTGAGTGTCGTTGTAAACGGTATTCCACCGGTTGTTTAAAAAATCAAACGGCAACTTTGCTTCTTTCAGGAAGCTGCAGCTGGAGCCAGTCGATACTGTCCTCAAAAGTATCAAACAGCTGTTCCCGCGGAATCAAATCGGGAATGATGTCGATTCTTTCGAGCATGTCGGCCGGCTGTGACTGCAGGCCGGTTAAGATGACGGGAACCCCCTTTTGTTCAAGCTCGAACGCCGTTTCCTCCATGGCATAAAGGCCGGTTTGATCGATATGGGGAACCCTGTCCATGCGAATAATGAGCGCGCTGATGTTCTCATCCAAATCTTTAACGAGCTCCTGGAAATGTGAAGTGAAGCCAAAGAAGAGGGGACCATACAGATGTTTGACATAGACTGTGTCTTTGAAATCATCATAGTGGGCAATCTCATCATCCCACAGCTTCTCGCCATCGACTCCCGCCAGGGTAGCCACATTGGTGCCTTCTTCGGCCAGATCGCTCGAGCGCTTCATAAATAAAATCGACGCCAGGATGATTCCCAACGCGACAGCATTAATCAGGCTGCCAAAGGTTGTGACCGCGAAGACGACGACTAAGACAACCGCATCCGCACGGGGTACATCAAACAGATGTCTGAGGCCCCTCATGTCGATAATATTGAAGCCGATCGGAATCAAAATGCCGGCCAGAACGGCCAGGGGAATAAACGCAGCAAGCTGACCCAGACCTAATAGAACAGCCAGCAAAAACAAGCCGTGTATGGTGCCGGATAGGCGAGTCCTACCGCCTGAATTGATGTTAACAACCGTGCCCTTTGTTGCTCCGGCACCAGGAATACCGCCAAATACGGCGGCCGCCATGTTGCCGATACCCTGACCAATTAACTCTCGATTGCTGTTGTGCTTTGTTTTGGTGATGTTGTCGGCAATGACCGAGGTCAAAAGGGAATCGATCGAGCCAAGCACGGCCAGAACGACGGCGTATTCGAGAATAAGCAGGTAGGCCGATGAGTCAATTGTTAAAATGGTGCCCAGCTGAATAGCGGGTAAACCGGAAGGAATATCCCCGATAAGCGGTGCATCAAGCTGCAGGATGTAGCCTACGACCGAAGCCACAATCAGGGCCACCAACGCACTGGGAATCGCCTTGGTCAACCGGGGGAATAAATAGTAAATGGCCACCGTTAGTAGACCGAGACCGAGAGCTGACCAGTTCAGATTCTCTATCAGTCGAGGGATTTCTAACAATACCCCCAGCGTGCTGGAGGGAGAAGTAACTCCCATAAAAGGATAGATCTGGAGCAGGACAATAATCAGGCCAACGCCGCTCATAAAGCCGGATATAACCGGATAAGGGAAAAATTTAATATAGCGGGCGATGTTGAGAAATCCAAAAACAATCTGGAACGCGCCACCCAACAAAAAAGTGATGACGATAATTCCCCAGGCGTTTTCGAGACTGCCCGTCAAAGCGATCGCGGAAGCAACCAACGAGGCCGAAACCACGGTCATCGGACCGGTAGGGCCGCTAGCCTGCGTTGCGGTCCCGCCAAAAACCGCCGCCAATATACCGAGCATGATCGCTCCGTACAAGCCATAAATGGCACCCAGACCCGATTGAACACCAAAAGCCAGCGCCAGGGGCAAGGCCACGACACCGGCAACCAGTCCACCGGTTAAATCCCCTTTCAAATTTCGCATGTCGTAAAATTTTGTATTCATGATCTTACGCTCATCAGCCTCCTCAAATTACCCAGGAATCATAAATTCTTAGGCGTTTGTAAATATTTTGTCGATGTTTTTTCTGGATAATATCTGTGCAGGTGAAATTATTCTACATAACTTCCCATATCGGATATGGGCGATTTAATAAAAAATAAATATTTGAGGGTTGAGGGCGATTTAATCAATCCACACTAGTAAGGGCTTGGCTAGCCAAGCCCCTACACCGGTTTCATCCTAGCCACCTGTCGACAACTTAAACGTGGCAAGGACGGTCGGCATTGTGGAGAAGCGCAAGCTGATGTCTCTTTGCTACGGCGTATTCGCGGGAATCCATTGGATTGCCACTGATGGATCCCCGCCGTCGTTTACCCCCGTGTTGACGGGGGCCAGGATGACGAGCCTGTTTTGGAAGATGGTTTTCAGGCGACACTTATTCACTTCCGATTTCCACATCGATCAGGTGTTCGAGAGCCCGGACGATGGCGTGGTTCCCTTCGTGGCCAAGCCCCAGTTTTTGCAGGGTACGATAAAGTTGAAAAGCGAGGCTGGTTGCCGGTATCGGCGCTCCCACGTGATCGGCCGCTTCCTGAACCAATCGCAAATCTTTTTGCTGCAGGTCGATAGTAAACCCCGGCCGCCAATCCCGCTCGATGACCTGCGGCCCGCGATTGCTGAGGGTCCAGCTCCCGGCTGCGCCTCCGGAAACGGCCGCCAGGGTCTTCTCTAAATTTAAGCCGCTGGCCTGGGCAAATAGAAGCGCTTCCCCCATCGAAAGCATGGTCCCGGCCACCAAAATTTGATTGACCAATTTAACCGATTGACCATCTCCCTGACCGCCAACGTGGGTAATCGTTTTACCCATCACCTCTAAATACGGCCGCGCTCGCTCGACCTGGTCAGCATCCCCACCGATCATGATGCTGAGGGTCCCTTTTGCGGCCCCTTCGCTGCCGCCGCTGATCGGCGCATCGAGCATCCTCACGCTGCGTTCAGATAGGCGATTGGCGATCTCTCGCGTGCCGTGGGGGCTGATGGTGCTGTGATCAACCACGAGATTGCCGGCCGTCAAGCCATCAAACAAACCGTTTTCGCCAAAAATAACCGCCTCGACATCGGCCGTATTGCTCACGCAAATAAAAATGATGTCGCTTTTTTCAGCAACCTCGCGTGGGGTGTCGCAGGCGGCTGCTCCAGCCGAGACAACATCTGCACACTTGCTGGCCGTCCGATTCCACACCGCCAGGTCATACCCGGCCCGTAACAGATTTAGGGCCATTCCCTGCCCCATAATACCCAATCCAATAAATCCCAGCCGTTCGCTCATTTCCAACTTCCTTATGCGGTTGTTTGATTGATTAAGTCGTTTACAAAAATTTTTCTGAAGAAGGTGTCCGCAGAGCGCGGAGCGCAGAACCAGAGGTTCGCAGATGGCCACAGATTTTTCTCTGTAATCTGCGAAAATCTGTGTAATCTGCGGATAATATTAATTATGAGACTTTTTGCAAATTACTTAATAATGGCAGTTCAATGACAAAGCGCGTGCCCTGCCCTACCTCGCTTTCCACCCAAATGGTGCCCTCATGCTGATCAACCAGTTTTTTTACGATGTACAAACCAAGACCGGTTCCCTGAACCTCATTTGATTCGGGCGTGCGATAATGCAGCTTAAACAGGTGCTTTTGATATGCCTTATCGATGCCTGGTCCATCATCTTCGATCGCCAAAATCGCTTTCTGACGATCAATGTCACTACGCAGGTCGATGTGGACCCGGCCGCCTCTCGATATAAATTTAAAGCTGTTGCCCACCAAATTAAACAGCACCTGCTTGATGCGATCCGACTCCGCTAAAACAAAAACGTCGGCTGTTGGAACGTGATAGGATAGATGCTGCCGGGCGTTTTTGAACATATTTTGCGTCGAACGGGCAACCTGCTCCACCGCCAGACGCATGTCAAACGGCTGCCGGTCAACAACCAGCAGTTCGTTTTCGATTAAATTTAAATCCAGAACGTTCAAAATCAGGCGATTTAACCAGTGAACCTGATCCTGCATAATGGTCAGATCTCTGTTAATCAGAGATTTATCTTGTGGCTCGTCATCCCGAATCATATCCTGGATCAATTCAATATAGCCGGAAATCACGCTCAATGGAGTGCGCATATCGTGGGCCGCCATCGATAGAAAGAGGGTTTTAATTTGGTCGAGACGCTGCAGCTCCCGGTTTGCCCGGGCCAGCTCCCCCTGGGTTAATCGCAGCTGATTGCGTTCCTGCACCAGATCTTGCCGGAGATTGGCTTGATCCGATACCTCTTCAATTAAAAAAATCAGCCCCTCTCCCGGCCGTCGTCGATCCGCAGGAAAGAGAGTGAAATTAAAATATTGAACGACCTCTTCCCCTTCACTGCCGTTCTGAACAAGCCGATTCACCGCGTCCAAATTTAACGCTTCCAAATCACCGCTTAATAATTCGCCCATACTTTCTTCAAGCCCGATTAATTCGGGAAAAAGATCCGCTAACGGCATTCCCTGCAAACCTTCCCCTTCAGGGGCAGCAAGTTCGTTGAAGTTAAAGCTGGTTGATTTTATTTTGAACTGAGGGTCTAGGAGGGCATAAGCAAAACGGGTGCCCAGATGTTCAACAACCCGTTTCTCAATTAGATTGGGAGGCAGCTTGGAATCTTTCATATCATGATTTTTTCTTCTCAAGCAGTCCTGCAATTTGATCAAAGGCGGCCGCGACACCTTCTCCTGTTTTTGCACTGCTCAATAAATAAGGAGCGTTGATTTGTTGGGATAACTCCTCCAATAATGAGTCATCAACCGCCCGCTCGGCAACCAGGTCTACCTTATTGGCAGCGATGACCACCACCGGGTCAAGTTTAATCTCATCTAACTGTTTGCGATATTTTCTGAGCGTGTGCAGGGTCAGCGGACGCGTCAAATCACACACCATCAAAATGCCGGCCGCCCCGCGCAAATACCCGGAAGTGACATCATCATAGTCATCTCCTCCAGCTAAATCCCAAATCAGCAAATTGAGCAAATAATCAGGACGGGAAATTTGACGGCGGGAAATCTTGACCCCAATGGTGCTGAGATAACGGTCATCAAAACGGCCCTCGACAAACTGCCGCACCAGGCTGGTTTTTCCAACCGAAAAGTCACCCAAGAGGCATATTTTGCGCTGCACCGTTTTCATAAATTCAAATTGATGTCTTAGGTAAGTTACAAAAAGTTTTCTGAAGAAGGTGTCCGCAGATTACGCAGATTTTCGCAGAGCTCCGCAGGAGCTAGAGAGAAATCCGTGAAAATTCGTGTTAATCCGTGGCTTTTTTTAACAATTCTCTTTGTAAACTACTTAAAATTAAAGAAAAATCAGCTAAGATTGCAAAGATTTTTATATCAGACCAAACCTCAGGAGTCCGCATCGCTCCCTATTGTATCGGATGGAGATAAATCAACCCATCCATTGGGAACCCAACCTTCAACTTCACCAACAATCGGATCATTCCAGCGAATTTGCGTCCATTCTCCCTGCACAATCAGAACATCCACTTCCGTTCCCTCAATCAGGGCAATCCAGGGCGGCTCATCGAGATCCGGGACCACGCGACTCCATACCGGGCCGTTTATTCGAGAAAAAGGACTGCCGGTTGGCTGGGGGGTAACCGTTGGCGTGCGCGTAGCTGTCGGGGTGGTCGTTGGGGTCGCTGAAGGGGTGACGGTCGGGGTGGGTGACGGGGTAACGGATGGGGTGATGGTCGCGGTTGGCGGGAGCGTAGCCGTGGGCGTGGCGGTCACCACGACCGTAGCCACCACGGTCGGTGGTGGTTCGGTAAGACCGAGCGCCGTGGGCATCAACCGCCAGACAAACCAGGACATAAACCCGCAGAGGAGCACCAAAATCACCATAAGAGCAACAGCCAGACGGGTCAGAACCTTTTTGCTGCTATCGGTTGAAGGTGACTTTTCCGATAACCCGGCTTCAATTTCTTCAACCCACGTTTCTAAATGATGTTCGAGGGGTGGCAGGGTTTCCGGATCCCCATCATACGCCTCAAAATCATCGCGGTATTCGAGATTAAGATCGGTCAGCAATCCACGCAAAGCGGCCCGAAACCCGGCCGGCTCTGTTCCATTGACCACAGCGGCCGCA
The DNA here is from genome assembly GCA_030065875.1 of Ardenticatenaceae bacterium. GTDB lineage: Bacteria > Chloroflexota > Anaerolineae > Promineifilales > Promineifilaceae > WTJY01. The sequence continues at coordinate 44,014 of JASJCR010000008.1, read as the reverse complement.
TAAACCACCGATCCGGATTGCAAAATGACGTTGGCGTCCCCATGATAAATTGAATCAAGATCTTCATCGGACTCATGTGTTGGGTCAAATGAATCCTCCATAAAGGAGCGAATGGCGGTCAACATGCCGCTGATCAGATCGCTATCGGCCGCCTGTGAGGAATCCAGGGCAAAATGTTCGAGCACAAAACCGGTGTCGTGCTGAATGAGAAACAGCTGGGTAATTTCAAACGGCAGGGCATCGCGCAAGGCCACGTCTGAGGGATTAACTCCCCGCAGCCGCAGGGCAACGTTGTCCAAAACTCCCCCACGCGGCCGAATGCGAGCGTCAATCTGCCGCTGAAATTCGCGGAATCTTTCCGTCACCGCCCGCACCACGCTGTCTCCAATAATGGGGTACAGGGCTTCGACCATTTCATCTTTAGAGTCCCGAATTTGAATGCGCGTAGCCTCGCCGATAATCGGTCCCAGGGCGCCTGCCATTCCCCGCCGATCCTGCTCGACCGCATCATTTGCGATCCGACTTAATGAGTTGGTGACAGTGGGAACAACCAATTCCCTCTGAACCCCCAACTGCTTCTGTAAATGGTCTATCTCTTCCTGCAGTGATTCAACCAGCTCTTCCAATTCATGGACGCGTGCACGCTCCTGCGCCAGCAGCAGGCTTTGCAAATCAGCCCAAAGAGCAGCGTCATCAGACGGGGAAGGTGGGCGGTTGGGCTCCTGGTCAAATACAGGATCACTCATATGCCGAGAGGTAGATCATCATTTACCCCTGCTTGTATGCAGGCAAAGGTAAAAAGCCATAAAAGAGCGGTTAAGCGTCGCGATCGCTCATTAATTCAGTCGATAAATCGCTGAGCAGCTGACCCAGAACGCGCCGATTGGTCATCGCTTCTTCAATGCGCGCAATATGATCGGACATTTCCTTACGCAATTTGGCGAACTCCTGATTCATGTTGTTCGTCAATTTGGTCAGTTTATCCTCTATATCCTGTCGCGTTACCTCAAGCTGATTCGCCTGAGCATTTGATTGAGACTCCAGGGATTGGTGGGTTTGCTGGCGAAACTCAAGCAGCTGTGCCTCGAGAACGGTCAGCTGGGAGGCCGTATCACGAGCATATTCCCCGTAGAGAATATCGCGCAGTCGTTCAAGTTCGTTTGACAACGGATCGGATTGTTTTTTCTGTTTGCTCATCTTATCACCATTTATGTCAACATCTGGTTATTTCACAATTGTAAAGGATTGAGCTAATCCTGCCAATGGGAAAGCAGGTTTAGCTGGTCGAGGGCTTCTGGTTCCAGCTGGATCTCGACGGCCGGCAATGTTTCAGAGAGCTGAGAAACTGAGTTGGCCCCCACGATGACGGATGAAATTGTTTCGCGCGACAGCAACCAGGCCAGAGATAGTTGAGCGATCGAGTGACCGGTTTGCTGGGCCAGTTCATCAAGGCGCTGGATCAGGGCAAAACCGCGCTCGTTTCCATAGCGCTTGATGATCGATTGAGCCCGTTTTGAGTCCGGTAGGGATTGCCCTTCTCGGTATTTGCCGGTCAGGAAACCACCCGCCAGCGGGCTGTACGGAATCACCCCGATCTGTTGATCCTGGCAAAGAGGCCACAGTTCACGCTCAAACTCGGCCCGGTGCACCAGATTGTAGTGCGGCTGCAGCGTGTCAAATCGAGCCAAATGCAAACGATCGCTGATCCACAATGATTTGGTTAGCAACCAGGCCGGAAAATTTGAGCAGCCGATATATCGCACCATTCCCTGGCGAACGAGGTCGTTCAAGGCGGTCAGCGTTTCTTCCAGGGGGGTTTCTTCATCTGGAAAGTGAACCTGGTATAGATCGATGTAGTCGGTTTGCAAACGCTCTAAACTGCGGGCCACTTCATCTAAAATGTGATGTCGTGACAATCCCTGTTGGGTCGGCTGGTCTCCCATTTTTCCCCGAACCTTGGTCGCCAAAATGATGTCCCCACGGCGAAGGCCGGATTGGGACAGCCATTCGCCGATAATGGTCTCACTCTTTCCGGGGTGACTTTCCTCCGCCCAGCTCGAGTAGATATCGGCCGTATCAAAAAAATTGCAGCCGGCCGCGACCGCGGCATCCATCACCGCAAAGGAAGTTGATTGATCAGCAGACCAGCCAAACTGCATCGTTCCCAAACAAAGGGTGGAGACCTTTAACCCGGTTTTACCTAGACGTCGGTAGTGCATTTAATTCTCTCTGTATTTTCAGCAGGATGTTCTAAAATCTGAATTGTGGTAAGCATAAAAGTATCATATTCGGTTTTTTCTGCATTGCCAACAGGCGCGGTGGGCTTGTTGTGGCCTTCTGGAATAGTATTGCTTACACTTCAGAATGGTTCCCTCTCAAGATCAAAGGTCAGATCGCCGCTCCCTTATTATCGTCACCGGGGCGCTTTTCCTGGCCCTCCTGCCCCACGCAAGCTATAACGCAGCCCTCGAATTAATTCGGGTCGAGTGGGGAATGAGTAATACCGTATCGAGCGTTCTTTTTTCAATTTATCTGGTGGGGAACGCGACCGCAGCCCTGTTTCTCATTCCACTGACCGATCGCTTATCGCCGCTTGTTCTTATCCGCGGTGGCTTGATCACCCTGGTCAGCGGTCATCTGCTTTTTGCGTTAACCGCTCATAATCAGATAATCGGCTCGCTGCTGCGGTTTATCATGGGGATCGGGCATATTGCCGCCTACATATCGGCCGTGCAGTGGATCGCCCGCCACACCTCGGCCGCTCAAAGGGGCAGGTCAATCGGTATTTTAGTCAGCCTGGGTTATGCGGGGACCACACTTTCTTTTTCCTTTATGGGGCTCATGCTCAACTGGTTTTCGACGTGGCGTTGGGCATACGGGGCCACGGCTCTTCCGGGGTTAATTGGAATTGGGCTGATTTTTTTGGTACCGGTGGATCAACAGGGGATCAAACCGGCCGTTCCTATTGAAAAAGGCGGCCGGGTCAATCTGCTCGATGTGTCTATTTTGAGCAACCGCCCGCTGCGGCTGATGGTCTTCGCTTACGCGCTGCACACCGCCGAACTGTATCTGGCTCGGCTATGGTATCCGCAGCTGTTAACCGCTCACTTCACCGGTCGGGGTTGGCCCCTGCTGGAAGCCACCGCCCGAGCCGCATCCCTGGCCGGGCTGATGTTTGTCACCAGTATCGCCTCGGTTTATTTGGGGGGACGACTTTCAGATCGTTGGGGACGGCCAAGAACCGCCATCATCATTTTTATTTTGAGTGGAGGCAGCGCGTTTTTAGCAGGTTGGCTACTCAACCTGCCCTCCGGGTGGATAATTGCGGTGGGATTTATATTGGGTTTCACCACCGCTGCAGATTCAGCAATCTACAGCACGGCGGTAACGGAGCTGGCCCCGGAAAACAGGCTGGGATCGGCTCAGGGGGTCCAATCATTAATTGGATTTTCATTGGGGGCGATGATGCCCGTGTTGGCCGGCTTTTTACTCGACAGCGCTCCGGAAGCTTACCGTTGGGCTGCGGCGTTTTCTTTTTCGGGTTTGCTCGCTTTGTTGGGTGTGGGTGTCATGTGGCCGCTGCGGCGGTCAAAGCGCCAATTAGTTGGCCAGTGAGGGCAAATATTGGTGCACTTTTTGCCGCAGCCAGCGCATGCTGACCGGTTTGCTGATAAATTCATTGGCCCCGGCCGCCAAACAATCGTGTTCATCACTGGACATTGAGTAAGCGGAAAAAGCGATGACCGGCACCTGAGAGAGTTCCCGTTCACCTAAACTGCGAATATGCCGAATGGCGTCTAATCCGTTCATAATCGGCATATTGACATCCATCAGCACCAGATCCGGCCGGCTATTGAGCAGTTTGTCAAGCCCTTCCCGGCCGTTGTAAGCGGTAGATACCTTGAATCCCATCGATTTTAGGTAGCTGGCCACGGTGAAAATATTTAATTCATCATCATCAACCAGGAGAATATGCCCGCTGCCTTTGGCCGGCCGTTTCTGACCCATTTGCAGCAGTGGCTCCTGCCAGGGAAGAGAGAGAGTCACCCGCGTGCCGTACCCGGAAGAGTTGTTCACAGTCATTAACCCCTCATGCTGGAAAACCAGCTCGGGCAGTGATTTAAAAACCTCTTCCTGAAATCCGTCGAGATTCTCCCCCATAAACAAACGCATCACGTCATACGATTGGATTCCTGGGCCGGAATCCCAAATAGTCATGTGAACCGTATCGTGACGTAAATCGCCCGTAACTTCTAAACCGACCATACTGCCGCTGGGGGAAGTAAAAATGGCGCTCCCGATTAAGGCGCGCACCAGATGGGTAAGCTGATCTTTCTCCATGGCCACATCGCGAATTCGAGAATCAATTTCGCTAACGATACTGATCTCTTTCTTCGCGGCCAGCGGCCGGAGGCTTTGGAGGAGCTCATCACTCCAGGCTTGAATTTCCACTTGCTGTAGTGGAGAGTTATTGGCTTGTGTCATTCCTTTACTTATTTCCACAAAAAGTTGGAAAACAGCGCGGAGAGTTCCTCGGCGCTTCTGCTCCTTTTTGATTTGCTAGAGATGTAGCGGTTTTATCTAATTGGAACGCAAGGTTTGACCATCATGAAGTTGACGTTCAAGTCAACCCACCCCATGCGGTGATCGATTTAAATGGAGTCTATCCAGACCAAATTGTATGGCCTTTATATCTCTAGCCGGATAAATACGGCCGTAGAGATAACCTTTTCCCGTTCCTCTTCCTTCTCTTACATCAATTTTTTCAAAAGCGCGTGCCTTTGTCAGGCCAATCACCATCGCCTTAAAATGGTTGATCTACAATTTTTGTGCACTTCTGCCAAAATTAATACAGAAATCATAACGAGATTATCTTACAGTCCATCTAAACAAGGCCGTACGGCCCAAACAATCTCATCATTTTGTTCATCAGTCCCTCATATTACCTTCATTTGCTCTGTTGATTTGGTTATTTACCCTTCCCCCTCCCCCAACCCCACCCCGGCACGGATTCGTGGCCGTCCAAGTGCTGTTGTGACACTACATCGCCAATTGGTAAGGCCGCAGCATGCTGCGGCCGTGGGATCGCCTTCCAAACCCTTCCGCTCCATGGTGAATGATTGAATGATTGAATGTTTAACCGCCAAATTCCCCGTCAGGGAAGATGGATCGGCCGCAGCATGCTGCGGCCCTAAGATGCAAGATTGATCCACAATGTCCTGTTTTATTATAGGCTTGAACCTGTCCGCCCCCGAATCCTTGTCGGGGAGGGGTAAGATGACCGTCAATAGACCCACCCCCTAACCCCCTCCCGAATCTATACAGACGCGGGAGGGGGAATTTGTTGGACTGAAAAGCGCATGTTGACAAATTAATTAGATCATTGAGCGGTTATTCCACCGGTGAGATGGTCACCCGAATCACTCTGGTTACGTCATTATAAGCTGGGTGATCGGCCATTTCTATCACCCCATTTTCCGCACGGCCGGCACCTGGCCGACGTTGACGAGGGGCTTGTTTTGAGCCAAAACCGGGCTCTTGATCGACCTCAGTGCCGGCGTCATAGACCTGGACATACATCGTTTGGTCACCAGAAATCGGCTGGCCATCTCCGCCAAACAGAGGCAGATTTCTCAGACTGTAAAACCAGTCGTTTGACTGCACCAGCATACTGGCCAGGGACAGGTGATCCCCAGGTGCAGCCTCAATTTCGAACGTGTAGCTGCCGTCTGGGCCAAAAATCGGCCCCGGCTCTGTGCCACCGGTGGGAATGGCGGCCGCTCCTTTATTGTCCACGGCAATTTCTTCAACCAGCAACGCCGGGCCACCATCCTCAGCGAGCATTTCAAGACCGGGTGAGGCCATCGTGCCCGGGGTAAATAGGGCATCCGGATTTTGGTGGACGGCCCAGGCTACAGGGGCCAGAGGGGTATTGACACCGCTAATAGGGCGCAGCGACTCATAAAGCACGGCCGGGTTGCCATCTTCAGAAATTTGTTCTAAACCCTGGCCGTAATCGGGCTGTCCTTCAGTAAATAGTGGGGCGGGGGTGTTGTGAATTACCACTACACCGGGAGCCAGCGGTGATTCAAACTCGGTTTTATGGGAAATATTGCGCAGGAACAGGGTAAAACGGCCGTTTTTGCGGGGCTTGATCCTGACCCGAATCAACTGATACGGCTCGACGTACTCATCCAACATCACTTCCCGAACCAGGTTGTTGGGATCCGCAGGGCCGGTATTGGGGCCCCCCTGCCGTGGTGCCTGATTGGGTCCTTCGCCAAACGGCTCATCCGCCTCCGTACCGTTGTCCCAAAGCTTGACATAATGTCCTACGTCCCCATAAATTGGCTCACCCCAATCGTCATAGAGCGGAATCCCCATTTCATCCGGAGCCAAAAAGTAATCGTTTGTCTGCACCAACATAGTGGCAAAAGAAAGATAATCACCCGGCTCCGCGTAAAAATCAACCCGATAGGTCTGGCGTGGCAGCAGTGGGCCTGGCGCCTCAGCCCGGCGGGGGGTGTTAAATACATCGAGATAGCGATGGGTAAAATCCGACACGTTTTCAACTGAAACGACAAATCGTTGAGTATGATTGTCTGCCCTGGCTACCGAACTGATTCCGGCGAGAAACAAAGCGAACAACATAACTATAAAAATTCTCCGTGACCAAACCATTTTTTGGTTCACAAAAACCTCCTGATAGTGATAATTTGGGGGTGGGAAAAGTTGTTGCAACGCTTTTAGGTTGACAGGGAGTTCTTACGCCGAAGTTACAAAGTTATTACCAAATGATTACAGGAGTTTAGTACCAAAAGAAGTGCTGAGCTCGGCCCTCAATCCTATCAGTTGACGGGATCCTTGTATGGTAAAAGGAAAGGTGGTCCGAAGGCGATTTAACCCATCAACATGTGTAGGGCTTGGCTAGCCAAGCCCCTACTAGCCAAGCCCTTACACCAAGGCTTTGGTTTCATCTTGGCCACCCCCTAACCCCCTCCCGCGTCGGTTCAAGGGCGGACAGGTAGGGTGTAAACCACTTGTCATTCAGAACGGAGCGCAGCGACGTGAAGAATCTCGTCAAGTTTGAGTGAAAGAAGGCGGATTTGAAGCGATGAAAACCCATTCATAACCATCTTCACCTTCATGTATGTGGACGGGATCCTTCGCGAAGCCTGTCCTGAGCGAAGTCTAAGGGCTCAGGATGACAGGTGGTTGGCGAACGATGAATCGGGTAATTGAAGACCTGTCCACCCCTGAACCCGCATCGGAGAGAGATGCTTTTTGATCTGTTATACCGACAATTTGTTACCTACCCGGCCTCATGGCTGAATCGAAGCGGTCCGTCTTACCAATCAGCTGAACGACAGCGTTGGAATAAAGCTGGGGCTGGTCCGTACCATCGTCGCCTGTTCAAACGCATACGCCAACGCGATCAGGGTCGGTTCGCTAAAAGCCCGACCCATAAAGCTGATGTTAACCGGCAAACCAAAAGAAAATCCGGCCGGGACACTCACCAACGGATAGCCGGCCCGGGCGGCCGGGCTTGACGTTCCGCCCAAAAAGTGATCCCCGTTAATCAAGTCGATTGGCCATGCCGGGCTGCCGGTGGGGGCCACCATGGCGTCCAAGTTTAAACCATCCATCACGGTATCAAACCACTCTACCGCCGGCTGAACGCTGGCCGCCAGAAAATCGAGATACTCCTGACTGGTCAACGGACCCTTGGCTTCGGCCAGGTCAAAAAGCTCCTGACCAAAGAATTTGAGTTCGCTGTCGGCGTTGGCGTTGTTAAAGGCGATGAGGTCGGCCAGGGTCTGCGGCGCGCCCGGACCCAGACGACTCAAATATTTATTGACCCCATCTTTAAATTCAAACAACAGCACCTCCAGTTCCGCGTTGCCGCCCGCTACTTCGGCCGGCACATCAACCGGATCAACCAAGGTGGCCCCGGCATTTTGCAGGGCTGTCAACGCTCCGGCAAATACATCATCGGTCTCCGGGCTAAAGAAGAACAAACCTCGCGGAATCCCAATTCGAGCTCCGTTAAGCGCTCCGGCATCAAGGAACTGAGTGTAATCAGTGTAAGATTGCCCGGCGCTCTTGGCGGTGGCCGCATCGTTCGGATCTACACCGGTCAGGGCACCCAGGACGATGGCAGCATCGGTCACGGTGCGGGCCAGCGGGCCGATTGTGTCCTGGGTATCGGATATCGGTATGACGTTGAAACGGCTGGTCAAACCAACGGTGGGTTTGATCCCCACGACCCCGTTGGCGGTTGCCGGGCAGACAATCGACCCGTCTGTTTCGGTCCCCAAAGTGGCCACGGCCAGGTTGGCAGCCGCCGCCGCGCCGGAACCAGAGCTGGAGCCGCACGGATTGCGATCGAGCACATATGGGTTTTTGCACTGTCCCCCTCGGCCGCTCCAGCCGCTAGATGATTGGAAAGAGCGGAAATTGGCCCATTCACTCAACGTGGTTTTACCCAAAATAATCGCCCCTGCCTCGCGCAGCTTGGCGGCCACAGTAGCGTCTTCTGTTGGAGGGTGGCCGACAAGAGAAAGTGACCCGGCTGTGGTTTCCATCTCATCGGCCGTGCCAATATTGTCTTTAATCAAAATAGGAATCCCGTGCAGGGGACCACGCGGACCCTGTTTCCGTCGCTCGCGGTCTAACTCCTTGGCGATATACAGCGCATCCGGATTTAATTCCATAACGGACCGCAGTTTAGGTCCCCGAATATCCAGGGCGTGGATGCGCCGCAGGTATTGGCGCACCAGCTTGCGGGCGGTTAGCTTGCCCGCATCCATCAAATATTGCAGCTCGCCGATAGTAATTTCTTCTAACCAGCTGTAGGGTACCCGGGGGCTGTGGTGGCCTCCTCCATATAATACGCCATCACCCGGCAGTGCTCGTGCAGACACACCGGCCGCTCCAGCCAAACTCAATTGCAAAAACGACCGCCGATCCATGTCTTGTTTTGGTTGCATGCGCCTACTCCTTGTGCATGTATTCTGTCCACGACTCTTCACACAGATTGCTTTAACCTTGCTTCAACACCAAAAAGAATTGCTGGGGAAGCAAAGCAAAATTTCACCATTTCTGGCAAGATTGACTATTTAATTGAAATAATTCGGTGGATAAATGAAGTAACTAATAAGAGAGCCAACACTCTTATTGATATAGTTGAATCCCCAGCAATTGTCAAGCCATTTTGTAAGGATAGTCACACCTGTGTTTCGGTTATAAGACCCGCTATCCATTTTCGCGCGGCCGGTACTGCAGCGCCTCCGCCAGATGAGCCGGCATGATGTGTGCCTCCTGAGCCAAATCGGCGATGGTGCGGGCCAGCTTGAGCACCCGGTGAAACGAGCGAGCGCTAAGCTGCATTTGGGCCATGGCGCTTTTCATCAACTGCTGCCCGGCCGGGTCCACCTGACAATACTGCCGAATTTCGGCCGGTCCCATATCCGCATTGGCGCTCATCTGGCACGGCGCCAGCCGTTCGACCTGCCGCCGCCGTGCTTCCTCCACCCGCCGGCGGATGACGGCCGAGCGTTCCGGAATGGTGCTGCCGCTCAGCTTCTCGTAATCGATGCGCGGCACCTGCACGTGAATATCGATGCGATCCAACAGCGGTCCGGAAACTCGCTTCTGGTAGCGAGTAATCATCGAATTGGAGCAGCTGCAGCGACGTGTTGGATCGCCGAAGTAGCCGCAGGGACACGGATTTTGGGCCGCCACCAGCATAAAGCTGGCCGGAAAAGTAATCGTGCCGCTGGCTCGGGAAATCGACACCTCCCGCGGTAGCCCTTCCAGCGGCTGGCGCAGCACTTCGATCAATCGTGAGCCAAACTCCGGCAGCTCATCGAGAAACATGACTCCACGATGGGCCAGCGACACTTCTCCTGGCCGGGGCCACACCCCACCACCGACCAGCCCGGCGTAGCTGATGGTGTGGTGGGGCGCGCGAAACGGCCGATCCTGGATCAGCGGCCGGTCGGCCGGGAGCAGCCCGGCCACGCTGTAAACCTTGGTGACAGAGAGCGATTCATCGAGGGTCATCGGGGGCAAGATGCCCGGCAGCGACTTGGACAGCAGCGTTTTTCCCGTGCCCGGCGGACCGGTGAGCAGCACGTTGTGGGCCCCGGCCGCGGCCACTTCCAGCGCCCGTTTGACGTGCTCCTGCCCCATGATGTCGGCAAAATCGGCCGCCACCTGCGGCTCATAAGCAAAGATCTCATCCCATTCAGCCTGGTACGGGGTGATCGGTGACAAATCGGTTAAATGCCCCACCACCTGGGCCAAGGAAGTCACCGGGATTACATCGACATCCGGCACCAGGGCTGCCTCTCCGGCGTTAATCAAGGGCACAAACACCTGCTCAATCCCCTTTTCGCGGGCCAGAGCGGTCATCAGCAGGGACCCTCGCACCGGCCGAATCGCCCCATCAAGCGACAGCTCACCGATAAAGTAGCTTTTGGCAAGCGGCCCATGCCATATTTGCTGGGTGGCGGCCAAAATGCCGATGGCGATCGGCAAATCAAACGCCGGTCCCTCCTTGCGCAAATCGGCCGGGGCCAAATTGACGGTTAATCGCTTCGTTGCCGGATACGTCAGACCGCTGTTTTTAATCGCCGCCTGCACCCGATCCCGACTTTCACGCACCACCGCATCCGGCAGTCCCACGATTGTTACTCCGGGCAGCCCCTTGGCGATATCCACCTCAACCTGGATCGTTTCCGCCTCCAGCCCGATCGTCGCACAGCTCAAAACCTTTGCTAACATGCAGGTACCTCGTCAATTATCAACGATTTGTCGATTAGTTCGATTGGTCGATTGGTGTATTGGTATATTGGTTATTGACTATTGATTAATGGTATCGTCTCTCAATAGTTCAATCGTAAATCGTAAATCCTATTTCGTACTTCGTATTTCGTACTTCCCATTTCCCTTCTCCTACCATATAAAACGCAGTTTTTCCATTTTGTGCCCATTTGCAAACATTAATGCCGCTTTTCTTCGCCGGTTTCTCGCTATACAATCGGCCGTTATGTTACTGGCCATTGATATCGGCAATACCAATATTGTGCTGGGGGTGTGGGGTGGCGATAAATGGCGCGCGCACTGGCGTCTGCGGACGGTTCACGATCGCACGGCCGACGAGCTGGGGATTTATCTGAAGGGGCTCTTGCGAGAGCATGAGCTTGAAGAAGAAATTACTCGCGTTATTATGTCAAGTGTTGTGCCCCAGCTGACCCAAACCTTCATGACGGTCAGCATTCACTATCTGCATCACAATCCCCTGTTCGTTCATACCGGGCTTGATTTGGGGATCCGCAACTGCACCGACGTTCCCGGCCAGGTCGGCACCGATCGTTTGCTCAACGCCTCGGCCGCTTACGAGCGCTTTAAAAAGGCGTGCATCATTGTTGACATGGGCACCGCAACCAAGCTCGACGTGGTCACATCGCAGGGAGATATGATTGGTGGGGTCATTTCCCCCGGATTGGGCATCACGGCCGACGCGCTTTTTAAACGCGCTGCTAAATTAAGCCCGGTCGATTACCAGGCCCCACCAGCAACCCTTGGTCGAAATACCGCCCACGCCATCCAATCCGGTCTGGTTTTTGGATATCTGGGTTTGGTTGAAGGGTTGATTCCGCGTCTCATCGACGATCTTAAAAATTATGACCCCCTCGGTGATGATGTCCACATTGTGGGTACCGGGGGATGGATCAACGTCATCGCCCCCCACACCGATATGATCAAAACCTACGATCCATGGCTTACCCTGGAAGGGTTGAAGATCGTGGCGGAAAGAAACCAATAAAGTTCTGAGTAAAAAGATTTAAGTTCAAAGGTAAAGTTTCCGCTCTATGAAACTCTCTCGTCTCTCGTCTCTCGTCTCCCGTCTCTGGTCTCTGGTCTCTGGTCTCATTCTTCTTACTTTGGCCGCCTGTCAGGGGCTGGTGCCCACCCCTCCCCGCCTGGCCAATCAAGATGCCCCACCACCACCCACACCCACCCAGGTCATTTTGACCGTCCCGGATTCAACCGGTGAGCCGATCGCCGCCCCTCCCGAGCTCATTGAACAGGTTGATCCCAATCCGGTGGTCACCTTGTGGGTCAATGAAACCTCTGCTGAGCATCGGGAAACGTTAACCACGATGCAGCAGGACCTTATCGAGCAGCACGGGATCTACCTGGAATTTATTTTGGTGGAGCAGTCGCGCCTGCCGGATCTGGTCGAAACGGCCGTTTTGTCCGGCACGCTGCCCGATTTGATTTTGCACCCCGTCGAATTTACGGCCGGCTGGGTGGAGCGCGGCATTCTCAACCCCTCTGCGGCCGATCAGCTCGTCGAGGAACTGAATCCCGAGACCTTCGAGCCGTTGGCGCTTGAACTGGTGCAGGTCGAAAACCAAACGGCGGCGGTTCCCTCTGATGGCTGGCCGCAGCTGACGATTTATCGGCAAGATTGGTTTAACACCCTCAACCTCGATCCGCCCGATTCATACGCCAATATTCTCGATGCGGCTTCCCAAATTTATCGCTCCGAAACCTTGAGCGCGCAAACCAGCATCTCCAGCAGCCTCATTTCCGGCCTCGTCATTCCTACCGAATCAGGTCTGGTGGCCACCCATCACGTCTTTGAATATTGGGCGCTGGCCAACAACTGCAATTTAATTGATGAAAAAGGTGAGATTTTAATTTTACACCCCGACTGTCTGGCTGCGCTTGATTTTTATCGCCTGGCGATCAACAGCTACAGTCCCAGCGATATTCAAACCGACATCAGCGCCGTCAACGCGTACCTGGCCGGCCGCACAGGGATGATCACCACCGATCCGGAAACGCTGGTTTTACTGGCCGGTCTAGACAATCAGCTCGTTCCGATCTGCCCGGAATGTCAGGATAACGCTCAATTTTTGGCCCAAAACACGGGGATTGTCACGAGATTAAGCGGTGGTGAAGCTGACCCAATCGCATTTAGCCACTACACCTATTTGGGCGTTACCCAGCAGGCCGATCCCGATTTGAGCAAAACGGTCATCAACTATTGGCTAAACGAAGGATATGAAACGTGGCTGGCGGAAGAGCCGGAACGCAAAATTCCCCTGCGTCTGGGGACACCTGCCGACCCGCAGCAGTTCCGCAGCTCCTGGCAAGAATTACCCCTGCGGCCAAATGGGCCTACCCTGGTTGATGCATACGGAGAAGAAACCGTCGCTCAAATGACCGCGGCCATCGCCAACAGCAGCCGGTGGGGGTTTAGCGAAGGGTACGGAGCGCTGGTTACCAACATCCATGAAGAATTCACCATGTCGATTGTCCTGCAGGAGATGCTCAGCGGCTATTTCACCAGCAGCCAGGCGATTATCGAGGGGTACCAAAGGATAGTTGACCTGATTCCCGACTACGCCTATTATATTGAGCCGGCACCACCTGATGAAACGCCCGAGCCGGCCGATGATAGCGGCTAAATGTCCACTTATGCAACGGGAATTGAATCCCCATGTCACATACGCCAGAAGAAGAACATTTCGGCATTTTAACCGATGACGATTTGTATCTTGACAGCATTTTAATTCGCCCCGCGGGGATCTCCGATGATGATCTCAAATCGCTGCGCGTGTGGGTCCCCCATTTCCCTCTGACCAAGACAAGCACCATTATTTGTGCCCGGCAGGAGGTAAAAAACCTCTCTTCCCGTTCAAAAACCGCTCACCTCGTATTTGATTTGCGCGGCACCGGTCTTAGCGATGGAGACGGTGGCAATATCGACTTTAAAATGGATTTACAGGGCATCCGTCTCTGGGCCGAAGAACGGTTTGGCGCAGAAATCAAGCTCACTTTTTTGGGCTTGCCGCTCAGCCGCTACGGCCGGGTAAATTTAATGCCCCTCCGCAGCGGAGTGGTCATGGAATCAACCTACTACCCACCCAGTGAGATTACCGCCAACCCACCCCTTATTTATCTTTCAACCTTTGGTACGTTTGATCGGGTTGACGATGTGCGCTGTGGGGCATTGGCCCATCTTGGGTATGAGGTGTATGGGCTTGATCCCTTTCGCTACCTGCTGCACGCCAGTGCGGTTCGACCGGTGACCCCGGCCGATCTTTTGGCCGATTTGCGGATTATGCTCGATATTATCGGCGCTTCTCCGATTCTAATTGGTCAACCCCTGGGGGCCGGTTTGGCCCTGTTTTGGACCACGCTCATACCGGAAATCAAGGGGGTGATCGCCATTGGCCAAATGCACGCCGCGTTCAAAGCCTCACATATATTTGGCCGTCAAGCAGGAAAGATGTTCGACCTGGAAAAAGCGGCCGCCCGTATCGCTCCCCGGCCGATCACCTTTGTATGGCAGGAAGGTCATCCGCTAACCGGCACCAAAAAAGAAATGGCCGCCCTCTACAAAAATGCAGGCGAGCCGAAAAAAGTCGCTCGCGCGAGCGAAATCAGCCCTCAATTCCTCAAAAAAGAGGTCGACTGGATAATACAAAAATCGTCTTAAATCCCTCTTTTCTCTCTGGTAATTCGGTTGACACACCCCCGTCTGTATGCTAACATAAATCCCGCGGTCCGTTCAGAAAGGGCCCAATTACGTGTACCAGTTTTTAGATATATAACAGAGAGGCTAATCAGATTAGAAGAGCAAAGAGAGCAATTGCAAGAAAGCCCGTTTCGGCGAATTATCGAACAAATCGCCAAATCCGCGCCAGACAGGTTCGGTTGGTTGGTGCTGACAATGAAAATCACGGTGTCGTTTCCATTCAGGAAGCGCAGGCGCTGGCTCGCGAGGCCGGCCTTGATTTAGTTGAAGTGGCGCCAAACGCCAAGCCGCCGGTGTGTCGGATTATGGATTACGGCAAATTTGCCTATGAGAAAACGCGCAAAGAGCGCGAAGCGCGCAAAAATCAGAAAAAAGTTGAGATCAAGACGCTAAAACTCAAGCCAAAAATTGCTGAATTCCATCGGGACATCCGGGTACGTAACGCCCGCAAATGGTTGGAAAGTGGGAAAAAAGTTAGGGTTGCCGTGCGGTTTTCCGGCCGGGAGATTCAATATCCCGAAATCGGCCGTGAACTGATCGAAGGGGTCGCCCAAGATTTAGAAGATGTCTCCATCATCGAGCAGAAGCCCAATATGGAAGGGTGGTCGATGGTGATGATGCTAAGTCCGAAGACTGAATAATCCCGATTAGTTGATAACTGTAAATTTGTGATTCTGCAGCACGCGTTGTTAGACGGGTGCTGTTTGTGTCGTTAGGCGGTGTGCAAATGCCGCCGGTGACAACCGATTTTGAGTAGAGGTAAGCATGGCTAAGGCAAAAAAGAAGAAGTACAAGCTCAAGACGTACAAGTCGGCTGCCAAGCGGTTCAAAGTAACCAAAAATGGGAAAATACTGCGAACCAAACAAGGCAAGTCCCACTTGCGCCGTCGGAAATCCAAACGGGCTTTGAACCAGCTGGATAAAATGCACGAAGTCACCTGCGCTGGTGACAAGCGCCGGATCAAACGGATGGCTCCGTATTTGAAAAAATACAAAGCCCACCCGCCAGCCGGTAGCAAAAATTAACTCAATTCGCTGCCCGGCCTCGGTAGATCACCAGATCGCTTGAGCGCCGGAGCCCAACAAATGCGAGGTATTTGACTATGAGAGTAAAAGGTGGTGCCGTTACCCAACGGCGACACAAAAAAATCCTGAAAATGGTGAAGGGGCAGTGGGGCACGCGCTCCAAACTGTTCCGTCGCGGAAATGAAGCGATGATGAAATCGTACTGGTATGCGTATCGCGACCGTCGTGTACGCCGCCGTGAATTTCGTCGTCTGTGGATTACCCGCATCAATGCGGCCGCTCGCCTCAACGGGCTGAGCTACAGTCGCTTTATGCACGGCCTGAAAATGGCCAATGTCGGGATCGACCGCAAGGCCCTGGCCGATATCGCCGTACGCGACGCCGCTGCGTTTGCCGCTTTGGTAACCGTAGCCAGCGACGCTCTGCAAAACGGTGGTGGATCACGCAAGGTTGTGGAGATTGGCGTCTCCCGTCCGGGCTCTGTGGGCAAAGCGGCTGATATTTCTCCAAAAGAGAAAAAAGCCAAAGCTAAAGAAGAAGCGCCAAAAGCTGAAGAAGCCCCCGCACCGGCCGTTGAAGCAGCGGTTGAAGAAACCGTTGCTGAACCGGTCTTAGAAGAGGTGGCTGCTGAAGCTGAGGCGCCGGTTGAGGCCCCTCCCGCACCAGCCAAAGAAGCAAAGCCCAAGGCTGCCAAAAAATCCAAGAAAGACAATTTGAAGAAGCTCGAAGGGGTTGGTCCAAAAATCGCCAGCGTGCTCGCTGACGCCGGGATCGAAACCTTTGCCCAAGTGGCTTCCGCTTCGGTGGAAGAGCTTGATAAAATCGTCCGCCAGGATGCTGGCATCTCAATCGCCAACCCGGAAACCTGGCCGGAGCAAGCCGCTCTCGCCGCTGAAGGAAAATGGGACGAGCTGAAAGAGATGCAGGATGGCCTCAAAGGAGGCCGTCGCAGCTAATCACGCGACGCAAAATCGGTTGTCATTAAAAAAGAGCTCCAGAAATTCTGGAGCTCTTTTTTTTAATAAGATGTAAAGTTATCGAAAACTTATTTAGCTTTTTTCAAAACAGGCAGACCGTTTTTGCTCTCAGACACCATGTAACCATCGGGAACTGCGTCCAGAGATCCGTCTTTTACTTCTTTGGCAAAGAAGTAAATGGTCTGTGTATTTCCATTTTTAAGCGTGGTCGTTTTTGAATGCAAAAAGTAAGTTCTGTCTTTTGAGTTGGTATATGAAAATGCCATATTTTTACCTTCCTATTAATTCGTTTTATTTCGTTTCTTTTTGCGACAGCGTCTCAGTTAAATTGCAGTAGGGATTTTTCCTCCGCTAATTATGCCCGTCTATTTACTTCCGCGAGCGAGTGACTGAGATGGCGCAGACTGGTAAAACCTCATCAAGAGGCTGCAAGAATATTAGGGGATTACAGAGAGAGAAGCAACCTTAAAGTACTTAAGTACTATAAAAATGAGGAAATTAATAGGATTTTCTAAGCATAAAACCTCTTTTGACGCTCCTTTTTGAGGTTGATATACTCAGCGGTCACTATTTACTGTTTTTCAGGAGAAATTGATGCGTTTATCCCAATCCTTTGGCAAAACCCTACGAAATGCCCCGGCCGATGCGGAAATGATCAGCCACCAGCTTTTAATTCGCGCCAACTTTGTGCGACCGCTGGGGGCAGGTATCTATACCTTTATGCCGCTCGGTTTTCGAGTTCTAACCAAGATTCATCGCATCATGTCCGAAGAAATGGATGCGATTGGCGGGCAGGAAATGTTAATGCCCAATCTGCACCCGGCCGCCATCTGGGAAGCAACCGGCCGCTGGGAAGAATGGGGCAACATTATGTATCGCATCCAGGCCGGTGGGAGCCGAGAATACGGCATGTCCCCCACTCACGAAGAAGTGGTAGTGGATCTGGCCACGCGTGAAATCGAAAGCTATCGGGATATGCCCCAGGTCATTTATCACGTCAACAAAAAATATCGCGACGAAGCCCGGCCGCGCGGCGGCATGATACGCCTGCGCGAATTTATCATGAAAGATGCCTACAGCCTGAATTTAACCGAAGAAGGGCTGGACAAATTTTATCCCAGTATGGTTCAGGCGTATCTGAATATCTTCGGGCGGTGCGGAGTTCCGGTCATCCAGGTTAATGCCGACGTCGGGGCGATGGGTGGTAAATCATCACATGAATTTGTTTTCCCGCACGAACAGGGTGAAGATTCCTTTATCGAGTGCGACAGCTGCGGTTATGCGGCCAATGTCGAAGCGGCCCTGTTTGTTCACCAGGGTGATAAACCCCAAGAGGAGACTCCCCTTAAAAAGGTCGCTACTCCAGATTGCAAAACGATTCAGGACGTGGCTGATTTTATTGGCGTCTCTACTAGTCAAACCTTAAAAGCGGTTTTTTACTGGCAAACGCCGGCCGGAAAGCTGGAAAAAGACGGCCGGTTCGTCTTCGTCATTATCCGCGGTGATCTGGACGTCAACGAAGTAAAATTAATCAACGCCCTCGGCGGCGGCGAGGTACGGGCGGCCAGCGACGGGGAAATTCGGGCGGCCGGTGCTGAGCCAGGCTATGCCTCCCCCATCGGCCTCCAGGTCGCTGCGGATTTCCAGAGCGATGGGGTTCTGGTGGTAGCCGATGAGTCGCTCAATTTTGGCGGCAACTACGTATTTGGGGCCAATGATGAAGGGTATCACTATACCGGGGCCAACTACCCGCGCGATTTTGCCGTCACCCTGAAGGCCGACCTGGCCGAAGCCCAAACCGGCTATATTTGCGGCAACTGCCATGAAGGCACCCTTGTATCCCGCAGAGCGATCGAATGCGGCCACTGCTTTAAGCTGGGCACCCGCTACAGCGAGCCCACCAATACCACCGCCCTCGATCCAAACGGCAAACCGCAGCTCATTTATATGGGATCGTACGGGATCGGCCTTGATCGGCTTATGGCCGTGGTGGTTGAAGCCCATCATGATAAAGACGGGATTATTTGGCCCAGCTCCATCGCCCCCTATGACGTTCACTTGATGCACGTTGGCAAAGGGGAAGAGCTGGAAACCATTGCCCAAAATATCTATCAGGAGCTGCAGGCGGCCGGGTTTGAGGTTTTGTATGACGATCGAAACGTCAGCCCCGGCGTTAAATTTAAAGATGCCGATCTGATCGGTATTCCCCTGCGGGTCTCCGTTGGCAAGCGCAGCCTGGAAAATGGCGGAGCGGAAGTTAAGCGGCGCAGCAGCAGCGAGCGCGAAATTGTGCCGCTTGAAGGGCTGCTCGATCATGTAAAAAGTTCAACTTCTTGAAGAAGTTGAACTTTACTACTCTCGCGGAATCACAAACGAAATTAACGCCCCACCCTCCGGCCGATTGGCGGCCGTGATGCTTCCCTGATGCCCCTCGATGATCGCCCGGGCGATGGCCAACCCCAACCCCCCACCGCCGGTCGCCCGGCTGCGAGATTGTTCCCCCCGATAAAATTGCTCAAAAACCCGCCCCAAATCCTGCGGCTGAAAACCCGGGCCGGAATCCCATACGACACACTGCACCGCTTGTCCATCGTTAATCAGCTGGGCCTCGATGGCGATTTCACCACCGGCCGGCGTATAGCGCAGGGCGTTGCTGATTAAATTGGAAAGGACTCGGCCGATAAGCGGCCCGTCCATCGTCACCGGATCAAGCCCTTCCGCCGCCCGGCCGTGAATGCGAATATTATTTTGAGCGGCCATCGCGTGAAATTGTTCGACCGTATCAGAAATCAGATCGCTCATCGTCTGCGGCTCACGGACGATTTCCATACCGCCGGATTCAAGCTGGGCCAGCTCAAACAAATCATTCATCAGTGAATTTAGCGATCCAATATCGTTCAAAATATTTTTATAATACCGCTGGATCGTGGCCTCGTCGGTCACCATGCCGTCGCGCAGCGCTTCGATCATCGCCCGCACGCTGGTTAACGGGGTCCGCAAATCGTGCGACGTCCAGGAAACCAGGTCGCGGCGGAGCTGTTCGACCTCCTGACGCACTCTCTCCGCCTCCTGCAGCTTATCCGCCATGTCGTTAAACGACGAAGCCACCTGGGAAACTTCATCTCGGCCGTTGACCTCAGCCCGGGTTTGCAAGTTGCCGTGGGCGATCTGCTCGGCCGAGCGGGAAAGCTCTCGTAAATCGCCAACAACCCGCACCGAAACGGCCAATCCAAAGGTGGTGGCAATCACCGAAGCAAAAATCAGCAGGACAACCGCCAGCGGTAAATCGTGTTCCCCGTTAAAAAACATCAGCCGGGCCCCGTTCCAAACGTTGAGGATCATCAGCAGGGCGGTCCACAAATACGCCAGGGCCAAGGTGAGCAGCAGTGACGGGCTGACCCGGGCAAAGAAGTAGTAAATGACAAAGCCAACCCCCAGTGAAATAAAAGCGGTTGAACTCAGCAGCCAGGCCAGATCGATCATTTCGCTGTAGGTAGCCGACAGCAGCCAGCTGGCCATGATCATGCCAATGAACAGGGCCAGAATCAAACCGCCAAACAGCAAACCCAGCGACACGCGGCTCGAATAAGGTCGAAAACGGAGGGCGCTCTCGTTCATTAGCTCCCTCCCTGATCGCGCCGGGCGACAAATTTATAGCCCACCCCCCACACCGTTTGCAGCCATTGGGGATCGGCCGGGTTGGGTTCGATTTTTTCGCGAATGCGGCGCATATGGACCGTGACGGTGTTGGGATCAACGTAATCGGCGTACCCCCACACGTTTTCAAGCATTTGGTCGCGCGAAAAGACCTGATTGGGATGGGTGGCCATAAACCACAGCAGGTTAAATTCGGTTGCCGTTAATTCAACCAACTCGCCATTTACCTGTACCTGGTGGCTGTCCGGATTGATCGTTAAGGCCATATTTTCAAAGGTTAGCGGCTGATCGATCGCCTCGGGGGCTGGTGCCTTGAGGCGGCGCAGGACCGCCTTAACGCGGGCGACCAGCTCCGCCGGGGAAAAAGGTTTGGTCATGTAATCATCCGCACCCAGCTCGAGGCCGTAGATGCGGTCTACTTCCTGGCGGCGGGCCGACAGCACAATCACGGCCGTTTTGGCAAAATCCTGCTGAATCGTTGACAAAATTGCCAACCCGTCGATCTCCGGAATCATGATATCCAGAACGACAAGCGTTGGCTGGTGATCGCGAATTTGCTCCAGGGCGGCCGGTCCGGTATGGGCTGTCAACACTTCATAACCTTCTTTGCGTAGATAAATGGCCACCACCTCTACAACCGAAGGCTCATCGTCAACAACCAGAATTTTTTCTTTTTCGTTACTGAGCTGCGTCATGCGCCTATTGTAGCGGAAAATTCTTACGACAGGATTACAAAATAGTCAATAATTAATGGTCAATAGTCAATAATCAATGATAGTAATTGACCATTGATTATTTCTCTTTGGCCTTGTTTGATACAATACGTCCCTATGGATCCTCAAGATATACTCCTAGAATTTTTCAAGGCCCTGGGGCAAAAAGAGCGGCTGATTATTATGGGGCTGCTTACCCAGCAGCGCATGACCGTGCCAGAGCTGGCGGCCGCCAGCGGCTTAAAAGAAATGTCGCTCCTGCGGCATCTCAGTTTGTTGGAGTACAGTGGGCTGGTTGCTGGAGATGAAACTCACTACTGGGCCGACATCGCCTATCTCGAACAGCTCAATCGCGATCTGTGGTCAACCATGACGGCCAACCAACCCAAAAAAGAGGGAGATGAAGCGATTTTGGCCCGTTTTGTGCGAGACGGCCGGCTGGTTAAATTTCCGACAAAAGAAAGCCATCGTCTGCTGATGCTGAACTGGGTGCTCACGCGCATCGATCCGGAAAAAATTTATTCAGAAGGCGAAATTAGCGATCTCCTGGCGGAAATCAACGAAGATTACGCTTCCTTGCGCCGCTACCTGGTTGATTACGGGCTGATGATGCGGGAAGGCGGCCGATATTGGAGAGTTCAATAATCAATATTCAATGATCAATTATTAATGGTCAACCACCGACATTGACAATTGATCATTGAATATTGACTATTGATTATTTGCTATGTTCCGTTATCCCTGGCTCTTCCTCCTCCCCTTTCTTTTCCTGCTTATTTTCTTCTTTTATCCTTTAAGCGCCATTTTAGGCGTAAGTTTATTTGAGGACGGCCGGCTGGTTAATGAGGGGTTACAGGCTTTGGTGACCCGGCCATATTATCGCCAAATCGCCTGGTTTACCCTCTGGCAGGCCACCGCTTCAACGATATTGACGATCGCCCTGGCGCTGCCGGGAGCGTACGTCTTTGCCCGCTATCGCTTTTGGGGAAAAAGCACGCTCAAAGCGATGAGCACCCTGCCATTTGTGCTGCCCACCGTGGTGGTGGCCAGTGCCTTTTCAGCCCTGCTGGGGCCGCGCAGCGTGCTAAATGAAGGATTGATGGTCCTCTTCAACCTCCAGTCCCCTCCCATCGATCTGCAAAATACCGTGTGGATCATTCTCCTGGCCCACATTTTCTACAATTACAGCGTCGCCCTGCGCATGATCAGCAGCTACTGGCAAAACCTCAGCCCGGAGGTAGAAGAGGCGGCCGCCATGCTGGGGGCGAATCCTCGCCAAATTTGGTGGCGGGTGACGCTGCCTCGCCTGCAGCCGGCCGTCAACGCCGCGGCCGTGCTTGTTTTTATCTTCACGTTCACCAGCTTTGGGGTCATCTTAATACTCGGTGGCCCCCGCTTCTCCACCCTGGAAACTGAAATTTATCGGCAGGCGGCCAACCTGTTTAATTTGCCAGTTGCCGCCACGCTATCCCTCCTGCAAATCGCCTTTACCTTTGTCTTGATGGTGGTTTATACTCGCACACAGGCCCGTTTAAGCACGGCCAGTTCCCTGCGGGCGGCCGAAACGCAGCAGCAGCACCCCCACACTACCGGGCAGAGAATTATGCTGGCCGCCAACTTGACCCTCATGATTCTCCTCCTTGGTGCTCCCTTGCTGGCCCTGATTATGCGCTCCCTGCAAACCGACAGCGGCTATTCACTTCTTTATTATACGCAGCTGTTTGTCAACGACCGCAACTCGATTTTCTTTGTTCCCCCAATCTGGGCGGCCGTCAACTCCGCTGGGATCGCCCTCGTGACCATGGTTATGGCGGTTCTTCTAGGATTGTTGAGCGCCGTTTTCCTGAGCCACAGCGATCAGTGGCCGGGGCTCAAAAAATGGCTTGATCCCCTCATGATGCTGCCGCTGGCCACTTCAGCGGTAACCCTGGGATTCGGATTTATCATTGCTCTAAATCGGCCGCCGTTTGATTTAAGGCGCTCCCTGATTCTCGTGCCCATCGCCCATACGCTCGTGGCCCTGCCGTTTGTAATCCGGGCGGTCTTACCGGCCTTGCGCCGCATTCCTCCCTCTTTGCCGGAAGCGGCAGCTATGCTGGGCGCTTCCCCCTGGCAGGCCTCACGGGAAATTATCTGGCCGCTGATTCGCTCCGCCCTGCTCGTCGGCGCGGTTTTTGCCTTCACGATAAGCATGGGTGAATTTGGCGCGTCTGTTTTTGTAACCCGCCCCAATTCTCCCACGATGCCGGTGGCCATCGCCCGCTTTCTCAGCCAGCCGGGGAGTCTCAATTTCGGCCGAGCCCTGGCCATGAGCACCCTGCTGATGGGGATTTGCACAGCCGGTTTCTTGCTGATCGAGCGCTTCAGAATCGGGGATGAAGGAGAGTTTTAAATAATCAATTGCTAATGGTCAATTATCAACGGTCAAGTACAGTTCATTGACCATTGACCATTGATTATTGACCATTGACGATTAGCAATGTTGTCCGTTCATCACTTCACAAAAACCTTTGGCGACACGATCGCCGTCAACGATGTCTCCTTTTCCGTAAAAGAAGGAGATATTTTGTGCTTGCTGGGTCCATCAGGATGTGGCAAAACGACCCTGCTGCGCTTAATTGCCGGGCTGGAAACGGCCGACAGCGGCCGCCTTACCATTGATGGGCAGCCACCGGCCGTTCAGCCGCATGAACGAGATTTTGGGATGATGTTCCAAAATTTTGCCCTCTTCCCGCATAAAAATGTCTTCGACAACGTGGCCTTTGGGCTGTTGATCCGCGGCATGTCTGATATCGACCGGCGAGTGGCCGAAATGCTTGAGCTTGTGGCCTTAACCGGCTATGAAAAGCGCACCATCGACCAGCTCTCCGGGGGTGAGCAGCAGCGTGTTGCTCTGGCCCGCTCGCTGGCCACGCAGCCACGCCTCCTTCTTTTAGATGAACCTCTGGGTTCCCTGGATCGGGCGCTGCGCGAAAAGCTGATGATTGATTTGCGGCTCATTTTAAAACAGGTTGGGGTCACCGCCATTAGTGTGACCCACGATCAGAGTGAGGCGTTTGCCATCGCCGATCAAATTGCGGTCATGAATCACGGTCAAATTGAGCAGCTCTCTCCACCAGAAATCCTGTTTTCTGAACCACGCACCCCCTTTGTGGCCCGCTTCCTGGGGTTTTCCAATATCGTGCCCGGCCGCTGGCTTGAAAACGGCCGCCTGGATACGCCGCTCGGCGCGTTCGATCTCTCTTATCAGCCGGGCAATGGCCCTGTCGACGTTTTGATTCGCCCCACCGCCCTTTCTTCAGATAATCCCGACCATGGGATCCCCATTCATGGTACAATTACGGCCGTCACATTTCGCGGTCGCTTTTATCAAGTAGCTTTCACGACCAACCACCACAATTTTATTTTTGAACTTCCGGCTCCCAAACCCTCCCTGGGGCCGTTTCGCGGTTTTTTGGACAGCACGCAAATTTGGCCGCTGCCCAATCGGTGAGGCGCACCATCGCGTGACCTCCGTTACCGAATTGTGACCAATTGTTGACCGGTCGGCCGCAATTTTGTGACATACTACATCGAGAACCAGTAGGCAGCCCTTCATCCACATTCACCACTGCACGCCTCAACGCATCATTGCTTCAAGGAGTAGCGGCATGGAGCAGCTCAAATCGATCAAGGGATTATCACCCAACCCCTTTGGCGATCTCCCCTCCTTCCTTCAGGGATTAAATCAGCCTAAAGATAAAAAAGCCTTATTAAAATTTGCCGTTGATCATCTGGCCACTACCTTTGGGCCGGACGTGGTCGTCATGATTCGAGTATACAGCCGCACCCAAACGTCAAACGGGATACAGATGGAAATCACCAACCGGCCGGATTTCCTGCAGGTCAAAACTTTGGGGCTGGCCGCTCAGGCGGTGGCGGAGCAATCGCCGCTTCTAGCAAGCGACCATCGATCGATGGTCGTGCCAATGTTTGACCAGCAAATCTTGCTGGGCATTATATACGTGGCCATCGAAGCACGGGGTTCGCGATCGCTTTTGACGTCTGTGGATTTAAACACCCTGACTTTATTCGCCATGCCGGTCACCAACACAATTCGTCACGCTCGATATCAACGACGGCTCAAAACGCTGTCTCGGATCACCCAAAGTCTGAGCCTCGAACAAAATTTTGACGTGCTTCTGAGCCGGATTTGCCGGCGAACGGCTGAAGTTCTAGAGGTTGACGCAGTGTGTTTATGGCTTGTTGAAAAGGAAACGCGGTTGACGCTTGAAGGGCAGTGGGGCCTCAAGACAAAAATCGACCCTTTACGCCCAGCCAAAGTTGATCTAAAAGAATATGTCGGCCGGGAAGCGATCCGGGAGGGCCAGCCGATCACCATCACCAATTTGTCAGATAGCAAGCAAAACTTCTTTAATCAAGAAGGATTAATGTCTGCGGTGATCGCTCCCATTTTTCGAGATGGGCACCTTTTGGGGTCCCTGGAAATATACAGCCGCCAACACACCAACGTATTTACCATCGAAGATGAAAGTATTCTCAGCTCCTTAACCCTGGAGGCCAGTGCCGCCATGGGAAATACCAGATACATCCAGCAGTTGGAGACTCTCAACCGCTCAAAACAGCGGCTGGAAGAGGCCGGGGAAGCGCTGGCCCGAGTCTACAAGCTCGATGAAGCGCTGGAAACGATCACGCGTAACGTCAGCAAGATATCGCAGCTTGCTGATGGCGCACTCACCTGCTTTTATAATTTTGCCACCGATCTGTTTGAACCGGAAAAATCAGCCGGTTGGGGGTTGGGCGGCGGGCAAATGGTGCTGCCTACGTTTGAACGGCCGCGTTTAAATTCAATTCTCGATATGAGCCAGGGAAATGATTTAATCGACTGTCTGAACCCGGCCGGGTTTCAGCGGCTCTCCCCGCGCGTGCAGCGAAATTTACGCGACATGGGCATCCACGGGTTTTTGGGTTTGCGGCTCAAAACCAGTGAAGAACCGATCGGCATTCTTTTTGTGAATTACGCTCAGGTTGACGGGCTGAGTGCGGCGGACAAAGACACAGAAATTTACCAGCTGCGACTGTACGCCAACCTGGCCGCGGCCGCTCTGGAACGCGCTTATCTTTACAACCGTGCCCTGGTTGAGCAGGAAATATGGGATGAGGTAGCGCTTAACTTGCAAACCGATTGGAATTTGGAGCAGAAAACCTGGACCCGCATTTTGCAGCGAGCCCAAACATTAACCGGTGCAGAACGCGGCAACATCATTTTGCGGGACCGGCAGCAGTGGCGCTTTCACGTCAGCCTGGGGTTCCGCGAAGAGCAGGATCCCAGCGCATCGCCGGTAACACAGGCCATCGTGTCGTGGATTACCAAACACCGGCAAACCGTACGCATACTCGATTTGCATCACAACCCCACATTCAAGCATCTGGTAACCGATCAAACCCCAACCCGCTCGGTTTTGGCTACTTTGATTCGGCGCGGCCGCAGTGAAGAAATCGTGGGCATTATTCACCTCAAAAGCGATCAGGTGCGCGCTTTTGACGCCCATGATGAAGCGTTTATCGAGCAGTTGGCGGTGCGCGCCGATATTGCCATTCGCAACGCTCGGGCAATTGGCCAAATTCGGACCCTTAATCGAGTCGCTCAAAACATGATCAATCACGCCGGCAAAGATCCGGAGCTTGTCTTTCAGGCGATTCTCAAAGATGCGACCCAGGCTACCGGCAGCTATTTAGGCACGCTGCAAATGCTGCGGGAAGATGAAAACGGTAAATATCTGGAGTTTATCGCCACTTCCCCTCAGGGGGAGCTGGAAGAAATGAAGCGAATCCACGGCCGCATGCCGCTGAACGGACCGGGGATTACCACCTGGGCCGCGCGCGATAACGATGCCAAGCTGGTTGGGGACGTCAGCCTCGACAACCATTTTATGACCCCCTACCATCGCCGCACGCGATCCGAGCTGGCGGTTGTCCTGCGAGAAAACGGCCGGCCGATTGGTGTTCTCAATGTCGAACATCAGGATCTAGACGGTTTAAATGAAGACGATCGCACCCTCCTGATCGTCCTGTCGGATATGGTTGTCCTGGCGTTTCAAAACGCCACCAAACAGCAAGAATTTTCGGCCGTTGAAGCGGTGGCCTGGCACGGCCTCTTTGGTTCAAACTGGTGGCATACCGCCTGTCAGCGCAGTTGGGAAATCAAAAATCATCTCTACATGCTGGAAAAATATCATCTGCGCGACGCGGAACCAGAGGTACACCAGCTGTTATCAAACATCGAGGAAGCGGCGGAAACCATGAGTGCCCTGCCCACCCAACAGTGGCTGCCGTCTTCATTATCTACCCCAATGGACTCCGTTTTGATCGATCCGACCATCGAAGAAATGGTCTACAATATCTGCCGGGCGTACGGCACGCCGCTGAAATTTCAGCCTGGCTGCCCAGGTGTTGAAATTCAAACCCACCGCGAACTTCTGGAAGTTGGCATCGAAAAAATTGTCAAAAATTCGATTCAGGCCATGAAGGGGTCAGGGGAATTATCTGTGTCAACCTCGCGCAGTGCGTCCGCTGTCGAAATTTTTATCCAGGACAACGGCCCGGGCATCCCTGAGGGGATCAAACCGCACTTCCTCAAGGCAAATATCCCCAAGTCCGCCCAGGAAAGCGGGTTTGGAATGGGAGGGATCATCGCCCAATTTGTATTTCAACGATGTGGCGGCACGATCAAATTACTGGATTCCACCTCTCAGGGCACGCTGATCAAGATTACCTTACCCATATCCGAGGAAACCACATGAGCGAATCGCGCAATATTTTGCTTACCGACAATGATAGACGAGCCTGTCAATCGCTGGCTCAAGTTTTAGAAGCTGAAGGTTATACCGTCTTTAAAGCTTATGATTCTGACGCGGCTCAGGAAATTTTAAAAGAAAATCGAATCGATTTAATAATTTTAGATATTCGCCTGCACGACGACAATGCCCCCTGGGACAACAGCGGGATCGAATTTGCCCAATCGCTCGATGAAGAGCTGGCAAAAATCATGATAACCGCCTTTGACGAGTGGACGTATCACGGCAAACTGCCCGGCAACGTCGTTCATTTTAGTAAACGCAGCCGGCCGGACGAGCTGATAAATTTGGTTTCCGCGACTTTTCGCAACGTCGTCCGTCTCAACCACGATTTGCAAATTTCTTATGAGGATGGGTTGACGGCCGAAGAGTTGGTTAAAAACCTGGGATTTTTTGATTTAACCAATCCACGCCTCAGAGAATATTACATCACTTCGTTTGAAGAGCTCCTGCGCCGGCTGTTTTTGCGCGAATCCAGTATTCGCCTCAAGCGACTTCATCCCGGTCAAAGCAAATCTGGGGTCGTGCTGGTTGAACCCCATTACGAAAACGGCATGGCGATTCACCTCGGGGCCCATGTGGTTGTCAAATACGGGCAGCGTGATGATATTCTCAAAGAGGTAGACAACTATCAGGAATACAGCGAACCGTTCAGCTTGATGTATACCACTCATTTAATCGGCTCTGTGGCCCGCACCACCAAACTTGCCGGAGCAAAATTTATGTTTGTCGGCCAGGGTCAATACCGGCCGCTGCGCCATTTTTCAGATGTTTATGCCGATCCCCTTATTCGCGATGGCTTTTTAGGAGATTTAGTCAGACAAATTTTCCAAAAGAGCTGTCATTTATGGTACGCTGGAAAACGGCCGTGGTCGGTCGGTGATCCATCTCTTTTTGAGAGTTACACACAACAGCTGGCGCTGGATGGCTCAAAAGGGCGAACGAAGCTGGAAATTGCGATGGAAAAGCTGATTAATCACGATCGCCATGACCAACCCAATGTTCGTCGCATTAATGAACGCTTCATTTCGATCTTTTGCCCGCAGCGAGCGTGCGAAACAGTGATGGACCCGCTCTATTTCTTTCTTTACGGGCGGGATTATCTACCAACCAGCCGTTTTATGGCCATTACCCACGGTGATTTAAACGGCCTTAACATTTTTGTCGACAACGGGCGAACCTGGCTAATTGATTTTCAACGAACCGGTTGGGGTCCGGCATTGCGCGATGCAGCCGAGTTGGAAACGGCGCTCAAGTTCAGCATGATTCGTGGCCAACCGTTAAGAAACTGGCTCGAATTTGAGAAGCAGGTTCTGCATGCCGCAACGCTGAACTCACCCATTACGCTGCATGGTCAAATCGCCCAAAATCGTCAATTTAAACGGGCGGCATTAGTCATTTCAGCAATCCGCCAACAGGCCTCCCTCATTAACGATCACGATCCGGCTCTTGACGAATATAACGCGGCTCTGTATTTTTATGCCTTAAAAATAATGACCCTGAAGCGGGAGGTGATATCAACCTCTCAGGCAGGTGAATCCCGTATCCGGGCCCTTTATTCCGCCGGTCGACTGGCGAACTGGCTGTGGGAAAGAAAAAAAGCAACTCAACAAATCGTATCAACTTTATGAATCAGCGACCTTTTTCGTTTCGCCAAACTGAAACCGAATGTTTAATGCGCTTCGCTCAGGCAGGCGAATCCGCAGCCATCATTGGTGTCAGCGGTGTAGGCAAATCAAATTTATTTAATCATCTTCTCGATCCAGCGGTGCAAAGTCATTATTTGGGCGATCAACCGCTCATTTTTTTGCGCGTGAACTTTCATTTTGCGGCCGATTTTTCAGCTCGCAGTATTTTTAGCTTGATATTAGAGCAGTTTGAACTGCTGCTTGAACAAAGCGCCGAACGATGGCTTCCCACAGAAAAAATCCGCCAGATTGAAAGCTATCACGATCAATTATTGGCGGCCGGGTCAGATCAGCTCATCTCCCAGCGCTTTTTTAAAAAAGCGGTTCGCACTTTGATGACGGCCGATCCAGAACGCAAACTAATTTTTCTTTTTGACCAGTTTGGAGATGTGTTCCAGGCGGCTGATGAACGCTTGTTCGCCAACCTGCGGGGCTTGCGAGAAGATTATAAATACCGGTTGGCCTTCTTTGTCTTTTCCCGCCAACCGCTTGACCAGTTGGCTCCTCCGGACCGCGCCCGCGAAGAGTTTAGCGAGCTGCTAACAGCCAATCAAATAGGGTTAAAGCCTTATCAGGCAAGCGATGCCTTCGAGATGATGCAGCGGGTCGCTCAGCGGCAAAATAAATCGTTATCAGCCAAACAGCAGGAAGTGTTGTTTGAGGTGACGGGCGGACACAGCGGGTTGCTGCGCGCCGCCACGGCTGCAGCACTCAATAGCCAAATATGCTTAAAAGGTCAGCTAAAAAGGGACCTCGACCCCCTTTTTGATCTGCCACAGATCAAAAGCGAGAGTCAAAAAATATGGGACAGTCTAGCGGTTGAAGAACAGCGTCTGTTAACCTATGTAGCTACCGAAGTAAAACAGATCATTGAAAATCGAACTGTCATTCAGCAGCTGCTGACAAAAGGCATTTTGCAGGAAGAGGGACGTCATTATCGCCTGTTTTCTACCCTATTTGCCCGGTTTATCCAGCGGCAAAAAGCGGTTTGGGATGAGCCGCTCTATTATGATCGACAATTTAGACGCATATTAATTTTTGGCAAACCACTGGAAAAACCACTGACCCCAACCGAAATGCAAATTTTTCTTTTGCTTTATGAGCGGCTGGGGGAACCGATCAGTAATCAGGAAATCAAAGAAGCGGTTTGGTCTGACAAAGAGGCTGACCAGCCATTAAAAACCAATATTTACCGGCTGAGACGCAAACTTGAACCAGATTCTAAACACCCTCGTTTTCTGGTGACGGTGGCCGGGTATGGATACCAGCTCAGTAATGAATAACCACGTTGTTATTTCTGTTATCATTTTGTGTTTTTTCTGTGACGTCTGATTTTCCAAATTCATGCTAAGATAATCTTATTATGGCATCTGCCTATGCCATTTCATTTAGCCTTAAACGGCCGGTGAAATTTTTATATTGTCGAAGGAGGCGCCAATGTTTGCTGCCTTACTGATTGGGTCACTTCTCTTGCTGATTACAGTTTGGGGAGATAACCCAAACAAAATGTACGAATATAAACTCGCAAAAACAAGAAAAGACCACCATAAAAGCAACCATTTTGTATTTCCCAAAACCAAACAACAGCTGAGCCAGCTCCTCTGGTCGCAGGGGATCGATTTGACCTTATGGGGAAAGGGGGCCGCCAAATCCGTCCATAATCTTTGGCAAGAATTACAAACCGGGGATTCAAGAATCCAGGTGTATCCATTGAGGCGACAGGTTGAAGTCAGCTCCGTCATTATTCGGTCTGGCAACCATATTCTGATTGAGCTCGAACAAACGATGAATGATAATCGCGTTCGGCAGCGGCATTGGCCTCCGAGTGAGAAAATACAGCGCAATGAAAACCCTCGCCATGCAGCGGTCCGTTGTCTATGCGAAGAATTAGGGCTCTCCAGCGATCAATTTGAAATTTCAACGGCCGAGCCGATCATCGGCGTAGAAGAACGCAAATCCGCCAGCTACCCCGGCCTAACCAGTTTCTATAAATTTTACCTGTTTGAAGCAACCATTCAGGACCTACCGGCCACCCCTTTTCAAACGGATGAAGTGCTCAACGACCGCAGTGATCCAATCAAAACGCACCTATGGAGTTGGAAACACCCGCCACGATTAATTAAACGCTTTTTAAGCCAATCATCCTAATCAGATCTCCTAAACTGATCCACACTTAACCAAATCCAACCGCAAAGCGCGTTACTTCTGTTAGAATTCCGTAACCGGCTTGTGACCTCCTCTTTACCCACCGCATGATAAGATTTTTGTGGTGAATGGGTTTAAAGGGTTGTATAGAGAGGAGGTTTATATGTTTGTCACAATTACCTTTGAAGGTTTATTGATTCTGATTTTACTGGCCTTTATTATCGGGTTAATTTGGGGAGTTAGACTGGCTGCCACCCGAAATTCGAGGCTGTAGTTCAACGCTTAGCGTCGAGTTCTCAACAAAAACGGTGCCGCAGCACCACCATCAAAAAGATCGCTCAGAGATGGGCGATCTTTTTTGATTATTTGGAAAGTATTTAAATGATATGCAATAACTGTTCAAAAATTCTTTGTCCACAGATTTCGCAGATTAAAGTGAAAAATCTGCAGCCATCTGCGTAATCTGCGGATTTTTTTTGCAAACTTTTAACTATTTTGGCAGGCTTTTAACCAGCATGGTCCACGTTCCCCGCTGAACCACCTTGCCATCCTGATTGACAACCGTCCACTTCATCACGGCATTCCCGCCACCTAACCGCGGCAGGGCCTTAAGCTCCACAATCTCCAGCACCACGTGAATGGTATCGCCAATAAACACCGGAGCGCTAAATTTGCAGGTTAATTCCCGAAAGGCGATGACCGTCCCTTCTATAAACCCGGTTAGAACCGATAAGCCGGTGGCAATCGACTGGATCAGCAACCCGTGGGCGATCCGTTGGCCAAACTGCTCTTCGGCCGCATAAACCGCGTCGGTGTGTATCTGGTTAAAATCGCCGGAAAGACCGGCAAAGGTCACGATATCACTCTCAGAAATCGTGCGGGCCTGGGTCACCACTTTGTCGCCAAGATTAAATTGTTCAAAATAACGGCCTCTTGGCTCAAAAGCCACTTGATTTGACATGCTCTTCTCCTAATGTGTAACCGGGTTGTCCCTTAGGTAGATCGTGATTAGTTATTTTAGAAACCAGCTGCGGATTTCACCGATTGGTTCTGATTCTTCTCTTTAACCCATCGACTGCGCTCAGGACAGGTTCCGGGAGAATCCGTGCCGTCCGCGGCTAAAACAATCTATGAATTGCAACCATTAAAGCCCTGCGGCGGCCAGCTTCTCGGTTTCATCGGCAATAATCAGCCGGTCGATAAATTGATCGAGATCCCCATCGATGACGGCACTCAAATTATAGCTGGAATACCCCAGACGATGATCGGTTACCCGACTTTGTGGATAGTTATAGGTGCGAATTTTTTCTGACCGCTCGCCGGTACCCACCTGCGATTTGCGCTCGGCCGCGACCTCCGCATTTTGGGCCGCTTCTTCCATTTCCTGCAGCCGCGCTTGAATAATTTGAAACGCCAGCTGCTTGTTTTGCGTCAGGCTACGCTCAGACTGCACTTTGACCATGATGCCGGATGGCTTGTGAACCACGCGCGCGGCCGTGGCGTTTTTTTGCATGTGCTGACCACCCGGACCGGAAGAAAACGTGGCCGTGATCTCCAAATCGTTCATGTTCAAAGACACTTCCACATTATCAATTTCGGGCATCACGGCCACAGTTGCCGTGCTGGTATGAATCCTTCCCTGCGATTCGGTAACCGGTACCCGCTGCACGCGATGAACGCCGCTTTCATATTTGAGTCGGGAGTAAGCGCCTGCGCCTTTGACCGCCACAATGACTTCTTTGTAGCCCCCCAATCCGATAAAATTTTCATCCATGATGTACGGTTTCCATCCGCGGGTCTCGGCATAACGCATATACATGCGCAGCAAATCGGCCGCAAAAATGGCCGCCTCATCGCCGCCCGCGCCGGCCCGAATTTCAATGTAAACGCTCTTGTTGTCGCGCGGATCTTTGGGCACCAGCAAACGGCGCATCTGAAATTCCAGCGTTTCCTTTTCACTTTCAAGCGCCTTCAGCTCGTCATTCATAAACTGGATCATCTCGCGCTCGGTTTCCAGCTGAATCATCTCGTTGGCGTCGGCCATATCAGCCACAACCTGAAGATATCGGTTATGAGCATCAAAAAGAGGCTTTAAATCTGACCGCTCCTGAGCCAGCTCGGTCAATTTTCGATGGTCGGAGGTAATTTGGGGATCGACCATCTGACGCTCAATTTCTTCAAAACGCGCCACAACTTTGGCAATTTGATCAAACATATGTGTTACCCTTGGTAAACTGCTGCGCGGCCGGCAGCTTGCTAGCTCGGTGCTCCGCACCTCTCAGCGTTTAGCTGATGGCTGAAAGGGGCGTAGCCCCGAGCTGAGAGGCCCGCAGGGCCGCGCTAATAAGCTAAAAGCTATCTTAACAGCGGGTCAATCACCGCCCGCAGCTCATTTTCTTCAACCGGGCCAATATACGCTTCGATAAGCGTGCCGTCAGGCCCAAAGATAAAGGTTTCCGGGACGCCGGTGATAAAGTATTTATCTTCTGATAAAGTTGAGCCAAGGTCGGCCCCATTGGGATAAGACAAGGCAAATCTTTCCAAGAAGTCCAGCGATGGCCCTTCCTCATCAATATAAGCCACGCCCAGAACCACCACTTCATCCTGAGGATAGCTTTGCCAAATCGCCTCCAGATCGGCCGCTTCATAGGTGCACTCCACACACCAGGAGGCCCAGAAATTCAGAACGACAACCTTGCCGCTTAAATCGGCCTCATCGATCGTTTGACGCCCTTCATAGCCGTACCCATCATATAAAGTTAGCTCAAAATCAGGCAGCGGATCGCCAACCTCCGGCCGGCCAGCTGAATTTTGCACCAGCCCCCAACCGAGGAGAGCCACAATACCCAGCAAAACCAATATGATCAGCCAGACCCAAACCGGCCGACGGCCAACCCTTTGCGCTTCCTGACCTGTATACCCTTCTTCCATCTCTCTCTATTCTCTCGTCTCTTGTCTATCGTCTACAAAATTGATGACCTTGCCCTGCATATCATCCGGAATGGGCACCTCGAGCAGCGAAAGGACTGTGGGAGCAAAGTCCATGATACCAACCTGCCCGAGCATTTGACCACCCAACGACGCCTCGTTCGCCGGAGGAGAATAAATCAGCACCCCGTTTTCCGCATGATTGGCGTCATCCGGGCCGGTGTCGTTTTCAAAGGTGTACAAATCGCCATGCCCAAGCGTTCCTACCGAACGCCAGGCCAAATCGTCAAAGTAAACCAGCAAATCCGGCGCAACATTTTTTACCTTTTGATAAATCGCTTCGGGTTTAAAGACGCGCGTGTTGAGCGGCCGGCCGTCCGGCCCCGGAATTGATTTGATATGTTCAGCCAGACGGTCGCGAAACGCTTCATACTCCTCAGCGGGGATGGCCCCCTGTAGTTCGCGGCCGGCCAAATTCAGCCAAATTCGGGCGTAATACCCGCCATCTCCCCATACGGTTGTCTTCGACCAGTCGATGCTCAATTTATCCAAGGGGGTCAGCCGGTCGGCCGGGGGAGTTTCTTTTAAAGTTAAATACCCTTCGCCAATCAGCCACTCGTTGATGCAGATGCCACCGTCCATCTTTTTTGCACCGTGATCCGATACAACCATCACGTGTGCTTCAGGGGGCAAACGCTCGAGAAGCGACCCAATTTCCCGATCGAGCATTAAATAATAATCCCGAATGGCGTGGACGTACGGGCCCTCTGGGTCATATTTGCGGTGGGTAGGATCGTGACTGCCCCACAGGGCATGATTAATTCGATCGGTACCCATCTCTACAAACATGAAAAACTCCCAAGGTTTCTTTTCCATTAGATAACGGAGAAGTTTAAACCGCTTGCGGGTCATGTCATGCAGCTGCTGCAGCAGAAAATCTTTGTCGTCTGTCCGAAATTGGGGCACATCGACGTCATAAATTTCCGGGGCCAGCAACTCTTCGATCTCCTGTCGCAGGGCGGCCGGATGGGTCCATTGAATACGGGGACTGGTTGTGTTGGGGGTTAAAAAACTCGAAATCACGTGCCCATTTTTGAGCGGCTGAATCGGATAGGTTTGAGGAACCCCCAAAATGATGGATTTTTTCCCCGCCTCGTCCAAAATCTGCCATACCCGCTTCTCTTTGACCGCCTGACTGGTGGCAATATAGCGGTTGTCGTAGCTGTGATCGCGCCGGTTGCGGAACCCATAAAACCCCAGCGTTCCGGGGTCCTTGCTGCTGGTCATGACGCTCCACGCAGGGACGGTGATCGCCGGTGTACAGCTCATCATTTCATACAAAATCCCGCGATCCATTAACCGGCCAAGATGCGGAAGCTCATGTCGCCATTGATCAAATAGAAGTTCTGGTGGCGCACAATCCAGGCCGATCACAAACAGTTTGGGATCTTTTTTTCGACTAAATAAACGTCTAAACATATCGCTACCCTAACCTTCATCAATTTGCCAATGGCTATTTTGTCATAGTGAAAGAGCAATTCATCAAGGTCAGCGGCTTGTATTATGGGTCAAAAGTCCATTGCCAGCAAAACCCCGTCATGCTATCATATTTCACTGTATTATGTCTACGAATCGGGCACGGGGCAGGCTCCTAATGCCCAGGTAAGACGAAATGGATTTTGAGCTTTGGGGGGCACAGAGTGCTCCTCTACTGGAATTCCCCCCTAGACCAATCGGTTTAGCGGTGTGGCTGGCGCTGGCTGGACTGGCGTTTTTATTCACCTGGCAGTATGGCCGTCGCTGGACAGCAGTATCCAGACAGCAGTGGCTGACAACGGCCGGGCTGATGCTGGCTGCCTTTGTGCTGGCCCAGCTCATGATTTTCCCCTTACCTTCTCTTAATATTTTACCCCTCATCGATCAAAACGAAATGTCGGTGCGCCTGCTCCACCTGCTGGCAGGCATCCCCTTGATCATTGCCGCCCTGGGATTGCCGGCCGGACCGGCCGCCCTGGTAGGGTTCGCCAGCGGTTTGAGCCGCGGCCTGTGGCAAAGCGGCTCTATTTATGATCCATTTATCTATGCAATCATAGCCATTATTATCTCGTGGTCGGTTCATCAGCGCTATCGCGGCCCCGTCTATC
This sequence comes from Ardenticatenaceae bacterium, assembly GCA_030065875.1. Classification (GTDB taxonomy): domain Bacteria; phylum Chloroflexota; class Anaerolineae; order Promineifilales; family Promineifilaceae; genus WTJY01. Next base: position 7,319 of record JASJCR010000008.1, on the reverse strand, counting down.
GCTTACTGCGACAGCCGCTGATCATCGGCATTTTGACCTATCTGATAATCGTGCCATTGCTGAGCGGCTGGTCGGCCGGAGTTTATATCCCCCGCGAAGTTGAATCACTGGTGGCCCTCGATTTTGGGGTGACCATCGCCCGCAACCAGTGGCTCCCGGCGTTAATCGAAGGGGCTTTGGCCAGCTTAATCGGCTGGCTTTTGGCCTTTGGCCTCCCTTTTCTTAATCCAACCGCGGAAAAGGCGGAAGATGTTCCCTGGTTGAGCCGCACCCTCACCCGACGCCTCATCAGCCGCTTCCTAATTTACTCCGTGGTGCTTATTCTGGGTCTGGGGTTTCTCGTTTTTAACGTATCAATTTACGTAGCCCGCAATCTCATCGTGGAACAAATGGCCCACACGGTCAGCGGGGTTAATCAGCGAATTGGAGAATTTCGGGATATTCGCTCCAATATTTTGCGCCAGTACAGCAGCATCCCCGACTTGCAAAGTGAGGATGGCGCGGTGGTGGTTGACAGCCTGGAGCGGTTACACCGGACCGGGAATTTTTTCCGCCGGGTGATGGTTGTCGACGCGGCCGATCCCGATCAACCGCAGGCGGTCATCGCGGCATTCCCCGAAAGTGACTCACCGTTAACGTTGAGCAACCAGGAAAAACTGTTTATCGATCAGTCGCTGGCGGCCGAAGGAGCGCCGGTGGTGACCCCTTCTGAAGAAACAGCTGACGGCCAAAGTACAATCTCCTTTGTGACGATGATTCCCGGCCGGGATGAAAATTCTCCTCTGGCCCTGATCGGCCGCATCAATGAATCCTCGCTGAGCGAGTTAACCCGCGTCTTGGAGGGCACCGCGCTGCAGGGGTCCGGATTTATCATCGATAATCGGGATATTGTCATCGCCCACCCGGATCCCACGCTGCTGCAAACCCCCTGGAAACAAGATCCCGAGGGCATCCGCCTGGTAAACAACCTCGATCTCCTCGGCCGGGCGTATGAGGGAGTCGGGCCGGACAGCACGCGGCATTTAATTTACGAAGAATTTAATCTCGATAATATGTGGACGATCGTGGTGATCGTGCCATACAAAGTTGTGTTGGAACAGGCGGTTGATATTGGCGAGCCGTTTTTACTGCTGGCCACCATCGCCACCGTGGTTTTTGTCTTTTTCCTGGTGTATCTCAGCCGAGAGGTCACCCAGCCGCTCAACAATCTTCTTTCTGCGGCCCGCAACATGATCGAGGGGGATTACACCCCCATTGATCCGCAGGCGTTTGGCTTTGATGAGGTTGGTGAATTGGGGATCGCCTTTGAGCGCATGCAGCGCACCTTGAGCGCGCGTCTGGGAGAGCTATCTTTGCTGCTGGACGTCAGCCAAAATGTTTCCGCCAGCCTGAATCGACTCAGCGAAGGGGCCCTGCCCCTGCTCCGTGGGGCGGTTCGCGGAACCGGGGCTTCCGGAGCGCGGATCGCCGTGGTGAATCCCAGCGGCCGTCTGCCGTTGACGTATGGAGCCGGCCCGGCCGCCGAGCGCATGGCCGCCTATGACCGGGTCATCATGCGTCATATTCAGCAAAAACGAGAGCTGATTTTGCCCAATGAAGCAGCGGTTCGGACCCAGTTTGAAATGCTGCCCCATGAAGATGTGCCGTTTAGATCGGCAGTGGCTATCGGTTTAATTTCACAAAATCGCTTTAACGGAGTGCTCTGGTTGACCTATCGGCAGCCCCACGAATTTGATGAAAGCGAGCTGCGCCTGCTGCGCACCCTGGCCGGGCAAGCATCGGTTTTGCTGGAAAATGTACACCTGTTTGCCAATGCGGAAGGCGGCCGCCGGCGGCTGTTGGCCGTGCTGGAAAGCACCGACAACGCGGTCATCGTCACCGATTCAACCAATCGCATCGCCCTGTTAAATCCGGCCATGGAAAAGGCGTTTGGCTTGAAAAGCAAAATGGTCCGCGGCCGGCGGGTGGCAGACATTATCAAACAGCCGGAGTTGGTCAACATCTTAACCGCCCGGGATTCAACCGTCCATTCGGCCGAAATCGCCCTGGCCGGCGGCAAAACCTATTCCGCCAGCGCCTCCGCCATCACCATTTCTGACGGGCAAATTCAGGGGCGGGTAGCGGTTTTGCACGATATCACCTATATGAAAGAATTGGACGAAATGAAGTCAAATTTTGTGCAGATGGTCTCTCATGATTTACGCAGTCCGCTGACCTACATGACCGGCTTTGTAAGCATGCTGCCCATGGCCGGGGATTTGAACGACAAGCAGATGGAGTACGTCTACAAAATCCAAAACGGCATCGAACAAATGAACGCCCTGGTTAAAAACCTCCTCGATCTTGGCCGGCTGGAGGCTGGTTTGGAGCTCATGCGTTCCCCCGTCTTTTTGTCTGAAATTTTACAGGTAATCCTCAACGATTATCAGCCGCTGGCCGAGGCCAACGGGGTGCGGCTGACCTTCGAATCGGAAGGGAAAATTCCCCAACTGCAGCTGGATTATGCTCTGGTCCAGCAGGCGATCGCCAATCTGGTCAGCAATGCGATTAAGTACGCGCCAAACAGCGGCGAAATCACCCTCAAAACCGAGTTAACCGATCGCGAAGTTGTGGTCAGCGTCAGCGATCGCGGGCCTGGAATTCCTCTCAAGGATCAAAGCAATTTATATGAGAAGTTTGTGCGGGGTAAAACGCTCACCAGACAGGTCAAAGGATCCGGCCTGGGTTTGGCGATTGTGCGAACCGTGGCCGAAAGGCATGGGGGGCAGGCGTGGTTTGAAAGCGCCCAGAACCAGGGAAGCACATTTTACATTTCATTTCCACTCAACAGCATGACCACCCCCATCGTAAATTAACTTTATGTCAATACTTGCCCGAATTTTGTCGTTTTTAGTTTATTCCGGCAATATCCTGGTTTTAATATTTGGCCTTTACGGCTATTTATGGCGCACCCGCTTTGTCTCAGGAAATATGGCCGGCCCCTTTTGGCTGTTTCGTGTTTACAATGAGGGGGCTCCGCTCCTTTTTTACATTGCCGCACTGGGGTTGGTGCTTTTATGGATATTCCGTCTGTTCTCACGGGTGCTTCGCATTAAATTAGGAGATGATTCTGATCGGCTGTTCACCGCCTTGCGCGTGGCCACGGTCCTGGGGGCGGTATCGGCGCTGCCCGCCTGTGATGTCAACTACAATTTGTTGGAATCAACTCAATTTAACAGCAATGAGTATCACCTCGTCCAGGTAATCGATAACGATCAGGTCGCTTACGGGGTTTTTAACTGCCGGGATTTTGGCAGCTTCTACTGTCAGATTGTCAGCAATGAAAGTCGGCCGTGGCACGGCTTTTTCCCCATGCCACCACCCACCCCCACCCCGCTTCCCACCCAAACGGTGGTGATTGAAGGAGAACCGATTCTCCTGGCCCCCCGAGCCCCGACCCCCACGCCACCGGCCGAGTTTCTCATCAATGCTTATGACATCAACGGCACAGCCGAGCAGGAGTTGGCCCTAAAAATCGGCGGTGGCTTGCTTGGAGTGGCACATATGGAAATGGAAAGCACTCCAGAACCATGAAAGTGCTGAGTGCTAAGTCCTGAGTGCCGTGTCCTGAGTGATCCGTACTTTGAACTTAGCACTTAGCACTCAGGACTTCCCAACACCCATCACCCAACACCTAGAACCTAAATGATCTCCCTCTCCAAACTCACCAAAACCTACGGCCTGGTGCCGGTCTTGCGGGGCGTTAATCTACAGGTACAGGAAGGTGAATTTGTAACGCTTGTGGGGCCGAACGGGGCCGGGAAAAGTACGTTAATGCGCATTCTGGCCTCATTAATCAAGCCTTCGGCCGGGGAGATTTCAATCGGTGGCTGGTCGTTACCGGAGCAGGCCGGCCGCGTACGCCGCCATCTCGGATACATCTCCCATCAATCGCTCCTTTATGGGGAGTTATCCGCCCTCGACAACTTACTTTTTTTTGCCCGACTTTATCAACTTGATTCACCGGAAAAACGGGCTGAAACCGCCTTGAGAGCGGTCGGTCTATACGGCCGCCGTCATGACTTTGTGCGCACCTTCTCGCGCGGGATGACCCAACGGTTGACCATTGCCCGCGGCACGATCCACGAGCCTGATATTTTGCTGCTGGATGAGCCTTATACCGGTTTGGATCAGTCAGCGATCGAAACGCTCGACCAGATGCTCGTTAACCTACACAGCGAAGGGCGCACGATTCTGCTGATTACCCACGATCTTCTGCACGGCTGGCGGCTGGCAAACCGAGTGGTCGTCCTGCATAAAGGGCGTCTGGTGGGCGAAATACGGCAGGAAAACGTCGCTGAAGAGGATTTTCTGAATTTTTATCGGGAGCAAATCGGCGCATGAATCTCCCTTTTTGGCAAAGCGTGGCCACGATTGTCTGGAAAGATTTGCGGCTTGAGCGGAATACCGGCCGGACCGTCAGCGTGATGCTCTTTTTCTCATTGGCGGCCGTCATCACCTTTAATTTGGCCTTACAGGGAGATTTGGCGGCAGTGCGCAACGTGGGCAGTGGCCTTTTGTGGGTCACGATTGTTTTGGCCGGGACCCTCGGCCTCAACCGGTCGATTGGCAGCGAACAGGAAAATCAAGCCCTCGACGGCTTGTTAATTGCCCCGATCCATCGGGCGGCCATTTATGTGGGGAAAGTCATTTCGGTCACCATTTTTACGGCCGTTTTAGAGGTCCTGCTGCTCTTTCTTTTCTTTATCTTTACCAATCGGCCGTTTCTCCAACCGGCGGTTTTGGGGGTGCTTTTATTGGGCACCGTGGGGTATGTGGGAGCAGGGGTGTTGGTCACCGCCATGACGGTGCAAACTCGCGCCAGAGATGTCCTACTGCCGGTATTGCTGCTCCCCCTGACCCTGCCGGTTGTGCTGGCCGCCGCTTCGGCGACGGCAGTGCTCGTTTCCCGACCCGATGCAGCCTGGAGTGAAATCGGCTTCGCCGTTTCCCTGGTGGTCTTTTACGACGTATTGATTTTGGTGTCCGGTTTTTTTACCTTTCAATTTGTGGTCGAACAATAAATCCGCATCATCACTCCAGACGAGCTAAAAAAGTCCAGCCGCTGACAATCACCTGCTGACCGTCAATCGGGGCCATCATCAAGAGGGGAACGGCCGCCTGGACATTGATTATTCCCGCAGGCTCCCCATCAAAAAAGCGTATCGGCCGGGGCAGGCTGCCCGCCGGGGGGGCACCAACCCAGCGGGCCAGCTGAGCCCGATCTTCTTCAACCAGCGCATAACCTGAGAGCTCGCGGCCGGCCAGCTGCGCCAAATAGCGCAGTTCGACGCTCAACTGATCAAGGGCCGCCGCGGTTGGGCCATCAATCATCTCGTACAGGATCAGCGTCTGACCCAAATGCGCCGTCACGGCCGCCAGGTGAGCATACAGTTCCGGTTCCGGCTCTAAATAAAGGATCACTTCATCCGGCGGAGCAATCTGCACCCACCCATCCGGCTGATTGACCACGGCCAACCGCCATATTTCCAGCTGGCGAGCCGTGGCTTCATTCTCCTGGTTAAGGATGGGAGAAAGACCCACGCGTGGCCATCCGGCAAAATCGTACGGCAGAGCGACAAGCTGGGTTTGCGCGGCCGCAGCCTGGGCTGCAAAACGCTCGTAGGCGGCATCGCCGCTTTCAGCCAGCAGTCGGGCCGCCAGCACATCACCCGAAACCAGGGCCAAATCAAGCGGCCGCGGGCGCAGCCGCACTTCCCCTACGGTCGTTTCGAGACGGGTATACGGCTCCAGCGTCTGCGGGCCGGTATAGAGCCCAACCTGATTAAATATCAGCTGATTAAAAACAGCCTGCCTCCAATCCTGGGGCACGGGAAGCAGGTAAAAGGGCGGCGCATTAAATTGCTCGATGGTCAACACAAAAGAATCCACGTCGGTGGTTGGTGCCTTCTGCAATCGACGCCAAAATTGCAGCGTCTGATCGTCGCCCATTTCCAGATAATTGTGGAGCTGGTAGAGGTTTCGCCATCGGTCGGCCGTTTCCCCGTCCTGGTCCAGCGCCTCAAACAGCAGCTGCAGCTGCCGCCCCTGAAGCCGCGGATCCACGGCAGCAAAATCAACCAGGGGCACCGTGGTTAACCACCGCTGCGCTCGTTTTAAAGCGCTTTCCTGCGTCTGCCACGCCCCATAGTTAACCGTCCGGCCGCTGTAAGGACTTTGAAATTCACCCGCCAAAGCCATCAAATCGAGCTCGCTTTGGACGAGATCTCGCACCAGCGGATCAATGGGGAATCCGGCATCAAGCTGGTAGGCGGTGATGGTCAGGTAAGCCAGGTTGCGCTGGGCGGCCGCGGCCGTCAGGGGGTCGTCATCGCTGATGGCGGCTGAATATTGGGCGGCCGTTGTTTGCGCCAGAGTAGTCAAAAGTTGACCAAGGAGAGGAACAACCCGATCGTCTTCAACGGTGCGCAGCGCCTGGGTATGAATCGTTTGCATACGCCAAATGACCTGGTCTGCCCCAATCCAGTAAGGTTGACCTGCCTCGAGCTGACGGTTGAGCAGAACGGCCGGTTCATCCGCCTGATCGGACAAAATCAACATTTCCTGCTCGATTAATAAACGACGCTGGTCATCATCCAAAGCGGGTAAGGCGGCCGGGTTAACGAGCGCATCAAGCGATGGCGTAAAGCGAATCTGATTTTCAATTTGGGGTGGTTGGGGGCTGATTGAAGACCAGTCCGGCCACGGCTCGACCTCCGGCAGGGTGATGACTTCCGGAGGCTCAGCGGTTTGAAAAGGCGGCACGGTTTGCTGCGGGGTCGCCTGCGGGGCAGGTGCCGTTGAAGGAGGAGAGGTTGGCGTTGGCGGAGCAGCCGCCTGAGGCAGCTGGCAGGCCAGAAGCAGGAGGAGGACGATTAAAAGGGAGCGTTTAGCCATGGAAATAATCAATAATTAATCGTTAATGGTCAATGATCATTGACCATTGATAATTGACAATTGACCATTGATCATTTTAACAGCATGGGCCCCAAACGACGGCCGCCCATGATGTGCATGTGCAAGTGAAAAACTTCCTGTCCCCCGTCTTCATTGCAGTTGACAATCAGGCGATAGCCGGAGGAGGCGATCCCCTCCTGGTGGGCGATTTTGGCGGCGGCCGTAAACATGCGGCCCACGGTGGCCTCATCTTCCGGGGTCACATCATTGACGGTCGGAATTTCTTTGTTGGGTACGATCAAAATATGGGTGGGAGCCTGGGGATTAATATCCCGAAAAGCGGTGACGGCTTCATCCTGATACACAATATCGGCCGGTATCTC
>JASJCR010000007.1 GCA_030065875.1 Ardenticatenaceae bacterium | reverse complement strand
CGGCCAACGGTTGATGGGCAAAATCTGCGGGTTGAGCCCCATTTACTCGATTTTGACGGGGATTTATACGGCCAGGAAATCACGCTGGAGTTTATCGCTCGCATCCGGCCGGAGAAAAAGTTTGACGGCCTCGATCACCTCAAAGCCCAAATTTCAAAAGATGTGGCTCTGGTTAGAGAAATAATTTTATAGACCAGAGACGAGAGACCAGAGAAAGTAACGCTTATTCTCTCGTCTCCGGTCTCTGGTCTTTTTTCAGCTCAATCCGCCGAAACGTTTCAAAATATCCGGCCGCCTGATACCCCGCCCAACGCGGATCATCCAGCGGCATATCTTCAATAACCGCATCCTTGCGCGGGTAGCGTAAATGCAGGGCGTTCAACACCTGAGCGGTGACCGCCGCTTCATCCCCCGACTCTACCCCCACCGTGACCCGTTTAAATTGATATCGATCACTTTCGTACACGGCCCATCCGGCCCGGCCATCCGGATGTTTCCAGGACAGGCTGTGCAGTCCGGCCGGTTCCAGCGTGATAAAAGTCTCCGTCTCATTAAGCCAGCTCGGCTGATCGTTTCGGCCATTAAGCCACCTGAGGGCCTCTAAACCGGATTCTTCTTCGATCTGAGCGGCCGGATCCAACGTAATCGAGCGATTTAAGTCGGGTGGCCGGCGAGCGACGATGAGTTCCCGCAGCGGATTAAAATCAAACTGTTCGGCCAAACGAAATCCCGAGCGGTTTTCCTGAATGAGCTCCAACAAAATGGTTTCCGCACCCCGCTGATCGGCCGTTTCAATTAATTGAGCCATCATGGCCGAACCCAACCCCTGCCCGCGCACCAGCGGCACCAGCCCAAAGCGAGAAATCCAGGCGCGCTTGCTCCGCAGCCCCAGAAGCCCCAGCCCAACCGGTTCAGACAAAATTGTGTCTAACATGACGCAAGAATGATTGAGGGCAATATCATACGCTGAAATATATTCTTGCAGACGATGGGTCGCCATGGGCATGGGAATCAGGTAGTCGATGCGGGCCTTGTTGTACACCCATGTCAGCTCTTCCAACGAAAAGTGATCGGCCGGAACCGGCACCATGCGGTCCAGATCGACATTTTGTTGGCGGCTGTTGATGGTGCGGACGATGACCGCCGGGGTAGAGCGCTTTTTTGAAATCATGATGTTTTCCCGATGCAAATCCAATACTCAATCACTTCTTTAACCTTATTATACCGATGATGCCACTTGGCCCATAGGATGGGTGCGCTGGAACCACCACAGACCAAAAGCGGTCAACCCGCCCAACCCACAAAAAATTAGCCAAGGCAAGCTTTGCATGGCAAACGTTTCCGCCAGATCGAGCAGCGCACCTCCAACCATGTTGCCCAATCCACCGCCTAAAGCCAGGGCCAGGGCATTAAAGCCAAGATATGCCCCACGGGAGGACGCATCCGCCATCACGGCCGCGACCGTTTGCATGTTGGGCATCACCAAAACAACACCCAGCGAGAATAAAAAGGCTGAAAAATAAAGATGAGGCATCTTTTGGGCAAAGGCCACGGTGCCCAGACCGATCGCCGTAATGGCGGTTCCGGCAAACAGCGCCTGCTGGGGTTTAAAGTAGCGGCGAATCACCCAAATTGTCGGGAACTGCAGCGAGACGGCAATCAAGGAGTTGACCGTCAAAAATGCGCCCACACCGCTGTTGCTGCCGCTCAACGCTTTGGCGGCCAGTGGAAGCGACAGCGCCAGCTGCACCCACATAAACCAAAACCCAATTGATAGGGCGGTAAACAGCACATAAGGTCGATCGGTAAAGACAAGCTTCAAGCGGTCAATAACAGTCCGATTACCGCCCCCCTCATTGTCATCGAGCAGGGCACCAGAAATCGAGGGGACTCCCCACCAGACGGCCAGGAAAGTCAGCATGAAGAAGCCGGCCGCCCCAAACCCGACCGATTGAAAATTGAAGCCGATTAAAAAAGCGCCTACGGCCGGACCGATCATCTGGGCTAAATTGCGAGCGATTCCGACCCGCGCGTAATAATCTTGCATCTCCTCCGGCCGGGCCAGCGCCGCAATCGACGCCCGAATGGGGGCATCAAAGAGAGCACCTCCCAGAGCGACGAGGATGCCGCTTAAGAGCAGCAGCGTTTTGCTATCGGCCGTGCCCATTACCATGAAGCTCAACGCTCGCACCAGCACGCCGGTCAAAATCAGCGGCTTGGCTCCCCAACGATCGGCCAATGCCCCGCCAAACATCGTTAATCCCTGCTGGGTAAATTGGCGAACCGCTAACACCATCCCCAAAAAGGCGGCCGCCCAACCCAATCCGTCGACAAAATGAACCGATAAAAGGGGAATAATTAAAAAAAATCCGGCCTGAATTAAAAATATCGTGGTTAAAATGACCGTCAATCCTCGGCGCCGATCATGCTCAGCCAGCTTTTGAGTTGTTGGGTGAACTCCCCCAGCCAATAAGGCCATAGACTTTCTCCTGCAAAGGTTTTTATCCCCCTAGAAAAGGTAACATTGCCTATATCATCAATCAAGGCGATAATATCGATAGCTATCATAGAAGTTTTCGATATTGATCCCGGTTTAGTCCTTCAGGATTAAAGTGCTATCAAAGCAGGAAAAGAACATGAATCAACCAAAACAGCTTGATCTACGGCAAATAGAGGCGTTTGTGGCGGTGGTACAGTCAGGCAGCTTCACGCAGGCTGCAGAGCGGCTCAACCTGGCCCAACCCTCGTTAAGCGCCCGCATCCAGCAGCTGGAACAATCTCTCAACGGACAGCTGTTCCAGCGGCAAACCCGACCGGTGCAGTTAACCCCTGTGGGGCAAACGCTGCTGCCGTATGCGGAACGCATTTTGGGCATTTTGGAAGCGGGATGGGAAGCGATTCGAGTGGCGCAGCAGGGGTTTGCCGGCCGCCTCTCCGTGGGCAGTCCAGTATCGGTGGCCACGTCCCTCATGCCGCTGGTGGTTGATCGCTTTAGCCGGCGCTATCCACAGGCTGAGCTGTTTATCGAAACAAGCCACTCTTCCAATTTGGTTCAGCAGCTTCAGGACGGCGTTCTTGACCTGGTTTTTACAGCCACATTTCCACAGCTGATCCGCCAGGTAGACATTTTATTGCGCATCGAAGATCGGATGATTGCCGGGGTCGCTGATGACCATCCCCTCGAGCAAATAGAAGAATTGACGATCAATGATTTGTGGGAGTATCGCGTTGTTTTGCCTCGCTGGGGAAACGCTTTTGAGGCTCACATCAGCAGCGTGCGGGAGCTATCACCCTCAGTCCGGCCGATGGTCCGCGCACCACTCGCTGTCGCTCAAAATATGTTTGACTATGGGGATACGGTCGTTTTTGTGCCTGAGCGGTTTGCCCAGGCCACCGGCATGAACATATTAAACGTGGTTGATCTCAATTTCCCGTGGGATGTGGTATTGATTACCAGACCCGGCCGTTCGTTATCGCCACTTGAGGAAGGGTTTGTGGCGGCGGTCCAGGAATCTCTATGAAGAAGGTCCACGCGTGCTCTGAACGGCAGCGGTGAAGTTAAACAGCTCTCGCCGCTGTGAAAACTTTCCCTTATAATCAAGCTATGTCTCAGGCACTTTATCGCAAATGGCGGCCGGCTCGCTTTGATCAGGTGATCGGCCAGGAGCACGTCACCCGCACTTTACAAAACAGCGTGGCCGCTGATCGCGTGGGCCATGCCTACCTTTTTTGTGGGCCGCGCGGCACTGGAAAAACCACCTTGGCCCGTTTGTTGGCCAAAGCGGTTAACTGCCTCAACGATGACCCGGCAAAGCGGCCGGATGACGAATGCCGCATCTGCCAGGCGATAAACGAAGGGCGCTTCATGGATTTGATCGAAATCGACGCCGCCTCCAACACCGGTGTGGATGATATTCGCGATTTGCGCGACAAAATCAACTTTGCCCCCAACGACGGGCAATTTAAGGTTTACATCATCGATGAAGTGCACATGCTGTCGACGGCCGCCTTTAACGCCCTTCTAAAAACGCTTGAAGAGCCACCCCCTCACGCCAAATTTGTGCTGGCCACCACGGAAGAGCACAAAGTGCCCATGACGATAAAGTCGCGCTGTCAGCAGTTTAATTTTCGCCTGCTCACGACACAGGAAATTATCGGCCGGCTGACCTGGCTGGTCGAGAAAGAAAACTTGCGCGTCGAAGAGGGGGTCCTTGAGCTGGTGGCCCAGCACGGGGCCGGCAGCCTGCGCGATTCAGAAAGCTTGCTCGATCAGCTGGTGGGCTCTCCGGATGAGCTGATTACCGTTGAACGGGCCCAGGCGGTATTAGGCACCGCCTCAAGCGCCTCAATCGCCACCTTGAGCGAGGCGATCTTAAATCGCGATACCTCGGCCGGCCTCGAAGTGATTCACGAGGCCCTGAACACCGGTGCGGATCCTCGACAGTTCTCGCGGCAAATGGTCACCTTTTTGAGAAATTTGCTGCTGCTCAAAACGGCCGGTGCGGATGCCCCACTCGATGTCACCGCAGAGCAGAAAAACGACATGGCAATTTTGGTGGAAAAAGGGTCGCGCCACGATCTAATTGAAGCGATTAAACGCTTTAACGAAGCTGCCTCGACTGCTTCAAGCGGCTGGCAGCCTCAACTACCGCTGGAGCTCGCCTTTCTCGAATCGATTCCGGAAGCGGCGGTTACGATCTCACCCACCCTGCATCAGGCAGCGCCTTCCCCATCAACTATTGCCCGGGCAACGGCCGCGCCAGCAGCGACCACCACAACACCACCTGCTCCTCAACCGCCACCGACCCAAACATCACCAGCAGCATCAGGCCCGGCCTTTGACCTAATAAAGGGGAAAACCTGGCGAGAATTTCTTGCCCGAGCCGGTCAGCAAAACCGCAACCTCAAAAATTGGCTCAATTCATCACAACCATTGGCCGTTGAAGGCTCAACCTTGATTCTTGGGTTCGACATGGATTTTCTGATGAAAAAGCTGCAGGATGAGGCTGAATTGGTAAACCGGATTTTGACCGAGGTCATTGGCCAGCCTGCACAGGTGAAGTGCGTGATGAAGGGGGATTATTTAGCACGGGGGCATAAACCGGTGGGGCACTCGCGCACGATGCGCGATGAAGTCGAAGACCTTGCCCAGGAGTTGGGGGGAGTAGTCAGCGATCTTGAAGAGCCGTAATTCAATTAACCATTAGGTACTGTTGACATTTGATTCAATATGATGACCCATCCTCAATTTTGTGAAATTCTCTATAACCGTCGGTTTTAACCGACGGCTAAAGGGTTGGTTACCAATCAGGTCAGGCTCTTTACCCCCGCATTTTTGAAGATTAATAAATAAATACGGATACGAACCATCTTCCAAAACAGGCCCGTCATCCTGGCCCCCGTCTTCACGGGGGTAAACTACGGTAGGGATCCATCGGTGGCCATTCAATGGATTCCCGCTTTCGCGGGAATGACATCGCTGTACCGGTATTAATTTGTTAAAACTCAATTTCCGGTTTTGGTCTCCATGGCCGATGGATTTATTCATCGGCCAAGAAATGTGGCAACAAGGTTAAAAGTTAAGAAAACATCCGTTACACAGTACCAATTCTTCTTGTGCAAATAGCGTGAATACTTTCCATGGGTGAACCTTCTCCTGATACAATGCGGTTGCTTGTGATTGGATAACAAAGAAGTACCGTCAACATGATATCATTTAAGCAACCGCTCACCTGGATATTGGGTATTTTCCCTGCCCGGCGTGACGCCTATGAACGCCAGCTAAGAGCTGACTCCGCACTGCTGATCATCCCTTTCACGGTCATCCTGACTCTGCTGGTTGTCATTATCGGTTATGTATGGGCCAGTTACCATATAGAGATCGATGTGGCGACGCCGGTCATCATTTGTTTGGCCACATTTTTGGCTGGATCCTACTGTTTTTCCCATGCTCAAACAGAAGAAGAACGCTACATCCAGCAGGTGGGGACCCTATTTATCATCACCCACTTTCTGATCATTACGGTGGCTTTTATCGATCTCTGGCCATTATCCACATCGATTCCTTACTTTTACGGCCTGTTGATCCTTCTTTCGGCCGGGATGCTTTATCCTGAGGCCGGATTCACCGTATGGGCTTACTCCATTGTGGTAACCTTTGGCTCCTGCTGGTTGATGGGGCATCTTAGCTGGTACATCATCACCATCCTGATCGCCCCGACCCTGGTCAATGGCAGTTTAGCAACGGCCGCTCATTTTATGGCGTTTGATTGGGTTCAGGCCGCCATGTCGGCCTCTCGATCTCACTTAATTGCCAGCCATCAGCGAGATGAACTGTACGCCGTAAAAGAGCAGCTGCAAAAAGCCAATGCGGAGCTTCGGGGGCTCTACGCCCAGCTGGGCACAACGGTTGCTGTTGGTCATCAAGTTGTCTCCCTATTAGACCTCGATCGATTGTTGGGGCAGGTGGCCCGCATTATTCAAACTCAATTGGGGTACAGTTTTATCGGCATTTTCTTACTCGATCAACAGCAGGATTATTTGCTGCTAAAAGCATGTGCCGGTCCAACGGCCGATCAATTTACGGCCATTTATCCTCTCGAACTCAATGAACCACACGTGATCAGTCGGGCCGGCGCTTCTCGTGAACCGGCATTTGTCCACGACATAATCAACCAGGGTTACAGCGCGCACCCTTATAAACAGATCGGCACGCGGGCGGACGCGGCTTTCCCTTTAATTGTGCGCGGTCATTTGCTGGGTGTTCTCAACGTGCAGAGCACCACAACCGGTTCTTTTTCCCCGGCGATTTTGGATACGCTGCAGGTTTTAGCGGACCAGGTGGCCATTGCCATTCACAACGCCACCATTCATCACCAGCTCAACCTGCGTCATCGCCTGACGGCCCAGATGAATGAAATTGGGCACGCGATTTCCGGCACGCTTGAACTCGACAAGGTGCTTAAAGTCGTGCTTGATAAACTCTCCCAGCTCGTTAGCTCGGAACGTTCGAGCGTTTTGCTAGCCCGCAAAGGTCAGCTGCGGGTCGTGGCCCACAAAGGATTTCCACCCAAAATCGATCCTGACCTTTTCCAGCTGCCGATTAATCATCCGGCCAGCCCTTTTGCGGAAGTCATTCGTCAGCGCAAGCCGCTGGCGATTTCAGACGCGGCCGCCTATGAAGGGTGGCGCAACATGCCGGGGCTGGCTCAAACTCGCTCGTGGCTGGGGGTCCCCCTCATCAACAATGACAAAGTGGTTGGCATGCTTTCGGTGACGCGGGAAGTCATCCGGCCGTTTACCGCGGATGAAATCGAGCTCGTCAATGCCCTTGCCGCTCAGGCTAGTCTTGCCCTGGCCAACGCCCGCCTCTTTAATCGTACCCTGCGCTTTAAGCAGCAGCTTCAGGAAGAGGTACGGGTGCGGACCAGTGAGCTGCTTGAGGCTTACGATCAGCTTGAGCGGCTCGATCAAGCCAAATCAGACTTTATTCAGGTGGCGGCGCACGAGCTGCGCACCCCCATCACCGTGCTGCGAGGGTACGGTGATATGCTGGTACGCGATCCGGAAATCCAGATGAACGAGCAGCATCGCATGCTGGTTGACGGGATGCGGAACGGCATCATTCGGCTGCTCGATGTCGTCAACGATATGCTGGACGTCAGCCGCCTGGAAAACCGGACCCTCACCATTTATCCGGAATTGGTCCAGCCCAGAGTGGTCGTCCAGTCAGTTGTGCGCAAGCTCAAACTGTCTCTAATCGACCGCAACCTCAACGTTCATTTACGGCCGGGCCTCGATCAGCTGGGCACGATGATTGTCGATCGGGATGCCCTGCAAAAAATTCTCTATCACTTAATAATCAACGCCATCAAATACACCCCTGACGGCCGGGACATCTTAATTGACGGCCGGCGCATCACCCGCGGTGAAGAACAATTTGTCCAAATATCAATTGAGGATCAGGGCATTGGCATCGATCCCCAACACCACGATCTGATCTTTACCAAATTTTATCAAACCGGTGAGGTGGCTCTACACTCCTCCGGCCGGACTAAATTTAAGGGGGGAGGCCCCGGTTTGGGATTGGCCATCGTCGAAGGATTGGTCGAAGCGCATGTCGGTCGCGTGTGGGTTGAAAGCCCCGGCTGCGATGAGGCTAAATGCCCTGGGAGCAAGTTCACGGTGCAGCTGCCCGTCATCCAGGAAAATAAATAGCCAATTACTAAGTTGTGTTGACATTTGGGATATTTCTTCACCCCCGCATTATTGAAGATTTACCAATAAATGCGGATATGAACCATCTTCCAAAACAAGCTTGTCATTCCCGCTTTCGCGGGAATGACAACTCGATATCGGTAATTATTTGTCAAAACTCAAAAATGCGGGGCTAAAGGGCTCGACCTGATTGGTAACCAACCCTTTAGCCGTCGGTTTTAATCGACGGGTATAGAAAATATCGCAATATTAGGCATGGATCAACAGATTGAATCAAACGTCAACAGAACCTAATTACTAATTGAACACCTGCCTGTAATTGACCCATTTCTCCACCCCATTTAGCCAATCCATGATGGTATCCCCTAGAAGATACTCAAAATCATAGGGATGAATCGAAAGTCGCAGCGGCCGGTTTGGCGAGCTAATCTGTAAATTCAAGCCGTTAAAGATACGCAAGGCGATTTTTCGCCACCGGTTATCAGATTCAAACCCGGCCAGAGGAAGCCATTTAAAAACGTTCATCCGAGCATCGAGAATACCGTTTGTCGTTTCATAGTAGCGATACGGCAGCGCCGCCAGCTGCTCCCTCGACACGCGCCCCATCGCCCAGGCGGGAGGGACATAGAGCTGCGGCGGTTCAAACCCGTTTTGGACCCACCAGGCGTGATTGCGTCTGATTAGGGCACAGACTTCTTGATCGGTTAAAGACAGGTGCTCGGCGACGTTGCGAGAAATCAATTTGCTGTGCAGTTGATGATAGAGGGTTGAAATGCGTTCCGTTTCATGCAGCCAGCCGTGAGCGGCCAGCTCAAACCCGCTCTCCTGCCATCGACGCAGCTGATCGCGTTGATCAACGGTCCACGGCCGCCCAGGAACCACAAGCAAACAAATTTGCGGCCGTGGAAAAGGCCACAGCCGTTTAATGATGTCGGCCACTTCCGGCATCGTATGGGGCATCACGTCATGAACGGTGACGATGGCGTGCATATAATCAGGAAGCGCGCAGCACGTCGAGCCAATGCTGACTGTTCCAATTGTTGATGGCTACGGCTGCTTCGCGGCCGGCTTTGGCCACCTTGAGTCGCTCCTCAGCGGTCATCGTATCGATGCGCCGCAGGGTTTGGGTTAGCGTTTCACCTTTGCCCATGATAAAGAGGCCCTGCACGAGCTCAGGCCAATGAATAATGCCGCACTCTGTTGAAACCAGCGTATACCGCTGCCTGGCCATCGACTCCAGGGCCACGGTGCCAAATGACTCCACATGCGAAGGAAGAACCAGCATGTCATGAAGATCCATCTGTCGCAGCAAATCCATACGATTGAGCCAGCCGAGATACGAAAAATTTGGAAGCTTTCTAGCCACGGCCTCAACCTCCGCCTTGGCCGCCCCATCCCCGGCAACGCTAAAATGAATCGAAGGCAAATCGTGAGCCGCCTGTATCACCGCATCGATATTTTTTTCTGCACTTAAGCGACCGGCAAACAATACTTTTTTGACGTTGTCAGCAGGCATAGTCACCGGCGTATGCATAAATTTGTAAGCCAGGGGAGTGCCGATCACGCGGGCTTCTTTAGCCCCTAAATCATAAGCGGTTTCAATCATGAAGTCGGCCGTGGTCAAAACACAATCCGCGTAATTAAACAGCAGACGATTGGTCAACGTTAATACCCCCTTGGCCGCCCCGCCCTGCCAGCGGCTCCAGTAAAGCTCGGCCAGCTTCTCAAACCACGTATGAAACCCGACCAAAACACGAGCTCCTCGTGCTTTGCCATAATAGGCGCCAAACAGGCCAAATAATCCAGGCGTGGGCACAATGACCACATCCGGCTGCAGCTCATCCAGCCTGCTTTTTAAGCGGGGAAAGTGGGGGACAAAAACCCGCTGTGTGCTGTCGGACGGCAGAGGAAGCGAAAAACCGCTTTCCCAATGCCCATCCTGTACATGTGGTGAAATCGTTTCTAAAAGGGCGACATGCTGACTTAAATGCTGGCTCAAATCAAGATAATAGGTGCCAACCCCATTGCGTTCAGGGATGGCGTCAGAAACAATAGCTACCACATATTCAGAAACCGGTTTTTCACGACCCGGCGCGTTCGTTGATCGTCTGGTAAATAAATCTGGAAATAAAGTCGCCATATCTAGCCCTCCATGAGAGTAAAAGGTATAGAGTAAAAGAAGTATCGGTAAATTTTACCTTTCAAAACTTACCTGCCACTCAGACCATTCATTTTCATTGGCCAAACGTCTACAAATTGACGCTTAATTTCGGCCGCTTCCAGCCCAAAATCGTCCAGCTGATAGCGGTGTTTGCTTTTAAATTGGGTCGATTCTCGGGCAATTCCCGCCCATTTTTGATGGGCATCAAGGGGCTGAGGTTGTTCAACATACGCATAAATCTTTTCAAGCGTTTCCGCTAGCTGAAGCTTGATTTGTTTATTTTCAAGCACGGGGATTTGATCATCGATTGTGGGCAGTACCTTGGCAAAATATTGATAGTAGAAATGGAGCATCTCCACAATACGCGTTTGAAAACGCGATGACATCCGACCGCTGCCGACTAACTCAAAAGTTGGTCGCAAAGAGCTGAGCTGTGAGGGTACGGTAGCTTGCGGCGGCCGAATAGTGACCACAAATTTTCCATCTGGAAATTTTTGGTGTAGCGAGCGCAGCATCGATGAAAAAGACGGGTTTTTCGATAAATACCGCCGCTGCCGGCCGTGAAAATAAAGGTGCTTTTGGACACACCGATGATAAAAAGAGAGGGTTGTCTCTTTTTCCCACGCCGTCAATTTGAGGTCAAATTGAGCCTGTCGCCACAAGCCGGCCGCCTCTGGGAAAATTGCGATCAGAATAAAGCAGGAAAACAGGGGCAGGAAAAACAAAAAATCTTCCTCAGGTTCCTGCAATCCCAACTCGTGAATCGATTCCATTTTGTTGAAAAAATTGAGCGATTGGCGAGGGAGCAGCCGGCCAAAAGGAGCAAACAGGCGACCGAGACCGTGATAAATCGTGCGCTCAGTAATCGATGGGGCAAAAATGCACTCCCATGCTTTGGTCGTCGTGAATTGAGGGTCATCAGCCAGCGTCCGCTGTAAAAAGGTTGTCCCGCTGCGGGGGATACCTACAATAAACACCGGTTTCTCGACCTCGATCTGCCGATAACCGGGAAAAAACACCTCATCTGCTAAAAAACCAAGCCAGTGGATTAGCTGCAAAATCCCAAAAAGAGGTACACCCAAAACAAACAGGACCAGACGCTTGGGGAACGCCCGCTGATCCACAAAAAACAGATGGGTTGCCGACCACCAGAGCAGTCGAAACCATTGCACCAAAGCTAAAATAAAAGCAGACAGCATCGTTAATTAACCCGGTTTGCAATTCAGAAAATATTTACCAGCCACGCACTTAACCTCAATACGCAAAGAATGGGAAAAAGTTCAATCCCTTTTTTAACGGTATTACTATATGTAACACGGTTCGCAAATTACCGTTGCGACCCGCTTAGAAAATGTGAGGATTCGTGAGGGTAGTGATGCCAGGACTGCTGTCAATTAGCACACCATTCCCATTTCTCAGCTGCTGATAAAACGCGACCAGCTCAGTATAAGGTGTTTGCTGCTGAATAAGCAAACGGCCGGGGAAAAGTCCCGGCCGTCAATAAAATTCATCGTGGTGATCCCTGGTTTGAAAACAAATTAAGCAGCTATTGATTGATGCGTTGAATCGATACCAGCTCAACCTCAAAAATCAAAGTGGCATTGGGGGGAATCACATCACCTGCGCCGGCAGCTCCATAAGCCAGCTCTGAAGGAACGGTCAAAATCGCCTTACCGCCTTCTTTCATCATGCCAATTCCGATATCCCAACCGGGGATGACCATCCCCTGCCCCAGCACAAATTCAAACGGCTGGCCGGTGTTGCTGGAACTATCAAAGACGGTTCCGTCTTCAAGCGTACCGGTATACTCAACCTGAACCACATCACCCGGCATCGCCTGTTCCCCATCACCCTCTTCAACGGATTCAAAACCAACTTCAGCCTTGCCAACCAGCTCTAACTCAAAATACAGGTCGGCATTGGGAGGAATCACCCCTGTTCCCTGCTCGCCAAAAGCCAGGGCGGCCGGGATCCCAACATTGGCTTTTTCACCAAAGCTCATGCGGGACAGAGCCATCGTCCATCCTTCAAAAAACCCGGCCTGGCCAAATGGATAAACGAGGGGGTCACCACCCTGGGTGTAGCTGTTGGCAAATTCCGTGCCGTCAGCCAGAGAGCCGATAAAATGAACCTTAATATAGTCGCCTTCTTGAGGCTGCTCGCCACTGCCTTCTTCAATCACTTCAAATTCGAGCTCAGTCAACCCACCTAAATTTTGAGCGGCAGGTTCGGCCGCCTCTTCAACAGCAGCTTCAGGGGCTTCTTCCTCAGCAGCGACACTTTCCTCAGCCGACTCCTCAACCATCGCCTCTTCAGCTTGATCTTCACTCTCGGTGGTCGTCGGTGGAGGTGGTCCACAGGCAATTAAAAACGCCACTCCTAGTAATAAAATTGGAATGAATTTGATTTTCAAAACATCTTCTCCTTGAAATTCGCAGAAATACGCAATTTTTATTAAAAAGGGAGTATAACAGGGGGTGTAGACCGGGGCGAATCAATCATTAATTCCTTATTGCTGACCCTAAATTAGGTTTTCTCAGGGGTAAATTATGGTTTCCGTGTGGATTCTAGGCGATCAACTTCTAGCAAATCATCCCGCAATCGAGCTGGCCCTCGAAGAAGTTGGCGCGGATCAACTCCAAATCGTTCTCATTGAAAGCTGGCAGAGGGCTCACCGCTTGCCATATCAGAAAAAGAAGCTGGTGCTTTTGTTTAGCGCCATGCGCCACTATGCGGCTGAGTTGGAAAAAAAAGGGCATAAAGTTGACTATATAAAATCACAGCGGTTTATTGACGGCCTGCGCGAGCATGTCAAAACGCATCACCCAACCAAGCTGTTTGTCATGGCTTCCAGTGGGTATCATATGCGCCATTATCAAGAAAACAAGTTAGCGGAACAGCTCGCCATTCCGGTTAAAGTCTTGCCCAATACGCAGTTTTTGCTGGGCCGCTACAATCCCATCCCCAAACCCCAGCCGGGAAAACAACACGTGATGGAGTATTTTTATCGGGATATGCGCCGTCATTTTGGTGTGTTGATGGAAGAGGGAGACGAGCCGACCGGTGGCGCCTGGAATTTTGACAAGGAAAATCGAAAACCACTTCCCAAAAACAAAAAACCGCCGGCCGATATTTCATTTGAGCCAGATGAAATTACGCAGGCGGTGATGGCTGAAGTTGCCAAAATGGACCACGGCATCGGTCAGGTTGATGGGTTTTCTTACGCGGTGACCCGTCAGGAAGCGGAAAACGCATTTCAACGTTTTTTGTCAGATCGCCTCATTGATTTTGGCCCTTATGAAGATGCGATGACCCAGCGCAGCCACACGCTGTATCATGCGGTCATCTCCCCCTACCTCAACATCGGTCTGCTCGACCCGCTGGCGTGCATTCGCGCGGCCGAAGAAGCGTATCGCAGCGGCCGCGCCCCGATCAATTCTGTTGAGGGGTTTGTTCGGCAAATTTTGGGCTGGCGTGAATTTATGGTTTGGCAATACTGGCGCCAAATGCCGGATATGCTCGACAAAAACAGCTGGAATGCCCAGCGGCCGGTTCCCGACTTCTTCTGGAGTGGAGAAACCGACATGGCCTGTCTTCGCCACGTCATTACCAGAGCCGTGGAAACAGGCTACAACCATCACATCGAACGGCTAATGGTGCTCAGCAACTTCATGATGCTGACAGCCATCAACCCAAGAGAGGCCAACGACTGGTTTCTTTCCATGTATATCGATGCGTATGACTGGGTCATGCCTCCCAACGTCATCGGCATGGGGCTAAATGCTGATGACGGGCTGACAGCCACCAAGCCTTATATCGCCTCTGCAAATTACATCAACAAGATGAGTGATTTTTGTGGCGGCTGTGGCTACAACAGGAAGCTGCGCCACGGCCAGGATGCCTGCCCGTTTAACTTTTTATATTGGAACTTTATTCTGGAGCATGAAGATCGCCTGCGCGCAAACCCGCGTCTGGGCCGAAATGTCCTTGGCCTGCGGCATTTAGACGACCGGGAACGTGAGGCGGTAAAACATGAGGCACAGAAGTTTTTGGAAAAATTATAGGGATTAAATCGTAATTATCGCTCTTGTTCAGCTCACTTCCGGAAACATCTTTTCCGGCCGCCACTCATCCCCTTCCAACCGAATAATACCGCAAAACGTACCGGATTCGTGGTGTAGCTGCACGCGTTCCGCGGTAACCTCTCCGGTTTTGACCCACCGCCCGTGCAGCAAGGCTTGCACATCACGGTCGGCTAATACCAGCGTCGGAATTTCCGGAATCGCCTGGGCGGGGGGCAGCAGGTGATCGGCCGCACTGTCAGGAGTTAACTGCTCGAGTGGGAGTGCCTGCTCAAGGGTGAATGTACCTACAGCGGTGCGTCTTAACGAAGCCAGATGACCACCACAACCCAAATGTTCCCCGATATCATGCGCCAGCGATCGAATATAGGTGCCGGATGAACAGTGAACCTGCACCGTCAAATGGGGTGTCTCCCAATTCAAAATTTCAAGGGCGTAAATCGTCACCGGCCGCGGCGGTCTCTCCACCGTTTTACCGGCTCGAGCCAGTTTATATAGCGGCTGACCGTCTTTTTTAATCGCCGAATACATCGGTGGGATTTGCTGAATATCTCCCCGAAACAAATCCAGCGCCTGGGTTAAATTGTCCAGGGTTAAAGGGGGGACCGGCCGCCGTTGAACCACCTCCCCTTCCCGATCGTAGGTGTTGGTTGTCTCTCCCAGGTGTATAACCGCCTCGTACACTTTGTCATGACCCACCATGTACTCAATCAGGCGGGTTGCCCGGCCGACACACACCAACAGCACCCCCGTCGCCAGTGGATCCAGCGTGCCCGCATGCCCCACTCGGCGAGTTTGGCAAACTTTTCGCACTCGATAGACAACGTCATGCGAGGTCATGCCAATCGGCTTGTCCAAAACGAACAACCCTTCCATTTACGTTACGCTTCCTTTAATCCCTGCTTCACCAGCTCGACTACCTGCTTGACGGCATCGTTAAACGGACCGTTAATGAGCGCCCCGGCGGCCTGACGATGACCGCCACCTCCTAATTTTGTGGCAAATTGGGCAACATCAACGGGCGGCCGGCTGCGAAAACCAACCTTCACGCGGCCGTCTTCCCGCTCGGTAAAGACAATCCCTGCTTTTGCTTCCTCAATATCGGCCAAAATGTTGTTGAGTCCGTCGTGCGGGGCACCCGGATCGCGAACCAATTGTAAATCAGCCTGAGATATGGTGGTCCAGGCTAAACCATCTTCAAGATGCATGTTGTTTAAACCGATACGCCACAGCTGTACGGTCGATAAATCTTTGATGACCAGCGTTCGCATGGTAATCTCCGCTAAATTTGCGCCAGCGTCTGTTAGCAAGCTGGCTACCCGCAGCGTCTCGGCCGTCACAGATGGAATGCGAAAAGCTTGCGTGTCGGTTACCAAACCGGTTAAAAGGCAGGTAGCCAGCGAAACATCAAGCTCAACGCCTATCTGGAGAAAGAGGTTGGTCAAAATCTCTGCGGTGGCCGGTGCCTCCGAAATTACAATGTTGACTGTACCAAAATGTGTATTGCTCACGTGATGGTCGATATTGACGATCGGGGGCATCTTTTTTTGCAGTGGTTTGAGTGCCCGGCCGGTGCGTTCGATATCGCCACAATCGACCGCAAACACCGCATCAAAATGGGTCGACCCTCGCACCCTCTTGACTACCTTGTCCGCAAATGGAAGAAAGGTAAACGGCTCTCCCAGCCCGTCATCACAAACCAGGGTGGGCTTCTTGCCCAGCTGTTCCAGCGCCAGCCCCATAGCCGTTAGCGATCCCAGCGCATCCCCATCGGGAGCGATATGGGTGGTGACCAACACCCGTTTTGATCGCCCTAAAATCTGTTTGATCTCTTCCACCGCGGCCGGATCAATCACTCTGTGTCTCGCTTTGATCCTCTGAGTCTTTGGCCGCTTCTGACGGTTGGTCCGGAATCTCCAGCGTATCAAGCAGCCGATTAATCTCCAAAGCCTGTTCGAGCGAGTGATCCCAATGAAAATGCAGTTGGGGAACTTTCCGCAAGCTCAGCCGCCGCCCCAGCTCTCGCCGCAAAAACGACTGCGCGCTGGCCAGACCGGCCAAGACCTCATCTTTGCGTCCCTCGTCACCCAAAGCATTGACCTTGATATCCGCGTGCTGCAGTTCGCGGTCAATCGTCACCTCGGTCATGGTAATGCCCTGCACACGAGGATCGTTAACCGTAAAAAGGAGCAGCTCGCTCAGCAAAGTACGGATTTGCTCTGCAACACGCTGCTGTTTGATTTTGCCCATAAGACACTTCCTCTTTTTAAACGAAAAACCGGACCTGGAGCGTTTGCCACCCAAGCCCGGTCGTAAATCTTCAAAATGGTCCGGCCTCGCGCGTCTATGCTTGACCTGGCTGAACCTGCTCAGTAACAAAAAATTCGATGATGTCCCCTTCTTTGTAATCTTCAAAGCGGGCGACATTCACGCCAAACTCAAAGCCCTGTTTGACTTCACGCACGTCGTCTTGAAGATGTTTCAGGCTGGAAACTCTATCTTCATGAACCACTTTCCGATCTCGGATCACCCGGGCCATGGCGTTGCGGCGCGCTTCACCGGTACGCATATAGCTGCCGGCGATATTTCCAACGCGCTTAATGCGGAACACCTGACGAACTTCAGCACGGCCGATAATGACCTGTTTGTACGTCGGTTCCATCAGGCCCAACATCGCTTTTTCGACATCTTCAAGGAGATGATAGATGACGTCGTACGTGCGAATTTCAACCCCTTCACTGGTAGCAGCTTTGCGCGCGGCCGGGCCAACATCAACGCTGAATCCCAATATAACCGCATCGGATGCGCTGGCCAACATGACGTCGCTTTCACTGATTTGGCCAATTCCAGCGTGCAAAATTTCCAGCTCGACCTCCTCGTTCTCGATCTTTTCCAGCGACGATACCAGCGGATCCAGGGAGCCCTGCACATCTACTTTGACAATCAGGAGCAGCTGCTTCTGCCCATCAACCTGCATTTGGCTGAAGAAATCCTCCAGCGAGGTGCGTCGTTGAGCAACAGCCAACTCTTGTTCGCGTTCTTGTTCAGCCAAAATTCGACGGGCTTCTTTTTCGCTTTTGACGATTTCAAACTGCTCGCCGGCTTCCGGCATGCCGTTTAGCCCAGAAACGGATACCGGGGCGGACGGCCCGGCTTTCTTAATGCGCTTCCCCTTGTAATCATACATCGCCTTAATCCGGCCGTAATGGTCGTTGATCAAGAGCGTATCTCCAACTTTTAGGGTGCCGTTTTGCACCAGAAGAGTGGCCATCACCCCTCGACCGCGTTCGGTGCGCGCTTCTAAAACGGAGCCGGTGGTCGTGCCCTGGGGGTTTGCCTGAGGATTTAGGGATTCGGCCGTCAGCAAGATCGCTTCTAGCAAATCGTCAATCCCTAGTTTCTCTTTGGCAGATACGGCAACCATCAGCGTATCCCCTTGCCAATCGTCTGGGGTCAATCCCACATCAGAAAGCTGCTGTTTCACAAAATCCGGCCGGGCGGTGGGCAAGTCAATTTTGTTGATCGCCACCACAATCGGCACATTGGCTGCGCGGGCGTGGCTAATCGCCTCGGTTGTTTGGGGCATAATGCCGTCATCAGCCGCCACGACCAACACGGCGATATCGGTTGTTTGCGCCCCGCGGGCGCGCATCGCCGTAAAGGCCTCATGACCCGGTGTATCTAAAAAGGTGATGGTTTGCCCATCATGCTCAGCCTGATAAGCACCGATATGCTGGGTGATACCCCCGGCTTCGCCTTCCACCACGTTGGCGTTGCGAATCAGGTCGAGAAGTGAGGTTTTCCCATGATCAACATGACCTAAAATCGTCACCACGGGCGGCCGTGACTTGAGATCTTTTTCCGCTTCTTGAGCGATTAGCTCCTGCCAGGTGGACAGCGCTTCGCCTTCGTCATCACCCTCAATTTCATCTGGGGAGTGTGGCTCATACCCCATTTCCTCAGCGACAATCGCCGCCGTGTCAAAATCAATCTGCTGATTGATATTAACCATGACCCCATTGGTCATCAATTCTTTGATCACGTCAATAGGGCTGACTTCCATCAAAGCCGCCAAATCGCGAACTGTTATAAAATCCGGTACCTCTATCGTTTTATTTTCGGCCATAGCCTCCTCGATTAGACGAGCCAGCCTGACGGGAACGAATTGGATGTCCGCATTGGCGCTTTGAGTAGGAGTTCAAAACCCCTATCGCCGTTATCCGTTAGGCATGGCTCAATTCCTCTATCGATTGTTTAAACTGCTCAAAAAGCGCGGCTTTTACATCCGCAGCAATCGAAATTTTCAGCGCCTGATCCAGCGCTGCTGCCTTACTCATTTTCTCCCAGCAGCCGGTTTTGGTGCAGATATATGCGCCGCGGCCGTTTTTCTTCCCGCTGGGATCAATTACAACACTCTCATCCTCGGCCGAATAGACCACGCGGATTAACGACCGCTTGTCCATTTTTTCTCGGCAAATCACGCACGTGCGCTGGGGCACGTGCTTTTGACGACGAGATTTTTGACGTTTTTGCCTGGTCATCATTAGATACCAGGTGACGTCACAACCTGCAGCCGGTTCGCTGAGTGCAAATCGGCTGCAGAAATTATACCAGTCATGTTAATAGTCCCACTCATCAGATTCCCAGTCGTCTTGGTCGCGTTTGCGTTTGCGTTTGGCCACCACTCGACCGGCGTCTTCATCAAAGACCAGAACTCGCCCTTTCTTCTTCTTTAAATCAGCGTCAGCCATTTCTTCTTCGGCTTCTTCTTCAGCTGATTTAACGATGACAACGCTCTTTTTCTTCTTGCGGGTCTTCTTTGGTTTTTCGGCCGGCAAATCAGCAAGCGACGTGTTCAAATCATCCAGCGGATCAACAAATTCACCTTCACTTTCGGTGGCGCGTTCGTCGAGCTCATCAAGGGCCTGTTCAAAGCTAATTTGATCGTCATCTTCTTCTTCGGCTTCAGCTTCTACCTGGGCTTCAGCTTCCACTTCAGCAACTTCAGCAACTTCAGCCTCGACCGCTTCTTCTACTTCAGCTTCCACCTCAACCGCTTCGGCAACCGGTTCGGCTGCTGGGGCCTCGTCGACCTCAGCGACCGGTGCGGCAGGCGTATCAGCGGGGACCGCTTCTTCCGGTTCCTGATCAGCCAGTTCTTTTTGACGGCGATGATAATCAACCAGGTACTCTTTTGACTTCTTCTTTAGAGATTCGAGCGCCTTGTCGCCAAATCCATCGAGCGCCAAAACCTTGTCGTCACCCAACTGCAGCTGATAGAGAGCATCACCCACAGTTGTAATATTGTTTTCAATCAGAACATTGTGATAGCGCAGGAGCAGATCGAGCTCTTCGAGTTCAGTTTCCCACGCTTCCGCCGGAATCAGCTTGCGCACTTCGGCACGATCTTTGCGGATCTGCTCAAATTCAGCGGCTCGTTTGGAGATGATCCGCCCTTCGACACCGCTTACCAGGCGCTCCAGAGCGCGATAATCTTCCGCGGTAACCGGCCGGCCGGCTGCCTTCTTGGCGATGACGTTGCGGACCTGCTCGTGCAGCTCAAGATCTTTGACCAGAACCGGATCGGCCGCTGGGTTATCGAGTTGATCAAGTGAATCGCTGGCCGCTTCAGTCAGGCTCTTAATGTCAATGCGCCACCCGGTTAACTTGGCGGCCAGACGGGCATTTTGCCCTTCGCGGCCAATAGCCAGGGAAAGCTGATCATCGGGAACAATGACCACCGCGGTTTTTCCTTCATCGGGGTGTTCTTCCAGATAAACGGCCGAAACCCGAGCCGGGCTCAAAGCCTTGGCAATAAAGTTGTGCTGGTTGTTATCCCATTCAATGACGTCAATTTTTTCGTCATTTAATTCGCGGACGATGCTCTGGATACGAACACCGCGCATCCCTACGCATGCCCCAACCGGATCTACGCCGGGCTGCAAAGCGACAACAGCGACCTTAGAGCGCTGCCCCGCCTCACGGGCGATACTTTTAATATCCACCTGGCCGTTGTAAATTTCCGGCACTTCCAATTCAAGCAGACGGCGCAGCAAATTGCGATGGTTTCGGCTAACCAGAATTTGCGGCCCGCGATTGGTGCGCTTGACTTCCAACACGTAAACGCGAATTTTGTCGTGTGGACGATAGCGCTCGCTGGAAACCTGTTGGCTGCGCGGCAGGATCGCTTCCGTCCGGCCGAGACCGATTGTAATGTTGCCACCACTAACGCTCTGGACGGTCCCGTTGACAATTTCCCCTTCGCGAGAAGCAAAATCGTCAAACAGCTGATCACGTTCCGCTTCCCGCACGCGCTGCAAAATCACCTGCTTGGCGGTCTGGGCGGCGATACGCCCAAAATTGCGAGGGGTGCTGTCGTACATGATCGTGTCGCCATATTCAGCATCATTGAACCCGGCCCGACGGGCATCATCCATCAGGACCTCCGTCCGATCATCCACGATGCTGTCAACCACTTCTTTTTCAGCATAAATGGTTGGCTCACCGGTGCGCGGATCAATATCGACGGAAACCGCCTGGGTATTGCTGACACCAATATCTCGCCGATAAGCTGAAACCAGAGCGGTTTTTAACGCTTCAATTACCGCTTCCTGCGGCAAACCACGTTCTTGACATATTTCATTGAAAGCCAAGAGAAATTCGCTTTTCATCTCTTACTTCCTTGCACAATTATTGATAAATTTTTCATTGAGAAACAAAAAAGTGGGTTTCTTGGAACCCACTTCGAAAATAGGGTATTCACTTGGGGACCATTATAACATGGGGGTCACCGGTCGTCAAAGGATGATGGCTGCAGATTAATTTGCGGCCATCGTTTGGTGCCAACCGGTAAAATTATAGTGCGCTGGGGTCTAATTAGAGGCGTGTCTGCCGGCGAGCCCAGAAGGTGACCAGCAGTAAAATTAAAGCTGCTGCGCCAAAGAATAAAGCCAGGGCGCCCAGCAGAGAGCTGTCGGCATCGGTGAACGTGTCAACCGCTTCTCTTGCCACGTCTTCTTCCGGAACGGCCGCTACAGAAGCATCCTCATCTTCAAGGTTTAGCATGACGGTCGGCGCCGGCGTAGCGGTAAGCTCAACAACCTCCGCTTCAGGTTCGCCAACGCGGCTGGTGCCCGGGGTGCCGGTCGCCCGTGGGGCTACCAAAACAGCGCTTTCTTCTTCGGTGGCCGTAGGAGCCGGTTCATCCGCCTCTGCGGCCGGTTCTGAAGGGGGTTCATCGGCAGCCGGTGGCGGCGCTTCTTCCCCGTCTTCACCACCGTCTGCGGCGCCGTTGGATGCGGCCGCGTCGCCTGCCGTCACCGGCTGTGATGTGGTGGCCGCAGGAGCGATTGTCGGTACGGGGGATGGTTCAGGCTCAGGAACACTTTCAGCCAGGGCCTCGTCATCAGTCGCATCGGCTTCCTCTAATGAAAGTACTTCCGCTTCTTCCTCTGCCGCTTCTTCCTCAACCACGATTTCTGACACTTCGACCGTGACAACCATCTCGACCTCCTCGGTTACGGCAACCGTTTCGACCGATATGGCAGCCGCTTCATCCGCGGCAGTCCCTTCAAAGGTTTCAAAATCAGCATCCGCTTCAACTTCTTCTATTTCCTGAACACCGACCGAAGTGGCCTGAATTTCGCTCAATTCAGCCGGGGCCATGGCCACATCCTGGCTGGCCAGGCGGCTGCCAGCAGAGTACAAATTTAACGTCAACACGGCGGCAAACAGCAAAGATGCCACTACAGTTGCGGTTCGAAGTTGGGGGTAAAGACGGATGGCTAGTGGGATTGGTTGGGGTTTTTGTCGGCCGTAGACGGCCGGGTCAAGCACAAAATTGCGCGGGGCTTTGATCCTTGGCGCCTGCGCCAGAAGCTCTTTGACGCGTCGCTGAGTATCAATCTCTGATTGCAAATTGGCATCATCGCGCAAGCGCGCTTCAAAGGCGGCCGTTTCGCGTTCGCTCAACGCGCCGTCTAAGTAAGCGGTAATCGCTTCCTGCTCTTTCTCTGCTGCGCTTTTGCGCAAGTTCTTTAGCCAATCTAAAATCACGATGAAGTCCTGAGTGTTAAGTCCTGAGTCCTAAGTAAAAAGTTAAAAGTATGAAGTGAAAAGAAGCAGGTTTGTAATGAGACCTTGCTTTGATCTTTATACTTTTCACTTTCATCTCTCATGTGACCTCTTAACGATACTTATCCGGCAAAAGTTCCATCACCCCACGCAGACAATCGCGGAGCTTCCCCCGCGCCCGACTGAGGCGTGATTTAACCGTCCCTAAAGACACCTCCACAATGTCGGCCGCGGACTGATAATCGTACCCTTCTACATCACACAACACGGCCACCACGCGCTGATCCTCCGGTAATTTCTCGAGGCAATTTTGAATAGCAAGCATCATTTCGCGCTGCTCGTGCTGATCCTCGGGTTTTGGATCATCGCTAGCCAGCCAGGATGGAGATTCATATTCCTCCGTCATTTCTTCCAGGGATGAACCCGGTCGGCGCTTGTGGTATTTCAGCGTGTCGTAACATTTATTGGTCACGATACGAAGCAGCCACGCTTTAAAATTGCCCCCTTTGAATTGATTGAGTTTTTGATACGCATTGATAAAGGCGTCCTGGGTAACATCCGCGGCCCCATCCGGTTCACCCATAATGCGGTAAGCGACGCCAAAAGCCAGATCCTGATAATGCAGGACCAGCGTATTAAAAGCGTTGACATCGCCGTGTTTTGCTTCCGCAATCAAATAGGGTTCATCCATTGCCCTGAATTGTAAAGAGGAGGGGGATCAAAGACAAGGCTAGCTTGATTTAACCGTAGGCTAAAAGTTGCCAGCACCCCATGGTCGTTTTGGTATACTTGCCCCTCATGGGAAAAGAAAGGTCTGGGTTAACATACCCATCCACCATCAAAATGTGGCTGAATTTGCTTATTCTGGCCGCATTTTTCCTTCGCGTTTATCAGATCGAAGCATTTGGATTTTGGATCGATGAGGCGTTGACGCCACTTCGCGCCAGCTATTCGATTTCCGATATTTTTAGAGGGCAGGTGTTTATACAGGGGGTGGCATCCCAGGATACCCATCCCCCTCTTTACTATCTACTTATCCACCTGACCCAATCGCTGAGCGGCAGCTCTGATTTTGCTCTGCGCTACCCTTCCGCCCTGTTGGGTGCGCTGCTTGTGCCGTTGATTTTTCAGCTCGGCCGACGCCTGTTTGGATATCGTGCCGGTTTGGCAGCCGCCTTGTTTGTCGCCGTTAATCCGCTGCAAATCTGGTATGGACAAGAAGCGCGTATGTATACCCTGTTGATGGCCACCTCAACAGTGACGCTTTATCTTCTGTGGCCGATGGTTCGGAAGCGGTCGTGGCGTGCGGGCAGCCTGCCCGGCTATTTAAGCGCGGCCGCGCTCATGTTGGCCACCCATACCTCGGCAATCTTGTGGATAACCGGCCATGCGCTGCTTTTTTGCTGGATCATTTGGCCCGAGCGACGGGGGAAACTGGTCGTTGTAACCGGGGTAATTCTGGGTCTTGCGGGAATTGCCTCACTGCCGTGGACAGTTCCCCGGCTGTTTACTGGGGCGGAAGCCGGCTACACCTATCTACCGCCATGGATTATGGTCTCGGATTTGTTTACTGGGTTCCCGCTGGGGATCACACTTCCTGCATGGCCCGTGCTTATCAACCTCTTCTGGTACGGTTTTGTTTTTGCCACCGGGTTCGCTTTGTGGCTGCTTTGGCAAGAAAAACGGGAACGTTTGCTGTCGTTTGTGGCAATCAATTTATTTAGCATCATCGTTGTATTGGCGATTGTCTCTCTGGTAAAACCGCTGTACCAAGGAATTCGCCACATCATGATGGCCTTCCCCATATGGATTGTATTGATGGGTTACAGTGGGGCGTTTGGGGTAGAGTGGTTGCAGGTCCAGAAATTTCAGCGCGCGCATCTCCTGCGGGGAATAACCGGTCTGCTGACAATCGTCCTGTTACTGGTCGGGGGGGCCGGATCGTATTATCGTTTACGGACGGATCCAACGGTGGGCAAGGATCATTTCCGGGAAGCGGTGGCCTTTGTGGAGGCGCAGGCCGGCAGCCGCGACCTCATTCTCTACAACGATTCAATTGCCATGTTGATCCATCTTCACTACGGTACGAGAGCCGATGTAGATTTGACCGCTTTACCAACCTATCCGCTTTTCGCTACAGAAGATCTCGATGAAACACTGCAAAATCTGACCAGTAGCTATGATCGGGTCTGGTTTTTTCCCGGCCCCCCCAATGACGGTCGGGACAGCGGCAAAATTGTGCAATCGTGGCTCAATAAGCATCTCGTACGCCTGTCATCCAATCCATTTTTCTCACGCGGAACCTTGCTGCAGGTCATTTTGTTTGACAGCCGGCCAGCGGCCGTTGAAGCGTCTGAAAACGTATCCTGGTCGGCCGATGGATGGCCCAAGCTTCGAGGGGTGACTTTTCTCGAAAGTACTCCCCAAAATATCTGGCTGGAGCTCTATTGGGAAGAATTTTCTTTTTCACCTGAACAGGGAGTCAAGCTTTCCCTGGTTGGTCGTGAAGGACGCGAATGGGCGGTCACCCAACGACCCATGCTGCCGATGGCCAGTCCGGCCGGTTTTTCTCAACCCCGACGCATGTTCCAATTTCCCCTGCCGGAAGGGCTGCCACCAGGAGAGTATGATTTGTTTGGGCAGTTTATCGTTGACGGCAGCATTGCCGCTTCTGATCCGCTTTTACTCGACAAGATTGTCTTTGAGGCACCGACATCTTTTACGTCAGCAAAAGCTGCTTTTGGCCCGCTTGAACTGCTGGACGTTGATATTTGGTCTGAAGAGATTCGGCCGGGATATTTGATCCCCATCGCCCCGATCTGGCGCACCGCCACAGATCAATTTGAACCTCAGGGGTATCGCTACAACCTCGCAGTGATTGATCCAACCGGCCGCACCGTTTTTGATGTAGACAAATCACCAGGCCCTGGATGGTTAACGACCTGGCCCGCCCACACCCCTATTCGCGACCCCTTGGGCATTCAGATTCCGGCAGACGCCCCGGCCGGAGATTACACTTTGCGCTGGGAGGTGACGGATGCGGCCGGAAATGTCGTACAGGCGGGCGGCACCTCACTTTGGAACCGAACCCAACTGGCGATGGGTGAATTATCGGTCGATCCCTGGCCAATCGTCAGCGAAATGCCCCCGCTTGAAAATCCGGAGGCGGCCGTTTGGGGGGATTTCGCCCACCTGCGCGGCTACAATTTGG
Organism: Ardenticatenaceae bacterium; assembly: GCA_030065875.1. Lineage (GTDB taxonomy): Bacteria > Chloroflexota > Anaerolineae > Promineifilales > Promineifilaceae > WTJY01. The sequence continues at coordinate 55,141 of JASJCR010000007.1, read as the reverse complement.
CGCAGGACGCCCACACCCTGCAGCTCGATCTCGTGTGGGAGGTGACCGGGGTCACCGAGCAAAATCTCTTTGTTTACGTGCACGTGCTCGACCAGGAAACAGGTGAAATTGCCACCCAGCAGGATTGGTTCCCGGTTGGCGGGCTGCGGCCGACCAACGGCTGGCGGCCAGGAGAGTTTATCGTCGACCCGCACACGCTGTCGCTGGCCAACTTGCCGGCCGGGGAGTATCAAATAGCCATCGGACTGTATGAGCCAACTACGTTTGACCGGCCGACGGCGGTAGAAAACGGGGTTGACCTACCCGACCAGCGGCTCATTTTGCAGGAGATTTCACTGCCATGAAGCGATCCTCCTGGCTCAATCCGATTTTTCTGGTTTATGGCGTGCTGGCGGTCAGCATGGGCATGATCAATCCCCTGTTTGAAGCGCCTGATGAACATTGGCATTACTTTACCGCCCAATACATCGCCGACAACGGGCAGCTCCCCTCGGTCCCCCAGCCGGCGCGGCGCGCCCCGTTTGTGCCGGAAATTGATGGCGACTGGCTTGGGCAGGAGGCCGCCCAGCCACCCCTGTACTACGCTCTGGCGGCGATGGTCATTGTCCCATTTGAGACGGCCAACGCGCGGGAAAAGACGATTCACAACCCGTTTGTACTGCTCGGGGATGCCGGGGCGCCGATGAACCGCAACGCCTTTGTCCATAGCCCTCACGACGGGTGGCCGTGGCGCGGGCACGTGCTGGCCGCCCAGGTGCTGCGCCTGGTTTCGGCCGCAATCGGGTTGGGCACCCTGTGGCTGATCGACGATACTGGGCAGCGTCTGTGGCCAAACCGGCTGCGGCGGGTGCATCTGGCTACCGCGCTGGTGGCCATCCTGCCGCAGTTTATATTTTTGCATGGGTCGATCACCAACGACGTGCTGATCATCCTGCTGGCCACCTGGGTACTGCGCGAGCTGGTGGTGCTGTTTCAGGAGCGGCAAAACGGCCTTTTTTTGCGAGATTATGTCAAGCTAGGGGTGCTCTGCGGTTTGGCGATGCTCACCAAAAACCAGGGCATTATTCTTTTGGGCTTCACCGGCCTGGTGATCATTGGCCGCTGGCTGGCCACCCGATCACCCATCAATCAACACCCAACACCCCACCCCCTGCTAGGCGCTCTTGTCTCTGGTCTCTTGTCTCTGGTCTTCTCCTCCTGGCTTTACTGGCGCAACTGGTCCCTTTACGGCGATCCAACAGCCACCAACCAGTTTATCATCATTGCCGGCGGCGACCGCGGTTTCTCGCTGGGTGACGTTCTGGCGGAGCTGCCGGGATTATGGCTTTCTTCTTTTGGGGTTTTTGGCTGGTTTAACGTTCGTCTGCCGGACGTGTTTTACACGTTGTGGACGGCCGGTGTGATTGTAGCTGTGGTGGGGGCGATTTGGGGATTGTCGCTGCAAACGTGGCCCAAAAGCTGGCGGGATTGGCTGCTAAACTGGCCGCTGTGGCTGGCGTTTTGGGTGGTGCTGGTACTAACCGGGCTGATTTCGTTTGCTATGCAGACCCCGGCGATGCAGGGGCGGCTGCTTTTCCCGGCGATCATGCCCCTGGCGCTGGGGCTGGCGTATGGTTTTGACAATTTTTACCGGTTCTTAGCCCAAAAAAGCACATTCCTCGAGCAAAACAGGCGTCTTTTTTACAGCCCGTTGCTGGTTCCACTAATCACATCATTGGCCGCTCTAAGCTGGATCGTTCCCCAGGAATATGAGCCACCTCGGGCGGATCAAATATCGACGCAGCCGGTTGAATTGACGTTTGGAGATTTTGCTCGGCTGGAAAACCGGTCTGTCTTTCCACCGATAGCGGCGGATTCAATTAATTTCCTTATCGAATTACAGTGGTTGGCAATGGCCGAAACAACGATTAACGCCATTGAATTTGCACAGCTGATCAAACCGAACGGGGAGCGATTTGCCGGAGTAGACACCTTTCACGGAGGGGGTCTCTACCCAACCAGCCTGTGGGGCCTAGGTGAAACCGTCGTTGATACCGTTTACATTGAGCTGCCGGCGCTCGATCCCAACGATCCAGCAGGTTGTTTTCCGGCCGGGCTGGGGCTCGATATCGGTTTGTACACGACGGACGGGCCAATCTTATCTGAACTGGGTGAGGCCACCACTAGGCTGGCCACCGTCCGGCGCGATCCTTATGCCGGTGAAGATATCGACTGCCGGGCCGGTCTGCCGCAAAGCGAACGATATCAGCTGGCGGAGACGGTTTTATTAACCGGCTACACGCTGTCAGAAACCGCCGTGCCCCCAGGCGAGCCGGTCACCTTAATGCTGGTGTGGGAAGTGTTGAACGCCCCGGAGGATGATTACACCGTCTTTTTACAGCTTCTGGATGGACAGGGGGAAATCGCAGCCCAATTTGACGGCCCACCGCTGGGGGGGACACTGCCAACTGGCCTGTGGCGTGCGGGGGATCTGGTGCCCGACGAGCGCGTGCTGGCACTACCGGCCGATTTGCCGGCCGGCACCTACACATTGGTCAGCGGCTGGTACCGGCCGGATGATTTTTATCGTCTTCCAGCGGTTGATAACAGCGGCGAACGGCAGCCCAACGACGCCATTATCCTGGGCACGATCGAGGTGCGGCCGTGATGGCTCGTCTTAAACCCCACCTACCTCAGCTGAGCCTGTGGACCCTCATCTGGTTCACCTTTTTCGCCACGATTATTTTCGGTTTGGAGCGGCTGCCTCACAGCGATTTTTCAGGCCAATTTTATGCGTACGCCCAATATCAAGCCCGGGCGTTGTGGGCCGGTGATCTGCCGCTGTGGTCACCGGGGGGATTTGGCGGGGTCCCGTTTGTGGCCGATCCGCAGGCGGCCTTTTATTATCTGCCGCGCTGGCTGACAATTTTGCTCAGCGGGCCGGGCTTATCTTATTACGCCCTTGAAATCGAAGTGCTGCTGCACGTTTGGGGTTTGGGGGTGGGCACTTATTTTTTAGCAGCCCACATCCTGAGTGATGTCAAGCTGAACGGAGATCAACGCCCGGCAAGATGGGGTGGACTGGCAGCGGCCGTGACCTTTGCCCTTGGCGGTTACATCACCGCCTACCCGCTCCTGCAGCTGGCGATTTTGGAAACGTGGACGTGGCTGCCGTGGGCGCTGCTGCTTTTACGACAGGCGATTGACGCGGAAAATACAAGGGTTCGGCCGCTTCTCGCGTCCGCTCTGGTGATGGGATTGGCGATCACGGCCGGGCATCCGCAAACGGCGCTGCACATCGGCTATTTGTGGGGCGGCTACTTTCTTTTTCTGGCGTGGCGGGCCGGTTGGGGATGGCGTCCAATTTTAAGCCGCGGTGCCCTGCTGGTTGTAGCTGCCCTGGGCATTTCAGCCGCAGCCTGGCTGCCGGTGGTCCGCTACTGGCCATACACGGTGCGGCTGGAGGCCGGTTATGATTTTGTTTCCTCCGGGCAAATCACCATCAACTATCTCCAGGCGTTTCTGCCGGGGACGCTCACGCGCTGGAGCCCGGAGTATCTAGGATTAATCGGTCTCGGACTGGCTCTGTTGGCCTGGTTTGGACGCTGCTTCTTTGATCGGCTTCACCATGAGGTCAATTTCTGGGCGGGAAGTGCCGTCCTGGCCCTGTGGCTGTCTCTCGGGGATAAAGGAATCATTTTTCAGCTGTGGTATTGGATCGCTCCGGGGTTTCAGCTTTTCCGGCAGCAGGAGCGGCTGGTGGGCGCGGCCGCCTTTGCCGGGGCGATTTTGGCCGGTATCGGGTTATTTTTGTTGATATGCAGCCTGGAAACCGATTCGAAAGATTTACCCCACCTTCAAACCCTGGTGATCAAATCCTGGCTCGCGGTTGGCGGCGGCTTGCTTTTTACTTCCGTCTTTCTGCTCGTTGCGGCCCATCTAGCGGCGGAAGGATGGGCTGAAGTTTGGGTGACAGGGGTTGGATGGTGGGTGATAGGTGTTGGGTGGTGGGTGATGGGAAACAGAATGAGGCGGGGGACATTTTTATGGCCTGTGGTTCTCATTTTGCTTGGTGCGGGAGATTTGTTTCTGGCGGCTCGGCCGGGTTTGGATCTTGAGACGATCGCGCCGGATCCGTTTTGGGTTGAACCCGCCTGGCTGGATACGGTTCGGGCCGATGGGGGTCGATTTGATCCCGGTTTTGTTTACTTTGCCAATGTGGGAGAAGCCCTTGATATGGAGTCGGTGCGGGGGATCACCCCGCTCAAGCCCCGGCCGCTAGCCGACATGGAACGGCTGCCCCTGTCAAAATCATGGCCGCTGTTGGGGGTCAACTACGGCATATTCATTGGTGGTCCACCGGCCGACATCGAGGCAACCGCGGTTGCTCCAGCCGAGACCAGCATCATTCCAGGCGAAACCATTGCCGGGGCTGAGCTCTACGTGGTTAACCGGCCGGTTGAGCGGTTGGCCATGCGTTATGAAGCGGCCGTGGCCGCGGATGAATCAGCGATGTTTGACCTGATAGTCGGCGATGGGTTTGATCCTTATATCCAGGTTGCCCTGACGGCCGAGGTGGCGGCCCTGTACGCGGTCGAGCCTCCCTCAACCGCACCCATCATCAAAAGGTTAAGCGACGGAGGGTTTCACTACCAGATCGACACCGAATCGGCCGGTTATTTAACGATATCCGAATGGTTTTTGCCCGGCTGGCGGCTGCGGGTCAATGGCCAGCGGGTTGATCCTTTACCGGCCAATTTAGGGCTGATGGCGATCTGGCTGCCGGCCGGTTCCCATGAAATCACCCTCGCTTTTCAACCGGTCGTGGTTATGTGGGGAATCGTCATCACCGTCGTGACCGCGGTTGCTTTAAGCATCGTGGGGTGGCGCAGGGGGGTGTGGCTTGTAATACCAGCTGAAAGCAATCAGGGAATATCCTGGCCTATTCCTTCAATCGCTCCTCCACGCGCACTCTCTCCGACCGCCCACCGCTGGCTCCTCTTTATTTTTCTTTTTTCCGCCTTTGCCCTGCGCCTGAGCGGGATTGATGCCCAGGAATTAAGAGGCGATGAAGCGTTTAGCTACCTTTTTGCCAACAAGGAGCTGGGGCAAATTGTGCCGGATCTCATCAGCGAAGCGGACCCCCATCCACCGCTGCATTATCTGCTGCTTGGGGGGTGGATCAAGGCGGCCGGTGATAGCGAATTGAGCATGCGGCTGCCTTCTGCGCTGATAGGCATGTTGGCCCTGCCTTTTATTTATCTGATCGGTCTGCGTCTGTGGGGCAAACATGTCGCTTTGTTGGCTTTTGGTCTGGCGACGTTCTCGCCGGGTTTGATCTGGCTGGCTCAGGATATACGCAATCAGTACACCCTGATTCTGCTTTTTACCACCATTGGGGCTTGGCTGCTGCTGTCGGCTCCACCGGTTTCAAACCAAAGGGAGGCAAGCCGCTGGCTTCTATACGCCCTGTTTGCCGCCCTGGCGATGTACAGTCATTATTACGCGTTTTTTGCCCTGCTAAGCCACGGGTTGTTTTTGTGGTTAACCCCTGAGCGACGTTACCAGCTAAAGTATTGGGCAGTCAGCGGAGTTCTGGCCACGATCGCCTATCTGCCGTGGCTGTGGGCCCTTGTCCTACAGAATGCGGCCCAAAATATCAGCGGGCTGGGTTCTCCAAGATGGGCGGTTTATGCCGTTCAAATTATGACGGAGCTGTCGTTTGGCGGTTCGTTTGGCGCAGAGTGGATTCGTTGGGGGGTCCTGGGCGTGGCGTTTTTGGTCGTGGCCGGCTGGCAGGGGCGCCGGAGTCGGGAAAACGGGGAAGTGCTGCTGGCCTGGTGGCTGCTGCTGGCCGCTGTGGGCATTTATCTCATCCTGTTTCGCCGCTCTCTTTTTAACGCGTACTATATCGCCGCCGCCGCCCCAGCCTGGCTGCTGCTGGCCGCGGCCGGCATGCGTCGTCTCTGGCACAAAGGAGGAGCCTGGCCCTGGGTGACCCTTCTCATCATTGGCGGGTGGGGGGCCGGCATGGGAATCAGCCTCAGCAACTATTACTATGACCCGGCGTTTAGCAAAACGTGGGGATATCGGGAAACGGCGTCACATCTGGCAGATGAGGCTGCGGAAGGGGATCTTTTTATCGCCCATTTCCCGGATCCAAATTTTGACTATTACTTCAGAAACATTGACATGCCGCGCACCATTGCTCCCCCCGAGCCGGGCACCGCGCCTAGAGAAACGGAAGCGTATTTAAGCGAATTGGCCGCTGATCATGAACGTCTGTGGTTTGTGCCGGCTCATCGTTCTTCCTGGGATCCGGACGACGTCGCCTTTAACTGGCTGGCGTTTCAAACGCTGCGCGAACAGGCCGTTACCTATAACCGACTGGAATTGTTGGCTTTTCGCCCCCTGGCCCATACGGATCAAGTGATGACTCCACTAAAACAGACGTTGGGAGAAATGACGCTGGAAGGGGTGTACGTGACGCTCGACGGCCGTCCGGTTGATCTGCAGCAGCCCCCCGTGGCTCAAACGGGCCAAGCGGTGCAGGTCACCCTCTATTGGTCCACGGCGGCCGATCTTGATACGAGCTACACGATGTTTGTGCATCTGCTGGCAGCAGACGGCCGCTTAATCACCCAGCACGACGGCCTCCCAGTTAGCGGCACACGGCCGACCAATCTCTGGCTTGCTGGAGATCAGATTCTGGATGTGCACAATTTAGTGATTCCGGAAGATGGTGGATTAGCAGGGGCTACGATCGTGGTTGGAGCGTATCAGACAGAGACGGTGGAGCGACTGCGCTTCGCCAGCGGGGAGGATGGGTTGGAGGTTTTACAGTTTCCGGGATTCTTTGAGAATCCCGGAAACTAGGTGAGCTTGGCTACTCCACCTTCCAAATTGTGCCATCAGCGCGATCCTCTAACACCACACCCAGATCACTGAGCTGGTTGCGCACTTTATCGGCCGTGGCCCAATCTTTATTTTGACGGGCCGTCTGGCGAATATCAATGAGCAGTTCGATCAACCCCGCTTCTCGCTCGGCACTGGCCCCGCTGTCAGCGGCTTCCTTGGGAATGATCCCCAACACATCTCCACCGAGGCGATGATAAAGATGACTCAAGGCCTCCAGTGAGGCAAGCGTCAACGGCTCATCACCATTCACAAGTGTGTTCACCGCTCGGGTGTAATCTTGCAAAACGGCGATTGCGGCCGGGGAGTTAAAATCATCGTTCATGCGCGCTTCAAAGTCAGCGGTTGTCTTTTCGATCAGGGACAACACCTCAGGGCTGGCCTCACCTTCATCCGCCTTGGTCAGCTGCTGGCGCAGGATGGTTTCCGCGCCTATCAGCCGCTGCCACCCTCTGGTTGCCGCGTCAACCGCTTCGTCTGAGAAGTCGATTGGGCTGGCATAATGGCTGGTCAGGATAAACATGCGCAGCGCTTCCGGTTTCCATCCGCGCTCATAAAGCGCTTCACTGACGGTCAGCGTGTTGCCCAGGCTTTTGCTCATCTTTACCCCATCAAGGGTCAAGGTGCCGGTTAGGAGCCAGTAGTTGGCGAAGGGGGCATCATTGGCTGCTTCGCTCTGAGCGATTTCACACTCGTTATGGGGGAAAATATTGTCTCGCCCGCCACCGTGGATATCAAAATTTGCCCCTAGATATTTACGAGCCATCGCCGAGCATTCAATGTGCCAGCCGGGGAAACCTTCCCCCCAGGGGCTGTTCCAGCGCAGCAGGTGCTCCGGTTCGGCAAATTTCCACAGAGCGAAGTCGGCCGGATGGCGTTTATCGGTGTGCACAGCAACCCGAGCGCCTTCTTCCTGTTCCTCGAGGCGGCGGCCGCTAAACTTTCCGTAATCTTCTTTTTTGGTCACGTCGAAGTAAACCGAGCCATTTGCTTCGTAGGCATACCCTTTGGCGATTAATTCCTGGATCATTTCAATTTGTTCCAAAATATGACCGCTGGCTCGGGGACTAATGTCTGGCCGCTGTACGCCAAGAGCATCCATGTTTTCAAAATACGTCCGCGTGACCGTTTCCACCAGCTGCATCGGGGTAACTGAATCCTGGCGTGCTTTTTTGAGAATTTTGTCTTCCCCTTCATCCCGATCACCAACCAGGTGACCCACATCGGTGATGTTTTGCACATACAGCACGTCGTAACCGAGGTAACGCAAATAGCGGGCAATCACGTCAAATCCGATATAGGTTTTTGCGTGGCCGATGTGAGAGTCTTCATAGACTGTGGGGCCACAAACATACATGTTGACCTTTCCGGGGTGCAGTGGTTTAAATTCTTCTTTTTGACGTGTCAGAACGTTTGTAATTTTCAGAGACATGATCTGATCTCCAGATGATCTTAAATGATTTTGATCGCGGATTCAGGTGGATGATCGCAGAATACTCCCCCTGATCCAGGGCAGGCTACGATGCCTGAAGTATTTTTATGTCACAGGTACAAAAATAGATGGGGAATTAACAACATCGTTGTGGAATAAACAGCAAGCTATTCATACTCCATATTGTTGCTTAGGGGAGTTTATTGTGCAAGTTTTTTACAGGATATTTGTACGGGGCTGCGGCGGATTAGCACGGCCCTACGGGCCTCTCAGCGGGTTAGCTCGGGGCTGCGCCCCTGTCAGCGCGGCGCTATCGCGCCTTTTAGCAAACAGCTAATAGCTAAGAGGCCAAAGGCCGTGCTGATTGCTTTTTACACGTAAGACCCGCCGCCCTGTCATCGTCCATATCATACGAACATTTGGAGAAAACATCCCTCTCCTTTTTATTCTTCTCTTTCTCCTCCCTCCTCATGTACGGCCGGGGTTACGGACGCCCCGGCCGTCCCCTTTATTGATCACCAGCCCATGCAAAAACCCCTTTTGCCGGCAAAGGTCTCTTCGCTTTCCCTGAATCTTTGAACGGATTAATTATGGATGACATAACAATGTCTCATGCGGGGCAATGTGGTATAATTCGCAGGTTAAAAACCTCGTTTTTACGGTCATCAAAATCTGTTTTTTTGCTGCACATCAAGCGGCATTTATGGCGCCCTATCAGGCTCATTTCCTCAGTAAAGAGCTGAGTCGGAGTGTGCAGAAGTTGAAAGCAGATTGAAATGCGGAGGTCCTTTTGGATATCGGAACAGTTAATTCAATTGATATTAATCGCGAAATGCGCAATTCCTATTTGGATTATGCGATGAGCGTCATTGTCTCGCGGGCGCTGCCTGATGCCCGCGACGGTTTAAAGCCGGTTCACCGGCGCATCCTGTATGCGATGCAGGATATGGGTATTCGGTCAAACGGCCCCCATCGCAAAAGCGCCCGTATAGTGGGTGAAGTGTTAGGTAAATATCATCCTCACGGCGATTCATCGGTTTACAACGCCATGGTGCGGATGGCTCAGACGTTCTCCATGCGTTATATGCTGGTTGACGGCCAGGGGAATTTTGGCAGTATTGACGGCGACAGCGCGGCCGCGATGCGGTATACGGAAGCTCGTTTGGCCTCGATTTCCAGCGAGCTGCTGACTGATATCGACAAAGAAACGGTTGATTTTTCACCAAACTTTGACGACAGCCTGAATGAACCGGATATTTTACCGGCTCGCCTGCCCAATTTACTGCTCAACGGCACCACCGGTATCGCGGTCGGCATGTCCACCGACATTCCTCCCCATAATTTAACCGAGCTGTGTCAGGCGATTAATTACTTAATTGATCAGCAGGACAATATCGATGAGGTTACTGTTGACGATTTAATGCAGTTTGTGACCGGTCCCGATTTTCCCACCGGTGCTTATATCGTCGGCCGGGAAGGGATTCGCAATGCTTACGCCACCGGTAAGGGGCGGGTGATCATGCGGGCGGTAGCCGAAATCGAGCCGATTCCCGGCCGAGAATCTCGCCAGCGCATCAATATCACCGAAATCCCCTATCAGGTGAACAAAGCCAATTTAATCGAGCGTATCGCGGAGCTGGCGAACCGCGGCGTACTCGATTCGATCTCCGATCTGAGGGACGAATCTGACCGGCGCGGGATTTCAATCGTCGTCGAGCTCAAGCGGGGCGCGATGCCCAAAAAGGTACTCAATCAACTTTACAAGTACACGCCGCTGCAAACGACATTTAGCGTGCAGATGTTGGCTCTGGTTGATCGATATCCACGATTGCTCTCCCTCAAACGGGCGCTGCAAATTTTTATCGATCATCGAGTTGAGATTATCACCCGCCGCACCGAGTTTGAGCTGGCCAAAGCCAAACGGCGGCAGCACATTTTGGAAGGGCTTCTCAAGGCGATTGATCACCTCGATGAGGTCATTGAAACGATTCGTCGTTCACCTGATGCCGATGAGGCCCGCAGCCGGTTGATCGGCCGCTTTGACCTGTCAACCGAGCAGGCAACCGCTATCCTCGATATGCAGCTGCGCCGTCTGGCCGCGCTGGAGCGGCAAAAGCTCGAGGATGAGTACAAGGAGATTACGGCTCATATCGAATACCTGGAGAGTTTGCTGGCGGATCGCTCCCTCATTTTAGGGATTATCAAAGAGGAAACCACCGAACTGATCGAGAAATATGGGGATGAGCGGCGCAGTAAAATTATCGCCGGCAGCGGCGAACTCAGTGATGAGGATCTGGTGCCCAATCTGGATGTCCTGCTGACCATTACTCGCCGCGGTTTTATCAAACGAACCAAGGCTTCGGTTTATCGGACCCAGGGGCGCGGAGGGAAAGGGTTAATCGGCATGAATACGCGGGCGAAAGACGAGCTCGATTATTTGCTAGCGGCCCGCAATCACGATACCCTGCTGTTTTTTACCAATCGAGGTAAAGCGTATTCGGTTAAGGCGTATGAAATTCCCGAGTCGGACCGCACAGCGTCCGGCACATCGCTCATGAACGTGCTTCTACTGGAACAGGATGAGAAGGTCACGGCCGTTCTCCCGGTTGAGAATTTTGACGATGCTGAGTATCTCTTTATGACCACGCGCTACGGCCGGGTGAAGCGAGTAACACTTAAGGCGTTCGAAAACGTGCGTTCCACCGGCTTGAGGGCGATCACGCTCGATCAAGGTGATGAATTGGGCTGGGTCAAAATGACCAGCGGACAGGAAGATATTATTTTGGTCAGCCAGCTCGGCCGGGCGATTCGCTTTAGCGAAAATGACGTGCGGCCGATGGGGCGCACTGCGGCCGGGGTGAACGGCATTCGCCTGGTGGGTGATGATCAAATTGCCGGCTGTGATGTGGTTGATCCGAAGGATGTTTCAGCCGCGGCCGAAGAAGAGGAGCGAAGCGATAACGGCGATACCGAAGTTGAAGTCGGTGGCGCCGGAGCGACCATATTAATTTTGACTGAATTTGGGTATGGAAAGCGTACGCCGATCAGCCATTTCCGCCAGCAGCAGCGCTATGGGCAAGGGGTGCGAGCTATGAACCTCAGCGAAGAACGCACCGGTAAAATCGTCAGCGCCCGCAAGGTTGAAGAGGATGATGAAGTGACGATGATCACGGGTAATGGCATTATGATGCGCACGGCAACTGAAGCGATTTCTCTTCAAGGACGATACAGCCAGGGGGTGCGGGTCATGGAAATGAAAGAATCGGATGATTCTATCGCCTCGGTAGCCATTATCCGCAGCAGTGATGAGGATGAAGGTGAGGGGTCGGATGAGGGTGAAACCCAATCTGAAAACGGCCATCAACCCCAAGAAACAGCTGTGCCTGAGGTCAAAAGCGAAGAATCACCTCTCTAAACAGACAAAACATATAAGCAAATAGTCCTGTTGTAGCGGGAAGCACATTGTGTGTTTCCCGCTTCTGTTTTAATATATGGTGCAATACGCGGTGCGGGGTTCAAATTATGCAGCAACCTACCATCGCCTATGCAATTGTCTGAAACACACCAATCTATGCTTCCGGATTATTAGTTGCTCTTATCGGCCGCCCGTGGCATTATCAAGGGGGAAATTTATGGCTGTACTCTCACCAATATCATCATTGAATGGCGCATCACCACAAAGTAGGGATGAAAAAATGGTATCGACCCATCGGATGAAACCACTTCTTAAACAAACCAATGAGATCGAAGAACTGAATGTTCCCGTTAGTCTGGTTGTCGATCTTTTTTATCGCCTTCTGTTTCAGGAGCGCGAGGTCAGCGTCAACCGCTTCTCAGAGGTTTTGAAAGTTACTCCGCGGCTGGCCGACACGTTGATGAGCAAGCTCAAGACCGATAGCTACGTCGAGGTAGCTCGCACCGGCGGCCTGAACAGTCTGAGCTATATTTACCGGCTGACTGAAGCTGGCGAGAAAAAAGCGCGTGACGCCATGGAGCGGTCGCAGTATGTCGGACCGGTTCCCATTGATATCGACACGTACAATGAATCGGTGCTCCTTCAATCACAAAATACGCAAAAAATCTCTCGAGAGAAGGTGCAAAAAGCGTTTGGCAAGCTGATTTTACCGCCAAATTTTGATCGGCGGATCGGCGCGGCATTAAATGCCGGAACATCGCTCTTCTTATATGGCCCTCCCGGAAACGGGAAAACCACAATTGCTCAAATTTGTGGGGATATGCTGGCCGGAACCGAACCGATTTTTATGCCTTATGCCCTGACCGTTGGGGGGCAAATTATTCAGCTTTTTGATCCGCTGAAACATGTAATTATCCCCGCCGATGACCCATTCTTAAACCAGTTTGGCCGTCGTGATATGCGCTGGGCGGTCATCAAACGGCCGTCAATCATGGTGGGTGGAGAGCTGGAGTTGGCGAACCTCGAACTGCGTTACGAGCCGATTGGTAAATTTTATGAAGCCCCGCTCCAAATGAAAGCCAACTGCGGGATGTTTCTCATCGACGACTTTGGCCGGCAGCAAATATCACCATCTGAGCTGCTCAACCGCTGGATCGTGCCGCTGGAAACGCGGATCGACTTTGTGACCTTGCTTTCCGGGCAAACCATTCAGTTTCCGTTTAAACAGCTGATTATCTTCTCGACCAACCTCGATCCGTCTGAACTGGCCGATGACGCGTTTCTGCGCCGGATTCAGATCAAGGTTGAGGTCGACAGCCCAGACGAAAAAATGTTTTACGAGCTGTTCCGGATCATGTGTCAGGTCTATAACGTGCCGTTTGACAAAGAGGGGTTTGTTCATCTGCTCAAGAATTGGTATCGCAATTCGACAACGCGGCCGATGCAGGGCGCACATCCTCGCGACTTGCTGTTAACCATTTTGGCCATTTGCGAATATGCTGAAGAGACACCCAATATGAGTCCTCTCATGATCGATGAGGCGTGTGCAGCTTACTTTGTCGATATGGATCGGGAGAAGACCTGGGCCTCGGCCGCGAAAGGAGCATAGAAGACCAGAGACAGGAGATAAGAGACCAGAGAAATGTCACCGAACCGTCATTGGGTAAAGTAAAGGTATTAAGCCGATTAGCTTCTGTCAGAGGTTAGTCGGCTTTTTTATTTCAGCATCAACTTTCCCGAATCGTAGAAGGCGGAACCTCCCTTTGGCAATATGTCGGAAGGTGGGTAAACCTCTTCCCAGGTCATGACGATCTCTCCTAATTTGCGTCGTGTGATGATTAAACGCGTTTGATGTTCCCTCATTTTCTCGTCATAAAAGGAAATTGAATAAATCCGCCTGTTGGTTGTAATCTCTTTAATTCCTTTAGCTGGAAACGAACCTATAAAGTCAATCTGATAAACTATACCACCTCTTTCGATGATAAAATCCTTGATCCATTTTTTTTCTCCAGACCAAAAACCGAGACTGATCAGGGTCGCCAGCAGGATAAATATGACGCTAAAAAATATCCAGACAGTCATAAGCTAAGTAGTCATTAGAAAGTTTTACGAAAAATATCCGCACAACAAGTCTTGAGCTTGTCTAGAACCCGATGCGTTCGGCGATTTTTTGCGGCACAATACTGCGCAAAATAGCCAATTCCTCCTGACCAAAGACACGCAGCAGCCATAACCCGGCCGGGTAAACCACAATCCCCACGGCGACGGCCAGCCAGACATTGATCGAATTAGCCAGGAGCATCCCCCCCATCATGACCGCCGTGATCAAAACCGGCCGCCACAGCAGTTCCACCCAGCGCACGGCCGGCATTTTTTGCATCAGGAAGTAGTTGAATAGGGCCAGAAGGAGCATTTCGGAAGCGATGGTTGTCAAACCCGCACCGACAAAGCTCAAATAAGGAATGATGAGAATATTGGCAATGATGTTGAAGCCAACACCGGCAATAAACGCTCTCGTCTGCACCTTCTCCTGTCCAAGAGAAATCAGGACGTAGTTGGTCACGCTGTTGAGCCATCCAAAAGGAATTGACCAGATCACAACCTGCAGCGCAATTTGCCCTTCGGGAACAAAGGCGGCCCCACCGAGAAGCTGAATCATGATGGGAGCCAGGATCGTGACCATGGCCGCCAGGGGTAAAGCTGCGAGCATGAGCAGTTTGGCCGACATGCGGAAGGTGCGGCGGGCATCATTGATGTTGCTCTGCACCTGTCGAGAAATGACGGGGAAGAGGGCAAAGGTAAAAAAAGAGGGAATAATATTAAAGGCGTTGACGTATTTGTATGCGCTGTTGTACCAACCGACAACGGTGTCTCCCCGCATCTCGCTCAAAATCAAGACATCAACCTGCCAGTAAACGGTAGCCAACATGTGGTTGATCATCAGCGGATAGCTTCGGATGAGCATCTGTCGCTGCAGCGAAAAGTCAATTCGCCAGGATCCACTCAATGTATAGCGACGACTGACAATAAAAATAAGCAAAATCAGCGTGATCACGTTGACCAAGATTGAATTGGCGGCCAGGGCCACAAAGCCAAAACCGGCCAGCAAAACCACCACCCCAAATCCAACTTTCATCAGGGTGGTAACGGTGGTTACGGCCGCAGGGATCTCCGCCTCTTCATAAGCATAAAATAGGCCGGTCAACCCGGCCGCCATACCGGAGAAGACCATGCCGATCATGAGGAACCCAACCGCCCAGATCGTATTTTCTTCATATCCGGTTGAAAAGGTGTAGAGTAAGATCGGCAGGGAAGCCAACGCCCCAGTCCCCAAACGCAAAATCGTCGTATTGAGGAGGTAGCTGCTCGTGCGGGATTTATCCTGCGAGACCTCTCTAATCAAATAAGCGTTTAAACCAAAATTGGAGAGGATTTCATAGAGGCCGGCGATCGTGATAGCTGTGGCGTATGCACCGGCGTCATCCGGCCCCAGCAGCCGCAAATAATAGGCCGCAAATAAAAAATCGATCCCTCGATTGAAGAGGTTGAGGGTCATCGGGGCCAGGCTGTTTTTGGCGATGGAGCGGGTATTGGTCAATTCGCCCTGCGGCCGGTAAAAACGACGCCACCCCCACACGACAACGGCAAAAGCCACCAAGATGGCTCCCATCGCTGAAGTTAACAGGCCTAACCATTGGGTAAACGGCGTATATTGGAAGCGAATGGTCCACTCACCAGGCTCAAGCAGCACACCACGGAAATTGCCGTTTACGCGATAGATCGTTTTTTCAACTTCGTCGTCCTCAGTGGTGCCAACCGGCCGAACAAATGCCCGCCACCCGGAAAAATAAGTGTCGTTGAGAACAAGCCAGGATGAAATCTGCGGCTGGGCGTCGATTAGTATTTGTCGATTGGTATATTGATTTATTCGTATATTTTGAGGGTCGGCCGGGCCAAAGAAGCTGTGGGTCAATGTCCGACTCAGATCATCCTGCATGGGCTCCGCTGGGTCCTGGACCACGATCGCAAAATAGCGGGGATCAACCTCCTGCATCTGCTTGTAAACCTGCTGTGGTACGCTGATCACCGTGGCGGTATCCGCAAGCAGGTAGGCACGAGGCATGGCGGCCAGGTTCTCATAAACGCGAACCCCTTCTCCTTCCCAGGCCAGCTGCAGCTTGGGCAGGTCAAGGGTCTCTTCCGTAATGACGTATTTGACTCCGAGCAGATCAACCAGCGGTGAATTGAGCGCTTCCCAACTGCCGATGGGCTGAATGCGATTAAAATCAAGCTCGTTTTGGGGCTCAATCGCCTTCATGTATTCGACGTATTGTTTGGCGATGATGGAGTCGTAACCACGCACATCCTGAAAGCCGGTCATCCACGCCAAATTGGCGTTAAACGGCTTGGTGCCTTTGTTATCGAAGGTGGTTACCCGCCATAAATGCGGATCGGGCTGCTGCTCGAGCCATTCGATCATCTGCGGCTTAAATTCCAGAAGTTTCGGGTCAACGCTGGCGTTAAAGCCGTAGCCGACCACAAATAGGTCGATGATGATCACCCCCGCAGCCAGGGAAATATAGAGCGGCACCGGCCGGGGATCACCCTGTCGCATGAGCCAGCCGGAAACGCGCCACACGAACGGCTGTAAACGTGGCAGGCGCATCAATCTGTCGCTAAATGATGGAGGTGGAACGAGGTTGGGCAAGTAAAACGGCCGCTGGCTGACCCACAATACAAACCCGGCCGCGATAAGCATCAGTGCCAAATGCTGCGCGTTGGAATATTGATAGCTGTAAAAAGCACGGGTTGATGGGAAAGCCTCAGCGGCCTGCGCCAATCCCAGAAAAATCGGTTCAATTAGAGGCTCCACTGATGTGTAGAAAAAGCGTGAGAGCCAAAGAATCAGGAAAAGAGAAAGCCCTGCAAGAAATGAAAGAGACATCAGACTACAGACTACAGACCTCAGACAGGCAAACCTTTTGTGGTCTGTGGTCTGTGGTCTGTGGTCCAATCTTATGCCTTCCATTCCGTAGGCCGCCAGCGCGGCCACGCACAGCGAAAGCGGAAATACCCAGCGGAAGGGAGAATGAAGCTGATTGATACCGGGAAAGCCATAGTAGAGAATGGCGTAAAGCGGGGTGCCAAAGATAAAGGCCAGAGAAAGCAGAGAGAGGACGGAAAAGAAAGCAACGGCCGAGCGGCGGCGGCCGATTCCGTGGCCCAGCCCCCTAACCGTCGTGCCCCGCTGTAGACCATACCATACCCCCAGCAGCGCCAATACCAGGGGAAGAATGCCCAGGTAAATTCCCCCTTCGACGTAATTTTTGATTCCCCAGTTGCTGGTTTGAGCCCCATGAGGGTTCAAATTCCCGTCATAATTGGTCGAGAAGGGGATGGTTTCGCCGGTTAAGGCATCGGTATAGGTATGATCGGCCGGGTTGCCAAAGAAATCCGGCAAGAAGAGCGTGAGAGCCCGTCTCTCAGGAAACGCCCAATCGCGGATTTGTTCCAGGGTGGCTGACCCTTCGCGAAAGTTGGTCGAGCCAACTTCGTAAAAGGGAATAAATTGAATTCCCCCCAGCATAAGGCCGATGATAACGGTGATTAGAAGCCAGGCGGGTGGACGGGCCAGCCGTCGCCAAAACTCCGGCCCCTGCCCCACCTCCCACACCCCGGCAATCCAGCGGCTGGCCAGCCGCCAGGCAGCGTAAAGCGCCATGACAATCAGGGTATAGTAGGTAATTTCAATATGACCGGCCAGAATTTGGCAGCCGAGGGCCAGGGCTCCCAAAGCGGCCCACGGTAGGGTTCGACCATCTCCAAGGCGATTGGTGGTGGTATTGATGACCATCTCCAGGCAGGCCAGACAAAGGGGCAGCCAGGCGGCGGCCCCGATGATCATGGGAAAAACGGCCGCGCTGACCAACATAAAACCACAGCCCTGGAAAATCAGACCGGCGATAAAGGCGCTGCCCGGCCGCAGCCGTAGGACACGCATGAATAAAAACATGCAAAAACCGGCCAGCCACAGCTGGCTGACGGTGTACCAGCCGTACGCCTTGGCCAGAGGCATTATCAGGAACAGGATACTGAAGGGATAGTAAGCGGCGTTTTGCCCGGTGGCCAGGAATGGGGCGCCGCCAAAAAGGTGTGGATTCCAAAGGGGGATATCACCCTCAAACAGCGTCTCGCGAATATAAGATTTCCAGACGTAGTTTTGAATGGCCATATCGCTTAAGAGGCCATTTTCCGGTGTGGAAACGCCAAAATCGGCGGCATAGGTTCGCCAGGGCTGCCATTGGAAGAGATTATCGGCCGGGATCATCGTTTGCTCCCCAAATGTCACATTCCAGTAGAGGAGTAGAGGCAATATGAAGAAGCCGAATGCGGCCGCAATGGTGGTACGCAATTGTCTTTGGGTCATAAATCTCTTGATAGGAGCACCTTAGACATCGTCGCGGCGCTCAGAAGGCCGCACAATGATAGAGCAAAGCGCTGGGTTTGGCATGCGTTGTAGGGATTTCATAGGGAAGGCATAAAACAGTCAATAATCAATGGCCAATGGTCAGCTGTCAATTCTATGGGTACTTTGTTTGCCAAGGTAAGAACCGCAGTTTCCATTTGACAGGGAAGAGATTGAGGGTTACAATACGAACACATAGATGAATGTCTATATGTAAGCTTATGATTGATTCCGTAACATTTGCCAAAGCGATTGCCGATGACACCCGGCAAAAAATTATGCACTCCCTGTGCTGTGAGTGGATGTGCGTCAGTGATGTAGTTGATCGTCTCAATAAGCAGATGGCCGATGGCATCACGCAGCCCACCGTTTCCCATCATCTAAGCATTTTGCGAGATGCGGGGTTGGTTGACACCCGGCGCGAGGGGAAGCAAATTTTTTACACGCTAAATCAGGAGGTCGTGGCGCTGTGCTGTGGGCAAATTATGCAGCTGTTTGCTCCTGAAAAAGTTTAAAAGCTTTTTTTTAAGAAAACATATAGACAGCCATCTATATTTAAATTTATTATCATATTTGCCTGGGATTTTTATTTCACCCAGCAGGCAGGAGGTTAATATGTCCGATCAAGTTGTTCAGCCGGATGAAGTACGCGAAGCGGTTTTGAAGCGCTACAGCGAAATCGCCACAAATTTTGACGCAAACGAGGCGGCCGCCAGCTGCTGTTCACCGGCCGCAGATGACAGCAGCTGTTGTGAAAGCAGCCCAGAAGACGCTTACTTTGAAAACATTTATCAGGCTGATACGTCCAGCCTGCCGCTCGAAGTAACCGGTCTTTCTCTCGGCTGCGGTGATCCGATCACGCTGGCCAATTTGCAGACCGGACAAACCGTTCTTGATTTGGGCTCGGGCGGGGGGATTGACTGCTTTTTGGCAGCGGACGAAGTAGGAGAAACCGGTTATGTGATTGGGGTGGACATGACGGACAGCATGCTCGAAAAAGCCAACCAAAATTTGGCTAAGGTAGGAAAAGCCAACGTCGAGTTTCGCAAAGGGCAAATTGAAAAATTGCCGGTGGAAGACAATCAAATCGACGTCATAATTTCCAACTGCGTGATCAATTTGAGCACCGACAAACCGGCTGTTTTTCGCGAGGCCTATCGCGTCCTGAAACCTGGTGGCCAGCTGGCGGTCAGCGATATGGTGCGGCTGGGTGATATGACTGAAGAAGAGCGGGCCGATATGATTTCCTGGTCAGGATGCATCGCCGGGGCGGAAGAGGTGGATTATTACGTCACTGAACTGCAGAAGGCCGGCTTCAAAAATATCTCCATTTGCGATCGTGACAATCCGGATCTTGAGCTGGCCGGCGTGATAGGGCTGGCGCTGTCCAAGTCAAGGGTGTTTAGTGCGCGAATCATGGCAAGAAAGTAAGACTTCAGACCACAGACAACAGACTACAGTGGTTGCCTTTGAAACGTATTTTGTCCCCCAAACAGCTTCCTATCTGATGTCTGAAGTCTGTGGTCTGTGGTCTAATATTAAATCGTGTATTTTCTCCACAGCTACTGAAATATCTTCACTGTCAACGACAACGCTGATACCGCACTCCGATGAACCCTGGGCGATAGCCATAATATTGACTTCGGCCGCGCCTAAAGCTGAGAACAGCCGACCGGCGATCCCCGGCATCCCCCGCATACCGGCTCCAACCGCCGTGACGATAGCCACCGGCTGCAGGGACCAAATTTTTTCAATATCGCGATGTTTGAGCTCTTCGGCAAATTCGGCGTTTAGAGATGCAAGGACTTCTCCAGCAGTTTCTTCGGGCAGCACAAAACAAATTGACTGCTCGGAAGAGGATTGGGTGATCATCAGCACGCTGGACCGTGTTTCGGCCACCGCTTTAAAGGTGCGGGCGGCGACGCCGGGCACGCCCATCATCCCCCGCCCTTCAACCGTTACCAGGCTTAGGGCTTTAATCGCCGTGACCGCTTTAATTCCCCCATCGGCCGGAGCGCCGTTGGCCACAATGACTGAGCCCGGGTGATCGGGGTTAAAGGTGTTTTTGATGCGCAGCGGTATACCACTTTCCATCACCGGCCGCATCGTGCGCGGATGAAGGACCTTGGCTCCGTAATAGGCCAGCTCAGAAATTTCTCCGTAGGTTAAGGTGGGAATGGTCCGGGCGGTGGGAACCACCCGTGGATCGGTGCTCATGACCCCATCAACATCGGTCCAGATCCACACTTCACGAGCGTGCAGCGCCCGGCCGATGATCGCCGCGCTGTAATCTGAACCCCCGCGGCCGAGTGTTGTCGTCACCCCTTCTGCGGTGGCGGCGATAAAGCCGGTGACGATCGGGGTGATCCCCCGCTCGAGCAGCGGCCGGAGCCGGTCATTTGTTTTTTGATTGGTTTGGGCAATGAGCGGCGTAGCTGAGGTGAAAAAGTCATCGGTGACGATCAGGTCGGTGGCGTCAACAGCCTCAGCCGGAGTGCCGCGCTGCGTGAGATAAGCGGCCAGAATGCGCACGCTCATCTGCTCGCCCATCCCGCTAATGGCATCGGATGCCCGGAGAGAAATCTCGCCCAGCACATTGATCGCCTTACACAGCTCAACAAAGCGCTCGATAAAGGCATAGACTTCGGCGCGCACGGCGTCCCTGACGGCCGGGTCGGTGAGCAAGCCATCAATCGCTTCATCATGGATCGCCCGCAGCTGGTTGGCCGTGGTTTCAATTTGCTCGATTTGCCCGTCTAATGCGGCCTGAGAACCATTAAGCAGCAAATCGGTCACCTTGATTGGTTTTGACCCCATGCCGGAAGCGACAACGATTATTTCACTCTCATCGGCCAGAAATTTTTCAATTAAGCCGGCCGTTTCCCGCATGGCGGCCGCACCACCAACGGATGTTCCGCCAAATTTCATCACTAATGACATAATTAACTCCTGAGATACGAAATACCAAATACGATTTACGATTTACGAATCTCGTATTTCGTAATTCACATCTCCTCAACATACAGATCAGTTGTCTATTTCACTTCAACCTGTCCATTGTTTTCAAATTGGGTGTAAATTTTTCTGAGTTCAGCGAGCAGCGGTTGATCGTTAGCCTTATGTGATTCGATTAGTTCGATTGGCCATTGATAATTGATTATTGACTATTGGCAATTAAAAAAACCCCTCCACACGAATGCAAAGGGGCAGGAAAAGCGGATGAGTCTTCCTTATCTTTCAGTCGTAGGGGACTGCCGGATTTAGCACCATCTCCAAATAATTGGCGGTTGCTGAGGCTTCACCGGGCCGGTCCCTCCACCTCTCTTGATAAGTTGTTGTAATGTTCAGCAATAAAATGCTATGAGATAGGATAGCAAATTGGCTATAAGGAAGCAACCCAAACGGTAAACATGCGATTCAAAAGTAAATCGCCTATAATTATGCCTTACATTTTTTCTCAAATGATATGGAAGAGATTGATATGACTGGAGAAGAAAACAACAGTACCCCCTCAAATTTTATTCGGGACATCATCGAACAACACCTGGCCAACGGCCGGTTTAGCGAGGTGTTTACCCGGTTTCCGCCTGAGCCCAATGGCTATCTACACATCGGCCACGCGACGGCAATTCACACCAACTTCAGTATTGCCGACGCCTACGGCGGCAAAACCAACCTGCGCTTTGACGATACCAATCCTACCAAGGAGGAAGTGGAATACGTCGAGGCCATTATCGATGACATTCGCTGGCTGGAACATGAACCGGATCGGGTTTTTTACGCCTCCGATTACTTTGACCAGCTGTACACGTGGGCGATTCAGCTAATCAAGCAGGGCGACGCCTATGTTGATGACCTTTCGCAGGAAGAGATGCGAGAATATCGCGGCACCCTGACTGAACCCGGCCGCAACAGCCCGTTCCGGGACCGCTCGGTTGAAGAAAATCTCGATCTGTTTGAGCGCATGAAAAACGGGGAGTTTGATGAAGGTTCCCGGGTTTTGCGGGCCAAAATCGATATGGCTCATCCTAACGTCCTGATGCGCGATCCGACCATGTATCGCATTCTCAAAGTGCCCCATCACCGCACCGGCGAAAAATGGTGCATCTACCCGATGTATGACTGGGCGCACGGGCAGAGTGACTCCATTGAAGGGATCACCCATTCGCTTTGTTCCCTGGAATACGTCAATCACCGGCCGCTTTACGAGTGGTTTATCGAAAAACTCGGAATTTACGCCCCACAGCAAATCGAGTTTTCACGCATCAGCCTGAACTACACGGTGGTCAGCAAGCGCAAACTGCGCAAACTGGTTGAAGAAGGATATGTAGAGGGTTGGGACGATCCCAGAATGCCCACTCTGGTGGGTCTGCGGCGTCGTGGATACCCCGCGGCCGCCGTTCGCACCTTTTGCGATATGGTTGGCGTTGTTCGCTCGACTTACAATGTCGTGGTCGATTACGGGATGCTTGAATATGCGGTGCGAAACGAATTAAATATGAAGAACGAGCGGCGAATGGCCGTGCTCGATCCGCTGAAGGTCGTGATTGAAAATTATCCGGAGGGGAAAGTCGAATACGTCGATGTCGATAACTACCCGCAATATCGTGAAGGGCTGCCGGAGGGTTTAGTTGCCACCCGGAAGGTGCCATTTTCGCGAGAAATTTTTATCGAACGAGGCGACTTTATGGAAGATCCGCCCCGCAAATTTTTCCGCATGGCACCCGGCCGGGAAGTGCGCCTTATGAAGGCGTATCTCGTGACCTGCACTGAGGTTATCAAGGATGAAGCCGGTGAGGTAATCGAGCTGCGCTGCACCTATGATCCGGACTCTTACGGGGGCAACCCGGCCGATGGTCGAAAAGTCAAAGGAACGCTCCACTGGGTGTCCGCCGGGCAGGCCGTGGACGCCGAGGTTCGTCTATATGACAAGCTGTTCCTCACTGAAGACCCGGAGGATGTCGCGGAAGGAGAAGATTTTACCGTTAACATCAATCCCGATTCGCTCCAGGTTGTTACCGCTAAAGTTGAGCCATCGTTAGCGGAAGCGGCCGTGGGTGCTTCATTTCAGTTTATGCGCCACGGTTACTTTGCCGTTGATCCTGACAGTCAGCCCAACCGGCCGGTCTTTAACCGCACCGTGGGTTTGCGAGACACCTGGGCGAAAACACAGAAAAAATAGGTGTTAGGTGATGGGACTTAGGTAATGGGTGTTAGCATAGGGAATTGCCTAACACCCAACACCCAACACCCAACACCCAACACCTAACACCCATCTATGAGACACAACCCCCAACGCTGGCGCGCAATTGAAATGAGACTCGGTCGTGAAACGTCGGCCTGGGTGGGCACTGTGCGGGACGATGACACGCCTCATCTGCTGCCGGTTTGGTTTGTGTGGCTCGACAACACTTTTTATTTTGTGGTGGCCACTGAAAGCGAGCAGTTTAACAATCTGCGCGGCAATCAGGCGGTCTCGGTTGTGCTGCCCGATCCTGATCGGGTCATTATGATTGAGGGGGAAGCGCACGCCAGCGATCGCAAAACCACCGATCAACTGGCCGATTATTTTTATAACAAGTATGAATTTGATTTCACCCAGGATCCGGAAATTGACTGGCGGTTGGTGGAGGTCACCCCCACGCGGGTCCTAGCCTGGGGAGACGGGTACGATCACGAGGGGATTCAGGTACTGTAATTTGTTAATTATGCATAATTACTTGATAATTATCCCATGTTAACGATCCGTAAAGAGCACCGTGATGACCAGCCGGCCGTCTTTCACGTCAACAAGACCGCCTTCGGCCGAGCAGATGAGGCGTGGCTCGTTGATAAGCTGCGCGAGCGGCCGGGAATTGAATTTATCTCTCTTGTGGCGGAGCTGAACAGAGAAATCATCGGTCACATATTATTTACGCCCGTGACCGTGCAAGATGGCCCCATCACCTGGGAAGCGATCGCTCTTGGACCGATGGCGATTTTACCCCCCTATCAAAATCAAGGATTTGGTTCAGAGCTCATCCGGGCCGGTTTGGAAGCGTGTCTTACGGCCGGTCACACCGTTGTTTTTGTGCTGGGTCACTCAAATTATTATCCCCGTTTCGGATTTGTAAAGGCGCAAAGTAAAGGTTTGCGCTGGGAACAAAACGCACCTCCGGAAGCATTTATGGTTGCCGAGCTGCAGCCTGGTGCCCTTGACGGCCGTCAAGGGATCGTCTCTTACCTACCGGAATTTACCGATATCTAGCCCGAGACGAAAGTTCTATTGCTCTCGCTGCGTCAATCTAATAACCTTCTTATCCCATTGATTCTATCTCTGTTCGAAAACGGCTAACCCGTTTACAACCAAGGAAGAGAAGACAGGTTTTTTATGTCAACTGTCTCTCGCATTCAAACCCTAACCAAAAAAACCTTACCTTATCGCAAATCCGGGGTATTTCTCTTTTGGCTGGCCATTATTGCCGCTTACTGGCTGTACGCTTATCAAAATGATTTATCCGCCCTGGAAACCTTACAGCGTCTGTGGGGATTTTTCCAGATACCCTTCTGGGGGCCCCTGATTTATCTCCTATTTTTCTCAATCCAGCCGCTTGTTTTCTTTCCTTCAGCCTTAATGGGGGTCATTGGCGGACATTTATACGGCCCGTGGTGGGGGGTGATGATCACGATGGGCGGAGCGCTGGGAGCGGCGTCCGTCACCTACGGAACCGGCTACTTCTTTGGCATAGATCCGGACAATCCCCGTTTTGCTCGCCTGCAACGCTTTCGCAGCCGGTTGGAAAAGCATACGTTTGAAGCGTTGGTCACCTTGCACCTGCTATATATGCCGTATGATCTCGTCAATTATTTTGCCGGCTTGCTGCGCCTGCCCTGGCGGCCGTTTCTACTTTCAACCTTGGTAGGTTCAATTCCCGGAATTTTTACATTTGTTTTTTTTGGCGCTTCACTCGACATGTCGGAACTCGATCAGGGAGTGCAGTTTGATGACCGCATGATTCTACTAACGGCCGTAACGCTGGTTATTAGCCTGACCCTCGGGCGGATCGTGCGCAAGCGAACTGCGGAGGATGGGGAGTAGGCGTGTACTGGTTTATTCGTTATTGGTTATTGAAATTTGAAATTTGATGGTGATGTGATTAAATCACCGTGTAATTAACCAATACACCAATATACAAAAAGACCAATAACTGATACCCATTACCTAACATGCTCGACTCCCTCCTAAATTTGCTGCGACACGGCAATCAGCTCAAGCGCACGCCACGCACCGGATGGCTGATGCGCGGCATTCCGGACGCAGAAAATGTGGCTGCTCATTCCTTTGGCGTCGCGTTTTCCGCCTTGATCCTAGCCCCATTCGTTGAGGAAGCACTCGATCTTGAGCGCCTGCTGGCTCTGGCGATCATTCACGATTTGCCAGAAGCGATCACCACCGACATTCCCGCTCCGGTATGGCGGCACATGCCGAATGGGATAAAATCGGCCGTTGAAACCCCTGTACTCGAGCAGATGATCGATGAATACCCGTACGGAACCATGATCGAGTCACTCTGGCACGAGCTGCAGACCAACCGATCAGCGGAAGCCCGATTTGTACATGAAGTCGATAAGCTGGAAATGTTTTTGCAGGCGGATCAATACGAAAAGCAGTTTAGCAGTCGGCAGCTGGCTGAATTTTGGGCGAACCCGCGGCAATTTTCTTTCCCCATCGTGCAGCAGCTTTACGATACCCTTTACCAGCAAAGGAGTTCAACCTCATCATGACCCAAACAAGAAATATCGTTCAACAGCAGTCAGGGGAGACCATCCTGCCAAATGTGCGCTGGTGTGACACCTTTGGCAGCAAGCTGCGCGGGTTTATGTTTAAATCTACCCTGACCACAGATGATGGCTTGGTTTTGGTCGAAAGTCGGGATAATCGAGTCAACTCCTCAATCCATATGCTGTTTGTCAATTTTGATTTGGGCGTGATTTGGGTCAACAACAGCGGAGAAATTGTCGACAAAATTATCGCTAAACCATGGCGATTAAGCTATGTACCGGCCCAGCCGGCAAGATACACGATTGAATGTCATCCATCCCGGCTCGATCAATTTGTTGTGGGAGAAAAAATCTCGTTTCAATAGCCTGGCGTATGCGGCCCTCTAGCTCGGGGCTGTGCCCCTCTCAGCACGGTGCTTCGCACCTTTCGGCCGTGCTTCTCCTCTTATGCCTGATTTGACCCTATTTTTCCCGCCAGATTTTTTATGGGGAACCGCCACCGCCTCGCATCAGGTGGAAGGACAAAATATTACCAGCGATTGGTGGACGGCCGAAAAGAGCGGCGCCATCCCTTATCAATCTGGACGGGCTGCAAACTGGCTCGACTTGAGTACCGCGCTGGCAGATTTTGATTTAGCGGCCGAGATGGGCACAACCAGCCATCGGCTGTCGATTGAATGGGCGCGGTTGGAGCCGGAGCCTGGTAAATTTGATCCGGACGCGCGCGAATATTATCGCGCCATCTTAGCCGCTTTAAAAGCGCGAGGCATCGAACCAATGGTCACGCTGCATCACTTTTCGCTGCCGCAGTGGTTTGTAGATCAAGGTGATTTTCAGGGGGAAAAGCCGGAAGAAGCGCTTCTACGCTACACCAGCTACGTGATTTCCATGTTTGGCGATATCGTATCGAAATGGATCACCTTTAACGAGCCGGTGGTCTTCTTCTATTTGCGTCATCTGGCGCGCGTCTTTCCGCAACCGGCCGGACAATCCGGCTGGCGATCCGGGTTACGTGGCCTGCGCAGTATGCTCAGATGTCATGCTGCAATGTACCACAAAATCAAGGAGGCCTATCCTGAAGCGGAAGTTGGTCTGGCCAAACAGTGGATTATTTTTGACGAACAGCGGCCGGGTCATATAGCGGATCGCTGGTGGGCCGGACGATTATCATGGGCGTTTAACCACATGTGGATGAACGCCTTAAAGCGCGGTCGCCCGTCTCTTTTACTGGGTGGCGGCCGCATTCGCCATCTGGCCAACACGTTTGACTTCGTGGGCCTCAACTACTACACCCGGCGCGGGGTGCGCTTTTTATCGCTGGCCGATCAACCCCCTCGTCCAGGGGCTCAAATGAGTGAAACGAACTACAGCGAGATTTATCCGGAAGGGTTAATGCAGGCGATGCGGGCCAACCTGGCTTATGGTAAACCGATTTACATCACCGAAAACGGTTTGCCCGATCAAAAGGATCGTCAGCGGCCTGCGTTTTTAGCGACCCATTTACATCAAGTGTGGCGGGCGATCAACTTCAATTCCCCCATCATGGGCTACTATCACTGGACGTTAATCGACAATTTTGAATGGGATCGCGGATGGACACAGCGCTTTGGCTTAATTGCCTTAGATCCAGACACGCAGGAGCGACGTCTGCGTCCCAGCGGGCGGATGTATGGGGAAATTTGTCGCTCAAACACCTTATCAACCGCCATCATTGAGAAATACGCCCCGCATATTTTAGACGTGATGTTTCCGGAATAAGGAGCGGATTAGCACGGCGCTTTGCGCCTATTAGCTTCTAGCTCGGTGCTTACGCACCTTTTAGCCATTGGCTTTTGGCTGAAGGCCGAGAGGGGCGCAGCCCCAAGCTAGAAGCTGAAAGGCCGTGCTAAACGGGCACAGCCCAGATGTTGTTGCTAAAATTGGGCCATCTTACCCAACTGGAGGATTTAATTGCCCTCTCTATTAAAAGCAATGCGGCCGCGGCAGTGGCCAAAAAATGGATTTGTTTTTGCGGCTTTAATTTTTGACGGCACGCTTGAAAATTTGGCAATGCGGCTGGCCAGCACAACAGCGGCGTTTATCCTGCTGTGCCTGATGTCGAGTGCGGTATATTTGATGAACGACCTGGCCGATATTGAGAGCGACCGGCAGCACCCCGTCAAACGTTTTCGGCCGCTGCCGGCCGGAGAATTAAGCCCCATGACCGCTCAAATTGCGGCCGTGATTTTTGGTCTGGGCAGTTTGCTTCTCGGATTTTTATTGTCATCACCCTTTGGTTTTATCTTGCTGGTTTACGCTGTCATTCAGATCGCTTACACCTTTTCGCTAAAGAGCATCGTCATTCTGGACGTCATGATTGTAGCGGCCGGTTTTGTGCTGCGGGTCGGTGCCGGCGTGGTGGTCATTGAAATCCAGCGCTTCTCTCCCTGGCTGTATGTTTGTATGGGTCTGTTGGCGCTGTTTATGGCTCTCGGGAAACGACGGCACGAGCTTGTTTTATTGGGGGACGGAGCGGACAATCATCGCGCGATTCTCAAGGAATATACACTTGATTTTATCGACCGCACCATTACGATGGTTTTAACCAGCACCGTTGTCTCGTACGTCATGTACACGTTTCTGGCCGAGGGATTGCCGGAAAATCACGCCATGATGTTTACGATTCCCTTTGTGCTTTACGGTGTCTCGCGCTACCTGTATTTGATCCTGGTTAAGGGAGAGGGTGGTGCTCCGGAAGATATTTTACTGCGGGATCGGCCGTTTCAAATTAACATATTTTTGTGGGGAATGGTCATAATTTTCGTTTTGTACGTTATATAAGGTAAGAAGCTTGTTTTTGGCTGGATCTTGAGCCGATTTTGGGGTCGGAAGACCCATCAGGTCTGTTTGATTGACATCTAAAAACAGGTTAGCGTGTAATTTGCAGCATCCGCTGGGAAATTTGAGAGGAGGTTGAAAACAGAAAATCGAACAGATGTTCTTGATTTTATTCCAGATATGTTGTATAATTACAACCATTGTCGGCATCTGTGAAAAGGACTTTTGACAGAAAAATCTTTACCAAGAGGGCTACACAATATTATGTATCAAAAAATAGTCATTGTTGGAAATTTAGGGAATGATCCGGAAATGCGCTATATGCCGAACGGCACGGCCGTGACGTCGTTTAGCGTAGCCACCAATCGCAGCTGGAACGATTCCCAAACCGGTCAGCCGGTGAAAGAGACAACCTGGTTTCGGGTCAGCGTCTGGGGCCGTCAGGCAGAGACGGCCAATCAATATCTGGCCAAAGGGCGGCAGGTATTGGTTGAAGGACGTCTGAAACCGGATATGAGCACCGGCGGTCCTCGCCTATGGCAGCGGCAGGATGGTTCAATGGCCGCGTCATTTGAAATCAATGCTGATTCGGTGCGCTTTATTGGCGGCCGCGACAGCGATGGCGGCTACAGTGACAATGGAGACAGCGTCCCGGCCGGCAGCGGGGCAACCGTGACGGAAGAGGACGACATTCCCTTCTAGAAACTCATAAAAGTTCGACTTCTTGAAGAAGTCGAACTTTTTGTTAATAGGGTCTCACACAATATGAAGTCCAACTTCTTGAAGAAGTTGGACTTTTTGATAAGGAGCACACACCATCCGCTATTCAGCCAATCACATCTATCACCTGTATAATCGCGGCGTCAACCGCCAAAATATCTTCTTCCAACCCCGAAACTGGCGTTTCTTTCTCACTAAGGTCGAGCAATATTTCAAACGCAAATGGGTCGATGTTCTTGCGTACTGCCTCATGCCCAATCATTATCACCTGCTCGTCGCGGTCAAAGTTCATGACGTGCTCAGCAGCAAAATCATGCAGCCGTTTGGCACATCTTACGTCAAGGCTATCAACAAGCAGGAAGGGCGAGTTGGACCTCTTTTTCAAGGAAGATTTAGGGGAAAGCATGTCCAGTCTACTCATTATTTGCCCCACCTGTCACGTCATATTCACCTCAACCCCGTCAGAGCAGGCATCGTCAACCGGCCGGAGGAGTGGCCATATTCGAGCTATCTCGATTATCTCGGGCAGCAGTCGGTCACCTTTGTAAACACCGGCAGAATATTGGCCCAGTTCGAGTCTCCCCAAGCTTATCAATCATTCGTAGAAGATGAAGTAGATGCGCGGCACAGCGAGCTGCTGCTTCGGCCGTATTTGTTCGATGAGTAACCAATAAGTTCGACTTTTTTGAAAAGTCGAACTTATTGCTAAAAGGGTCTCATACAAAAAGAAGTTGAACTTCTTGAAGAAGTTCAATTTGTCCCTGCAAACGATGCGCAAACGCTCTTCCTTACCCTTGAATAAACAGCCCGGTCAATGACGGGCCAAATTCCCTGACGGCGTATTTAAAGAGGTAAGTATGAGCAAAATCGATCAAACCCCCACCACATCAGCCAGCAACCAAAGCTATTTCTGGCGTCTGCTGCCGGCATTTTTGTTAAGCGGCCTGCTGCTGCTGTCCATCACTTCTTGGCTCGACCGCTATGCCGCTCAGGCATCAACATCTGAAGCGATGATCATCTTTGATGGCGATCATCTGCAGCCCAGCGTCATAACCGTAAGTGTCGGGACAACTGTTACGTGGCAAAATACCTCTGACCAAGCGCAGACGATCGTGGCCGGATCCCCATACGCACTCTATTTGCCTCTTGTTGTCAGCGGGAACTCTTCCCCCGATGCGCCACCGGCCGCAGACTCCATGACCTTTGGCGGCCTGCTGCCGGCCAACGGCAGCTATCAACAGGCGTTTAACTCCGCCGGCAGTTATTCGTTCTTCCTGCAGGGTCTTCCAAACGTCACCGGCCGCATCGTTGTGGTTTCTAACGGCAGCAACGACCCGCCAACCGCCAACTTCACCATCAGCGGTACGCTCCAGGCAGATAATCCGATCCTGTTTGACGGGACGCTTTCGACTGATCCTGACGGAGATTCCCTGACCTATCGCTGGGACTTTGACGATGCCACACCCGGAGGCGATGTGGCCCAGATTGCTCACCTCTATGCGGCCGGTGATTACACCGTTACTCTGACGGTACAAGATCCATCAGGGGCCAGCGACAGCCACAGTCAGCAGATCACCGTGGCTCCTAATCCGGATCCCACCGGCACCGCCCTGCTTTTTGTCGAGGTCACTGATGCGCAAGATCAGCCGCTCAGCGGTGTAGAAGTTGATATCATTGACGGTCCTCAATCTCAAACCGACAGCGATGGCAAGGCCCTGCTGGCTGATGTCACCTCAGGTACACCGCAGCTCTTGCGCCTGACCAAAGATGGCTTCGTGCCTCAGATCGCTCGCTTCAAAATTGATGTTGCTGATGCAGAAGGGTTTTTGCCGGTAAAAATGATGCCGGTTGGCTCTGTAGTTACCATGAACAATGTTGAGCAGGGAGGCAGCGCGACGGGAAGCAGCGGTGCGCAACTTTCGCTTCCACCCAACGCCCTGGTCAATCCTGATGGCACGCCCACCACCGGTTCAATTGATGTGGCCATTACCCCGCTTGATGTCACCACCTCGGCCGTAGATGCCTTTCCCGGCGGGTTTGACGGGCTGGCGGCCGACGGCACCCAAAATATTCTGGGCAGCTACGGCACCGTTGACTTCTCTCTTAACCAAAGCGGTCAAGAGCTCCAGCTGCAGCCGGGGCAAACGGCAACCGTGCGTCTGCCCCTCTATGTCTCAACCGACCCAGACGGTCAGCCGCTGACGGCCGGTCAGACCATCCCTCTCTGGTCGCTCGATGAAGCCACCGGCGTATGGATTCAGGAAGGGAGCGGCACGGTGACGGCCGACCCCGCTTCACCCAGCGGTTTTGTACTCGAAGCGACGATTGGCCACTTCTCGTGGTGGAACGCTGATCAATTTTTGCAGCCCTCGTTTCCCAGGCCGTTTGGCGTACGCAACGGTCCACAGGGGATACCTCAGCCGTTTGACATACCTGGTGATATGACGATTATTGGCACACCGGTGAACCCTAGTGGTCCACGCAACCAGGGTCGGGAAATTGTTCCCCTCTTAGGCGGGCGTCCGGTCCCGGTGCCGGCCGATGAGGAGATGAAAATTGACGCCTATGGCTTTAACGGCACCTGGTTCGGCTCAACCACGATTAATGGCGATGCCAACGAGGAATTTGACGTGCCCATTCTTCTGGAGCCGGTTGACGCCGGTGGTGGCTCGATCAATTTGGGTGATGTGGTAACCGCTACCATCGAAGTTTTGGGAGATATCGACACCTATCTCTTTGAGAATGGTCCAGACCCGGTTGCGGTCGAAGTGCTGGCCTCCTCGGCCGGTATCTCTAACCTGGAAGCCCGCATCATGGTCATCGATCCGGATGATTTTGTCGTGGCCTCAACGGTGTTTGATAACCTGACGGCCGGGCCCGGCCGCCTCCTCTTTGACAAACAGGGTACCTATCGCATTATCATCGATGGCTTAAACAACGAGCCGGGTGGGTATCGTCTATCGATCCAGGAAATCATTATCGATCTCCTTCCTATCAATTTCACCTTCACCAGTACGTTTTCCTTTCCCACTGAAGAGGACCTCGTTTACTTTGAAGGAACGCGCGACACTCTTTTTAATGCTGTGGTTGAAAGTGCAACTTTTTCAGGGTTCGTGGGAATGGAGATGATCGGGCCCTCTGGGGAAGTGGTTAAAAGCAATCTGCTGCTCAACAGCGGAGGAGAAAGTGAGTTTATGATTCTCCCGGCTGACGGTATTTATGCCGTGAAAATGATCGCCTACAGCACAAACTCGATTGGCAATTACACGGTCAGGGGGTTCTCCACGGAAATCAGCCCTTTGCCCGTCGGGGAGCCGGTGCACACCCATTCAGAAAGCCTGCCAACGCAGTGGGACAACCGTTTTTATGCCTTTACCGCCACAGTGGGTCAGGTCTTTGACCTATATTTTGATCTGCCTGTAGGGTCAGATTTTGACGGCCAGGTGACGCTGCGCAAGTGGGATGGCGATTCGCTGACTGGAGAAATCCTGACTAACCCGTATTATGGATTTGCTAGCAAAATTGTCCGCGGAAATGATTTTCTCATATTTACCGGGTACATACCTGAGGCGGGGGATTATTTGCTGCACATCGACCCAGACGAGGCCGGTACGACCTTATCCTTTGACCTTGAATATGCGCTAATTGACGACAATCAGCAGGTGGTCACGGTTGGCGCAACGGAAGCCGGCTGTCCCCAAAGAACAACAAAGTCGCTACGGGCAGCCAGCTTCGCTGTGTCACACGGCGGCCGGATCGACATTTGTGCCGGATCCTATACCGAACTGGAAACCATTTACCTGCATAAACCCGATGTTGATGTGGTAGGGCCAACCGGATCAGGTTCTGCCTCGATCGATAATCCGGCTAAAGCGATCTTTAACATATCAGGGAACAACATCCGGCTAGAAAATCTGGATCTTCAAACGGCCAGCGAGGCAGCCATCTTGCTGGATGATGCCTCCGATGTATGGGTTGGATTTACTACCATTACCGGCCAAACCGCCGGCTCTGCAATTCGGACAGTTTCAGGCAAACATGCCGACAGACTGGCCATCGAGCAAAGCACGATTAACCTCAGGACCAATAGCACCGTAATTGATCTTTCGGGCAGTAGCATCAAAATTGACGGCAATTCGATTAACGGTGATCAGAACAGCTATGCCAATCGACTGATCAATATCGTTGGTGATCAGGTAGATGTAAGAGGGAATCTGATCGGCAACAGCAACAACACCCCATTTTATGCGGTGCGAATTGTGGGCGATCAGGCGTATACTGGCTATAACACGATCAATGGGTATATGGGCGGGATTTATATCGAAGCCGGGCAAAGCGCCATGGTTGAGAATAACGATCTGGGTGGAAATACCTTTACGTCAGCCGGGTTGGGATGCGCCATCTGTCTTTATGATATTACCAATGCCCAGGTTCGGTATAACGTGGTGAGGAATAAACCGGATATTTTTCAGGGAATTTTGCTGAACAACACCTATGGGACAGTAGAAAACAACCTGATTTACGTCTATCGTTATGACGGGATCAGGGTAGTGAACACGTCCAATTTGCCGTTCAGCCTGAAAATATACCACAACACGGTGACCCATCATGCTGCGCAGGGGAACGGCATTCTTATTGAGGCACCTAACGCGGCCGCCCCCCCGTTTGACATCAAAAACAACCTCATCTTTGCGCGCAGCCAATTCGCCGGGTCATGCGGTCTGACCAGCGATCAGCTTCTCGTTTTTGCCGATTACAATCTCGTTTACGGGTATGAAAACGGGTATTGCGGGTTGGCAGCGGCCGGTACCAATGACCTCGCCGCTGATCCGCTGCTCGATGCGGCAACGTGGAAGTTAACCGCTACCAGTCCGGCCCGAGACGCCGGGGTTGATGTCGGGGTTGGTAATGATTTTGAATTTGATCTCAGACCTCAAGATCTAGCGGTTGATATCGGTGCAGATGAGTATCGGCCGTAGCAGCAGAAGTCCAACTTCTTGAAGAAGTTGGACTTTTTAATTAGAGACGCTCCCCTTATAAAAAAGTTCGGCTTCTTGAAGAAGTCGAACTTCTGCTACGACAGCCACCGCTTGCGACGCTTGTAATGCTTCACGTCGCGATAACTCTTGCGCGTACCGACTTCGTTAAGGCCCAGATAAAATTCGCGCACGTCGGCATTGTCACGCAGCTGGGTGGGTTCTCCCGTTAACACGATCCGGCCGTTTTCCATGATGTACGCGTAATCGGCCACGTCGAGGGCGATGCGCGCATTTTGCTCAACCAGCAAAATC
The DNA here is from genome assembly GCA_030065875.1 of Ardenticatenaceae bacterium. Lineage (GTDB taxonomy): Bacteria > Chloroflexota > Anaerolineae > Promineifilales > Promineifilaceae > WTJY01. Next base: position 20,345 of record JASJCR010000007.1, on the reverse strand, counting down.
GTGGTGCCCTGCTCCTTGTTGATGCGATTAATAATTTGAAAAATCTCTTCAACCAGGAGCGGCGCCAACCCCAGCGACGGTTCATCCAGCATCATCAATTTGGGGCGAGCCATCAGCCCCCGGCCGATGGCCAGCATCTGCTGCTCACCACCCGAAAGATACCCAGCCGTCTGCCGTCGTCGCTCCTTTAACCGTGGAAAATAACGGTAAACCATCTCGATATCGTCGCGCACCTCGTTGCGATCGCGGCGGGTATAGCTACCGGCAATCAAATTTTGCTCCACGTCGAGATGCTCAAACACTCGCCGCCCCTCCATCACCTGGAAAATGCCCCGCTTCACCACATCAGCGGCATCCAAATGATGAATTGGCGTATCTTCAAACACAATTTCGCCATCGGTCACTTCGCCATCTTCCGGTTTGAGCAGCCCGGAAACCGCCTTTAGCGTGGTCGATTTGCCGGCTCCGTTTGACCCGAGAAGAGCCACGATTTTACCGGACGGCACTTCCAGCGACATGCCTTTAAGCACCAGAATGACGTCGTTGTAAATTACTTCTACATTATTGAGGGCTAACATTACCCCCTCCAAATTTGGACAATATGATTTTTAGCCACAGATTACGCTGATTACCACAGATTTCTGTTTATATTCTGCGAAAATCTGCGAACCTTCGGTTCACCCCTACGGGGTCTGTGGACGATTTTTCTCTAATACTATTGCAAACTGCTCAGTTGGTGGCTGAAATGTACTCCGAGATCTTTACCCATTCGCCACCCTGCACCTGATACAGCTGCAGCGCCTTGCTGCCGGCGTGATCCGAGCCGCTAAAGGTAATCGGCGCGGTTACATCGCCTGTGCTGTAGTTGGCATACCCTTCCAGCGCGGCCCGAATATTGGGGCCGGTAATGTCGTCTCCAGCGGCCGCAACCTGGCGAATGGCGTCCACCATCGCCTTCATGGTAGTCCAGCCCTGCACGTAGTGGACCCCCAATTCATCGACATTTTTGCCGTTGGCCTCAGCCCACGGCCGGATCTCGTTTTCGATCAGGTCAGCCCCGCTGCTCGGGAAGGCAAACGGACTGGCGGCAATGACCCCCTCGGCCGCTTCGCCGGCCAGGCTGACAAAGAGCTCATCAGAACACCAGTTTAGACACACAATTTGGGTTCCCTCGGCCAGGCGAGCGACATCTTTGGCCAGCGTGGCGGCCGGCGAAGATACGTTTTGAATCACGATATATTCCGCCCCGGCATCCTGAGCCTGCGTCAGCTGCGCTGTAAAATCGGTGGCCCCGCCCGGCATCGGGATGGCGACGACAGACATGCCGTTTGCGTCGGCCCACGCCCGGCCGTCATCAACGGGGGATAACCCAAAGGGGCTGTCGTGATGAAAGATCGCTACATTTGTGGCGCCATTATCTTTGGCATACTGCAGGGCAATAATAAATTGATCGGAATAGGTGGTGCCGACCAGGAAGTTGTAAGGCGCTTCGGCCGGATCGGCTAACGCCGCAGAGTAAGAAGCGGACATAAAAGGAATCTCATCGGTGGCGATTTTGGCCCGTAACGCCTCAGTATCACCCGTGCCCCAACCTTGAAAGGCCACTACCCCCTGTCCGGTGTACTGGCTGTACAGCTGCTCAGCCTGGTCCACAGCATAAGCATAATCGGCCGAGAGCAGCTCCAGCTGCCGTCCCTCGATACCGCCGTTATCGTTGACAAATTTGACGTAATCGCGAACGCCATCCGCATACGGCGTCCCCACATCGGATGTCGCTCCCGTCAAATCGTGAATGGCCCCAACTTTGATCGTGTCGCTTTCACCACCGCCGCCACAGGCAGCCAGCAAAGCAGCCGTCAACAAAAGCGCGACCCACATAATCACCTGTTTTGAAAATTTATTGATCATCTTTTTCTTTTCTCCTCTAAAATTTTTTAGGAATTGGGGGTACCCGTTTTAATCAAAATATCGGCACAGTTTGGACCGGCAACCGGCTCGATATCCCAACCGCAACGTCAGTAACTAAAAGGCCATAACCGAAAATAATCCTTGATATCGCGCCAGATTTTGGCCAGTCCTTCCGGCTCAAAAATCAAGAACAAAATAATGGTTAAGCCAAAAACCGCCTTCCGCACAAAGGGAATCAATCCAGCCATTTGCGGTATGGTATTTTCCAGGGCGCTGCCGATGTTGGTCAAAACGGCCGGCAGCAGGGTCATGAAGATCGCCCCATAAATTGAGCCGGATACCGATCCAAGTCCGCCAATAATGATGATCGCTAAATAGGTAATTGAAGTTTCAATGGTAAATCGATCAAAACTGACGATTGTGCGATACTGAGCCAGCAAAGCACCCGATAACCCGACAAAAAATGAGGAGGTAGCAAACGCCAGCAGCTTGTAGCGAAAGACGTTGACCCCCATCACTTCAGCGGCGATATCTTGATCGCGAATGGCGATAAACGCCCGGCCGACTTTGGTGCGAAACAGGTTAACCGCAAACAGCACCGTACCAATCAACAAAATTAAACCCAACCAGTAAAAATTAAAATCTCGGCTCAAATTGATGCCAAACAGCAAAGGCGGATCGACAACCAGCGCTTCGACGCCACCGGTCAGGGGGGAGCGGATAATGCCCCACTCGATAATTTGCTGGGCGGCCAGCGTAGCTATGGCCAGATACAAACCCTTTAAACGCAATGACGGCAGTCCAAAAAAGCCACCTACAATGGCGGTGATCACACACGCCAGCAGCACGCTAAGCCACCACGGCACGCCAAGATTAATGACCAGCAGGGCTGAGCTGTACGCCCCAATGGCCATAAAACCACCCTGTCCCAGGCTAATCTGTCCGGTAAAACCGGTCAAAATATTCAGACCGATCGCCCCGATCGAGGCGATCAGAATTTGGTTGGCCAGGGTCAGCTGGTAGTTGTTGGCGAAAAAGGGAAAAACGACGGCCGCTACCAACACCACTATCAGCCTGATCCGCATCAGCGGCGTCGGCCGCAGCCCCATATCCGCCTGATAACTACTGTGAAAAACGCCAGATTCCATAATCAGTTCCAATTAGTAATTAGCAATTAACAATTAGCAAATGGCTATTGTTAAACTCTTTCTATTCTTACTTCACCAAACAACCCATACGGCTTGACCATCAAGATGAGAATCAACACGATAAAGGGAATGACCGCGCTCAACCCCAGCTCCGGTGGGGTGTATCCGGCCGTATACGTTTCCAGGAGACCGATAATAATGCCGCCTAAAATTGCCCCCGGAATTGAGTCCAAACCGCCTAAAATGACAACCGGAAAAACCCGCAGGCCGATTCCGGCCACGGCCGCACCGTTAAGCTCAACGATGTTGGCCACGATGATCCCGGCGATGGCCGCCACGACGGCGGCAATAGACCAGGCAATGGCAAATATCCGCTTGACGCTGATTCCCATACTGAGGGCAGCCTGCTGATCATCGGCCGTAGCCCGCATGGCAATCCCTTCTTTTGAATAGCGAAAAAAGAGCATAAATCCGGCGAGCAAAACGCTGACAATCAACAGAGCGATAAAGCGATCCATGGGAATCAAGGCCCCACCGATATTGACCGGTGTGTCGGGGAGAAACGAGGGAAATGCCCGGCCGGTTGTGCCCCAAATGCCGTTGACAATCGCTCGAAGCAAACTGGATAAACCGATTGTCACCATGATGACGGAGATAATCGGTTCTCCGATCAAGGGTCGCAAAATCAGACGCTCGACAAAAATACCCAGCAGCACGGCCGCCGCCATCGCCAGCAGCACGCCAATCCCCCAGGGTAAACCGACCTGGACGATAAATCCATAGGCGATATAAGCGCCAACCAGCAAAAAATCCCCCTGAGCAAAATTAATTACGTCACTGGCTTTATAAATCAGGACAAAACCCAGCCCCACCAGGGCAAAAATCGCGCCGTTGGTCAATCCTGTAAAGGTTAGCTGCAAAAAATTTTCCATATGCTTCTCCGTTACCCTGAACCGTTGTTGTTCAGCGTTTCAATTTTGAGGCGGGTTTGCAATATCGCCGTGCGGCCATCCTGATAGGTGATAGTTGATTCAATATCGAGGTAGTCGTTGTGGCTGTATAGGGCGGAAATAATGTCGTCGTAACGCTGAGCCACAAACCCCCGACGAACCTTGCGCGTTCTCGTGAGCTCGGCATCATCTGCGTCCAGCTCTTTGTGCAGCAGCAAAAACCGCTGGATGCGGGCCGCTTCCGGCAAATCTGAATTGGCCGTTTCAACCTGCTTTCGCACCAGCTCATACACCTCCGGCTTTTGCGCCAGATCGGTATAAGTGGTGTAGGCGATTTGATGATTTTCCGCCCACTTGCCGGTGTTCTCCATATCGATATTGATCATCGCCGTGACAAAAGGCCAGTCGCCGCCAAAAATCACCGCCTCTTTGACATACGGACTAAACTTAAGCTTGTTTTCAATAAATTGGGGGCTGAATTTTGTGCCGTCGTGCAGCGTCATCACGTCTTTGGCCCGATCAATGACGATTAAGTGCCCGTCTTCATCAAAGTAACCGGCGTCGCCAGACATCAGCCAGCCATCATCCAGCGCTTCGGCCGTGGCCACCTCGTTGTTGTAATAACCCAGGAAAATGGCGTCCGATTTGAGTAAAATCTCTCCATTTTCGGCAATTTTGACCTGCGTTCCCGGCACCGGGGTACCCACCGTTTGAAATTTGATATCGCCATCCCGATGCAAAACGCTGATTCCGCTGGCCTCTGTTTGCCCGTAAATTTGCTTCAAATTGACGCCTAAGGCGTGGAAAAAGCGAAAGACATCCGGCCCCAAGGCCGCTCCACCCGTGTATGCCCGCTTTAAATGGCGCAGACCCAAATGATCTTTGATGGTTTGAAACACCAGCCAATCAGCCAAAACATATTTCACCTTAAGATTAAGAGAAGGCTCTTCCTTGCGGAAACGCAAATCGGCCATCTCGTACCCCACACTCATGGCCCAATCATAAGCCGCTTTTTTGAGCCGGCTGCTGTCCTCTATTTTGACCAATACCTGGCTGACCAAATTTTCCCAGATGCGCGGTGGGCTAAACATCGACTGCGGGCCAATTTCGCGCACGTTGGCCAAAGCGGTTTCCGGTTCCTCCGGAAAATTGAGGGTGAATCCCCGCTGCAAACTGCAGGCGAACGACATCATCTGCTCCCCAATCCAGGCCATGGGCAAAAAACTCACAAAGCGATCTTCAGGGTTGAGAGGATCCAGCTTCATCAACGCCTCGCCCATGCTGATCAGGTTTTTATGGGAAATCATCGCTAATTTTGGATTCCCGGTCGTGCCGGACGTAGTGGACAGAATGGCAATATCATCCCCTTTGCCGCGAGCCACGGATTTTTCGAACCAGCCGGGGTTTTGCTGTTCAAATTGTTTCCCCATTTCTTCCACTTCAGGGAAAAAGAGAAGAAATTCCTCCGTATAATTGCGCAGCCCTTTGGGATCGTAATAAATAACCTTCTCCACCCCATGAAGCTCATCCCACATTTCCAGGATCTTATCTACCTGCTCCTGATCTTCAACCACGATAAACTTGACCCGGGCATGGGTCATGACATAGACCATTTCTTTAACCACCGCATCCTGATAAATGCCAATGCTTTTGGCTCCGGCCGCCTGGGCAGACAGCTCCGCATAGATCCATTCCGGCCGGTTATCGCCGATGATGGCCACCGTATCAGCAGCGGTTAATCCTAAAGCAACCAGCCCCTGAGAGAACCAGCGTACGTGATCGAGAAATTGCTGCCATCCTATCGACTGCCAGATGCCGTAATCTTTTTCGCGCAGCGCCGGCCGATCCCCAAATTCGCGCGCACGTTCGATGAGCAGCTGCGGAAATGTCTCACCCATGTTTACTTTCTCCCAAATAGGCGGCAATAACCTGAGGGTTTCGCTGCACTTCATCCGGGGTGCCATCTCCAATCACCGATCCGAAGTCGAGCACAATGACGTGATCAGAAATATCCATCACCACCCCCATATCGTGTTCAATGATGATGATGGTGACCCCGTGCTCTTCGTTGATATCCAGAATAAAGCGGGCGATATCTTCTTTTTCCTCAGCATTCATCCCGGCCATCGGTTCATCAAGGATAAGCATGCTGGGCTGGAGGGCCAGCGCCCGGCCGAGCTCAACCCGTTTTTGCAGTCCGTAAGAAAGCGTGCCCACCTGCTGCTTGCGAATCGCCTCAATTTCCAGCAGGTCGATAATATCTTCAATGAATTTGCGATGGGCGATCTCTTCGCGCTGGGCTCTACCCCAAAATAAACCGCCGCTAAAAACGCTCGACTTGAGGTGCACGTGCCGGCCGAGCATCAAATTATCGAGCACGCTCATGTGCTTAAACAGCTCAATATTTTGAAACGAGCGGGCTACCCCTAACTTGGCGATTTGATACGGCTTGAGGCTGGTCAGAATATGCTCTTTTCCGTTTCTGTAGCGGATTTCACCCACCTGTGGATGATACAAACCGCTGATGCAGTTGAGCAGGCTGGTTTTTCCGGCTCCGTTAGGACCGATAATGGCCGCGATCTCGCTTTGCTGTACTTTGAGCGAAACTTCATGTAGGGCTTTTACCCCACCAAAAGAAAGAGAGACGTTGTTGACGATCAGTTGAGTATCGCCCGGCTGGAGCGGGCTGCTGTTGAGCACGTGGGAAAATCCGCGCGACATGACCTTTTTTCCTTCTTCCTTCAAACAAACAAAATCCCTGCAATGCGCTGCAGTATATCGGTCAGCCGTTAATGAACTGTCTACGCGGCCGTTAACGCATCCCATACATCCCTCTTTTATGCTGAGCACTGGGACAAAATGTCCACGGATGACATAGAGAAATCTGCGCAATCTGTGGACAATTTATTTTTGAAGAGTTGTGGAGGATTCAAATGAATATTGGAATAATCGGTGCCGGCAACATTGGCGCCACACTAGCAAAACTGTTTGTCGAGGTGGGGCACTCGGTGGCCATCGCCAACTCACGCGGCCCGGAAACGCTGCAGGCACTGGTAAATGAATTAGGAAACGGTGCTCAGGCAATGACCGCTGCCGAAGCGGCCGCTTTTGGTGAAGTCATTATCGAGGCGATCCCTTACAAATTTTATCGCACCCTGCCCGCGGCCGAGCTGGCCGGCAAAATCCTCGTCACGGCCGGTAACTACTACCCCGGTCGGGATGGCCAAATCGAGCTGGGCGACAAGGCGGAAAGCGAGCTCATCGCCGACATGCTGCCGGACACCCGCGTGGTCAAGGGATTCAACACCATCTGGTTTAAGCATCTGCAAACCCAGGGTGACACCAGCAAACCACCGGCCGACCGTCGGGTGATCTTTATCGCCGGTGATGACCCGGCCGCCAAACAAACGGTGGCTGATTTAATCGCAGAAATTGGCTTCGCTCCCTACGACACCGGCTCGCTACACCACAGCAAAATCCAGCAGCCGGACACAGCCATTTACAACAAGGATATAACCCTGGCCGAAGCAAGAGCACAATTAGGTGAATAACGATAAATAGAGCCTAAAGGTCTATTTTCTAGGGGGAGCCTTCTGATTTGTCTATGTCATCCTTCGGCTGAGCTCAGGACAGTTTCTGCGAAAATCTGCGAACCTATGGTTCACCCCTACGGGGTCTGCGGACCCCTTTTTTCGGAAAACAGTTTGTAACTTGCTTAATCCTCAAAAACCTGGTTCGGACCCTTTAAGGCCAGCCCGGGAATCACCACCGCCCCAGTGCGCTCTCGGGCCGGCTGTCCCTGGGCCTCGCGCAGCTCCACCCCCATACCCAACTCCTCAAAAATTGTGGTGGCCCGAAAATGACAGTCAACCGCCCAGGCGGATTGCCCGGCCCGGTCGTACAGACGGCGCAAAGCGAGATAAGTCCGGGCCAGATCCGGCCGGGCGCGAATTTGACGCAGCAGGGCGGCGCTCTTCACCAACAGAGTTTCCACCTTGACCCAATCCGGTTTTGACAGCCGCATGGCAATTTGGGCCTGGGTGCGCATCCCCACCGCCTGCGCCCACCGGTCACCAACCCGCTTGGCTAAATCAGTGGCCTGCTGTGCCGTTTCCAACGCCAGCAATTTCTCTCCTGACCGAAATTGGGCCTGGGCCAGGTATAGACGCACGACGTGCACCTGAACGCGATAATCAACCTCTTCAGCCCACTGCAGCGCGGCTTCAATCTCCTGCACCCCATCAGGCGAAGGCTGGAGCTGTGCCTGGCAGCGGCCGTTGACGGTGCGCAGCATAAACGCATAGGGGGTCATCCCCTCCTCGCGCCAGTTGTCGCGTATCGGGGCGGCGATATTCAGGGCCTGCTCCCACTCGCGCAATTCTGCATAAACAAAAGCCAGCTGCATGCGGGCCACAATATGCATCGCCCCCGCAGCTTCGGCGCTGGCCAAATCCAAACCCCGCTGCGCGGCATCAAGCGCCCGCTGCCAGGAGCCCACACGAGCGTACGCGACCCCCAAATAGCCCAAAACGGCCGGTAAATCCGGCCGGGAGGTCCCCTTTTCGGCCAGATCGATATAGCGCAGCAGGTACGCAATGGCGTCATCATAATAGCTGAGCACAATATTGATCCGCCCCAACATGCGCAGGGCAGCAAAACGGAGCGCGGTATCATCCAGTTCTTCCGCATAGCGAAGCGTACGCCGGGCGTACCCATCGGCCGTGGCCGGACCGCCCTGCAGCCAAAAAATTTGGGCTGATCGTCGGAAAATCTCTCCCAAACGGCTTAAATCTCCCTGGGCTTCCGCCATGCGCTCCGTTTCCTGGAGAAGCTGCAGCGCTTTGGGCAGGCCGCCGGTAAACGCATGCGCCTGAGCCAGCTGCAAATTTAAATCCATGCGCTCCGTCACCGCCTGGCCGCTCAGCCGGGGGGTGCGGCCCATCAACCCGATCGCCTGCAGACCCAATTCGCGGGCCTCAGCATAAGAACGCACGGTTAACGCCTGCTGCCCAGCCCGCGCCAAATAAGGCAGCGCCAGCCACGGTTCGCTGCTCAGATAATAATGATGAGCCAGCTGGGCAGGGTTGGGATTCCTTTGATTGGCAACCAGGTAATCAGCGATCCGCTGATGAATCCACTGCCGCCGGGCGCGGCTGAGCTGCTTATACGCCACCTGGCTAAGTTTTTCGTGGGTGAAGTCATACCCTTCGGCCGATTCGCGCACCAGTCCGCGGGCCAGCCACAAGTCTAACGCGTTGAGCAGCGTTTCCGTGTCGTACTGACTGACTTCTTGTAGAAGCTGGAAAGAAAACTCGCGGCCGATCGCCGCCGCCACGCCCAGGGCGCCGCGACTAGACTCGTCGAGCTTGTCAAGACGCGCCTCAATCACCGCCTGCACCTGCAGCGGAATGGCAAAAAACGGTCGCTTCCCGCTGGCATCGGTGGGCACGCTGTCGGTCCACTCCCCCCCGGCCTCACGCACCGCCCGCACCGTTTCTATGACAAAGAAAGGGTTCCCTTCCGCCTCTTCATAAACGCGGCGCAAAAATATCGGATCGAGGGTCGTGTCCGGCATCATGGCCCCCACCAATTGATACGTTTCCTCCTGCGACAGCCGCTGTAAATGATGGGTGGTCACCACCTGCTGCCGGGTCATCTTGCGCAATAGGCGGCTTTTTTCGGATGACATATCTTCCCCGCGCGCCGTTCCGATGAGCAGCAGCGGCAGCTGATGAGATCGCTGGGCCAAAAATCCAAGAAAATTCCAAGTCGGGCCATCCGCCCAGTGAAGGTTATCCAGATAAATAATGAGGGGGCGATGGCGAGCCAGGGTAAACAGGAAATTTCCCAGACTCTCGATGATGTGGTGATGCGTTGTCGTAACCTCCACTTCTTGACCGGAAAAGATGTGCGGCAAATCAGGCAGGAGCGGGACCAGGGTGGGCAGCCACGGCGGCGGTGGCTGAAATAAATCCCAGGGAATGGTTTGTTCGCGAGCGGCTGTGCGCAGCGCCTGCGCCAGCGGAGCATAGGGGATCATCGACTCAAATTCGTGCGCCCGGCCGGAAAGCAGGTGCCACGTGCCGGACTGTCGGCTGATCCACTCTTCAACCAGCCTGGTTTTGCCAACGCCAGATTCGCCCTGCAAAAAAACAAAGCTGCCCTGGGCCTGAACGCACCCGTGCCAGGCCCTGTCGAGTAATTTAAGATCCTCATGACGGCCCACAAAAATTGCGTCTTTCAGGATCCTCTGCGGCATGATCGACGCTGGCTGTTGAGTAGGCAAAACAGCGGCCGATAACGGCGCAGACGCCCCAGCATACACCCCCTGAATCATCGCCTGATAAACAGAGGTGGTTTCCGGCAGCGGCGTGACCCCTAATTCTTCCTGCAGCAGCATAGTGAGCTGTTCATACTGCTGCACGATCCGCGCCCGGTCTCCCTGCTTGTAATGAAGCTTCATCAGGCGAGTATGGGCATGCTCCAGCAGCGGTTCAACCGCTAAAAACTGTTCGGCATAATCGATGGCCGACGGAATCTGAGCGGCACTCTCACACCGGTCAATCAATCGAGTAAGCGTTTCGCGATAGAGACGGCCGAGTCGTTCGCGTTCCGCCATCACCCAATCATCATAAATATCTTCCAGAAGATCGCCGGTATAAAGGTTTATGGCGGTTTCCAACGCTTCATCGGGCGGGGTGAGCGCCGCTTCAAAGGCGGATACATCGAGAAAATAGTCGTCGGGTGGATTAAAACCAACGTGGTGACCGGCCGTATTGAGCAGATGTCCATCTGGATCGATCGACTCAAGGGCGCGGCGGATGCGATGTAAATACTGTCGCAGGTTGCGGCGCGCGGCCGCCTCGGTGCCGCGTGGCCAAAACAAAAACGCCAGCCGTCGTCGATCCAACACTTCTCCCTGACGCAGCACGAGATAGGCAAACAGGGATTTTGTGGTCGGTGATCCCAGATCCAATATTTGCCCATCCGCGGTTTTAACCATCAGGGTTTTAAACAGGTAAATACTCAGGCCGGACATGTTGTGGAATCGCTTTACAAGTTGGGAGCCATTTAAATTATCATATCCAGCTTACCAGAAAAGAAAAGCGCTCCTTGACTTTTGGGTCACTTCAGTCGATTTTTTGATCATCTGCCTCGTTTGATTACCCCTTGACAAGACCCCCAACTTTTGTATAGTATGGGTAAAGCGAACGTTCGCCCGAACGTTCGCCTCAGCACCCGGACAGGTGTCATATGCCCAAAACAACCACGCTCAAAGACGTTGCCTCTCAGGCAGGAGTTAGCTATCAAACCGTTTCCAAAGTGCTCAACGGCAAAGCCAACGTGACCCCGGAAACCGAGTCGCGCATTTGGGATGCGGTCGAGATGCTGGGCTACAAACCAAACGTCAGCGCCCGCAATTTGCGCACCCAGTCAAGCCACTTGATCGGCTATGCCTGGCGTGCCCTGGATGAAAACCGGCCGGTTCTCGATCGCTTTCTTTACAAAGCGGCGCAAACGGCCGAAGAGCACGGCTATCACCTGCTGACCTTTCTGATCGGTTCGGATGACCTGATGGATACGCAAACCTATCAGGCAATGTACGATCGGCGGCAGGTCGATGGGTTTCTCCTGGCCGATACGAACCAAAACGACCCGCGCATCGCTTATTTAATCGAGCAAGGAATTCCCTTCACCAGCTTTGGACAGGCGAATAAAAATTGGGATTTCTGCTGGGTCGATGTCGATGGCCAGGATGGGATCGAACAGGTTGTCGATCATTTGCTCGAACGCGGCCATCAGCGAATCGCCATGCTCGGCTGGCCGGCCGAGTCACAAACCGGCCAGCACCGCGAAGCCGGCTATCGCAGCAAAATGAAAGAAGCCGGTCTGCCCCTGGAAACCGAATGGATGGTGCGGGTTGACAACACGGTGCAGGCCGGAGCAGAAGGGGTGCGGCAGCTTCTCGCCCTGCCCACAGACAAACACCCCACCGCCGTGGTTTGCATCAGTGACGTGATCGCCATCGGAGCGATGAACGGCCTGGCCGCAGCCGGTCTGCAGGTCGGGCAGGATATCGCCGTAACCGGCTACGACGATATTCCCATGAGCGAATTTCTCCACCCGCCGCTGACTACCGTACGCCAGCCGATCACCGCCGTGGGTCAGGCGGTTGTCGATCTGCTCCTCAAACAAATCAACAATCAATCGATCGAGCAAAAGGGCATCCTGCTCAAACCCAGGCTGGTCGTGCGCCGCTCATCAGGCGTCATGCGCCTGTAAAGTTTGCGGCCTGAGCCGCTCGCCGGCTGCCGCTGAGTAATTTAAGAAGTTTACAAAAAGAATTCGAAAGAAGAACCACGGATTAACACGGATTATCACAGATTTCCATCTAGCTCCTGCGGAGCTCTGTGAAGATCTGCGCTATCTGCGGACATTCAAAAAGGGTTGAAATAATGACCTTACAAGCCGTTATTTTTGATCTGGATGGTGTCATTACCGACACCGCCGAATATCATTATCTTGCCTGGCAGCAGCTGGCCGATGAAGAAGGGCTGACGTTTGATCGCGCCTTCAACGAACAGCTGCGGGGGGTCTCGCGTCGTGAATCACTGCTGCTAATTCTCAACCACAGCGGCCGGACAGTGGATGAGTCAACGCTGCAGGAAATGATGGCCCGTAAAAACAGCGGCTACGTCGACATGCTGACCCGCATTTCACCAGCCGATCTGCTGCCCGGAGCCACAGCGCTGCTTGACGCGCTCGATTTGGCCGGAATACCCTACGCCCTTGCTTCCGCCAGTAAAAACGCCCGAGCGGTCTTAACCCATCTGGGCATCGCTGAACGCTTTGCCGTCATCGCGGATGGAAACAGCGTCACCCGCCAAAAACCGGCTCCCGATTTGTTTCGCTTTGCCGCAGCGCGCCTGGGGGCTATGCCCGCCTGTTGTGTCGTCATCGAAGATGCCGCGGCCGGGATCGCGGCCGCCCAATCTGCCGGCATGGCGGCGCTGGCCCTGGGGCCGGCCGCACGGTTTGACGGCCTCCTAAACGCCACCGCCCGCACCACTCGACGAGACAATCTGCAGGAAATCGAGCCGACTGACCTACAGCAGCTGGTCACTTACAATCCACAGTGGACCGTGCAGCAGAAGGCGTTTGACCCTCCACAAATGCACCACATGGAAACGGTCTTCACCACCGGTAACGGCTTCTTTGCCAGCCGAGGCACCTTTGCCGAAGGATATCCGGACGAGTCGGCGATCACCTTTGCCCACGGCGTTTTTGACGATATGCCGGTGGCCTTTACCTCGCTGGTTAACCTACCCGGCTGGCTCGACACCGAAATCACGATCAATGGCTGCCGCTTTCAGCTGTGTGAGGGGCACGTCAAAAATTTTTCTCGGGTGATGGATCTGCAGCGGGGCATCATTCAGCGAGATGTGCGCTGGACCGCTCCAGACGGAACGACGGTCGACCTGACGTTTGAGCGCTTTATTAGCTACACTCGCGAACACCTGGGGGCGCTGCGCCTCCTGATCACGGCCGTCAATCGGCCGTGCACAGTCGAGATCCACAGCGGCATCAATGGCCACGTCTCCAATCGGGACCTGCTTCACTGGCATCTGGGTGAACAGGGGCACGATGCCGATACCGTCTGGCTGTCAGCGACGACGCGCCACACCAAAATCACTCTGGGAGCGGCGGCGATGGTCCCCCACGCAGCCGCCTGCCAAAACTGTCCAGGGCATCCTCGCCTGCAGCAAACTCATCAGCTGGAAATTGGGCAAACCGCCCAGGTCGACAAGCTGGTGGCCTTTACCACTAGCCGTGATGATCATCAACAGGCGGCCGATGTGGTGGGCCGGGCGCAGACCGCCCTGCGCGATATCGATTACGAGCGCCTAAAAGCGGATCACACCGCAGCCTGGCGGGCGTTATGGCGCGATTGTGACGTCATCATTGAAGGGGATGACGAAGCCCAATTGGCCGTGCGCTTTAATCTGTACCAGCTGCTCGTGGCCGCCCCGCAGCGCGACGAACGGGTCAGCATCGGAGCCAAAACGCTGAGCGGGTACGGCTACTTTGGCCACGTTTTCTGGGACACCGAAATTTTTATTTTGCCCTTCTTCATGTATACCCGTCCGGAGCAGGCCCGCCAGATGCTCATGTATCGCTATCACACCCTGGCCGGGGCGCGGCGCAAGGCGGCCGGCAACGGCTTTTCAGGGGCCCAGTTTGCCTGGGAGAGCGCCATCACCGGTGATGAAATGACTCCCACTTGGGTGCCCGATCTAAACGACAAAACAAAGCTCGTGCGCATCTGGACCGGCGACATTCAAATTCACATCTCGGCCGATATCGCCTATGCCATCATGCAATATTGGCAAGCGACCGGTGACGAAGCCTTTGTCCGCGACTACGGTGCGGAAATTATTCTTGACACCGCCCGCTTTTGGGGCAGCCGCGCGGAACGGGAAGAGACAAAACGCGGTCATCGCTACGCCTTTCGCAACGTGATCGGCCCGGATGAATACCACGACCACGTCGACAACAACAGCTTCACCAACTACGTTGCCCGCTGGCACCTGCAAACCGCCCTGGAACTGCTCGACTGGCTCAAAACAACCTTTCCCGAAAAGGCTCGCGAATTAATAACCAATTTATCAATAACCGATAACCATTTAACTCTGTGGCATGACATCATCGATCACACCATCTTTTTATATGATGAAGAGACCGGTTTGATCGATCAATTTGAAAATTTCTTTGAGCTGGAAGAGGTGTCTCCGGAGTTTATCGCCCAGGCCGACCGGTCCCTGCAAATTGTTTTTGGCATCGAAGGAGCAAACCGGCGGCAGGTGCTCAAACAGGCGGACGTGATCATGCTGCTCTGTCTTTTCCGCGATCGTTTCGATCGCCAAACGTGGCAGACAAACTGGGACACCTATATGCCCAAAACCGACCACGTTTACGGTTCCTCGCTGGGTCCCAGCTTTCACGCCTGGGCCGCATGCGAAATGGAGCGGCCGGAAGAGGCGTACGAACATTTTATGCTGGCCGCCCGTGCCGATTTGCGCAATCCCCGCGGCAATGCGGGAGATGGCATCCACGCCGCCTCGGCCGGTGGGGTGTGGCAGGCGGTCGTCTTCGGTTTTGCCGGCCTGCGGCTCACGGCCAGTGAGCCAACCGTCACGCCTCGCCTGCCCAGCCACTGGCAAACGCTTGCTTTCAGCTTCTATTATCAGGGACAGCGGTGGGCTGTCGACATTCGTCGTCGGGAAGACGGCCAATTCGCCTCGTCCATCACGCCCGCTGCATCAAAAAGCTCTAATCCATCCCCCAAAACCGTCGCTCAGGAGGTGATTCACAAACCATAATTTCATATGGCTGCATGAGCCCAAGCGGTCGAAAAAGAATGGCTTGAGCCATGCGGCAAAATTTCAAAACAACTTTGGAAATCAATTTGAGGAGAAAAGTCATGAATAAACAAAGTTACTGGACCATTTTAGCGATGCTGCTCTTGACGATGCTGTTGGCGGCCTGTGGTGGTGGCAGCGCGGAGCCGGTCGCCACTCAAGGAGAAGAAGAAACGGGCAGCGAGACCAGCGGTGAAACGGCTGAAGAACCGGAATCAACCTCAGGTGAGAGTGAGGTAACCGAACTACAGCTGATGGGCTGGGCCAGCTCGGAAGCGGAAAATGACCGCCTGCAAGAAGTCATCGACGAATTCAACGCCAACAATCCTGATCTGAACGTGACGTTGAATCTCGTGCCGGATTACGACACCAAGCTCCAAACCAGTCTGGCCGGTGGGTCACCGCCCGATGTCTTTTACATCGACAGCTTCCGACTACCGGACTTTGTAGCGGCCGACTCAATTGAACCGGCCGAAGGTCAGCTTGAGAATGTCGACGATTTTTACCCCAGCCTGCGTGAAGCATTCACCATTGATGATACGCTCTACTGCCCGCCCAAGGATTTTAGCACACTCGGACTGCAATATAACAAAGCGCTGTTTGATGCGGCCGGGGTCGAATACCCAACCAACGACTGGACCTGGGACGATTTGCGTGCGGCGGCTGAGCAGCTGACCGATGAAGAAAATGGGGTGTACGGCATGGTTGTTAGCGCCGATTTCGCCCGCTGGATCGCTTTCCTATATCAGGCTGGCGGCAGCGTAACCAACAGCGACTTCACCGAAATGACCATCAACAGCCCGGAAGCGATGGAAGCGATGAATTTCTACGTTGGCCTGGTTGAAGACGGTTTTGCCGCGACCCCGGCTGGTCTCGACAGCGGCTGGCCCGGTGAAGCGTTTGGTAAAGAGAGTGCCGCCATGTCGATGGAAGGAAATTGGATCGCTTCCTTCTTAAATGACCAATTTCCCGATGTCGATTATGGGGTGGTGCAGCTACCGGCCGGTCCGGCCGGTGAGGCGACGATGGCCTTTACCGTTTGTTACGGTGTTCCAGCCATTGGTGAAAATAAAGAAGCCTCCTTCCGCCTGGTCAACTACCTGACCGGTCCCGAGGGGATGAAAAGATGGACCGATCTTGGGTTAGCCATGCCGACTCGGGCCAGCCTGGCCGATGGCTGGACCGCTCAGTATCCTGAACTGGAGCCGTTCCTGGCCGGTGCTGAAAACGCCAACCCCTGGCAGTTCCGCCCCGGTTTTCAGGATGTACTCGATACGATGAACGACGGCCTGCAGCAGGCATTTAGCGGCACGCTGCTGGCCGAAGATGTCCTGTCAAATACGGAAGAAGTAGGCACGGAAGTGCTGAATCGTTAATTAAAACCAAGTACACGCTCCGGCCGGTTCCAGACCAGCCGGAGCGTCATGAGTTTTTCGGTTTTTTTTGATTGGCCCCACAGGAGGTCCGACCATGGCGGCTGGCATTCGCGAACAAGAAAGACAGGATCGCATCGCAGCCTGGCTGTTTCTGAGCCCGGCCCTGATCATCTTTGCCATCTTTCTTGTCATCCCCATTCTTTTTGCCCTTTACTTCAGCTTTACGGATTGGAATGGCATCAGTCCACCGGCTGAAGCCAGCTGGATCGGTCTGGATAATTACCAGGCGATTTTGCTTCAGGACGGCATCCGCCGCGCCGACTTTTTTAAAGCCCTTAAAAATACAACTTATTTCGCTTTGGGTGTGGTACCGGTACAAACCGCGCTGGCCCTATTTTTAGCCGTGGTGGTCAACCAGCGGCTGCTGCGCTTCAAAAGCTTTTTCCGCACTTCGTATTATTTCCCTTCGATTACGTCATCCGTCGCCATTAGCCTGATCTTTCTTTTCCTCTATCAGAAAAGCGGGCTGATCAACTCTATTTTGAGCGGCGCAACGCTTGGTTTGTGGGAGCCGATCGCCTGGATGGAAGATTCGCGCGGGTTGATTCATATTATTCTGGGCTGGCTGGGCGTGACGCTGCGCGATGGTCCGGCCTTTTTCCGCACCGAGCTGTTGGGATTGACGATCTGGGATTGGATTAGCGGCCCTTCCGTCGCGCTTTCCGGTATCATGATTCTCAATACCTGGACCACAATCGGCACGATGATGATCATTTTCCTGGCCGCCCTGCAGGATATTCCGACCAGCGTTTACGAGGCGGCCCAGATCGATGGGGCGACCACCTGGCCCACGTTCAGGAAAATCACCCTTCCGCTGCTGCGGCCGACGATGTTTTTTATTATCACCCTGGGTTTGATCGGGACCTATCAGGTCTTTGATCAGGTGTACGTTATGAGCAGCGGAGGACCGGCAAAAACGACGCTAACGGTCGCCTACATGGTGTACCGCAACGGCTTTCGCAACAGCGAGATGGGGCTGGGGGCGGCGATCGCCCTGTCCCTGTTTATCATTATTTTTATTTTGACGATGATTCAGCGCCGGATAACCGGCAGCGAAGCAACCGATTAAGGAAGGGTTCCAGATGACCACAATTTCTGAAGTCAAACCCGCTGCGTCCGCAAACACTTCTGCTCAATCCCTGATGGCAACGCTGCGCATGGTTTTATCGTATGGGCTGCTCTTTTTGCTGGCGCTGTCCTTTATCTATCCGTTTATGCTGGCCGTAACCACCAGTTTTAAGACGCTGCCGGAAATTGCGGCCAATCCGGTCGCGCTCATTCCCGAAACGTTTACCCTGGAAGGGTATACGCGTATGCAGGGGCTTAACGTCGGCCGGTGGATGTTTAACAGCGCCTTTATCGCCATCGCCGTCACCACCGGCAACGTACTTTTTTCCAGCATGGCCGGCTATGCCCTGGCGCGCATCGATTTCCCCGGCCGTACGGCCGTCTTCCTGAGCATCCTGGGCACGATGATGATCCCCGGCATCGTGATGCTCATCCCCATGTTTATCATTCTTCGACAGCTGGGGCTTATCGACACCTACGGCGGCCTGATCTTGCCCAAGGTGGTGTCCGCCTTTGGGGTGTTCCTGATGAAGCAGTTTTTTGAATCTGTGCCCCGGGATTTGGAGGAAGCGGCCGCTATCGACGGCGCCAGCCGTTTTCAGATGTTCTTCCGGGTCATATTGCCGATCGCCCGGCCGGCCCTCGTGGCCCTAATCATTTTCAGCTTCCAGGGCTCATGGAACGATTTTATGCATCCGCTGATCGTCATCAGCGTCAACCAGGATCTGTATACGCTGCCGCTTGGTTTGGCCCTGCTCCGCGGCGGGATCGGGCAAAATCTGCAGTGGAATGCGCTGATGGCCGGCTCGATGATTACCACGCTGCCCATGGCGATTATCTTTTTTATCTTCCAGCGCTACTTTGTGGAAGGTATCGCCTACGGCGGTTTGAAGGGTTAGAATGAACGTCTGGAAAATCTTCCGGAGAAGCATTTTCCTCTGGTGGTACGAGTGGCCCAGCCTGCTCTTATTGGGGTACGGCTGGGCCCTGGCCCAACTGCTGATTGTCACCGGGCCACCGGCCACGGCCGTTCTTTTTGTCATGTGCAGCCGGTCAACGGCCGGGACCTACTGGCACATTGGCGATGCCTGGCGGGAGTTTAAGTCGCTGTTTTGGGCCGGTTGGGTGTGGGGGGGAATCAACCTGCTCGTCATCGGAATCATCCTGGTCAATTTGCTTTACTTTGCTTCAGCATCCGGCGGAATCTGGCTGGTTTTGCGACTTGTATGGTTACTTTCTCTCTTTGTGTGGCTGGGTCTCAACGGACTGTACTGGCCATTCTGGCTGGCCCAGGAAAATCAAAGCTGGCGGCAAACAATGCAAAACTGCGGCCGGTTTTGGCTTCTACATCCCCTAACCGCCCTGTCGCTGACGCTGATCGTCCTGGTCATCGGCGTGGCCAGCGTGCTGACCATGCTTCCCCTCCTGCTTGGCTCCATTCCCCTTCTGGCACTCCTCTGGCTGGTCGCTGTCGAAAAATCCCTCAATTTACAAAGCTAACCCTACTTGCTTCAACACACCAGTCTCTGGTCTCCAGTCTCTCGTCTTTGTGTAGTCTGATGTCTCTCTATTTGCGTCCAAAATCCGCCGGAATCTCCCCCCAATTCTCCGTATCCCATTTGAGCAGCTGATTGGCGTACTTATTTTCGGCCAGCCATTTTTCCGCCTGCTCGATTAACACAAACAGTCGGCCGTTGCGGCCAGTTGGCTTGACGTTTGTGCGCGCTTTTTTATGCCGGCCGACCCACCCCAACGCGATTCTTGAATCTGAATAAATCGGCCAGTCCAGCTCTTTTTCCTGCAGGTATTGTAAGCCGTGTACCAGCGCCAGAAATTCGCCGACATTGTTGGTGCCGTCGGCAAGAGGACCGCGGTGAAAAATCTCTCGTCCCGTTGTCAGATCTACCCCGCGGTATTCAACCGGACCGGGGTTGCCGCTGGAAGCCGCATCAACACAAATCGCCTGCGTTTTAGGCCCAGGATCGCCGATTAATCTGCTCTTGGTGGCAAACTGTGCGGCCGCTCCGGCCGGCAGCACCTGCTCCCAATTGACCGACGCTTCCTCTAGCCCCATCCACTCCGCATACGCTTTTTTCGCTTCAATTAATGACGTAAAAGATTTATACTTCGCCCCGGGATACCCATCCACCTGCGCCTTGGCTTCATCCCAGGTCGCAAAGATTCCCGGCCGGCGGCCGCGCCCCACCACGTAAAGTTTGCTTTTTTTCTTTTTGCTCATGAGCTAACTTTACCCGAATTTTGATTTTTAGGCCCCACCTCTTCCCCAATGACGTTCAAGGGCGGACAGGTAGCTTGATGAAGGAGAAAACAGGCTATTTAGTCCGACAAATTCCCCCTCCCTCGTCGGGAGGGGGCTAGGAGGAGGGTCTTCTGAAGGTCAACTGACCCCTCCCC
>JASJCR010000167.1 GCA_030065875.1 Ardenticatenaceae bacterium | reverse complement strand
GGCCGCCGTTGTCTTGCAGCGGGCTGAGCAGTGGGTCGGTGTTGTTGATCGTCCCGTTGGTGGTGTCGGCGGCGGTGCCACTCACAGCGATTTCGATGATGTTATTGCCCAGGACTGTGAGGGAGGCAGTATTCTGCACATCGTTGTCGCCACCCCGATCGGTGTTGTTCGCCACAATCGTGTTGGCGAGCGTCACAGTGCCGCTATTGGCGAAGATACCGCCGCCGTCTCCGCTGGCACCGTTGCCGCTGAGCGTGCTGTTCGTCACATTTACCGTTCCGTTACCCTTGTTGTCGATGCCCCCGCCATCGTCGCTGGACGAGTTGCCGCTGAGGGTGCTGTTGATCACCGTCAGTTCGTCGTTATTGGAGATGCCCCCGCCGTCGTCACTCGCCGTGTTGCCGCTCAGGGTGCTATTGATCACCGTCAGTTCGTCGTTGTTGTCGATGCCGCCGCCGTCGAAGCCCGCCGTGTTGCCGCTCAGGGTGCTGTTCGTCACCGTCAGCGTGCCGCCGTTGTTGGCGATGCCGCCGCCGTCGTTGTTGCTGGCGGTGTTGCCGCTGAGGATGCTGTTCGTCACTGCCACCATCGCCGTGGTGCCGTTGTTAGCGATGCCGCCGCCGTCGGTGCCCGCCGTGTTGCCGTTGACCGTGCTGTTCGTCACCGTCAGCGTGCCGCCATCGTTAAAGATGCCGCCGCCGCCGCTGTCACTCGCCTGGTTGCCGCTGAGGATGCTGTTCGTCACCGTCAGCGTGCCGCTGTTGAAGATGCCGCCGCCGTTGCTGTCGGATACGTTGCCGTTGCGGATGGCCAGGCTGTCCAGCGTCACGTCGCCGCCGGTAATGTCGAAGATGCGGAAATCGGGCGTGCCTGCTTCATCGCTGCGCGCAATGGTCACGCCCGTCGTGCCGCCGTCGATCGTCAGCGTGGTGCTGATCGTGAGCTGTGCGCTCGTCAGCGTGACCGTTGAGACACCACTGTCGAAGGTAATCGTGTCGCCGCTGCTGGCATCCGCGATGGCCTGCCGCAGCGAGCCGGGGCCGCTGTCGTCGCCATTGGTGACCGAGATATTCGACTCGGCGCTGCGGTTTGTGGCCTGAGCTGGGGTAACCAACAAGGCACCGATGAGCACGGCACAAAGTACAACAAAATTAAGCATGCCAATCGCAAATCCAATACGACCATGTTGCCGGAAGGTCGTATTTTTTATCTGTTTCCCTTCTACACTACTTATCCTATCTGTGGTGATACTTCCTTCTCGCTCGTTAAGCTGCCGGTGAAAATTCGGTTGAATGGCCATGTTACTCCTAGAGATTAATTCTAACGATGCTTATTTCACTGCAGGACAGCATAGGAAAAAACGGCCGTTGGCACAGCCAACAAATGTCTGCTTCCCGGTATATCCTCGGTGAGGGACATGCCCTAACAAAAGTCAGGGCTTTTACAAAGTAGCTGGCATCGTTTCTACCAACCGAAAGCCTGCCGCTGGCGATTTAGCCCATAGTTGTGTGAACACTATCTCCGAGGGTTTGGGCTTTTGATAATACTAACAGCTGAGTGAACATCTTCAATTGAAATTGTCGCAACGACACGACGCCCCTCACCATCGGGTTGAATAATTTCTACATACAATTCATCCCCTTTTAAATATAAAAAGGCAATGCGGGTGTTATCAGGCGACCACACGGCCTGACGAAGTCTAAGTTCGAGTGTGTCCGTCAGCTGCACAACAGAGCGATCATCTACATTGAGTAAAAATAGATTGTGTCTCATAATGAAAAGGAGTTGCGACCCGTCAATCGACCATTTCAGCCAAGTAATATGTGCAAAGCTTTGGGCTAAGTCTAAACTGCTTACATCTCCCTTCTCATTCATTAGATACAAGTCCATGGTATTGAATTCATCTTGAGCGATGTAA
Source organism: Ardenticatenaceae bacterium (assembly GCA_030065875.1). Classification (GTDB taxonomy): domain Bacteria; phylum Chloroflexota; class Anaerolineae; order Promineifilales; family Promineifilaceae; genus WTJY01. Next base: position 10,768 of record JASJCR010000167.1, on the reverse strand, counting down.
GCAAGAATATTTCCGTCAGGTGACCAGACAGGACTCATCGGACATCTTTGTTCCGTTGGCAGCAAAATTGGCCGGTCAGATTTCAGGGACAATGTGTAAAGCTCAAGAGGCAAAGGGTTTGTTGAATCGACGACAGCGCCGCTAAAAACAATATGAGAGCCGTCAGGGTGCCATGAAAAATTTTGAACAACCATATCTGGAATCAACGATTGTGTATGACCACTCTTAATATCTAGAATTTCAACACCTTGCAAGCCATCATACAATAAGTGCTCCTCACTTGGAGACAGGGAGGAGGCGAATACAAGCCCTTTATTGATTTTCCCTACCACTTTCCCTTGATTGAAATAAATGCGTTCAAAAAATGGGTTGACAGGCTGTAAATCCGTGACTTTTATTTCATCTGACCATGGAGAGATAAATATTACCTCATCGCTTGAGAGCGATGCCGGGGCATGGCCGGAGCCTGGAATTAATGTGGATGGCTGGGAAGACGTACTTGTTAGGTCAATTAGTTTGGGGGAGAAGTTATTCATGTACTTCCCCATTAGAACCAATTTTTGCGAATCGTGGGTCCAAATTAAGTCAAATGAGTCCAAATTTACAAACCGACTGCCTCCTAAAGATCCACATGAATCAGTAGGATTATCGGTTTCTACATATATTTGTCCTATTTCTGTACCAAACATCGCCGTGACTAAAATGAACACGATTATGCAAACAAAAAGCGTTACAATCGCTATCGCCAGAAAACGTATTGTTTTAGAGGTCATCATTTGTCAAGTGGTTGATACTAGTCACTCCTCTCGATCAAAGTTATTCCATATCTCCAGATTTTCAAGAAGAAAAGTATCATCCTCCGTGATTAAAACCTCCAATACATTTAATGACACATCACCAAAGCCCATAATATCTTCGCCTACAAAATAAAAAGTGATCGCCAGTCCTCCCGACTGATGTCGAGTGATAAGGGGTTCGCTTATCTTCTCCTGGTCACTAATTGGGATAAATTGAGCTTTGGATCCCAATTCATCCACGTTTGCTAAAGGGGCCGTATAAGTAAAATATGAAACCAGTTTCAGCCATTCATCGTCGCTGAGTTGTTCCGGATGAGCACCGAGGGAAAATTGCCTAACAATGTTTTCCAAGGCCCCTTGAGAACACCATATTTGTTGACCATGAGCAGCACAACGAATGTCTAGACTGTCTACGACCATGGGCGTTGCGGCAAACAATCTTAAACCGGGCAAAGATACTAATGACGTTTCTTCATTTACTTCGATTTCCACCGACTCATCGTAACCCTCAATCTCCCTCACTTGAGCTTCCACTAAAGAAATAAAGATGTCTTCATCACGAGTCTCTTCATTCGTAGGGGCCGGTTCAATCACAACTTCAGGCGTGGGGGAGGTGATATTGGCTGAGGATTCATCTGGGTCGATTGTTGGGGTACAGGCAGCGAACATCAAGGCTAATATCACGAATGATAGGTACAATCTAAATTCCTTTGGTGATTTGCTCATCATTACAAGCAACCATAATGTGCGCCTACCGCCTTCATAACCTGCTTCATGTCATCCTTTAGATGAGTTGGCGAGACGATCTTGACCCGGTTTGCCATCGCCAGGATATGTGCCTGGGCTTCATACTCAGAATTGAATTGAATCCGAATACGACACCAGTGATGATCATCAGGGGGACCAATTTGCTGAAATTGCCCCTCCAACACGCGAACCAAATACCAATATGCGGTCGTATGCACCCAGAGTTCGGCCGAAAATGCGGGAAACTCATCAGCCATCTGCTGTTGAAAATGCTGCTGGGAGGATTGCCAATATCGAGCAAGGTCAAACGACAAATTGCGTTCGAAAATCTCATCACACAATTGGATATGAATGATACGTGACAAGCGATACGTGCGAAATTCACCTGTCGCTTTTCGCCCAACAAGGTACCAATGGTATGCTTTTGAAACGAGCGCATAGGCATCAATTTTCAAATCATAAGGGGTTCTATCAAAGGGCTGATAAACAAGCTGCAGCCGTTGATCCTGCCAGACCGCCTGTTGGATGAGGTCTAGATGGTGCGATGTGTCTTCAGCATCAATCCAACCTTCGGGATCAATATAAAGCCTTTGTTGGGCACGACGGACCTCATTCTGATGCGATGTCGGCAGCGTGCTGAACAGTTTGAGCAAGGCATCTTTCGTTAACTCTTCCATCCCAATGTCGGCCAAGGTCTTCGCATTGATGGCCAGAAACAAAGACATGATTTGACTCTGAGATAAATCGGTCAGGGAAGTACGAAACCCTTCGTCTATGAAGATGCCCCCATTGGTACCCGGCTGGGTGTAGACGGGAATCCCGGCAATGCTCAGCGCATCAATATCGCGATAGATTGTGCTCAGGGACACCTCCAATTCTGCGGACAAATCCTGCGCCCGCATTTGTTTGTTCTTCTGGAGTAAGAGCATCATCCTTAACAACCGATCTGCACGCATCACGCATCCATCCTTTGAAAAAATGATAACATTTGGATTCTTGTCATAGGATGACTAGAATCACACGGTATAGTGTGCTTGTCAAGACGAGAACAACAAAATTACATCCTCAAAGGAGTTTTTATGAATGTCCAGGTGATCGACAATCCTGAAATTCAATACGTATTCGATCAATATGCGGAAAAGACGCGACAAAAACTAATGAGGCTGCGGCAGCTCATACTCACTGTTGCTTCAGAGACGGAGGGAGTTGGCACAATCGAGGAAACGCTGAAGTGGGGACAAATCAGCTATCTGACGCACAACCCCAAATCAGGAACGACGATTCGCATTGACGAATATCAGCCGGATACTCAACAAATCGCCTGTTTCGTTCATTGTCAAACGAATCTCGTTGACACGTTTCGGCATATGTATCCAGATGCATTCCGATACGAAGGCAACCGGGCCGTCATCTGGGATGAGCTGGACGAGGTGCAAGGCGACGTCTTGAAACAGTTTATCGAGCTTGCGCTGACCTATCACCAGCGAAAGAGAGGGGCACTTCAATAGCTTCAAGGACGCACCATCTTTCAGCGAGAAGAAGGAAAAATCAATCATGTCAGCAGAGGCAAACAAAACAGTGATTCGGGAATTGTGGGAAGGGTTCAATACCAGAAATCTCGACGTCTTTATAGATTTGGCAGCCCCGGAATATGTCAATCATGCTGCCCCGGCCGGTGCGCCAACCGATCGAGAGGGGTGGAAAATGCTCAACCAGAGCTTCATCGATGCTTTTCCGGACATACGCGTGCATGAACTGGCCACAATTGCCACCGATAATCACGTTGTCGGCCGCTTTCGCCTTACCGGTACACATCAGGGGACGTTAATGGGCATGCCCGCCACCAACAAATCCATCGATGTAACCGCAATGATGATGCTGAGCATTCAAGAAGGCCAGGTTATGGCGCGCTGGGAAGAATTCGACACGATGAAGATGATGCAGCAGCTCGGTTACATTCCGATGCGGTTGTCTGAATGATCACGGCAGGCCAGCCTGCCTCGTGGGTCAAAATGATTATTTTTACTGGAAGTTGACGGGATCCATCGCTCCGCTCTGGATGACGGGGGGCCGCGGATGATGAATGGGGAACATTATTCAACAAAGGCTCGGAGAAGTATCGTTTCTTGGTCTCCGGCCGAGACGGTAAAATCGCCCAAAACTGCAGGCAGCAGGGTAAACCGCACGGCCGGCAGCTCGATTTTGCTTTCCTGTGCCTGGAGCATCGCGTCACCCTCGATCACGCCCCAAATTTCGAACGTCTCCCCCTCACAGCGGCCGTGAAAGGAACCACCGGGGGAAAGCGACACCCGCTCCACCGTAAAATAGCGATTTTGATTGAGCCGCTCAATTTTAAGCCCTTCATCCAGCGTGGTTTCAATGACTCCAGAGACGGCCGGTTCGACCTGCTCAAAATTGATGACGTTCAGGGCTTTGTCGATGTGCAGCGGCCGGGGTTGGCCATCCGCCCCCAAACGGTTCCAGTCGTAAACGCGATAGGTGGTGTTGGAGTTTTGCTGAATTTCGGCGATCAGCAGGCCGTCCATGATGGCGTGCAGCGACCCGGCCGGGACGTTGATGTGATCGCCGGTTTTGACCGGAATGCGATGTAGATGCGGCTCCAAATGCCCATCGGTCAGCGCCTGGCGAAAATCAGCTGGATTTGACCCTTCACTGACCCCCAGAATAACCTCTGCGCCCGGTTCCGCATGCAGGATGACCCACATTTCAGTTTTGCCCAGCTCGTTGCCCTCGTGTTTGAGAGCGTATTGATCATCCGGGTGAACCTGAACAGAAAGCGGCCGGTTGGCGTCCAATATTTTTATCAGCAGCGGGAATTTGCCCCGATCGAGGGCCCACTGGGAGCGACGGCCGATTAAATCGAGGCCGAAACGTTCAAGAAGATCGGTCAGCGGTTGTCCGGCCAGGGGGCCATTTTGCACGGTGGTTGTGCCATCCGCATGACCGGAAATCTCCCAACTTTCAGCGATCGTGCCGTCAGCCGGTATATGACGGCCGAGCCGGCTTTCGAGATTGCGGCCGCCCCAGATGTAATCTTTTAGGACCGGTTCAAATATTAGCGGGTACAGGGTCATCTTACTTATAAATTAATTTAAGTTGCGAGCTTCCCGTCATTCTGAACGGAGCGCAGTGGAGTGAAGAATCCCACAAAGCACCAGTCAAATAGCACTGAATAGAAGAGATGGTTCTAGCAATCTTCACCTTCTTGCCAGTTGACGGGATCCTTCGCTCCGCTCAGGATGACGAGGGTCCGCGGACGTTTGTCACGGTTATTGTACACAGATTGCGCAGGTTAGAGAGAGAAATCTGTGAAAATCTGTGTTAATCCGTGGCTTTTTTCAACAATTCTTTTTGCAAACTACTTACAACTTCATTACTCATCGGGATTAAACGGCGGCAGTACGGTAATCTGGTCGCTGAGGGTTTGCCGGCGGGCAAACAAATAAGCAGCCAGGACGCCACCGATCAGCCCAAACAGATGCCCCTGCCAGGAGACACCGTTTTGTAAGGGAAGGACTCCCCACAAAACCCCACCGTAAACAAAGCCGACCACAAGCGCCCGGCCGATGGCGATCGGGCTGCGCTCAAAATACCCCAAGGCCAATAAATAACCAAGGTACCCAAACACAATTCCGGAAGCCCCGATATGAATGGTATTGGGGCCGCCCAGAAGCCAGGTCCCGCTGCCCGAGACCAGGAGGACGATCAGCGATACAACCCAGAAGCCATTTTTATCGCGCCAGTAAATAAGCAATCCCAAAATCAAAAAGGGGATCGAGTTGGCGGCCAAGTGAGAGAAGTTGATGTGCAGAAAAGGGGCGGTAAATATTCCCAGGAGATGGTCAAAATCGCGCGGCCGAATGCCCCACTGGTCCAGATTAATCAACCGGCCGGTGAGGAAATCGAGCACTTCAATCAGCCACATGACAACCATCAGGGATCCCAACGACATCGTTGCTGGGATCAGGACATGATTTTGAGTGTGATTAAACCGTCTTTGCAGGTCTGAGCTGTTCATACCGCTCTTTACGGATTCACCTTACGCTGGTTTCAAATAGATGACGGCCAGCGGCGGCAGGGAGAGCTCGATGGAGTATGGCTGATCATGCCAGGCTACGCCGGAGGGGGTCAGTATCCCTTCATTGAGTACACCGCTGCCGCCGTAGCGCGGATGATCGGTGTTTAAAAACTCCTGGTAGCCGGAATCCCTGGATACGCCGATGCGGTAGCCGATACGCGCTTCCGGGGTGAAATTGGCCGCCACAATCACGTGGTCTCCAGTCTCCGGATCCAAACGCATAAACACCAAAACGCTGTGCAGCGCATCGCGGAAATCGATCCAGCTAAACCCGTTCCAGCTGTCGTCAGCGATGTAGAGAGGTTTGGTGTGCCGATAGGTCTCGTTGAGGTCTTTAAAAAGCGTTTGCATACCCGCATGGTGGGGGCCGTGCTCGAGCAAATGCCAATCAAGGCTCACGCCTTCCTGCCACTCGCTCCACTGGGCGATTTCGTTGCCCATAAAATTTAATTTGCGGCCGGGATGGGCAAATTGATAGGCGAACAGGGCGCGTAGATTGGCGTATTTCTGCCAGGCGTCACCCGGCATTTTGTCAACCATCGAGCGTTTTAAGTGAACTACCTCATCGTGGGAGAAGGGGAGAACAAATTTTTCGCTAAAAGCGTACAGGAGTGAAAAGGTTAAGGTTCCCTGATGATAGGAACGAAAGATGGAATCGGTGCTCATATAGCGCAGGGTATCGTTCATCCACCCCATATTCCATTTGATATCAAATCCAAGGCCGCCCTCTTCATCGGGATCCCGGGTGACTCCTGGCCAGGCGGTGGACTCTTCGGCGAAGGTATAGACGCCTGGAAACAGATTGTGAACGGCGCGATTAAAGTCGCGCAAAAACTCAATCGCTTCGATATTTTCCCGACCGCCATACCGGTTGGGAACCCATTGCCCGGGCTCGCGTGAAAAATCGAGATAGAGCATCGAGGCCACCGCATCCACGCGCAGGCCGTCGATGTGATATTTATCGAGCCAGAATAGGGCGTTGTCAATCAGGAACTTTTTGACCTCCGGGCGGCCGTAATTGAAGATTTTTGTCCCCCAATCCGGGTGTTCACCCTGCCGGGGATCGGCATGTTCATACAGGTAGGTGCCGTCAAAAAAGCCCAGACCGAACTCATCTTTAGGGAAATGCGCCGGCACCCAATCCAATATAACGCCCAGCCCGTTTTGGTGGCATTGATCGACAAAATACTTAAAGTCATCGGGGGTACCAAAGCGGCTGGTTGGAGCAAAATATCCGGTAACCTGATATCCCCATGAGCCGTCAAATGGGTGCTCTGACACCGGGAGCAGTTCGATGTGCGTAAACCCCATTTCTTTCGCATAGGGGACAAGCTGCTCTGCCAAATCGCGGTAAGTCAGCCACTCATTTTGTTCCCCTTTGCGCCGCCATGACCCCAGATGGACTTCGTATATGCTCAAAGGGGTATTGAACTTATCCACTTCTTTTCGCTGGGTCATCCACGCCTGGTCTTCCCATTGATATTGGTTGATATCCCACACGATTGAAGCGTTTTTTGGCCGCATTTCGGCAAAAAAGCCGCTGGGATCGGTTTTGTTAACCATATACCCTTTGTAGGCGGTTTTGATTTCAAATTTGTAAAGCGCCCCAATACCGACGTGCGGCAGGAAGATATCCCACATGCCGGTATCAAAATGTTTGCGCATGATATGACGGCGGCCGTCCCAATCGTTAAACGTGCCAACCACGCTCACTCTTTCGGCATTAGGAGCCCAAACGGCGAACCGCACGCCGCTTACCCCATCGATCGTGGCCAGATGAGCGCCGTTTTTGTCGTACCACAGCTGATCGCGTTTATCAATTGTTGGCAAAAATCGATAGGGGTCTTCGACAATTTGGCTTTCGCCATCGAAGTGGAGAAGATCGAGACGGTAGACGGGTTTTTCCGCTTGATCTTCCAGGATAATTTCATAAAGGCCATCATCATGAATTTTTTGCATCGATAATGATTTTTGATCGATGATCAAAAATACCCCTTGGGCGTGGGGCTGAAAAGTACGCACAACCACACCGTTCTCGTGCTGTTGAGGTCCTAGGGTAGCAAATGGATTGGTATGGTAACCGCCAACGATGGCCGCCATTTCTTCCTGTGAAAGTGTCCCGTGATCGGTCATGAAACGTTCCTTTCCTGTGGTGTGTCAGAATTTAATTGGTTTAAGAGCAGAGGAAGGGTTGAAGTAGGGAAACAAGTTGAGCGAAATCGTTAAAACTTCAATGATCCTGACCTATTATAGTGAAGAGTCGTAATAAGGGGTAGTAACCCGCCAAACGGCTACAACCTTCTTATTTTTTTACAATGCGTTCAGTCACGACCGAGGACAAAACGATTGAGGTTGCTGTGGGACCATGACGACTCAGCTTTTTTAAAATTTCCTCGAGATGCTCCACAGATTGAGCATGCACTTTCAGAATAAAACAATCATCACCGGTTACCCGATGGCATTCTGAAATCTCATCCATCTTGCTGACAACCTCATCGACCTTGCTTGTACTGTAATTGGGCACAACGAGCCGAACAAAGGCCATGATCGGCCACCCCAACCGTTTTCGATCCACGGCCGCCATGTACCCGGTAATAATCCCCCTGTCTTCCAGCCGCCGAACGCGTTCGGCCACCGTTGGCTGGGATGAACTGACCCGGCGAGCCACCTCGCTAAAAGAGAGCCGGCCGTCCTTTTGCAGCTCCTGCAAAATGGCCCAGTCTAGCTCGTCAAGGATAGTTTTAGTTTCATAACCTAACATCGAATATTCCTATTGATTAGTAAATATGTGGATAAAAATTATCGAAATTGCGCTTTTATTTTGCCACATAATTTATCAAAATAAAAGAAGCAACCTAATCAATGGGAGAATGAAAGATGGATAGCAAAATGAGGATCAGCCTGGCTTTACTGGCCATGTATTTTATCTGGGGATCAACTTATTTGGCCGTGCGGATCGCCCTGGAGAGTATGCCGCCGCTGATGCTGACCTCAACCAGGCTGCTGCTGGCCGGTGGGGTGCTGTATGTTTATTTGATGTGGCGTCGGGAAACAAAGCCGACCGCCATTCAGTGGCGCAACGCATTTATCGTAGGGGGATTGATGTTGGGGGGAGGGGTAGGCGGGACCGCCTATGCCGAGCAATGGGTTGAATCGGGTTTGGCGGCCGTGCTGGTGGCCACGGTGCCCCTTTGGGCCACTTTATTTGCCGGGATTTGGGAGCGGTGGCCTTCGCGCATTGAATGGATGGGGTTAATCATCGGTTTGATAGGGGTCATTTTTCTTAACGGCGAAGAAAATTTGCGATCAAACCCCGTGGGGGCTTTGATTATGCTCCTGGCCCCGATTAGCTGGGCGTTTGGATCGGTTTTAAGCCGCCGCTTGCAGCTACCAAAGGGTCCGATGGCTTTTGCCTCTGAAATGCTGGCCGGTGGATTGGTACTCTTTCTTTTAGGATTATTGCGCGGTGAAAGCTTTAGCGTTTTGCCCACGATAGAATCGGCAGCCGCCTGGCTCTATTTGTCGATTTTTGGCTCACTTGTGGCCTTTAGCGCTTATATGTACTTGCTGCAAACCGTTTCGGTAACGCTGGCTACGAGCTACGCTTACGTAAATCCGATCGTGGCGGTTTTGCTGGGCGTTGTATTTGCCGGTGAATCCCTTTCACTGATGGGTGTTGTGGGAATGGCGATCATTCTGGCGGCCGTCGTTATTATCACCTTTGCCCACCAGCGACCGAATATTCCTGCCGCAAAGCAAGCTGCTGCGGCCGATTAATCACATAGCTTCTGGCAATCGTTTGGCCACACCATTTGGTGGCCAAAACAATCCATTACACCGTCGGTAGAAGGTCCATCATCCAGCGAACTAAATTAATTAATACGAGCAGCCCTCCCTCCCAGCGAGACAGCTTCCATCCGGAACGCATCAAAATGACCACAAAAATTACCAGGCCAACCAGGAGAAACAGACTTCCCTGAGCAGAGGAGTCGATGATCAGCGGGTTTAGCAGGGAGGCCACGCCCAGGACACCCAACAAGTTAAAAAGATCGGATCCGATCAGGTTGCCAATTGATATCCCGTGATTGCCGCGCACGACGCCGATCAGGGAGGTTGCCAGCTCAGGTGCTGAAGTCCCGGCCGCCACTATGGTTACCCCGATGACCCATTCCGACAGACCGGCCGCCTCGGCGATGGCTGAAGCAGCGTCTACCAGGTAGTGGCCGCTGACGATCAAAATAAAAATGCCAACGACAAGCTGAGGGACATTCCACCAGGAAAAAGGCTCAATCTCCTCGTGATCATCCGTTTCCACAATCGAATCGTCTCTTTTGATCAGCAGGTAACCCACATAACTGATTAATCCCAGGATGAGAATAATTCCTTCGTACGTCTGCAGCTGGAAATCTCGAAGGAAGAATAGAAGCATCAGGGTCACCCCGATCAGCATGCCCCCTTCGCGAAAAACCATGGTGCGGGTCGTGGGAATAGCCCGCACCATTGCCACGCCTCCCAGGATAAATCCGAGATTAAATATGTTTGAGCCCACCACGTTTCCAACGGAAATGTCAGATTGGCCCCCGAGAGCGGCCGATATTGTGACGGCAAATTCGGGAGCTGAGGTCCCGATGGCCACGATGGTTAACCCGATCACCAATTCTGACATGTTAAAGCGGCGGGCGATTTGGGCTGCAGCGGTAATAATCCAGTTGCCCCCAAACCATAAGCCCAATATTGCCCCGATTACAATGATCCATTCAAGCAGCATAATTGTCTACCCTTAAACATTCAAAAAGTTGCCAGGGTCAGCTGGTTAGCTGTGTTTCCTGGCAACTTTTTAATCCGCAATGTGTAATTTCTAGGTAAGTTACAAAAAGTTTTCTGAAGAAGGTGTCCGCAGATTACGCAGATTTTCGCAGATTAGAGGGAGAAATCTGTGAAAATTCGTGTTAATCCGTGGCTTTTTTTAACAATTCTTTTTGTAAATCACTTAATAACCCAAACGCAAAATCGCTTCTTCCAGGCTGTCCCCTCGGCCGACCAGGGTCACTTCGTCTTTCATTTTCAGACGGGTGTACCCATTGGGCAGGATGACTTCGCCGTTGCGGCTGACGTCCATAAAAAG
>JASJCR010000166.1 GCA_030065875.1 Ardenticatenaceae bacterium | reverse complement strand
TTACTTTAAAAACCCCTGATCCATAAAGCGGAACCAGGGCGGTTTCTACTCCATCTGTATTGATTTGATGACTCTCTTTCGCCTCAATTTTTACCACATGAAAGCTCAAATACCGCCACCCGGCTGTCTCCGGCGTGACGTCGATCAACATCTGCGCCTCATGATCTGGCTTGATAAGGTGTTGTGCCATTTTTCCTCCTTAAACACTCACCTGTCGTTTTTCCGCAGCGCTTTGCACGGCGGCCGACATTATTTTTTGGATGGCCAACCCATCCTCAAAGTTCGGCTCAACCGGCGTATCATGGGCGATTGCCGAAACCCAGTCGCCGGTCATCCTCAGCTCCTTGCGAAACACATCTCTGTACGTATCGGGCACAAACTCCCGGTTTACAGCCCCCCAAATTTCATCTGGAATCGTGAGGGTTTCCAATTTCCCACCGTCCATTTTTGCCCCGTGCACTTCCTGCCGGTTAATCCAGTCGGTTTCCATATAAAGCGTGCCGTCTGATCCGTGAAACTCCATGAAGTGCCGCTGACCAAAAGGAGTCTCCTCGTGAGCCACGCAGGTGACGTGAATGCTGGCCTGCGCCCCGTTGGCAAATTTAAGCAGAAAATAGGCGCTGTCTTCCAGCGGTTCATACGGCCGACCCTCCGGATCAAGCGGCGGACGCTCGACAAACCGCCCGGTCTGGCAGGTGACCGCCGTGACCTCACCAAAATACCAGCGCGCCAGGTAAAGAAAATGAGAGCCCAGATCACCTATCACCCCTGATCCGGCCAGGGATTTGTTAAACCGCCACATGTAGCCGCCATCTCGCCCGTAATTGGCGTAGTAGCGCATGGCCAGGTGATACGGCCGGCCAAGATAGCCATCATCAATTAGCCGTTTGAGATAGCGGTTGGTGGGCATATATCGATACGTATACGGCACCAGGGTTTTGAGCTGCTTCTCACCTGCTTTGACAGCCATCTCAGCCGCCTCGTTCGCCGTCATCGCCAGCGGTTTTTCGCACAGGACGTGCAAATTCTTCTCCAGAGCGGCCATGGTAATGGGATGATGGGATTTGTTGCTGCTGGCCACGATGACCGCATCGAGATCGGCCGTGTTGATCATCTCTCGATAATCTGTAAAAACCTGAGGGATATCCCATCGTTGGGCAAACGCATCCGCCCGGCTTTGATCCCGGCCGCAAACCGCTTCGACCTGCGCCTCTGGATGATTGGTCAGCGCCGGTAAATACATCGCGTCCGCCCACCAGCTGGTGCTAATCACCCCGATCTTGACCTTTTTACTCATAATTCTCCATAAATTGAGTCACTTCCGAAAGCGACGGCATCGCTTCGGCACAGCCGTGCCGGGTGACGACCACGGCACCACAGGCGTTGGCAAAGCGACCGCTGTCAAACCAGCTCCGGCCGTGAACGCGTGAGAAAATCAGGCCGCTGGCAAATGCGTCGCCGGCGCCGACCGTATTGAGCACCTCGACCGGAAATCCGGGGACGTCCAGCGCCTGCTGGCCGGTTTCAAAAATGGTCACGCCCGCCTTACCTCGTTTAAGAACGATCGTTTGTGGCTGACCGGGGGCGGCAGATCGTTCCCGAATCCACTCCTCCACCTCAGCCCGTTCATTCGGGGTGATCGCCTCGTGTCCGTGCCAGCCGGCCGGATCGCGGTTGATGGCCGCCCACAGCTCCTCTTCCGTGCCGATAACGACATCCACCATGGGAATGATCTGCCGCATGGCGATGCCAAAACCCATGGTGTGGGTCCACTGATCCGGCCGCAAATCGAGATCGAGATAAGTCGTGCAATCAAGTTGCTGCGCCTCTTCGGCCGCATACATCGTCGCTTCAGCACACGTTCCCCGAGCCAGCGCCGTGCCGGAGATCAAAAAAGCCCTGGTTTGCCGCAAATCCGGCAGATCATCAATGGTTAGCCAAATATCCGGCGGGTTTTCGCGATAAAAGAGGAGCGGAAAATGATCAGGAGGCTGCACCCCCAGCAGGGCCAGGCTGCTCAACCCGGCTTTTCGTTTAACCAGGCTGATGTCGACCCCTTTGCGCTGCAGGTAATGCAAAATGTAGTCGCCCACCAGGTCGTGACCAACGGCCGTTAGCGCGGCCGACTTTAATCCCAATTGAGCGGTACCGATGGCGATATTGGTCGGGCTGCCGCCAACCTGCGGAATAAAACCGGTGGCGTCGACAAAATCGGCCCCGATATCGCTTGAGTACAAATCCATGTTAGAACGGCCGATCGTGATTAAATCAAACATCTCGCACGTCCTCCCACACGCCGCTTTCCCACGACCGCATAATCGCCTCGTGGACCTGGGCAAATGCATAAGCGGCCTTAAAACTCGGCTCGAGCTGCTCACCATCAACAATCGACTTTAAAAAGTGATACGCCTCAATGACCTTCAGATCATCATAACTCATGTTGTTGCCCGGTCCCGGCTGAAAACGCTCATAAAACGGCACTTCCGGTCCAGCCAAAAGCTGGCTAAACCCATCGCGAGCCACAGAGCCGTCCGGTAGATAGATTTCCAGCTCATCCATCGTTTCAAAATTCCACTTGATCGCTCCTTTTGTCCCGTAAAGTTCAAACCGATTTTCAACTTTTGGGCCGACGATGGTGCGGCTAATTTCCAGGGTGCCTCTGGCCCCATTGGCAAATTCAACCATGGTTCCCACATAATCTTCATTGGTGACCTGTCCTGTTGGATCACCGGGCTGCCCCTTGGAGAAATGGGTGCCTCGGCCGGGAACCGGCAGCGGCCGCTCTTTGATCATGGTGTGCCTGGTGCTGGTTAGGCGGGTGATCGGTCCGACCAAAAAGTGAGCCATATCGGCCACGTGGGGCATGAGATCACCCAGCACCCCGGTCCCGGCCTTTTCTTTTAAGAAGCGCCAGTTGAGCATGCCCAACGGATCGCTGGCGTAATTCCCGTAAAATCGGCCGTAATAGTAGGTAATATCCCCCAATTCACCGGCATCGATGAGGTTTTTTGCATATTGCACCAGCGGCACCCAGCGATAATTTAGCCCGGTGAAGCTCATCACTCCGGCATCTTCGGCCGCTCGATAAACAACCGCCACGTCTTCCGGCAGGGTCCCCATCGGTTTTTCACACATGACGTGTTTGCCGGCCGCAATTGCCGCCAGGCACATTTCGCGATGCAAAAAATTGGGGGAAGTGATGTTGACCGCTTCCACCTCCGGATGATTGATCACGTCAAGCCAGTTGAGGGTCGTTTCTTCAAACCCGAACCGCATTTGCGCTTCAGTGAGCCGATTTTCTACATTGTCTGCGCAAATAACCAGACGTGGGGCGATTCCCGCATCGTAAAAACGGTCTATCAGTGATCGATAGGAGCGAGAATGAACGGTACCCATCCATCCCATACCGATGACGCCGATGTTGATTGTTTTCAAATTTAACCTCCAGATAAGACTTCAGACGACAGACCACAGACTACAAAGCGGCGTTCTGAAGTCTGAGGTCTGTTGTCTGTCGTCTCTACAACCCAATTTCCCTCAAATACCGCCTGTTCCTCACCGCGCTATCCAAGGGGCTGCCCATCCCGGGCAAAACGTCCTGTTCAACCACGATCCACCCTTCATAATTGATTTCCTGCAGGGCGCTTAAAACGGCCGGAAAATCGACCGCCCCCTGACCCAGTTCCGGGAATACTCCCTGACCGATCATTTGTTGATACCCCCACCCGTTTTGATCGGCCGCGGCCACCACCGCAGGATCAAAATCTTTGAAGTGCACGTGCCAAATTCGATCTTGATAGCGGTTAATCCCGGCTGCCGGATCACCACCACCCAGCATGTAGTGGCCGGTATCAAAAACCATTCCCAGCAGGTCAGGATCGGTCATCGCCAGGAATGTCTCAATTTCAACCGGGGTTTCCAGGTAAGTTGATCCGTGGGGATGAATCACCGACCTCAGCCCGGTTTCTTCTTTGACCGCTTTGGCCACCTTCATCGCGCCGGCCGTATACACCGCCCAACCTTGTTCGTCGAGCATCATCTCTGGGGTAATCCGGCCGGTGCGATCATGGCGTAAAGGAACGGTGCTGTGATCATCCCCAATGACAATCAGGTTGTCTGATCCACCAACCGCCTTGAGCAAGCGCGCCGTTTTTACCGCCTGCGCCACCCCGGCCGCGTGATGGTCACCGTCGTAAAGTCGGACAGAGACCCAGGACCCCAACATTTTTAACTCATGTTTCTGTAATTCCGAAAGCAAAACGGCGGGGTTTGTGGGCATAAATCCCCAATCCCCAAGCTCCGTCCCCGCATACCCGGCGGCCGACATTTCATCGAGAACATCCAGATAAGTTTTGCGTTCCCCTTCCGTATTTTCAATTACCCCCCACGAACAGGGGGCGTTAGCGACTTGGATCATGTTAATTACTCCGTTCTTAAAACTGCCTGCTCCACTCCTTCGGCCACCGCTCGACCACCACCTTGGTTTGGGTAAAAAATTCAACCGCATGATCGGACTGGCCGTGCAGGGTGCCAAAAAAGCTGTCTTTCCAGCCGCTAAAGGGAAAATACGCCATCGGAGCGGCCACACCGATATTGATACCGATATTGCCGGCCTGGGCTTCGTGGCGGAATTTCCGTGCGGCATAGCCGCTGGTGGTAAATAAACAGGCCATATTGCCGTACTGACCGGTGTTGACAAAGTCGATGGCCTCATCGATGTTGTTCACGTGTACCAGGCTCAAAACCGGGCCAAAAATTTCGGTTTTGATGAGATTCCCGGCCGGATTCACGTCAGCCAGCACCGTCGGCTTGACAAATGAACCGCCTTCATACCCCGAGATACGGGCGCGCCGGCCGTCAACCAGGGCACTAGCCCCTTCATGCAGCCCTTCTTCTATTAATCCTTCAATGCGGTTGACGCTGGCGTGATTGATGACCGTGCCCATCTGCACCCCGTCATCTAAGCCATAGCCGGTCACTCGCTGGGCGGCCATGTCGGCTATCGCCTCGGTAAAGGTGTGGCGGGCATCACCTACGGTAACCGCTACCGAAGCGGCCAAGCAGCGCTGCCCGGCACAGCCAAAAGCGGAATCGGCCGCAATTTTGGGGGTCATTTCCATGTCGGCATCCGGCAAAACGATGATCGGGTTCTTTGCCCCGCCCTGCGCCTGAACCCGTTTGCCGTTAGCCGCCCCTCGCGAATAAACGTAGCGGGCGACCGGGGTTGATCCGACAAAGCTAATGGCTCGGATGGCCGGATGATCGAGCATCACATCCACTGCCTCTTTACTGCCGTGGACCAGCTGGACAACTCCGGGGGGTAGATCGAGGTGCTCGTCAATGAGCTGAAAGATGCGCTGCAGGGTCATTGGCACCTTCTCTGACGGCTTGACGATATAACTGTTGCCGCAGGCGATGGCGTACGGCAGCGACCAGAAGGCGATCATGCCGGGAAAGTTAAACGGCACGATACTGCCGCACACCCCAACCGGCTGGCGAATCATGATTTCGTCAATGCCCGTGGCAATATCTTCGGAAAAATCTCCCTGCATCAGCTTGGGAATTCCGCAGGCCACTTCGACATTTTCGATGGCCCGGACCATTTCACCGTGAGATTCACCCAGCGTTTTGCCGCATTCCTGGGTGATGATCGTGGCCAGCTCATCAAAATGATCTTCTAAGATCCGCTTGAGTTTAAATAAATATTGAATGCGCTCACCGGCCGGGGTGTTGCGCCAGTCGGCCAGCGCCGCCTCCGCGTATTGGGCCGTCCGATCCATTTCCTCTCCCGGTGAGAGGGGAACCAGACCCAGCAGTTCACCCGTTGCCGGATTGTGAATGTCCAGAAAATTGGCAGCTGCTGAAGGCGCCCACTGCCCGTTGATGTAGTTTGATAACTTTTCGCTCATTTTTTCTCCTCAAGCCAATCGGCGTTTGGCGTACGACTTTAATTCAGCCATGAGCTGCTCTAGAGACCAGCTTTCATTCAGTGCCCGGTGAACCATTTGCGCGGCCGTTTCAGGGGCGTTGCCCCCCAGCGGCGGATCGGAATCTAAATTGGTGGGGAACGAATACCCATCGGCCGTGCTGGTCACGGTATCTCCACATTCGCGGTTTGAGATCGACCCGTCCAGCTTTCGTCTAAGAAGAACCGGATAAACCGCTTCAATCATTTTTAACCGATTAATCGTTTCCATCGGCCGGCCAAACGCAGATGAAATTTGCACCAGGTTGGCCATCCGATCCTGATGAGATTGATTGTTCCCGGCGCCATGAAAGAGAGCCGGGCTAAAGAAAACCATATCTCCTTTTCCAAAGGGAATTTGGGCCCGGTGTTGATCAAAATATTGGCGGAATGGCTCCTGCCGGATGGCTAAATACCCCGGCTTATACAGTTGTGAATAAGGCAAAAATAATGTCGGCCCCGATTCCAGCGGCATGTCGCAGTGGGCGATCGCTCCCTGCAGGGTCAAATATTGAGAGGCGTGCTGCACGTGGGCCGGAAAATGCTGAATGGTGGCTTCGCTCTGAAATCCCAGGTGATAATCCCGATGGGCTGTTTGCGCGGTGCCACCCGGTTTGACGTTGTTGACCTGAGCGGTCATTTGATAATGGGGGCCCAGCCACGCCCGACACGCCAGAGCCAGTACGGGGTTTTTGTAATAATCGACAAATAGCTCGGGGTCGTAAAGACAGGCTTTCTGCAGGGAGTTCCAAACGCGTTCGTTGGTGCCAAAATGGTCCCCCTGGCCGCTGCCTGAAGCTTTTTCCTGGGCGATGATTTTTTTAAAGGCGGCCGTTGTTCGATCGATGACCGACAAATCGGGATAAGCACCTTTAACCACAAAAACACCGGGTCCGTCTTTTAGACAGCGGGTCCACTCTGCCTGGAGCGCACCCTCGCTTTGAGGATCAGAAAGCGCTTCTTGAACCCTTTCTGCGCGATAAATGACAATATTTTCCGCCGTCCCGGCCGCAAACGGATAATCTTCCAGCGAGGTGGACTGTTGGCAAATTTTGGCCAAATCTTCCACGTTTATTTGTTCGTCTGTAAAAAATGCCGTCAGGTCTGACATCTCTTTCCCTTACCATCCTGCTATTATTAGCCTAATCCAAGTTGCCTGCCTCCCCTCCCCGTGTTGGTTCAGAGACTGTTTTACGCTACATCGCCAATTGGTAGGGCCGCAGCATGCTGCGGCCGTGAAGTTGCCTTCCATTCTCTTCTGCTCCATGGCGAAAGATTGAATTTTTAACCGCCAACTACCCCGTCGGGAGAGATGGACCGGCCGCAGCATGCTGCGGCCCTACGTCACAGAGTTGATCCACCATGTCCTGTTTGATTGAACCTGTCCGCCCCTCACCATAGGAGGGGATTGAGGGGAGGGACCATGACCCTCTCAACCTTCAGCACTCGGCCGTCCAGTAAGGCCGAATTTGGGTTACTCTAATGAAAATACCGCTCATTTTTGACCGCTTCTTTGTACGCTTCATACACCTCGTTGGTGACGTCATTTCGTGAAACTTCGGCCACCGGTACATCCCACCAGGTATATCCGGATACCCCGGCATAGCGATCGGTTTCGACATAAATACAGCAGGTGCGGTCGATCTTTTTGGCATCCTGCAGCGCCTGGCGCACATCCGCCACCGTCTGACAGCGAAAAGTGTACGCACCCAGGCTTTCGGCGTTGGCGGCCAGATCAATCGGCAGGAAATCAACGTCGGCCCCCCGATCATCTCCCTGATGGGAGCCATCCTCATTTTTAAAGGCGTAGCGGGTGCCAAAGCCGTTGTCTCCCAGAGAGCGGGAGAGCGCCCCAATTGAGGCGTAGCCGTGGTTGTTAATCAGAATAATCACAATTTTGATCCCTTCCTGGACGGCGGTCACGATTTCTGAGGGCATCATCAAATACGACCCATCCCCAACGACAACATAAACTTCTCGGCCGGGGTCGGCCATTTTAGCGCCAATCCCGCCTGGAATTTCGTACCCCATGCAGGAATTTCCGTACTCAAGATGGTATTGTTTGGGATCGGTTGTGCGCCACAAGCGGTGTAAATCTCCGGGTGCAGAACCGGCCGCGTTGACGATCACGTCCCGTTCATCACAAAAGCTGTTGATCGCCCCCAGCACTTCCGCTTGCGATGGAAGCGGTTCGTTTTCCAGGTTGTAGTAGTTGGAAACGATGGCATCCCATTCGACGTTAAGCGCGGCCGCTCTCGAGCGATAGCTCTCTTCGACCGCCCAGCCGGTCAGCAAATTTTGCAGGGCTTTTAGGGTTTCACGCGCGTCTCCGGTTAACGGCAGCGCCCCCTGTTTGTGCACATCGTATTCGGCGATATTGATGTTGATAAATTTGACATCCGGGTTGCTAAAACCGGTCTGCGAGGAGGTCATAAAATCGTTAAAGCGGGTGCCGATGCCGATCACCAAATCCGCCTCTTTTGCCAGTTCGTTGGCCGCTTTGTTGCCGGTCACCCCGATTGCACCCAGACACAGCGGATTTTGATAGTGGAGTGACCCTTTTCCGGCCTGTGTCTCACTAACCGGAATGCCGGTTTTTTCACAAAATGCGGCCAGCTCGGCCGTGGCTTCACTGTAAATCACCCCACCCCCGGCCACGATGAGCGGCTGTTTGCTATTTTGGATCAGCTCTGCCGCCTGGAGCAGCAGGGTGGCGTCCGGCAGCGGGCGGGGGATGAGCCACACTTTTTTATCAAAAAACCTGGTTGGGAATTCAAACGCTTCCGCCTGGACATCGTGAGGCAGGGCCAGGGTCACCGCGCCGGTGTCCGCCTGAGAAGTAAGGGTGCGCATGGCGTTTGGCAGGGCGGCCAGCAGCTGTTCCGGCCGATATATGCGATCCCAATAGCGTGAAACCGGCCGGAAGGCATCATTGGCCGAAATATCCATCGAGTAGGGCAGCTCGATCTGCTGCAGCAGGGGACCGGCGGAACGGCGGGCAAAAATGTCGCCCGGCAGCAGCAGCACGGGAAGGCGATTGATGGTTGCTCCGGCCGCCGCCGTGACCATATTGGTGGCCCCCGGTCCAATTGAGGTGGTGCAGGCCATCGTTCCCAGCCGATTTTTCATCTTGGTGTAGCCGGCCGCCAAATGAACCATCGCCTGTTCATTGCGCGTTTGAAAATACGGCATGGTGGGGGTTTGGTGGAGCGCCTGACCGATCCCGGCGACGTTGCCGTGGCCAAAGATGCCAAAAACCCCGTTAATCAATTTATGTTCGACCCCATCTCTGGCGCAAAATTGTCGGTCAAGAAAGCGAATTAGCGCCTGGGCGGCGGTCATGCGGATCGTATGGGTCATATTTGTCCTCCTTAAGATCGAAGGGTTAAATTTCAGCGGTTGGTGGTTTGGCGGTTGAGGCCCGGACGATTAATTCTCCGCGCAGCATGACCGATTTTTGATCGTCCGGGGCCGAGACGCGCTGGGGGTGGTTCGCCGTCATTTTACCGTGATTGATGCGCTCAAGGATCATCAATGATGCCTTTTGGCCGAGTTCAAATTTTGGCTGGTTAAAGGTGGTCAGCAGGGGGCTGACAAATTTTGAAATTTCAATGTTATCAAAACCGGTTACCGAAACCTCAGCAGGAATTTTTACCCCGGTCTGTTCCAGATGGTGGATTGCCCCAACCGCCATCATATCGTTAAAGCACACGATGGCGGTTGGTAAATTGGGCCGTTTGAGAAGCTGGGTCGCTCCTTCCGCGCCACCAGACGGCCGGCCGTTGCTGCCGTTGACGATAAAACCGGGCAAAATTTTGAGGCCGGATTCAGCCATCCCTTCCTCAAACCCCTGTCGCCGTTTCACCGTTTCACGTCCGGCATATTGGTGGCCGATATAGGCGATCCGCCGATGCCCCAAGTTTGCTAAATGAGTCACGATTTGTTTGATGCCAAAGATGTCATCGTTGTAAATCGCAAAATCCATATCCGGTATGAGCTGGCTGTTGACCAGGACGCTGGGTACGCCAAAGCGCAGCAGTCGCTGCCGCTCTTCCGCGCCGATTTCGGTGGAGCACAAGATGGCGCCCGCCACCCGTTGTTCGCTCAGGTTGCGAATAATAGAGTCGATTTTTTGGGGATCTCGTTTCGATTGCGTGAGGAAGATTGAATACCCATGAGCGGTCAGGACTGATTCTATCCCGTCGAGCACTTCACTGAGGAAAGGATCGACAAAGCGACGGACAACAACCCCCATCACCGACGAACGGCTGTTTTTAAGATTCCGGGCAACCGTGTTGGGAACATAACCCATCTCCGCGGCCAGCTCTTGAATTCTTTCCACGGTATGTTGGGAGATACTGGGGTGATTGCGCAGCGCACGCGAAACGGTGGTGTGGGAAACGCCTGCTTTTGAAGCGATGTCTTTAATGGTAACGGCCATGGGAAAGTGAGTATCAAGAATTTCTTTAATCAAAACCCTCTTGCACACGTGTGCAAACCGTAGCATACATAATTTTGACTGTCAAGATTGTGATTTATTTCTCAATATCCATCCTGTTGATCAAAAAAGGGCGCCAATCGCCATTGTGATAGAAATCACAAAATTGACAGGTGATCGGCCGCATGGTAGCGTAAAAAAATGTGTTAGAAAAGGGGCTTCAAAAAAAGGAAAAAATTTTTCAAACCTAAGTTTCACGTGTGCACTGGGACGGCAAAGTGTCTTTTTCGATTCAACAGGTCACTCACACCATAGACGTTACCCTTTTAATCGTCTGTCCGCTCACCCTTACTCAATCCTCGGTTGCAGCTGTTCCCATATTGCACTTTAACCTCAGGTCCTCAAAGATAAAAATTTATTGATATACGCGTTGTCAACACGTCCTACCCAAAGGAGGTGATTTCATCAATTTCATTTTGCGTTGGATTTCGCGGCATAAATAAATATCCAAAATCCAGAGAAGGAGATAGAAATATGAAACGTCTGTGCACCCTTTTAATCATGTTATTGGCCATGACGATGATGCTCGTGGCCTGTGGTTCCTCCGAACCTGAGGCGGTAGAAGAACCGGCTCCGGAAGCGGAAGTCGCTGAGGAACCGGAGACCGCTGAAGAGCCCGAAACAGAAGAACCAGAAATGGAAGAAGAGGTTGCTGAAGAGCCTACAGGGGGCGGAGTGGCGATGCGTGAGGATATTCGCATTGTCGTGGTCAGTCACGGCCAGGCCTCTGACCCGTTCTGGTCGGTTGTTAAAAACGGAGTTGATCAGGCCGCCAATGACCTCGGGGTCACGGTTGAATATCAGGCTCCGCAAACCTTTGACATGGTGGCCATGTCCCAGCTGATCGACGCGGCCGTGGCCTCCCAGCCGGATGGGCTGGTGGTCTCAATTCCCGATCCGGATGCCCTCTCTGATTCGATCACCGCGGCGATTGAGGCCGGTATCCCGGTGATCTCGATGAACTCCGGCAGCGATGTTGCCAAAGAGCTCGGCATTCTCGTGCACGTTGGTCAAACTGAATACGAAGCTGGTTTTGGCGGTGGAGAACGAATGGCCGCGGCCGGAGCCACCAACGCCATCTGCGTCAATCAGGAAGTGGGCAATGTGGCCCTCGATCAGCGGTGCCAGGGCTTCACCGACGCCATGGCTGAAAGCGGAGGAGTGGTCGAGGTGCTGGCGGTTGATCTGGCCGATCCGATCGATTCCCAACAGCGGATCGCCGGGGCCCTGACGGCCAATCCGGATATCGATAGCGTCTTGACCCTGGGACCAACCGGTGCGGCCCCTGCCCTGGCGGCCCTCGAAGAAGGCGGTCAGCTGGGTGAAATCATCCTGGGGACGTTTGATCTGTCGCCGGAGGTGCTGGAAGCGGTGCGCGATGGCAACATGGAGTTCGCCATCGATCAGCAGCAGTACATCCAGGGGTACATGCCCATTGTGCTCTTAACCCTCTTTGGTGAAAATCTCAACACCATTGCCAATGACGTGGTTATGACCGGCCCTGGGTTTGTCACCCAAGACACGGCCGCGGCGGTCATTGATCTGAGCGCCGCCGGGACCCGCTAAACACAGGAGGAGTATAGTGATGTCATATATCGTTAAAAAAGTTGTTGTATTCTTCACTCTGGTCGCCCTGGTAGCGGTCGCCGGATTATCGGTTGCTTCGGCTCAAAAAGATCGCGGCGACATTCGCATTGTCGTGGTCAGCCACGGCCAGGCTTCTGATCCGTTCTGGTCGGTCGTAAAAAACGGGGTTGATCGGGCGGCTGAGGACATGCGGATTTCGGTTGAATATCAGGCCCCGCAAACCTTTGACATGGTGGCCATGTCCCAACTAATCGACGCGGCCGTGGCCTCCCAGCCGGATGGGCTGGTGGTCTCGATTCCCGATCCGGATGCCCTCTCTGATTCGATCACCGCGGCCATTGACGCCGGTATCCCGGTGATCTCGATGAACTCCGGCAGCGATGTCGCCAAAGAGCTCGGCATTCTCGTGCACGTTGGTCAAACTGAATACGAAGCTGGTTTTGGCGGTGGAGAACGAATGGCCGCGGCCGGAGCCACCAACGCCATC
>JASJCR010000054.1 GCA_030065875.1 Ardenticatenaceae bacterium | reverse complement strand
GATTTACGATTTACGATTTACGATTTACGATTTACGATTTACGATTTACGATTTACGATTTACGATTTACGATTTACGATTTACGATTTACGATTTACGATTTACGATTTACGATTTACGATTTACGATTTACGATTCTTTAAAAAGTTTAATTTCTTTTCATTTTTATGTCAAGTCGCCTCATCTCTCATCTCTCATCTCTCATCTCTCATCTGTGGTCTGTAGTCTGTTGTCTTTCCTCTCTTTTCTTATAAAACAGCCATCCCGGGATCGGTTCAAATCCCAGCTGCAAATTAAGCTGATACATGGGATTATTTTCCTCGTTCTCCGTCCGCACATAGGGACGGCCGCTGGATTTTGCAAAGGTCAACACCTTGCCTTTTAACGCCCGGGCAATACCCATCCGCCGATACCCCCGGCTAACCCCGGTCAATCCGGTATTACTGAGGGTGGGCCGTGTTGGATACATCCAGATGTTGCTGGCGCCCACCAAATCTCCCGTGGCGTCATCAACCGCCAAATACCACCCTTCGGCGACAAACCCCGGCCGCCCAAAAAGGTGTTCAAATTCGTGAAGCGGCTTGCGTACCACCTCTTCAAAATAAGGAATATCCTGTTCCACTTCCCAGGTAAAATCATACAGCTTGGTCAACCAGTTTTCATCGGCCGCCTGAAACTCGGGCAAATTTATGAGGGAAATGCCGCGAGCGCTTATTTTTTTGTACAGGTCGCCAAACTGGGAGGGATCAAACTGCTCAAGGTCGATTTGTGATTGCGGTTCGCGCATGTGCTGCACAAATCCCTTTTTCTCGATAAATTGGATGGCCGCCTGCTGATCTTCACGCGTGTCGGTCAGATACGATTGAGGCTGGCGCGGGGCCAACTCCGCCATGATGTGATCATACATCTGTGAGGCGATCCCTTTTTGACGATGCTGCGGATCGACCATGCCGTATATTTCGTATTGATCGGCCGTATCCGCCCACCAGGTTTCGCAGTAGCGACCGTATCCAACCACGTCGCCCCGACGATCCTCAACCAAAATTCGCTCAAAAAAATGTTTGGGATTTAAGGTGTCATCGTCAAAGCGCAACGAGTCAACGTCTGTAGCATCGTCAGGCCAAACAATATTCCAGATGTGAGCCAGTTTTTCGTAATCTTCCTGGGATTTATTAAATTTACGTATTGAGAACATAGAAAAAATTAGTGTATTGGTTTATTGGTGTATTAGTTTATTGGTGTATTGGTTATTGGTGTATTGGTTATTGACTATTGATTATTGGTGTATTGACTTCTTAGTATACAAGTACACCAATATACTATTTCCCAACACCCAACACCCATCACCTAACCCCCAACCTCATTGCCTTGTGGTCACTCTGGCAACCAGATGATCTTTCATGTTGAGGGTAATCAACGGTTCAGGTTCGACGGGACGGCCGGGGATTAACTCCAGGCGCAGCCGCTGGACAAGCGTGGTCAAAATCAGCGTGGCCTCTACCATGGCAAACGTATTGCCGATACAAAGTCTGGGACCGCCGCCAAACGGCAAATAAGCGTAGCGCGGCCGGTTTTTCTCTCGCTCCGGCAAAAACCGGTCTGGATCAAACTTTAGCGGATCCGGCCAAAATTCCGGATGACGATGGGCCAGAAACACGCTGGCGGAAACCAGCGAACCGGCCGGTATCGAATATCCGCCAATTTCATCATCGCCGATGGCGTTGCGCGAAATAAACCAGGCCGGGGGATATAATCGAAGCGCTTCCTTTAAAATCCGTTCCGCAACCGGCAAATTGGGAATATCGTCCATCCCCGGCAGCCGGCCGTTTAACACCCGATCAACCTCTTCTTCGAGCTGAGCGCGCGCGGCCGGATTTTGAGCCAGCAAAAGCCATGTCCAGGCCATTAAGTTGGCCGTCGTTTCATGACCGGCAATCAGAAGGGTGATCACCTCATCGCGAATTTGCTGATCGCTCATCCCCTCTCCGCTTTCTTCGTCTCGCGCTTCCAACAGCAGCGTGAGCAAATCAACGCGGTCACCTTCCTGCGGCCGCAGACGTCGCTGGTCTATGATGGCAAATATCATCTGATTGATTTTGGCCATCTCGCGATGGTAACGGCGAATTTTTGGCGTTGGCATCCAGGGAGCAATGGCAAATACGGTGTCAAGAGAGCCAAAAAACGAGTTGACATAACTAAAGGACCGGCTAAACTCCTGCCCTTCCTGACCGATATCAAAAGTAAACAGCGCCCGCGAAACAATGTCCAAGGTTAATTCGGTCATGTCCTCGCTAACATCTACAACACTTCCGCTGGCGGCCGCCTGTTCCCAGCGCCGGCGCACATTCTCGGTTGATTCCACCATCAAATCAGACAGGGCAGCGATCCGTTTGCGATGGAACAAAGGCTGCATCAGGCGCCGCTGCCGCAGCCAGGATTCCCCCTGATTTGAAATCAAACCGCGACCGGAAATACGACGCAAAATGTCGTAATCGATGGTGCTCTTATCGTAATTGCGGTGGTTGTCCTGCAAAATATGCTGAATGTGCTCCGGTCGCGTAAATCGATAAACGGTCCAAAATCCAACCTGATAATATTGAGTATCCCCAAATTCATCGGCGCTGTTTAGCAGAAACCCTAACGGATCACGCTGAATGGGAAGTAAATTGCCAAGCAAAACGTTTCCCTGCGGTCCAGGCGGCCGGGAAATACGGCGCAGACGTTCGGAAATAAAAAAGGCGCACATGTCGTGAGTTTAGCTAAAAAATGTAAATATTAAACCGGAAGCCCAAATACTTAGCCGATCAACCATTTGATGAGCTGTTCAGCCAAAGAGGCCAGGATTGCGTAGGAAAATCCCCAAACAACGGCCGCGGCCGTCCACCGGGTCCAGCGATAGGAGAACACATCATCCCAGGCAGCAAAGGCGGTTATCCCCAAAAACGGCAGCAGGATTACCACAAGGAGCCAGATGTTCTCCAGATAGCCACGTGCGGCTTGTTCCAGCAGCTGCGCCAGGGGAAGCATCAAAAAAAATGCCTGACCAATTAAATAGTAGGGCAGCGGTCGGCGGTAATATTTTACCGGAAGATAGCGTAGGGCCACCAGCAAAACAAGAAACAAGAGGAAAGGGATCGCTAAATTGACGGCAAAGAGCAGTTGGAGAGGCTCAACCAAAATAGACCATCCGACAATTGAACTCGGATCTGGGTTCCCAAAACTGGGAAAGTCACCAACCTCAATAAAGGCGGCCGACACCAGAAGAACAAGCCCTAGGATCCAAATCCAGGGACTCAGCGTCAGTAAATAAATGAAGCCCAGAAATAATTTTTGTCCCCACACAAGCTCAGGCTGAGGCTGCTGCACGGATACAACCGTCATCGTTTTCTACCGCCTTTTAATTCTCTTTCTGCAATCGAAGCCAATATACCATATGGGCCATAGGAAGCAAAAAGGGTTCGGTTGACCGAACCCTTTAAAAAATAAGGCGATTGTGAATTACTTCGCTGCTATTTAAATCGAAGCGGTTCCTTCGATTTCAAATACAACTCCCAGAAGCGCCTCAATCATCCCCAAATGACGAGAGGCATGCCCTAAATAACGGACCAAATCCTCGCTTAGCAAAGCGTGTCTGGCAGGATTCTCATCCACTTTTCCAGCCTGCCATTCATATGCGAAAACGCTGGGGCGCATCGTTTCAAAATCGGCCGGTTTTAAGTTGGCAAATCCGGCCGTGACCGCCGCAAAAATGTCATTTGCGTACTGCAAAATTTCATCTTTCCCGGCATGTTCAACCACTTCACCGGTCAATCCAAGAGGCATATTTAGCCCGTTCTCCAAAATGCCGAGGTTCTCCGATTCTAAAACCCAGCGCGTCACGTAATCATTAGCCTGCCATATTTCCGCCTTGCCGTTTAAATTTGCCTGTAAACGGTCGGCAAAACGGGCAACGTGCCAAACATGCCACCCGATTGAGGGAGCAAACGGACCTGGCTGACGGGCAAAACCATTTTGTGATAGGTCAATGGTTGAAGTGATGACGCTTTCGTGCGTCCACTGAATTCGATTTTTTAAGGCATCGATGATGCCAACTGATGTATCAATATTTTCTAACATGAGTCTCTCTCCTCATGATTAAATCAAACCTGTTTGGGAAATTTCCCATGAAAACTGTTCATTCATTTAATTATCTATGCATTCTAAGGGAACTTTTGCCGCTGTGAACCCCCTCACCGCAAATTTTGTGAGAAGTAACCAGAATTTCACGCTGATGAGAGACAAAATAGATGAAAAAAGCGGCCGATTCACGACTCGTTAACGGGCACGATCTAACGTTGTGTTAACAAAAGGGGAACATATTCATTAATTTTGTTCATTGTCCGCGGATTACCTGTCATCCTGAGCGTAGTGAAGGATCCCGTCAACTGACATGAAGGCGAACGAGGCCAAAAATGGACTGTTGTCTCTAAAAGTTAACATTCATTTTTATGTAGAAGCTTGGCGAGATTCTTCGCTCCGCTCAGAATGACAGGGGGTTCACGATAGGTACGTTCCCGCTGCCTTGGAACTAAAAATCCTGTTACCCAAGTAATTTCTTCACTTTCATCAATGCGGGGATGTAAAACTCCCTCAAAACAACCCCTATCTGGCAGCCGTCCGCCCGTAAGCGCATGGGGGGAGGGTTAGAAGGTGCGTCTCTAAACGATCAACAGACCCCTCCCCGCGTCGGTTCAGGGGCAGACGGGTAACAAATTTGCCCCGCAACGGACCAACAAGCTCCCCTCCCCGCATTGGGTTCAGGGGCGGACAGGTCGGCTGCAAACCACCTGTCATTCAGAACGGAGCGCAGCGAAGTGAAGAATCTCCTCAACCCTGATTTAAGGGGGGCTGATTGGGAGAGATGAAAGCCCTTGGATGGCAAACGACACCTTCATGTCAGTTGGCGGGATCCTTCGCGCAGCCTGTCCTGAGCGAAGTCGAAGGGCTCAGGATGACAGGGGGCCGCGAATGATGAATCAGGTTATTGAAGACCTGTCCGCCCTTGAACCGGGACTTAGGTTAACTTAAGAAATCTCCCCAACCATCTTGCCCGGTACAACCGTCTGATCAAACTCCTCAGCGGTCAAATACCCTAAAGCCAGGGTAGCTTCTTTGAGGGTGGTACCTTCAGCGTGGGCTTTTTGAGCGATCTCGGCCGCCTTGTAATATCCGATTTTTGTATTCAGGGCGGTGACCAGCATCAAACTCTTGTTAACCAGCTCGTGAATCCGCGCTTCGTTCGGTTCAATGCCCACGGCGCAGTTGTCGTTAAAGCTCTGGCAGGCGTCGCCGATCAATTGGGCGCTCATGAGCACGTTAAAAGCCATAACCGGCTTAAACACGTTGAGCTGGAATTGACCGTGGGTGCCGGACACGGCCACGGCAGTATCGTTGCCGATCACTTGAGCACAAACCATCGTCAACGCCTCGCACTGCGTGGGATTGACCTTTCCGGGCATAATCGAGCTGCCCGGTTCATTAGCTGGCAAAATGATTTCACCAATGCCGGTGCGCGGTCCGCTGGCCAGAAGACGAATGTTGTTGGCAATGTGCATCAAACTGACCGCCACCCGTTTTAAGCTGCCGCTGATTTCCACCATGGCATCGTGGGCGCTGAGGGCTTCAAATTTGTTGGCGGCCGTCACAAATGGATGACCGGTTAATTCGGCAATTTTCGCCGCAACTTTTTCCGAATACCCTTTGGGGGTGTTTAAACCGGTGCCCACCGCCGTGCCGCCCAACGCCAGCTCCTGCAGCCGTTTGAGGCTGTCGCGCAGCGCTTCCATGCCGCGCTGCAGCTGCATGGCGTACCCCCCAAACTCCTGCCCCAGGGTCAAAGGAGTGGCATCCATCAGATGGGTCCGGCCGGTTTTGACGATCTCTTTAAAATCTTTGGCCTTGGCGGCCAGGGTATCGTGCAGCAGCTGGATTTTGGGCAATGTTTCTTCCACAACCTTGCTGTAGGCGGCAATATGCATTGCCGTGGGAAAGGTGTCGTTTGAGCTTTGGCTCTTGTTGACGTCGTCATTGGCCTTCACCCGCTTCTCCTGCCGAAAATCCACCCCCAGAATTTCCGTCGCTCGATTGGCCACCACCTCGTTGACGTTCATATTGCTCTGCGTTCCGGAGCCGGTCTGCCACACCACCAGCGGGAAGTTGTCGTCCAGCTTGCCGGCCAGCACCTCGTCACACGCCTTGGCGATCGCCTCGGCTTTTTCAGCTGAAAATTCGGTTAGCTCCGCATTGGTTAAAGCGGCCGCTTTTTTCAGATAAGCAAATGCCCGGATGATTTCGACAGGCATTTTTTGACCACCAATTTTGAAGTTTTGCAGGCTGCGCTGGGTTTGCGCGCCCCAATATTTATCATCCGGCACCTGGATCTCGCCCATGGTGTCTTTTTCGATGCGAAAGGACATTTTAAACTCCTGGATTGTTTAGGTTTTGATCGATCTCCCTCCTGGCAAATATTTTAGCATACCTGTTCATTCCCGTTAATAGCGATCCATTGACGAAATACGAAATACGAAATACGAGATACGAAGTACGAAATACGAGATACGATTTACGATTGAACCTCAATGTAGCTATACCAATAAACTAATAACTAATACACAAATAACCATCACCTTTCACCCTTCACCTTTCACCTTTCACCCACCACCCATCACCCATCACCCAATCATGGTAAACTACCCCCTATCATCAACAGCCAAGGAGCACCAGAATGACCACAACTCTACCCGCGCGCAGCGACATACCTGAGAAATACACCTGGGATTTAGCCTCAATTTTTGCCGATGAGTCCGCATGGGAAGCGGCCACCGAACAGCTGATTCGGCAGCTGGGGCAAATTGAAAAGTTTAAAGGCAGGTTAAATGAAAGCCCGGCCGTCCTGGCTGACTGCCTTGAATTAACCAACACCACCCAAATTAACCTGGGAAAAATTTTTGTCTACGGCCGGCTCCCGGCCAACACCAACACCAACGATCAGGAAGCGCTGGCTCAGTCAGATCGCACACGCGGTTTGTATGGTCAAATGGTAGCCACCCTGGCCTTTATCCAGCCGGAGCTCATCGCTATCGGTTTTGATACCCTCCGCGAATGGATGACCCAGGAACCGCGCCTGGCAGACTATGCCCATTCGTTTGAACGCATCGAAAAAGAGCAGGCCCACGTGCGCTCCGCTGAAATCGAAGAAATTTTGGGGATGACCAGCGACGTGTTTGGGACGGCCAACGCCACCCACAGCATTTTGGCCAACGGTGAGCTGCCGTTTCAACCGGCGATAGGCAGCGATGGGCAGGAGTACCCCGTTTCACAAAGCACGATTCGGGCGCTGGTGGCTCACACCGACCGTGAGGTGCGCCGCACCGCCTATGAAAATTATGCGGATGCGCACCTGGCGTTTCAAAACACGATGGCCAACGCCCTCACTGCGGGGATCAAACGCGATGTCTTTATCGCCCGCGCCCGCCGCTACCCCGACTCGCTGACAGCCGCCCTGTCGAGCAATCATATACCGGTTGAAGTGTTCCACAACCTCATCGAAACCTACAAGAAAAATCTGCCGACGTGGCACAAATATTGGCGTATCCGGCGGCAGGCCCTCGGTTACTCGGAACTATACGAATATGATATCAAAGCCCCCCTGAGCGCCAATCCACCGGTCGTCACCTATGAAGAAGCTGTGGAGATGATTGCGGCCGGGATGGCCCCGTTGGGCGATGAATATGTAGACATATTAAAACGAGGCTGCCTGCAGGAGCGCTGGGTTGATGTCCTGCCCAATCAGGGAAAGCGCATGGGGGCTTTTTCATCCGGCTCCAAAGGCACTCACCCCTTTATCATGATGAGCTTCACCCCCGATTTACAGGGAATGAGCACCCTGGCGCATGAATTGGGTCATTCGCTGCAT
The DNA here is from genome assembly GCA_030065875.1 of Ardenticatenaceae bacterium. Taxonomy (GTDB): domain Bacteria; phylum Chloroflexota; class Anaerolineae; order Promineifilales; family Promineifilaceae; genus WTJY01. Next base: position 29,201 of record JASJCR010000054.1, on the reverse strand, counting down.
TCTTACTACACCCGTCAAAATCAGGAGATCGTGAGCTATACCAATTACGGCCTGTTTGCGGCCGAGGTAGCCTCAAACTTTAATCAGGCTTTGGTGCGAGCTTACCTCTTTGACACCCACGACGACCGCGATTTCCTGATTACCTTAATCGAAGAAGCGATGTCAAATTTCCACCGCTACTTCTTCATTATGCCCACCCTGGCCCGCTTTGAGCTGGAAATTCACCAGCGGACAGAAAGAGGGCAGGCCCTGCCGGCTAAAGATCTCAACAAGCTGGTGGCCGATCTCTTCCGGGAAGGGTATGGAGATGAGCTCAAAATAAATGAAGATCGCGTGGGAATCACCTGGGCGGAGTTTCATACGCACATGTACAGCAACTTTTACGTCTATCAATATGCCACCGGCATATCCGGAGCCCACGCTCTGGCGGATCGGGTTAGAAAGGGCGGTGCCCAGGCCGCTAAAGATTATGTCAACTTTCTGAAAGCCGGCGGCTCGATGTATCCGCTTGACGTGCTCAAATTAGCCGGGGTCGACATGACCTCTCCAGAACCGGTTGAAAAGGCGTTTGCCGTTCTGGCTGAATATGTCGATCGCCTGGGTGAGCTGACAGATGCCTCCCTCTAATTTAATCCCCCACGCCAAGAAAGTGGGGGGCTTTCTGATCATCGTTATTCTATTGCTCAGCAGTGGCTGCGTTTCATCTACCGCGTCCATTCCCGTGGCCGGTTCGGATGGCGTAACGCCGACCTTTGTCCCGACCTTATCGTCACCCCTGGCCCCAGCCCCCACAAATTCTGCCCCAACCCCTACACCCACCACCTTAATCCCTACACCTTCCACCCCAACCCCTACACCAACCACCCCAACCCCTACCACCCAGCCTCCAATACCTGACACCCAACTCCCAACACCCCTCCCTCCCCGCGCCGGTTTTGGCCTGCAAATCCACCTGCATCGCGAAGATCTGGCTTTGATTATTGCTCAGCTAGGGGAAACCCGCTCCAGCTGGGTCAAAACTCAGGTGTCATGGAAAGTGTTTGAGCCGCAGCCCGGCGTTTACGATGAAAACCTATTTTACGAGCTCGATCAGCTCGTCCAGGCGGCCGATGAAGCCGGTCTAAATATTATGTTGGGGGTTGCCAAAGCCCCGGAATGGTCGCGGCCGACCACCGAAATGGACGGCCCGCCCGGCGATTATGCCCGCTTTGCCAATTTTCTAGCGCTGCTGGCTTCGCGCTATCAGGGGCGCGTTGATGTTTATGAGCTGTGGAACGAAGGGAATTTGCAGCGTGAATGGAACGGGGCCACGTTGAGCGGCAGTGAATTTACTCGGCTCGTGGCCGTGGGGGCTGCGGCCGTGCGTACGGCTGATCCGGCCGCCCTAATTATCAGCGGAGCACCGGCTCCAACCGGTATCAACGACGGGATAACCGCCATCGATGATCGAGTGTATCTGCAGCAGGCGATGGCGGCCGGTCTGGCCGACCACGTGGACGGGTTTGGCATTCATCCTTATGGATGGGGCAATCCACCCGACAGCACCCTGGACCAGCCGGCCGATGGGGTTTTATCTCATAACGATCACCCCAGCTTCTTCTTTTTGGAAACGATTGAGGATTACAAAGTGATCTTGCAGGGTGCAGGCGTCGACATCACCGTCAAGCAGCTGTGGTCAACCGAATTTGGCTGGGGCACAACCGACGGTTTTGGTGCGGAACCGGTTCTTGGCGCCGAGTTTATGCGTTATGTCAACGAAACCCAGCAGGCAGGGTACACTCTGCGAGCGCTGGAAATTGGGGCGGTTGACCCGGCCCTGGGACCGATGATTTTGTGGAATCTCAACTTCGCGCCTACCTTTGGCACCGATTTTTCCGAGTCAGCGTACAGCATTCTGCGGCCAGATGGGAGCCAGCGGCCGGTTTATGAAGCTCTAAAAAATGGTCAATAATCAATACTCAATGATCAATGATCAACGGGTAACTCTGCCAGACTTCAAAGGTCTTACGGCTCTTCTCCAAAGAGGAAGCGTTTCAGACCTTTGAAGTCTAGAAAGGTTAGCAGTCTTCAGAGGACCATAGAGCATCAACTTCCCCTCCCCAATTCACCAAACAACTGGGCGATCCCCCAACCAAAGAAAATAAGGGCAAAAACGCCAAAGCAGGAAACCACACCCCATAAACCAAACATTTGATAGACAAATACGATTGGCCAAGGTACGCGCACTCTTGATACGGTTCCTGCTTCCAGGCCAGAAAGCTGAAAGTATAGCAATATGGCTCCAGCCAGAAACACAAATCCGCCGCCCAACGTTTTGTACCACCTGGTCCCAGAATCTTCATTATTCGCTTTAACTGGTTCGGCAGCGGCCTTTTGAGTTATCTGTTGCGGTGGCGGTTTTACCCGGCCCTTGCTGCGCAGTTCGGCCGCGCAGGTGGTGCAGATTGTGGCGGTTTGACCACTGCCGCGACGGGCGCGCACCGCTTTGCTTCCGGCCGGAATCGGTGTGTGACACCTCTCACAGGTTACCATCAATGTCCCTCCTTACTCACCATATTTACTTTACATAACAATAAGGGCTTACTGAAATAGGTAAACCACGAGGATTTCACCAATCCACTGGTATTCCATGCGGTTTTCCATTTTAAGGTATGAAATTGAATGTGTTTGCTCAAGCTCAATAGGTGGCACCTAATTTGCAGGCACGACTGATTACGGCTCCATTATAGCAGTTTTTCAGGTGGCATCACCTCTTCGTCATCCGCGGCCAAACAGAGTTCAAAAGTCTGTACGATCTGCTTTTTTGGGAAAATCCTCCCAAGACTTTTGAACTCTCCAGAGCCCGGCTCAACCTTCACTCACCGCGGCCAAAATCTCCTCCAGGGCCGCACGGGCCAACACCCGGATTTCATCATCGGTGCGGTCCTGAATAGGATGAGGGACAAAAACGCGGGCCGGTTCAAACCCCAAAGCGCGGCTCTGCGCCTCAGCCGCATCGATAAACTCGGTTGAGGCAATAAATGCGGCCGGTATCCCCCGCTCTTCCAAATTGGTGATGTCGTGCACACTGCACGTCGTGCATGATCCTCAATCGGCCAGGGCTTCTATCACCACGTCACATTCCGCTACCATTTTCTGCTGCAGCTCAACCGGTGCAGGTCGGGCAAACGTGGGCTTTTTATACCGCTTGACGGTCAATCCCCGTTCAGACAAATTCGCTTCCAGCTCGTTCAAAAAAACGTCACCGCGCAGCTTTGAGATGTCAAGCAGGCCGATGGTTAGCCCGGCCAAATCGCGCGGCCGAGGCAGCCGCTCCCGCACAGCCGGTTTTTGTTCAGCGGTTGGGTCAATTAAGATGGTCATAATTTCTCCTGATAGATAATGAGCTCGGCCCTGCGGGCCTGTCAGCTCGGTGCTACGCACCTCTTAGCCTTTAGCGCGCCGCTGCGCGGCTTTTGGCCTTCAGCCAACTGCTGAAAGGCGCGTCAGCGCCGAGCTGATCGCTGGGAGGCCGCCAGGCCGAGCTATTAAGCTGCGCAGCAGCGTGCTTTTAACTTCTAACTTCTCTCGTCACCGGCACGCTACCCGTTGCCCCGCTGGCCGGCCAGCCGGCAATCACTGAGGAAAACATACCGGCATTACCACCGACGCGGACAATCAGCAAGCCGCCCGGCCGGAATTTGGGCAAAGCCGGTGCGCCCAGCACAAAATCCGGCATCCCTTCGTCATTGCCGTCAACCCCGCGGGCCAGCGGCGCAGTGGGCATCAGCAGCAGCTGCTCCAGCTCTTGCAGCAGTCGCTGTTTTGACCAGCCAGCCTGCTCAAACACCCGGGTGTGTTCCGGGCTGACGGCCAGCATGGCGTCGGCAACGATGGCGTATTTGGCGTGGCATACGGTGCGCAGGGTCATGGCAAATGAGCGCGCCAGCGATTCCGGAGTGCGCGAGATTTGATCCATAATTGGATAAACGCCGCTGCCGCAAAACAAAGTCACGGCCGACTTACCCGATTCAACCCCCAGTTGAGCGGCCAGTGGCTCCCACTCGGTATCGTGCTCACGCTCTGCAAAACAGAAGGTGTATTTGCCCGGATTCCCCTGAGCGGCCCGGTCGATTTCACCCGGTACACCCCCGCCAACATTGCGCACGACCAGCTGCAGTGCCCGGCCGATCGTGGCGTTGGCTCGATTGCCCTGCCCCAGAGCGTTGATGCCGCTGTTCATATTGATGCGTTCGGTCACGGGGCCATTGACCACCACCACGGGACCCACATGATAGGTGGTAGCCAAAATACCATGCATGTTAAAGGGATCTTCACACGCCGCTTCAACGGCGGCCAGCACGACCGGCATATATTCCGGCTTGCAGCCGGCCATCACCGCGTTAACGGCCACCTTTTCAACGTTAACCGGAGCTAGATTCGGAGGCATCACCCCGATAATTTCATCCGGCCGGCGCGTGGTGCCCTGCAGCATCCGGTACACCCGCACCGCGGTGGGGGGCACAACCGGCAGACCGTCACTCCAGCCGCGAGCAAAACACGCTTCAATATCATCTTCAAATTCACCCAGCCGGACGTGACGGGCGGTCATGCCGGTGTCGCCGTACAAAATGGCCAATTCTTCAGCGATACCCGGCTCAACGTTTTTGGCCCCACACCCCGGCTTCATGGGGATAAGCTCCTGACCCAAATCGCTTTGGCCCATAAAAGTCTCCCACTCCTGGCGGTGCCAGCCCACAATGCGGTCGGTCTCCCGGCCGTTTTTTATTTTCATGACCGTGGGGACGGTTTCTATCTGCCAGTGAAATGAGCGTTCCAGAGTCGTATCATCAATGACCTGGGGTAAATCTGAGGGAAATGTGGGGTCATCCTGGGTAACAGTGATTAGGGACACCTGGCGGTTAACCAAATCACGCAGGACGGGAACAACCATCGAGCAGGTTGGGCAATCGCGTTTGACGACGGCAACAAAGCCATCAGAAGGGTAATTCATCTGTCGTCCTTTATGGGGATCTATTATTCAATCTAGCCCAGCATATGCATAGCATAATCAATCCCCAGAATGATGTAAAGATCAAACCGCCACCTGATTTGAGCGGCATCCATGCTAAAATGTTTTTATTTCAAACTCAAGTTTGTTGGAAATTTACAATTTAATTGGGTCTTTTTCCCTCCCCTCAGTCCCCTCCCATACGGAGGGGAGGATGCCTTCCTCCCCCCGTGGGGGAGGATTGAGGTGGGGGAAGGCATCAACACCGCTTAATTTCTCCACTTTCACTTAATCTGGGTTTGACTTTCCAATCAAAGCTTCATAGAGCGCTAACCAAAATCGTCAAATGTCTAAATTTTTCATTTTTACCGATGGATTCTTAACGTTTTTTCGCGCATACTGTAAAGATTATTCTAGTCAAATCCTAACTTTTTGGGGTTAACGTTTACCAGTGAAATGGTGTATTAGTGAATTGGTATATTAGTTTATTGGTGTATCAAGAACCGATAACCAATGACGAATCATCAATATACTAATATGCCGATATACCAATAAACCATTAAACTGTCACACCCAACTTCCCAATTAAATTTTTAAGGAGAATTCCATGTCTTCCAAAAACGAAGATTTGCAGCCGGAAACGCTGGCTGTGCATGCCGGTGTCGAGCATGATCCACTGACCGGGGCGGTCATGACCCCCATTTATCAAACGTCAACCTACGCTCAGGATGACGTCGCGGTGCACAAGGGGTATGAATATTCTCGGACCGACAACCCCACGCGAACGGCGCTGCAATCCTCTCTGGCCGCACTGGAACACGGCCGGTACGCCCTGGCTTACTCATCCGGAATGGCCGCCATCGATAACCTGCTGCGGCTAATCAAGCCAGGTGAGCACGTCATCAGCGGCAACGACGTTTATGGCGGGACGTTCCGGCTGTTTGACAAAATTCTCCAGGGATACGGCATCGAATTTTCCTTTGTCGATACCGGCGATCTGGCCGCATTGGAAGCGGCCATACAGCCCAATACCCGGCTGGTCTGGCTAGAAACCCCGACCAATCCGATGCTACGGCTGACCGATATCGAGGCGATCGGCCGCCTGGCCAAATCTCACGGCATTTGGCTGGGAGTAGACAACACCTTCGCGTCACCGATACTGCAGCGACCGCTGGAGTTGGGAGCTGACTTTGTCGTCCACAGCACCACCAAATACATCGGCGGCCATTCCGACGTGGTCGGTGGAGCCATCATCCTAAATGACAAAGAGGCCTACGATCGTCTAAAATTTTTGCAAAACGCCATCGGGGCAGTGCCCGGACCACAGGACAGCTTTTTAACCCTGCGTGGGATCAAGACGCTGGCTATCCGCATGGAAAGACACAGCCAAAACGCCGAAAAAATCGCTCAATTCCTGGCCGATCATCCGGCCGTGGCCCAGGTGATTTATCCGGGCCTGGACACCCATCCCCAGTATGAGCTGGCCCAAAAACAGATGAAAATGGGGGGCGGGATGATCTCATTTATCCTGCACGGTGGCGAAGCGGCCGCGCGGCTGGTGGCCAATCATACGCAGCTGTTTACCCTCGCTGAGTCGCTGGGCGGCGTCGAATCGCTCATCGAGCTCCCCGCCCCGATGACCCACGCTTCCGTAGCGGACTCTCCCCTGGCCGTAGATCCGGGATTGGTGCGCATTTCGGTTGGGATTGAGCATGTTGAAGATTTGATCAATGATTTGAAGCAGGCGCTGCATCGAATATAGTTGGTTATTGGTTAATTAGTTGTTGGTTATTTGTTATTGGTCTTGGTAGTCGAGCAGCTATATCCGATCAAGATGAACTTGTTTCGACCCAGACGTCCGGAATCGACCATATTTATTCGGTATATTTGTGAGGTCACAAGCAGCGGAGGTTCCTAATAACCAATAACGAATAACCGATCACGAATGACGGATAACCGAGGCAAATTGATTATGAATCCTATCCAAACAGAACCAAAAGAAAAACGCATTTACAACAATATTGTCGAAACCATCGGCAACACCCCGCTCGTCAGGCTCAATTCCGTGGTGGATGATTTGCCGTGCACCATTTATGCCAAGGTAGAGTTCTTCAATCCGGGTGGCTCGGTCAAAGACCGAATTGGCTGGTCGATCATTGAAGATGCGGAAAATAACGGTCTAATCCAACCCGGCGGCACCATCGTCGAAGCGACATCGGGCAATACCGGCGTCGGTTTAGCAATCGCGGCCGCCATCAAAGGGTATCAATGTATTTTTGTTATGCCCGACAAAATGTCTCAGGAAAAAATCCAGCTCCTGCGGGCGTACGGAGCGCGCGTAGTCGTGACCCCCACGGCCGTTGAGCCGGAAGATCCTCGCAGCTACTACCAGGTAGCCGATCGCCTGGTGCGTGAAACACCCAACTCGATTTTGGCCAACCAGTATCACAACCCGGTCAACCCCCAAACCCATTACGAAACTACCGGACCGGAGCTGTATGCCCAGATCGGTGACCGCATGACCCATTTTGTGTCCGGTATGGGTACCGGCGGCACGATTACCGGTACCGGCCGCTATCTAAGGGAGGTCAATCCGGATATCAAAATCATTGGGATCGATATCGAAGGGTCGATATTAACCGAGCTACACCGCTCCGGCGAAACGATCGAGGCTGAAGGGTATCTTCTGGAAGGAATTGGTGAGGATTTCCTGCCCAGCACCACCGATCTAAGCGTCGTGGACGAGATGATCCAGGTCAACGATCACGACAGTTTTATCATGACGCGTCGCCTGGTGCGTGAAGAGGGAATTTTCAGCGGTGGCTCGTGCGGCGCGGCCGTTTTAGGCGCAGTTCGCTATGCTCAAAAACACAAACTGGGGCCGGAACACACCGTGGTGGTTATTTTGCCCGACTCCGGCTCTCGCTACCTTAGCAAAATTTTTAACGATGACTGGATGCGCGAAAACGGGTTTCTGCCGCCGGTGAACGATCTATCCCGATTCAAGGCGGTTGATATCCAGCGGGCCAAGCCGATTCAGGAAATTTTTAGCGTCATGGCCAACACGCCGATGGAAGACGTGGTCAAATTAATGAAGCAGCACGATGTTTCCCAGGTGCCGGTTGTCGATCAAAACGGAGCGCTTGAAGGGTTGGTTTCGGAAATTGACCTACTGAGCCACATGCTGCTTGAGGATCACACCCATCAGCCGGGTGAACCGATCGGTTCAATTATGGATCGCCGGCCGACGATCGTTAGCCCGCATGAGACGCTTGAGTCTCTGCTTGCTCTGTTTAACGAGCAGGGAGTGGCGGTCATTGCCGACGGCCGCACCATCGTCGGCATTCTGACCAAAATTGATATTCTCGACTTCCTGTCATCGCGAATCTAGCCAGAAGTTGAACTTCTTATAAACAGAAGTTCAACTTTTTCCCTACTTCAACTCCACCCGAATTCGGCCGTCCTCTACCCACCACACTTCGGTGGCCACCCGCTGAATAAAGTAGCGATCGTGCACCACCGCCACAATCGTGCCGGGAAAGTGCAGCAGCGCCTGCTCAAACTGCGTACGCGAGGGAATATCGAGGTGATTAATCGGCTCGTCAAGCAGCAGCAGGTTGCACCCCTCAGCCACCAGAACAGCCAGCTCCAGGCGCGCTCGCTGCCCAAAGCTCAATAATCGATTCGGCTTGAGCGGCTCATCATCTTTGAAAAGAAAGAAGTGCAAAAAAGAGCGGATTTCAGTTTCGGAGCCAAAGCCCAGGCGATCTATCGTTTCAACAGGGCTCAAATCCATATCAAGCCGCTCCTGTTCCTGGCTCATTAACCCGATCTGAACGGTTGACCCCATCGTAAATCGGCCGCCCAAAGGCGGGAGATGACCGGCCAGAGTGCGCAGCAGCGTCGTTTTCCCGCATCCGTTGGGACCGGTAATGATGACCCGCTCCCCTCCCTGCACCTGCTGTTCTCCGCTGTTGAGCAAGGGCGCTCCTTTTTCATACCCCACTTCTAAATCGGTGATTTCCAACACCGTCCGGCCGAGGTGTTCGGTTTCGCCAAAATCCACCTTGAGCTGCCAGCTGCGCTGCGGCTTTTCGACCCGCTCCTCTGATTCCAGATAGCGATCCAGCTTCTTCTCCCGCGACAGGGCTTTCTTCATCACTTTTTTAGCCAGCCGGCGCACGCCCGGATTCCGCGGCGTGGTCTGCCGATGAACCTTGTCAGACTGCTCGCGCGTGCGCAAAATATCCTGCCGAATGCGTCGAATTTCCGCCTGCTGATCTTTCCAGGCCGCCCACTGTCGCTCATGAGCCGCCTGATATTGCTCGAGATATTGGGTGTAGCTGCCGCTGTATTCAACCAGGGTTTTCTGAACCGGGTCATAGTCGAGAATGCGGTTGACCGATTGATCGAGAAACACTCGATCATGGGAGACAATCAGGGCTCCTCCAGAAAAACGGCCGAGCCATTCCTCCAGCCATTCCAGCATGGCGATATCAAGATGATTGGTCGGCTCGTCCAGCAAAAGCAGATCGGGATCACGCATCAGGATTAGCGCCAGAGACAGCCGGGTTTTCTGACCTCCGCTCAGCGCTTCCACCGGCATGGTCTCCTTGAGTTCAGCCAACCCCATTTCTTTTAAAATGCGCTGATTGCGGCCGGTATCAATTTTTTGCAGGCGATCGAGCAGTTGATCGTACCGGTTCTTTAAGCGCTCGTCGTGAGGCTGATCCACCATTTGTACGGCCGTGGCCGCCAGGGCTTTTTCCACATAGTTGATGTCTCCTTCCTGCACAACCTCGCCCACGGTGAGGTGAGAATCAAATTCAGCCCCCTGCGCTAAATACCCGATTTTTAAATCCGGCGCGGCCGTCACCGAACCGGCCGTGGCTCGTTCCTGACCAACAAGAATTTTTAGCAGGGTTGATTTGCCGCTGCCGTTGGGGCCAATCATCCCAATCCGGTCACCGGGATTGATCGAGAAAGTTACATTTTCAAAAAGGGTTTGCAAATTATAGGCTTTGCCAAGCTGGTGCACAGTTAACATCATTTACTCCGGTCTATTCCCAAGGCGGGAAAAGCAGCACAGGGTTGACGACCGTGAACGGCCGTACAGTCGTGATCAAGGGGAGTAAATTACTGGATCATTGAATTCACCAACTTAACTTTGTAGGTTTAATTATTTTACGGTTCCCCATCCGCTTTGTCAAAATGACATCGTGCCAAACAAGACATAAGGTGCCGGGAATTACCCCCAAAATAGGGGGTGAAATGCGGCTTACTGTGCAAGCGTCAAGCAGTTTACAAGGCGTGATGGTCATTTCATCCTAATTTGGTTATTTACAAAAAAACGTCAGATTTGTCGTCAGATTTGCTTTATACATTACCCTCATATTCCCATATTTGAGCTTTGAAAGTGGCGGTTCAAGTGGTTGGAATTCCTATGCAGTCTTTCATTATTTTTTTAACCGTCAATTTGTAGCTTCAAAGTGTAGAAAAGTGGGGGGGAACCATTTTGACGACCTGACCTGAATCGATCTGTTTGTTCTTAGACAATGATCGAGAATATTCTGGTCCCTCCTCCACCTACTTCTAAATTGTTAATCATAATTTTTAGCAGTATTTATTTTATGGAGGAAGAAATGGAACAAAAGAACCAGGCCCCGGCGAAGTATAGTCGCTTGGTGTTCCTTCTACTGGCGACGGTTTTGTTGAGCATTACCGGTTTCCGGTCGGAATATTTGCCCCCCGAGGATGCCCTGGCGGCCGTCTCGACCGGCAAACTCGATCAAACACTTCAGGCAGCCCTGGCCGACTCACCCAACAGAAACATTCCCGTTATTATTCAGGTCACTTCAGAAGCAGAAAATGTCAAATCGTTAATTGAAGCCAGCGGGGGCGTGGTCACCGTTGATTTACCGATCATCAGCGGGTTTGCAGCGGAAGTCGATCCAGCAATGATCGTAAAATTAGCTCATTTTGACCACGTCAAACACATTTCTTTGGACGATCAATTCCAGGTCAGTGATTTGGCGCTTCAGGGGGCCCCTCCAAATGGCCATAACGGCAATAATGGCCATAACGGTAATAATGACCAACCAAATGTCGTCTATTTGTCTGACCTGGACTTCACCTCAGAGGGCCAGATTCAGGTTGATGAAAATTCTCAGGGGGGCGCTCTCCAGCTGCGGGGAACCAATTACGACAAAGGAATATCGACGATAGGCTCTTCCTCAATAGTCGTTGATTTGTCAGGTGAATATTCCCGCTTCATGAGCGAAATTGGGCTGCTCGACTCAGCGTTTACCCGTTTTGATGCCACATGCCACCCCACCGAATTTGAAATTTTACTCGATGGCCAACTCGCCTATCGCAGCCCTCAAGTGGCTGATACGGAATCGGTTGCCGTGGTTGATATCGATATCACCGACCGTACCGAAATGGAGCTCATTACCCACCATGAATCATATGACGCCTGTAGTGAGGCGGTCTGGGGTGGCGCGATGTTCCTGGCCGATCCCCTGATGGAAGCGGAAGAACTTCTGGTGAATGGTGAGTTTGATCAGGATCTTGCTGGATGGGTCATTAGTCAGAGTGAAGAGGCCCGCAGTAACAAAGCCAAAGTTATCTACACTCGGGTAAAAATCAAACACGAAAAAGGGTCCCACAAGGAAAATGTCCTCCTGCTGCGAGCAACCAAAGGAAGGACCGTGACCGCTTCCCAAACGGTAAACGTTACCCCCGGCAGCTATCTGCTCCACGGGGCGGCCGCCCGCACCAAAAAAGGTGGTGATTTGACCGTTCGCGTCACTGCTGGTGATAGTCAGCGTGAATATGCGGCCACGACAAATAAATACAATCGTTTTGCCATTCTGATTGACGTCCCGGAAGGGGTCAGCGAGATTCAAGTTGACATTTCCGCAGCGGCCAAGCCAAAGAAACGGGCCGAAATTCGCGTGTCCCATATTTCTCTTAACCCGCTTCAGCTCAATCGCTTGATGACCGATCCTTTTGCCCAGCTCGAATTAGTTGGCGCAGATCAAGCCCATCAGCAAGGATTAACCGGCGAAGGGGTGACTGTCGCCGTTCTGGATACCGGTATTTATGCCAATTTGTTTAACGACAATGTCATCGCTTCATACAACGCCTTTGACGACGTAAATATAGAAGACGACGATGACGATGAAAACCCATCTTCAAGAAGAGGGTTAAACGACCCCCACGGTCACGGCACTTTGATGGCCGGCCTAATCGCCAGTCCCTTTGGCCTTGGTGTGGCTCCTCATGCTGATCTGGCCAACGTTAGAGTTCTGGATGGGGAAGGAAAAGGATCAGAATCCACCGTTCTGGCCGGGCTCAACTGGGTCTGGGAAAATCGCTCTGAACACAATATTCGGGTGGTCAACTTATCCCTCATGGGTCCGGTTACCGGCCCCTACTGGGAAAACCCGCTAAACCAGGCGGTAGAGCAGCTGTGGGCGGACGGCGTCGTCGTGGTTGCCGCGGCCGGCAACACCGGCCCGGATGCCGGTTCGATCACCACCCCGGCCAATGACCCGTTTGTCGTTACAGCCGGCGCGTTTACCGACAATTACACCCCTGAAGATGTCAGCGATGATTATATTCCGCCATTTAGCGCCACCGGGCCCTCGGAAGCGGGGTTTGTCAAACCGGATTTGATCGCGCCCGGTGCTCACGTGCTGATGTTCGTCCATCCGAACAGCTTCTACGCCAGAACTTATCCTGGTTTAGACTCAGGCCATCACCTTTATAAAGCATCCGGCACCTCGGCCGCTGCGGCCATCACCTCGGGCGCCGTGGCCCTACTTCTCGAAGCACAGCCAAATCTGACGCCGGACGAGGTCAAATTCAAGCTTATGCGCTCCGCTCAGGCGGCCTTAAACGAAACTCAAGACGCATACGCGTTTAGCATTTTGCAGCAGGGTGCCGGGAAAATCTGGCTCCCCGAGGCGATCGCCCTGCAGGAGAGCGGCACGGCCAACGGCGGCATGATCCCGGGTGAAGATTATGTCGGTCCGGTGGTGTGGGATGAATCATTAGGCGGCTATATTTTACTAGATGAAAACCGTCAGCCGCTGCCGGCCGATGTTCAGGAGATTTTAACCGGCGGCACCTATTGGGCCGGTGGCACTTACTGGGCAGGCGGCACCTACTGGGCCAGCGGCGCCTACTGGGCTAGCGGCACCTACTGGGCCAGCGGCACCTACTGGGCCAGCGGCACCTACTGGGCCAGCGGTGCCTATTGGGCCAGTGGCGCTTACTGGGCCAGCGGCACCTATTGGGCCAGCGGTGCTTATTGGCCGGCAGGTACCTACTGGGCAGGGTTGGTGACGGAACAACCTTAAAAGACCACAGACCACAGACATCAGACATCAGATTGTAGGATTGGAGAAAAGATTCATTCTCCTACATCCATTCTTTCTGAAGTTTGAAGTCTGTGGTCTGAAGTCTGCGGCCTTTTTCCCCATTTTTTCACCTCCAACCTGCTCAATTCATGACCAATCGCCTAGTGTGCGAGAAACACGCCTATGTCATAATGTTTTTGAATGACTCGACCGTTTTGCAGGGATGATATTTGCAGTGAATCTCTTTGAAGAATCAACACACAAGAGATATGTCTTACACGATTTGCTGGGCATGGGTGGCATGGGCGCGGTGTATCGTGCTACCGATCGTTTGGAAAGAAAAACGGTTGCCTACAAGCAGATTTTGCTGAATTCCGCAAAAAACGAATCGATCACAACCGGCTTAACCTCCATTCAACCCGGTCATGACAACGCGATGCGTCTGGCCATGACCCAGGAATTCCAAACCCTGGCCTCGCTGCGTCATCCTCACATCATCAGCGTCTTGGACTACGGATTTGACCGCTCCGGGCAGCCGTACTTCACGATGGAGCTGCTCAAAGACGGGCACACGTGGCGGGAAGCAGCACCTGGCCGCTCGCTCGAAGAAAAAGTCGATTTAATTATTCAGGTTGCTGAGGCCCTCACCTATCTTCATCGCCGAGGGATTATCCATCGTGATTTAAAACCGGAAAATGTGATGGTCATCGACGGCCGGGTCAAGGTGCTGGACTTTGGGCTGGCTGAAGCGCTCGATCACGTGGCCTCAGCCACCGGTGGCGTCTCTGGGACGCTGGGGTATCTTGCCCCTGAAATATTAAAGGGAGTTCCCGCATCTGAAGCATCCGACTTTTACGCCCTGGGCGTCATGGCTTATGAAATACTTTTTGAAGCCCCGCTTTTTCAAAGCAGCACCTTTCATGAACTGTTTGTCGAGATCACTCAGGAGTTTCCAGACACCTGGTCGGCCAATATCCCCCACTCTCTCAGCCAGCTGCTCGACGATTTGCTGGAGAAAGATCCCACCCTACGCCTCTCCAACGGCCCCAAAGTAGCCCGCGCCCTGGCCAAGGTGATCAAGCGGCCGGAATTTCACAATGAATCGCGCGATATCCGCGAAAGCTACCTGCAGGCGGCCACGTTTATCGGCCGGCAAAGAGAAATCGCCACCCTGCAGCAGGCGTTTAAGGCCGCTCAAGATGGACGCGGTTCCACCTGGCTGATTGGTGGAGAAAGCGGGGTCGGCAAATCCCGCCTTCTACAGGAGATGCGCATTCAGGCGCTTGTCGAAGGCGCTCAGGTTTTAATGGGGCAGGCTACCGAGGATGCCCATCGCCTGCCGTATACGCTGTGGAGAGAGGTGATTCGGCGATTGGTGCTGACCTCCGATATGAATGACCTGGCGGCCGGCGTTCTAAGAGATTTTGTGCCGGATATCGGCCGCCTGTTAGAGCGGTATATCCCCCAGCCCCCTCCTCTCGAGGGTGCGGCCGTCACCAAACGCTTTTACGGTACGGTCACCCAACTTTTTAGGCAGCAAGATCAGTGGACCCTGCTGCTGCTGGAAGATTTACAGTGGGCGGAAGAGGGCCTGGAGCTGCTCAACCAGCTCAATCGTATCGTCAGCGATCTGCCGCTGGTTATTATCGCCACGTTCCGGCCGGAAGAACGCCAAAACCTGCCAGATCGCCTGCCGGGCATGAAACCGCTGACCCTCTCGCGTTTTGTAGACCACGAAATTGTGTCTTTAACGACGGCGATGTTGGGGGATGTGGGTAAACAGCCGGACCTGTTGGAGTTTCTTAAACAGGAAACTGAGGGAAACACCTTCTTCTTGGTGGAAGTTGTGCGCGCCCTCGCTGAAGAAGCGGGCAGTTTGCAGCTGATCGGCCAGCGCGAGCTGCCGCAGCAGCTGTTTCCCCAGGGAATCACCTCGATTCTGGAGCGAAGGCTTTCGCGTATGTCGGCTCAGGCGCTGCAGCTGCTGCCGGGAGCGGCCGTTATCGGCCGTCTGCTTGATTTAAACTTACTAGAATATATTTTTCAGGCCAGTCGGGCCCAATTATCGGTCGAAAATTGGCTTCTTGAGGCATCTGACGCCGCCATTTTAGAGGTATTTGACGGCCGCTGGCGCTTTACGCACGATAAGCTGCGGACCGGTGTTTTGAGAGGTTTGACCGCCGGTCACCATCAACAGTGGCATCACCTGGCCGCGGAAGCGATTGAAAAACAATACCCTGATGATCCGGAGCAGGCGGCCGCCCTGGCCCACCATTGGGGGGAAGTTGGCAATCGTCAAAAAGAGTGCGCTTATGCGATTGAGGCCGGGAATTATGCCCGCCAGCTTTATCGAAATGACGAAGCACTCCATTTTATGGATCATGCCCTGCAGCTCCTGCCTAAAGACGAGCTCGATTCGCGCTTTGTGCTCCATCTCTCCAAAGAAAAAGTGTACAGCCTGCTCGGTAAGCGAGAAGCTCAGCAAGAAGAACTTGAATACCTCCATCAAGTTGCCGCCAACCTGCACACAGAGAAGCAGGCGGAATGGCGCTCCCAGATTTTTCTGCAAACCGCAAAATATCAAATCGCTATCGGCGAATTTCAGCCGGCAATTAGCTCAGCCGACGAGGCCATTGCGCTGGCCCAGGACGTGGGCAACCTGGCCGATGAAGCAGCCGGTCATATGACCGCCGGAGAAGCCTTTTTGAAACTGGGTCGGTATGAAGAAGCCCAGGAAAAAATGCATGTGGCCCTAAGACAAGCCAACGTGGTTGGCATGGCCCTTATCCAGGGTGATTCACTCCGTTTTTTGGGGGTATCTTTTCTGGAACTGGGTCAATTTGATCAGGCGGCCGACATGTTTAATCAAGCCCTACAAATTTACAATGCGCTAAACGAGAAGCAGGGCGAGGGATCTATCCTCAATAATCTAGGCATCGTGGCTCAGGCGCAGGGGCAGCTGGCGACCTGCCTCGCTTTCTGGGAAAAAGCGCAGGAAATTTACCAGGAGATCGGTGATCAGGAGGGAAGCGCCCGCATATTAACCAACCTCTGCTCGATATACATGGACGTGGGCAATTACGACCGCGGCCGTTCATATGGAGAGCTGGCCCTGCAGCTGTGCGAGGAAATCAACGTTCCCTTTGGCATCTGCTTTAATTTGATTAACCTCAGTCTGGTTTATCATTTTTTGGGTAATGCCCGGCGGGCGGAAGCGTACAGCCTCCGCGCCCATGAAGTAGCCAGTGAGTTAGGCAGCCTGCAGCTGCAGGGATACGCCCTGCGGGATTACAGCCTCATCCTGACCGACCTCGGCCGCTTTGACGAAGCCCGCACGGTGTGCGGCAGAGCCATTAACATCTGGCAGGAGCTGTCCCAAAATCAGCAGCTCCTCGAAGCCCGCTCCATTTTGGCCCAAATAGCGATCCAGCAGGGAGCGATCGGGGAGGCTGAAACTCACATCCAGCCGGTCCTCACTCATCTTCAGGAGGGCAAATCTCTCGAAGGAACCGGCAAGCCTTTTCGCATTTATCTCACCTGCTTCTGGGTTCTCCAGGCTCTGGATGACGCCCTGGCTTTTGAGCTGCTTCATGAAGCCCGTCTGCGCATGCTCTCGCAAAGCGAGCGTATTGAAGATCCGCAGCAGCGGGCCATGTTTTTCCAAATACCGGAGCATCGCACGATTCTCGCCCTGGCCAAGCAATTCTCCTCGCTAATCACCACCTGATAGCCTAAAGTGGTTCATTTCACAAACCATAAAATAATTGTCCACAGATTACGCAGATTTTTCTCTGTAATCTGCGAAAATCTGCGTAATCTGCGGACACCTTCTTCAGAAAGCTTTTTGTAACTTACCTAATCTGTGGCAAAAACATTCATGAAATGCAGTGCTTAAGCCGCTTCTCCCTCCCTTGCTAAATACCGCGCGGAATCCGCAGAACATTCCCAAATTTAATTGATCGGGGGACTGGTCTTTTACACAAATTCTATTTATCATGTAGGCAACAAGAAGAGAAATGCATCAGGGTTTAGGAGGCTAAAATGTCGCAAGGGCAATCTATAATGGCGACCCCCGAGTGGGCCGCGTTGATCAATCACAAAAATACGCTTGAAGGGACCCACATGCGGGACCTTTTTAATGACGATCCGGAACGATTTTCTCGATTTTCGCACCAGTTTGAAGAAATTTTATTTGACTACTCAAAAAACAGGATCACCAGTGAAACCATGTCGCTCTTGTTGGCCCTGGCCGAAGCGGCCGGCCTGAAGGCACAAATCGAGGCGATGTTTTCAGGGGAAAAAATCAACGTTACGGAACAAAGAGCGGTCCTGCACATCGCTTTGCGTAACCGCAGCAATCGGCCGATTTTGGTTGATGGAGTGGACGTGATGCCCGATGTCAATCAGGTTTTAGCGCAGATGCGGACCTTCACAGAAGATGTGCGGAGCGGCCGCTGGGTTGGGTACACCGGTCAGCGCATCACCGATGTGGTCAACATCGGCATTGGCGGGTCAGATTTGGGTCCCAAGATGGTGGCCACCGCTCTGCGGCCGTACGCCAGCCCAGAGCTAAGCGTTCATTTTGTTTCCAATGTCGACGGCAGCGATTTGACCGAAACACTTAAGTTATGTCAACCAGAGACCACCCTGTTTCTGATTGCTTCAAAAACCTTTACCACCCAGGAAACGATGACCAACGCCCACTCCGCGCGTCGGTGGCTGCTGCAGGCGGCCGGTGGAGATGAAACCGCCATCGCCAAACATTTTGCGGCCCTCTCTACCAATGAAGAAAAAGTAGCTGAATTTGGCATCGATACCCGCAACATGTTCGCCTTCTGGGATTGGGTTGGCGGCCGGTACTCGCTGTGGTCGGCCATCGGCACATCCATCGCCCTCTCAATCGGTATGGACAATTTTGAGGCGCTGCTGGACGGGGCTCACGCGGTTGATGAGCATTTTCGGACCGCTCCTTTTGCAAAAAACATCCCGGTTATCATGGCCCTGCTCGGAGTCTGGTACAACAACTTCTGGGGTGCGCAGGCCCAGGCGATTTTGCCTTATGATCACTATCTGACTTACTTCTCCGCCTATTTCCAGCAGGGAGATATGGAAAGCAACGGCAAACGCGTGACCCGCGACGGTGGCTTCGTAAACATCGATACGGGACCGATCATCTGGGGGCAGCCCGGCACCAACGGGCAGCACGCGTTTTACCAGCTGATTCATCAGGGAACCAAGCTAATCCCCTGCGATTTTCTGGCCGCGGCTCAAAGCCACAACGAATTGGGGGACCATCATCCAAAGCTGATCTCTAACTTCCTGGCTCAAACCGAAGCGCTGATGAAAGGTCGCACCGCAGATGAAGCCCGGGCGGAGTTGACCGAGCAGGGGGTTGGGGAAGAAGCGCTCGATTTGTTAACCGCTGCCAAAACCTTTCCCGGTAACCGGCCGACCAACTCCTTCCTGTACAAGCAGCTAACCCCCCGTACGCTGGGAGCGTTAATCGCCCTGTACGAGCACAAAATATTTAGCCAGGGGATGATCTGGAACATCAATTCTTTTGATCAGATGGGGGTTGAGTTGGGCAAAGTCCTGGCCAAAACGATCTTGCCAGAATTAGAGAGCACGGCCGCGGTGACCAACCACGACAGCTCAACCACAGGCTTAATACGAGCTTATAAAATGCTGCGGCAAAATTAACGGTTTAAAACCGCTTTTGCTAATAAATTGCTGTGTTCCCGTACCTTTTTTTCCATAACTAGGTAAAATTCACCATGCCGAAATCTAATACTTTATTTATAATTCACAAAAGTGGTTACCAAAATGTGTTGTGAAATAAATGTCCGCAGATTACAGAGAGAAATCTGTGATAATCCGCGTTAATCTGTGGCTGGTTTTTAATCGTGATCCACTAAAAAAATGATTTCCACTTTCTTCAAGTTTATGCCACTTCAAGTCGCCATTTCTCGTATTTAGTTTGTTGCCAGAGCCTTCTGCCCCTTCGCTTTTAGACCGGACAGATGAACAGCTCTTTTCCTGATTAGGAGGATGATTCATGTTCAAAAGCTATATTAATCCTGCTGAAGCGCAAGATGCAAAGAAAAAACTGCCGCGCCTTATGGTTGAGGGATTGCTTCTGGGGGGATCAGGTTTAGGGGTGTTGGCCTTGATTTTTGAAATTGCGGCCGATGCCTTTAGCGTGGCTGCGTATCAAACCTTGCTGGCCATCCATGGGGCGGAGGGCTATCACAATATCGCCATCCTCGCTTTTATCGTACTGTCGATCCTTCTCTTTTTTGGAATTGTGCCCGCCTATAAAGCCGGGGCGTACCTGCGGCCGAACGCCGGAGGGAGCGGGCCGCTGGTCGAAGCGATTGGTCCGCCCAGGATGAAATGGCTCTCCTGGATCGGCACCAGCCTGTTTTTTCTCGATGCGGTTCTAACCATTATTATCAGCTCGATCTCTGCGGCCGATGTGACCATGCTCATCTACCCGGAGCTGGCAGCCTACCGCATATTGCTGGCTGAAATTTTCGCCTTCTTCATCATGGCGGTGCTCGTCATCATGGGCCCCAAACGGGCGGTCCCCCTCTTTTTGATCGGGGGTGGCGCCTTTACCGTTTTTACAATTGGTGCCCTGAGCATCGTTGGAGCGGCCGCAGCCGGCAACCCCGAGTGGGCATTTCTAACTGAAGGGATCGTCAGCCGCCTGGAAGCCAACGGGGTTGTCGAGCACGTTGTTCGGGCCCAGCAGGACGTCTCAGCCATTGGGACGGTGCTTTTCTTCCAGCTTTTCCTGCGCTCCATGTCCAGCGCCATGCTTGGCTTCTCCGGTTATGAGGTGATCCCCGCCAGCGGTAAACATGCCGCCAGACCCAAGTGGAAGGTCATCAACACCGCCTTAACCCTCGCGGCCATCTTCCTGATCGGCACCGGCGTATTTCAGCTGTATGCCGCCCAGCAGTGGAACATTCCCGCCACCGAGGGTTACAGCACGTTGCTGATTGAGTATGAAATCATTGCCGCTCAAACGTTGGGCAACGGGGTTGAAGAAAGCTCTATCATCGTCACTGAAACAGACCGGCAGCAGGCCCGCCAGCTCTTTGAAGAGTTATCGGTGCGCGAAGCGGCCGAGTCCTTGGCCGGTGAAGGCATTCCGGAGGAAAGTGAATCGACCGGGCAATCCGATCAGGAACAGATCAATGAGCTGGCTAATAATCTGGCGTTTGCCCGAGCGATCAATGAAGCGACAAACGGCACCAACGGCGCGACATTTCTATTCGTGGCCGGTATCCTTTTGGCGATCATTTTGCTCCTGGCCCAGGGGGGGGGGTATGTTGGGGGTGCGGCTGTCGCGGCCAATGCGGCCCGCCTCGGCCGTCTGCCCAGCTACTTTAGTGATGACCGCACCGGCATCGCCGTGATCTGGGGGTTTGCGGCCGTGCTGATCCCCATCATTCGCGAAGTGGTTGTGGTGGAATCATATTACGCCTTTGGCTTTGTCAGCGCCTTTATCATTACCAGTACGACGGTTTTCCTCGTGCGCGATGACGTGTTGCGCGACCGTGGCATTGAGCCCAACTCGGCCGAGGCCCGCTCGCTTAAATTTGCCGGTTTCCGCGGCATGGTGGCCAGCTATATCATGGGGATCGTTTTGGTAACGCAAAAATCTGACGCCCTGCTGGCTATCGTCATCTTTGGCACCCTTATCACCATCTTCCAATATTATTACGCCAACAACACCTTGCGTGGGGAAAAACCGGAAAGCGAACCCCCTGCGTTTCCGCCGGGCACCATGGAGCGCGTTTATACATCGGGTGTTGAACGGGCACACGATTATGCCCGTCAGCGCGGAATTATTGTTGCCCTAAATGAAATTATTGAGTCGGGTCGATTAAATCCCCTCAACGTCGAGTCCTTCAGGGTGAAACAGCTCGTTTGTTTTCTTTATAATCTCGACGAAGAGCTCTTTGGTGAAAACGGGCATGGGGATGAGCACGATCATATTGAAGAGCCCAGCCAGGATCTGGAAGCCACTTATCATGAGGCGTTAGATCAAAAAGAGGAGCTCTATAGAACAATTGAGCATTACGCCCGGCTTGGGGTATTTACCTTTATTCACAACTACCACTTAAACTGGGTTGAACCGGATCACGGCCGGGATGCGGCGGTGGTTCAGCAGGCGATGCTGGATATCCTTCTTCCTCAGGAAGATCACGACGAAATTTGGAAAGCTTACTGCGCTTATGAACCCGAAAATCAGCCGGAGCCGATTTGGCAGTTTAGCCGGCAGCGGTATTTGTGGGCCAAAGATCAGTGGCCTAATCTCTCGGATCGCATCACCACCATCTGGACCCTGCAAGATTTTGGTCTGATTCCCGACGATATCGACGTCAAAACCGTTATTTCCGTGGCCGGCGGCCGGCAGTACAAAATGGTTAAAATCCCAACACGCAAACAAGACGGAAATAAAGAGGCTGATTCTGGGGAAGAGACGACGGAATAACAGTCAATTTTCAATTCTCAATGGTCAATTGGGTCCCAACCCGTTGACAATTGATTATTAATTATTGACCATTGCCAATTAATCTAAGTTGAATCCCATTTTTTCGAGGGTTGCCTTGAGAAACGGCCGGCGCGGAGAGTTCAGCCGCCGGGCAATGGGTCCCGACCAGGCGGCTCGGTGCTGGTTGCGGTTTTGCTCTCCGTAATAGTCGGCCAGCGCCTCGTCGTATTCGCGAATCAGCGGCCGGGGATCATTCTGACTGTACCGTTCGCGGTGAATCACCAGCTCGGCCGGGAGGCGCGGCTTTTGCGGGGGCACATCGTCCCAGGCCGGCCATCCTAAAGACATGCCGTAGACAATGTAAACTCCCTGCGGGAAACCGAGCAGTTCGGCCGCTTCCTGGGGATGATTACGCATGCCGCCGATCATCACCGCCCCCAAGCCAAATGATTCAGCCGCAATCTGGGCCGACATCCCCACCAGGGCTGCGTCTACCGACGACACCAAAGTCGTTTCCAGTGATTTGGCCAGCGCTTCCCCATGCATCTCGATGGCAATCCCCAATCGATTGATATCGGCGCAAAATCCCAAAAATACGTCACAATCGATGATGTGCTGTTGATTTCCCGCTAAAACCGACAATTGTTTTTTTGTTTCCGGATCGCGCACCACAACAATGCTGTAAGTCTGCATATTGCTGCTGGTTGGGGAGCGGCGCGCGGCCGCCAGAATCGCATTTAACATCTCGTCTGAAACCGGCTTGTTTTGAAAGGCGCGGACGCTGACGTGACGATTCAGGGTTTCAGTAACGGGTGTGGATAGATTAGTTTGGGTATTTGTGGTCATGTGGTTGATTTTCCTTTTGGTTAGCCCGATGCGGCGCATCTCTTAGCAATCAGCTCGGAGCTTCGCTCCTCTTAGCTGTCAGCACGACGCTGCACACCTTTTAGTAGATTCGCACGCCGCTGCGCGGCTTTTAGCGCGATGCTGCGCATCTCTCAGCAATTAGCTCGGAGCTTCGCTCCTTTCAGCCATCAGCACCAAGCTGCACACCTTTTAGCAGATTAGCACGCCGCTGCGCGGCTTTTAGCCCGATGCTACGCATCTCTCAGCAATTAGCTCGGAGCTTCGCTCCTTTCAGCCATCAGCACCAAGCTGCACACCTTTAAGCAGATTAGCACGCCGCTGCGCGGCTTTTAGCCCGATGCTACGCATCTCTCAGCAATTAGCTCGGAGCTTCGCTCCTTTCAGCCATCAGCACCAAGCTGCACACCTTTAAGCTAAAGGCTAACAGGCCCAACGGGCCGGGCTGAAAGGGCCGTAGGCCCGAGCTAATTGCTGATACGCTAATCTACCACCCGAGTATCTGAATTTCCACAGCGGCCGGGTAAATCGTTCTTTACGATTCTCTTTGAGGCAAAAACCACACCGCCGGTAAGCTTAAAAAAGACAGCCCCATGCTCCACCAAAACGCATTGGTCAATCCGATGCGATCCGCCAAAAAGCCGATCAGCCAGATTGCCAACCCGCGGGAGACAAAATTGGTGGCTAAAAACATCCCGTTGGCCAGAGCCCGCTGAGTGGGAAATTGATCCTGCACGCTGGCCAGCAGGACCGGCGTAGGCGTAATTGCCGTCAGGCCAAGCAAAATCAAAAACAGACCCACCAGCCAGCCGCTGCTCAGCAGGAAGCCGGCCATCAGCAGCGGTGAGGCAAAAAGAAGAAAGGCCAGGACCCGCTTGCGGCCGAGTAAATCGCTGACGGTGCCGGTCATCAGGGCGCCTACAACCCCGGCCCCCTCTAATATTGACAGCGCACCGGCCGCCAGCCACAGGTCAACCTGAGCCACATCGCTCATGTAGAGCGGCAAATACGTCGTCAGGCAGACCACCAGCAGCACCCGAAAAACCATCAGCCAGAACAAAATGGCGAAAAAGCGGCTTCCTTTGGCCCAAAATGATTTAAATGTGACCTCCATCTGCGAGGCCGGTTGGGCGGAAATATTCTTGAGCCGCCAGTAGAGCAACCCAGAAACCAGCCACCCCACAACCGCCAGCCGCCAAATCCCTTCCAAGCCAAACCAGCCCACTCCAGCGATGACAAACACCGGACCAATCGCGCGCCCCAACTCTCCGGCCGCCATAAAGATGCTCATCCCCCGACCAACTTTTGCCCCGGAAATACGGCCGATCATGGCCGGAGCCGGGGCGTGGAAAGCGGCAATGCTGACCCCACCGGCCAGCAGCAGGAGGGCCAGCACCGCATAATTCGGGGCCAGTCCCATAAAACTCATGATTGTTGCCGTAACGGCCGGGGCTAAAATAATGAAGTAGCGCAGGCTGACTTTGTCGGCCACATAGCCGATAAAAGGATTGAGCAAGCTGGGCAGCTGTGGAAACAGGGCTAAACTGCCGGCCAAAGCGTAATTTGTCTCCAATCTCTCCCGCAGCAGCGGCAGCAAAGGAGCGATAAAGGCGCTAAATGTGTCGTGCGTAAAATGGCCACCGGCAATAGTGACGACCTGTTCCGTTTGGAATGCTTCAGTTTCGGCGGTTTGATTCATGTATTTTTTTGAATTGATGGGCAAATTTTTCGATTTGATCGTTTATTAATAAGCCGGTTGAAATTGTCAAACAGCCTCAATCTTTGCTGTTTTAATCCTATTGGACTGCACCTTCAATATTTTAGCTTGCGGTTTGAATGGGTTTTAACTTGGGGTTTTAATAGTATTTAGCCTGCGGTTTTAACAGGTTTTAGCCTGCGGTTTTAACAGGTTTTAGCCTGCGGTTTTAACCGCAGGTTACCATCAATAACAATAAGGAAAAATCCATGTCTTATTGGAGCTTACACTATCATTTGGTTTGGGCAACAAAATATCGGGCCTGTTTACTCGATGATCAAGTCGAGTCTCTTTTGTATCCTTTTCTGATTCAGAAGTGCTGCGAATTTGAAACCCAGGTCTTTGCCTTAAATGGGTACCAAAATCATGTTCACTTAGTCGCTTCAATACCGCCAAAATTTTCGATATCAGAGGTCATTGGAACTTTAAAGGGTAGTTCTTCATACTATTTAAATCAGATCATGAGCGTGGAGGTTGAAATCCGCTGGCAGCGTGGATTTAGCGTGTTTTCTTTCGGCGCAGGTCAACTCAAATATGTCGTCACCTATGTGGAAAATCAAAAAATCCACCATCAAAAATCCACTACTGTCAATTGGCTGGAGAAATTTGATTAGACGGCCGAATCCTTTTTGGCAACCGCCGAATAAATCCGGCGGCCATAAAACCAAAACGCAATAAATCGCGTTTTAGGGCGCTTCAGCATCTTGTGGTTTGATGGCTAGCAGTTTCAACCACCGACGCCTGTTGCACTATCTTGACCAAAACGGCCCGTGAACCACTTGCGGATATTTTCAGCTGAACCCATTTTCAATTGCCTCATCAATCTCACCTCACGGCGATAAAAATCGATACGCGATCACCTACATTTAGGGCGCTTCAGCGTCCTTTGGTTTGATAGCCGGCGGTTTCAGCCGCCGGAACGTGTTGCAACTAAAATTCAACACAGCCTCTCTAGAAGCCAATCACACCCACTCACCATCTCTCATCACCGGCTCACGCTGGCCATCCTCGTATATCCCATCCACATCTAGTTGATCCGAACCGATCATAAAGTCCACGTGGATGACGCTTTCATTGCCACCTTTCGCCTGATATTCCTCACTAGACATCTTATCCGCCCCATCGACACAAAGGCGATAGCTGGCGCCCAAAGCGATGTGGCTGGCGGCATTTTCGTCATACAACGTGTTGTAAAACAGCACGCCAGATTGGGAAATCGGGGAGCTGTGTGGCACCAGCGCCACTTCACCGAGACGGGCCGCTCCTTCGTCTGTACCGATTAAATGATCCAGCAGCTGCTGCGCGGCCGGCTCATCCGCTTCAACCTCAACCACACGACCCGCTTTAAAACGCAAAGAAAATGAGTCAATGACCGTCCCGCGAAAATTTAACGGCATTGAGGTGTGGACAATCCCATCCACCCGGCCGCGATCCGGCGTGGTAAATACCTCTTCAGTGGGCAAATTGGGCACAAAACCGAGACCGTCAGCCGTGTGGGTCCGGCCACCGGCCCAACGGTGGCCTTTGATCAAACCGATCGTTAAATCGGTTCCCGGACCCTTAAAATGGAGGGCAGTGTACTTCTTTTGGGTCAGCGTTGATGTCTTATCCGACAATTGCTGCACGTGGGCTTCCCAGGCCGCTGTTGGATCGTCCTGATCGAGCCGTAAAATAGGGAATATCGTTTCCCACAGCCTGGCAATTCCTTCTTCTGATGGTAAATCGGGGAACACTTGAGCCGCCCAACCGGCACCTGGAACCGATACGCCCAGCCAGTTGATTTCACCGTTTGCCCGCGCTTCCTGCAGCGGTTTTAACACCCGCCCCCTGGCCTGCATCATAGTCGAAATGTGGTTGGGATTCTGATCGGCTAACAATGTTGGGTCAGACGAAAACACCACCAGCATCGCTCCTTTTTTTTCCACAATCGGCAGGTCGCGTGACAAACGCCAGGCTGGAAAGTAATCCAGCGTTTCCGGCGCCGCTTCTTGTAAGCGAATTAAATTTTGCACTTCATCTGACCAGGTTATGTCAACATAACGACTCCCCGCCCGGTACGCACTGCGGGCAATCTGCCGCATAAATGGCACGACCGTCTCCGGCGACCCGTAACCGTCCAGAAGAAGCTCCTGGCCCGGCTGTAAATTTAACCCAACCCTGATCACCAAGTCAGCATAAGCGGCCGTCATCTCGTCAAATCGCTTCATAATTTAATCCTCCTTAACAGCATCTCTGGTCTCCAGTCTCTCGTCTCCCGTCTCCGGTCTCTTGTCCCCTGTCAAAATATCTTTCAAACTCAAATCTAAGCTGTTAACAATAGCAATTCCCCCCAAGATAAAAACCAGGGCGATGATCGCCCCAGTGGTGATTTCCTCACCCAAAAAGACAATTCCGGCAAAAACCCCCACCAACGGAATCAAATAAACGGTCAGCGCCGCATATGAAGACCCGGCCTGGTCGATCAAATAATAGTAAAGCAAAACCGGCACCAGGGTGAGCGGCCAGGCCAGAGCCAGCAAACCCAGCGTAGAGTTTAAACTCGGCTGCAGCTGAATCACATTGTCAATCCAGAGGCTAAAGGGAATCAAAGTCAGAGTCGACGTCAAATATTGCGAAGCCATCAGGCGAATAATTGAGCGCCACACGTTATCGGTCTGCTGCCGCAGGAAACGACGGGCAAAAATCGAGGCGATCGCATAAGAAAACGCCCCCACCACGACCGCCAGCTGGGCCAAAATCTCCTGACCCAACCCCTGCAGCGCGGCCGGGCCAACCAGCACCACCACCCCCAGCAAACCCAGGACAATTCCAAACGTTTTACGCCGATTGAGTCTTTCATCACTGATAAAAAAATGAGCCAAAACCAGAGTAAACAAAGGGTTCAGAGAGACCAGGATTGTGGTCAACCCGCTTGAAATAGTCAGCTGCCCCCAGCTGACAATCACCACCGGAAAGGAGTTGTTGAACCAGCCCAAAAAGATATAGGGCCACCACTCATGCCAGGTGCGGGGCAAACGGCCGCCGATAATGTACAAAATCGCAACCAGCGGTATTGAGGCCAGCAGGCTCCGCCCCATCCCCAGCGTAATCGGCGGGATCGTTTCAATCACAATTTCTGTGGATAGAAAAGAAAGCCCCCACAGCGTGCCAGGGACCAACAGCAAAAGAGGCAAACGGGAATTTTTCATGGGTGCAGGAAGTGTCTATCGATCACAATAATTTGTCAATGTCGCCATCTCTGAAAACTGGTATGATAATTCTGACTTTGGATTGCCGGCGGTTAGGGAAAATCAAAGGAACAACTCATGAACGACTACGATTATGATTTAGTGGTAATTGGCACCGGTCCATCTGGTCAGAAAGCGGCCGTTCAGGGGGCCAAGGCGGGCAAGCGGGTGGCCATCATCGACAAGCGAGATTTTATGGGCGGGGTTTGCGTCAATACCGGAACCATCCCCAGCAAAACCCTGCGCGAGGCGGTGCTTTATCTTTCAGGGTATCGCGAGCGCTCAATTTATGGCGCTTCTTATCGGGTCAAACAGCGCATTACCATGGAAGATTTACAGTTTCGCTGTGATCACGTCATGCACAACGAGATGGACGTGATCCAGCACCAGCTGCTGCGCAACGGGATTACGATGATCAACGGCCTGGGCAGCTTCCTCGATCCTCACACCCTCCAAATTGAGGCGGCCGGCAACACCTACAAGATCACGGCCGCGCACGTGGTCATCGCCGTAGGGACCATGCCCACCCGGCGAGATGATATCCCCTTTATCGACGATCGAATTTTTACCAGTGATGGCCTACTCAATATGTCCACCGTTCCCCGCTCCCTGGCGGTCATTGGGGGTGGGGTGATTGGTCTCGAATACGCCAGCATTTTTGCTGCGCTGGGGGTTCGGATCACCGTGATCGACATGCGGCCGCGTCTGCTGAGCTTTGTCGATGAAGAGGTCATCGGGGCCTTAATTTATCATTTGCGGCAGCATCGCGTGACTTTCCGGCTGGGAGAATCGGTCACCAAAATTGAGATCGATGACACAACCAACAAAGTGGTCACCCATCTGGATAGCGGCAAGCGGGTCACCACCGACCGGACGCTCTACTCTATCGGCCGCACCGGGGCTACCGCCCGTCTCAATTTGCCGGCCGCCGGGCTGGAAGCGGATCATCGGGGGCGCCTAAAAGTGAATGAAAATTATCAAACCGCTGCCCCGCACATTTATGCCGTGGGTGATGTGATCGGCTTCCCCAGCCTGGCTTCAACCTCAATGGAACAGGGGCGTCTGGCTTCCGCCCATGCCTTTGGCCTCGACACCTCCTCCATTCCCAATCTCTTCCCCTTTGGGATTTATGCCATTCCCGAAATTTCGATGGTCGGCCGGACGGAGGAGGATCTCACCGACGCCGGCATTCCCTATGAAATCGGCAAAGCGCACTACCGCGAAATTTCTCGCGGCCAGATTATCGGGGATCAAATCGGCATGCTCAAAATGGTATTTGGCCTCGAAGATCGCAAGCTGTTAGGGGTGCACATCATTGGCGAAGGGGCCAGCGAACTGATTCACATCGGTCAGGCGGTGATGGCTTTTGGCGGCACAATCGACTATTTTATCAACACCGTTTTTAATTACCCAACCCTGGCCGAAGCGTACAAAGTGGCCGCTTTGGATGGATACAACCGACTCATCAGCTAAAAGACCAGAGACAAGTGAC
>JASJCR010000165.1 GCA_030065875.1 Ardenticatenaceae bacterium | reverse complement strand
GGCTGGGGCACCTGTCTGAAGTCTCAGCTGCCTGGGGGCAAGGCAATTTTGAGCGGCAAATCCTAGACCATGAAGAGGATGAAATTGGGGAATTGGGGGAGAATCTAACCCGGGTGGCCGCTGATTTACAAACTTTGCTGGCAGACAAGGAGCAAATCGCCGTTCTGGAGGAGCGAGACCGCATGGCCCGGGAGCTGCACGACACGCTGGCCCAAGGGGTGGCCGGACTGGTGTTGCAGCTGGAGGCCGTCAAACATCACTTGCATGAGGGCGAGGTTTCCGAATCGCGGTTGATTGTGACAGATGCAGCGGAGCAGGCCCGAGATGCGTTGCGTAAAGCCCGCGAAGCGATTGATGATTTGCGAGCCGAAGCGTCGTTCGCGGCTGATTTTGTGACGGCCGTGGCCCAGCAGGCGCAGGAATTTAGCGCCAACAGCAACATTTCATATGAACTGGATGCCCAGCTGCCTGATTCGCTGCTGCTGCCGCCGGCCACTTCCCTCCATGCGCGACGGGCGCTGGCCGAAATGCTGGCCAATGTGGCCCGCCATGCAGAAGCAACCACGGTGCGTTTGCAGCTGCAACTGGCGGATGGCTGCTTGCTGATTGAGGTTGTAGACGATGGGGTGGGCTTTGATGTGGAAACGGCCGTTCGCCCCGGCCATTATGGTATCATCGGGCTGAAGGAGCGGGCGCGGCTCACCGGCGGCCAATTTTCTATCCAGAGTTCGCCGGAGGGGGGCACGACAACCCTTCTACGCCTGCCGCTGGAGAAAACAGGATGAGTGATCCCAATCCACAGGCTCGGAGCAAGCCCATTCGGGTCTTAATCACCGACGATCATTTTATTGTACGCCAGGGGTTACGGCTCATCTTGAAAACGGCCGCTGATATCGAGCTGGCGGGCGAAGCAACCAACGGTGAGGAGGCGCTGCAGTTAACGGCCGAACACCAGCCGGACGTTGTTCTCATGGATTTGCGGATGCCGGTGATGGATGGCTTAACCGCTATCGAACAGCTAGGGCAAATGCACCCGCAAGTGGCGGTTATTATTCTTACCACGTACAACGAAGATGAGATGATGCTGCGTGGTTTGCGGTTAGGGGCGCGTGGCTATTTGCTAAAAGATACGGATCGAGAGACCTTGCTCAACACGATACGGGCGGCCGCACGGGGCGACTCTCTCTTCAAACCAGATGTTGTGCAGCGGGCGTTGTCGGTACAGGCAGCATCACCGTCCCCTAAACAAACACCCCCAACCTCGGACTCTATCCAGCTGACTCCTCGCGAATTAGAAGTGCTGCAGGCGGCCGCGGCCGGAGAGCGGAACAAAGAAATCGCCCTGCGTCTGGACATTTCGTCCCGGACGGTGAAGGCACATTTAACCAGTGTCTACAACAAGCTTGGCGTAGATTCGCGGGCGGCGGCCATTGCCATTGCCGCCCAAAAAGGATGGTTAGCATAACGGACTGCGGCGGAAAATGGAGATATTGAAGCTATGGCGGCGTCAAATCCTCACTGTTTGCCTGCGTTATGGTCAGTGCCGCCTGCAAATCAGGCGTAGCAAAACCCTCGTGGAACCAATTAACAAGGTCAGACAGGATCGACCTGGCCTGTGTCACTTTGCCTTCCTGCTGCCATAGTTGGGCCAGGTGGAGCGCTGCCCTAAGCTCCCACGATTTAGCCCCCTGCCGCCGGGCGATGGCGATCGCCTTCTGGTAAGCAGATTGGACAGCGGCCGTATCTGCACCACTGGCTAGCAGCAAGTCCCCCCGAATTCGGTGTAGCTCTGCCGCAAAGGCCCACTCTTCCTTCTCTGCCACCACGCTCAGCCCCTCCGACACCAGTTTCAGACCCTCTTCTACCCGTCCCGATTTTCCCGTGGCCTCCGCCAGGAGCCCAAGCATCAGCGTGTAAAAAATTCGCATTCCGGATGCCAGCCAGGCGTCTAAGGCCGCCTCCATTTGGGCCAGGCCGGCCATTTCCTTCCCCGCAGCTACCTGACAATAGCCTCGATAAAATGCTCCCTCCGCCTGAAAGGAACCAAATTTTTGTTCTACAGCCAACTGCAGCGACGCCTTCAGGTCGTCCTCAGCCGCTTCATAATTGCGTCCTAAAATGTGCATTATGCCGCCGGCTACTTCCAAAGCTGCGGCCAGCGACAACGGGTGCTCAATCGTTCGCGCCAGGTCGATAGCTTCCTGACGGCGCTGGCAGGCCTGATCCGGGTAGCCGCGAACCCACAGCAGCAGCGCTGCCCAAATCTGGCCGTTGACCCCAGGGTCGATGTCATAAGTGGTTTGATGCTGCCGGTAATCGTAGAAATCGAGCAGCTTCTCGATGTGTTCCCAGCTCTGACCAAATTTACCGAGCTGGAAATAGTTGGCGCCCAGACCTAGCTCGGACAGGGCAATCTGTAAGGGATCCTTGTGCTGCTCCCCCAGCAGTAATCTTCGCTGTCCGATTTCAAGGCTGGTGCGATATTGAGCTGAGGTGAGATAGTATGAACCTAAGAAGCCAAGGACGGAAAATAGCTGCGGCGTGGAGCCAACTTGCTGGCTAAACAGCTTGATCTGGTCATAGGTACTGCGCACTTCAGGAGCCGCAAACCCTTTGAGCGCCACCAAAGGCAAGGCCAGGTTTATCAGAAAGGTCAGTTTGGTTGTCTTGCGCTGGGTAGAATTCGGCATCGTTTCGAGCAGGGCCAATCCCCGTTGATAATGGAAAACCGCCTCCTCAGCAGCTGACAGCTGCCAGGCTCGCTCACCCGCCTTCTGGCGGTAGGCGATTGCCTCGGTCAGCCCGCCCGCTTCTTGATAGTGCCAGGCCAGTCGACCGTACAGCGGAGCCAGCGCTGCATCCTGCGCTCCATACAGCTGTTCCAGAGATTGGCCTACGGCCTCGTGCAGGCGACCTCGTTCAATCGGATCCAGGTGGTTGTAGAGGTATTTTTGAAAGAGGAAATGGCGAAAGCGGTAGCGGGAAATGTGGGCGGCACCCCAGCGTTGGCGGCTGTGGGCATTGACCAACCGCTGCCGCCGGCCTAAATCATGGCTCAAGCAGCCGATCGTTGACTGCACGTCGGTTGACTGCACGTGAGCCACAACTTCGGCGGTGAACGTCTCTCCTTCGATACTGGCGATGGTCAGAGCGGTGCGGCAGCTTTCAGGTAAACGCTCGATCCGCCCGGCGATGGCCGCCTCAACTCGCGCGGGTAAAATGTCCCAGTTTAGATCTTCACTTTGGATCCAGCGGCCTTCTTCATCTAACACCAAATCCCCCCGCTCTTGGAGCCCGCGCAGTAGTTCGACGGTAAAAAGAGCCTGGCCGCCGGTGTGCCGGTGCAGCTGCCGGCGAAAGGTTTCATCCAGCCGGTTCGGCTCACTGTCCAGTAGACCGTCGATAAACGGCCGTCCTCCCGACCTGCTCAAATCCACCTGATTATTGCCAAAGATCTGCTGCAGTTCCTGGACCAGACCGGTCAGGGGATGGCGTTCACCATCTCGCCCCTGTGCCAGATCTCCCGGCCGGTAGGCACCCAGGAGCAGGATACGGCCGCGGCGCAGGTGTCGACCCAGGTGAAAAAGCAGATTGAGCGAGCCCATGTCGACCCACTGCAGATCGTCTAGGATCAGCAACAGCAGGTGGTCCCGGGCCACGCTGGTTAGCAGACCGGTGAATTGGGCAAAGAGGTCAGTTTGGGGAACCGAGACAGCCGCGTCTTCCCTCTTTTCTACCCACGCGGATAACGACGCCAGCCAGGGAACCTGAGCTGGCAGCTGATGGCGGGTGCGGCTCCGGACCCGCGACAGCAGGGCGGTACCGGACACAAGTCGATCCAGGAGGTTACGGCCGTTTTCGGCCAACCCTGCTACGACCTCCGGCAGAGCCGACCAGAGGCGGCGGGCAAGTTCAGTACTCACATCGCCTGCCTGCCAGCGGGATTCCACTTCCCCGGTGAGCATCTGCATGATTTCGCGGAAAGGCTGGTAAGGGTCACCGCTGCCCGTGTATGCACTGCATTTACCGTTGGCTACCAGCAGATTGGAATGCCTGGTCATCGCCTCATGGGCAAAGGCATGCATGAGGGCGGTTTTACCGCTGCCGGCTTCACCGGTGATGAAAGCGACCTGGATTTTCCCAGTCCAGGCCTGGCGCAGATATCGATTGAGCTGCGTCAGCTCCCGCTCACGGTTTACAAGGAACGGTGGTGGGGAAGCGGTCGTTTCTTCTCCCAGGAATAACGGCAGCGGCAGGCGGTCAATTGCCTCCGGCCAGCTCTCGTCGCGGATCCGTTCGTAGAGTGTGGTGGTAGCAGTTGTGGGTGCGATGCCCAACTCCGCGTTCAATATACGGCGACAGCTGTCGTATTGGACGAGAGCCGCACTGCGCTTCCCGGTCAGGGCCAGCAGCCGGATAAGCTGCTGATGGGCCGATTCATCCCATGGTTCCAGGGCCACCCGGCGCCGCAACAGAGGCAGTGCCGCTTCGTATTCCCCACGGCGGGCATGTTGGTCAGCCAACCGCCGCAGAGCGGAAAGGACCCGCTGGTGGCACTGTTCCCGCTTGACTACCACCCACTCCTCAAACGTGGTGCAGTCAGGAAGGGAAAGACCAGCCAGGAATTCACCCCGGTAGTTGGCAACCATCTCTGAGTACTCTTGCCTACTGGGACGGCTGCTGCCCGGGTGCAAAAAAACGGCCGCGTCCAGTGAATGCTGGCTGTCACGGTTGAATTGGATGGTTTGACGGGTGATATGGAAGAAGGGGGGCACAGCATTGTGATCGTAGATGGCGTGGCGGAGGTTAGACAGAGCGTGGCGCAGATTGCCGCGTGCTGCGGCCGCCGGCATCTGCGGCCACAGCAGCGCTGCCAGGCTTTCACGCCGGTGCGGCCGATCAGCTTCTACAGCCAGATAGGCCAGCAGCGCGCGGGCCTTATCTGACTCAAAGGTGGTCACGAGTTGGCCATCCAGAGCTACCTGAAACGAACCCAGCAAAGCGATCTGCAATGTAGTCACAGCTTACCCTCCAGGTTATAGGAGACTCAAACTATTTTCTGTGGCGATGTTGTCTCTGGCCAAGATTGGGTTTTTAGTATAGCGGTTCCCGACGCTATTTCACCAGTGTGGTTTGTCACCTTTTTTCCTCACGATCTCTCCACGGTCGCCTGTTAAGATTTTTTCAAGATTCACGAACATAGTGATGCCAAGGATCATAAGGAGCGGAGGCAGAGTCAATGAAGTCAAAAGCGGGAAAAAAACCGTATCTTTCTTATCTTTTGCGCTTATGGCCGGTGCAAAATCATGCCGGCTGCCTCTGGCGATGCTTACTGGATAACGTGCGCACCGGCGAACGACATGGTTTTGCCGACCTGGAAGCATTGTGCGAGTTCCTGGGGCGGGAAGTTGAATCTGCCGCTAAGACAGGACGAGCCGATGAGGTTGATTAATTTGTTTGTTCAATTGTGATTGTTGGGGCTACTGACCTGAATGGTCGACCCAAAGGAGGATTGCCATGAAACGTTTGTTACTGAGCATCATATTTTTACTGATTGTTTTGTTGGGATGCCGAAGTGCACGAGAAGAAACGGCCGTTGTGCCCACGGATCCGCCGCCCACCGTGACGCCCATCCCACCGACGCCACAGCCGCCAACTGAGGAACCCGCCAACGCTGCGCTGGAACAGGCTTTGCAAGCCATCGTGGAGGCGCAGGTCGAGGCTGGTTTTCCTGGTGTCATCCTGATGGTTGATGCACCAGATATGGGATTCACCTGGCAAGGTGCGGGTGGTATGGCCAACACAGAGGCGAATATTACTATGACGCCGGACACGCCTTTCCGAATTGCCAGCATCAGCAAAATGATGATGGCGACAATGATCCTGCGGATGGCGGAAGATGACCTGCTGGCTCTGGATGACCCCATTAGCCAGTATCTGGACACGGTTATCATCGATATGCTCCACGGGCCGAATGGTGAGCCGTATGGGGAGATGATCACCATTCGCCAGCTGCTCAGCCATACCAGTGGCGTTGCCGACTACTTCAGTCCTACGGCACCTACCGGTGTGGAGCCATTTGTGGATATTTTCATTGACGATCCGGACAAGGTGTGGACGCCGCCTGATGTGATTGAAAAAGGGACCAGTACTCTTGGTGCGCAATTTGCGCCGGGTGAAAGTTGGGATTACAGCAACACAAATTATGTTTTGGCCGGGCTCGTCGTAGAAGAGGTAACCGGCATGAGCCTGAGCGAAGCGTATAACGAGTGGCTGTTCACCCCGCTGGGCATGGAAGACACATTCATGGCCGGGAACAAAGATACGCGCCTGAGCGACGTAGCGCACGTTTATTTCGACATTGTAGACGTATCGGATTATGCCAGCCTTTCCTGGCAGTGGGGCATGGGGGGAGTGGTCTCAACCGCCAGCGACCTGAACAAGTTTATGTGGGCCTGGGAGCAGGACAAGATCTTCCGCGATCCAGCCAGTAAGGAAGCGATGACGGATTGGACCAGCATGGCCACAGTTGGGTTCGATAATCTTTATTACGGGCTGGGCGTGATCGACATCGACTTTGGTGGCATGGGTGATGCCGAGGTAGATGAAATCATGGGCCACAATGGCATGTTCAACTCGTTCCTATATTACTGGCCGAAATACAACATGACCATTATCGGCACGCTCAATCAAGCAAGTTCGTCGGACGCCTACACTGGCCCGGTGGGCATGACCTTCCAGGCTGTTTTGGAGCATACCGCAGCCCAATAGCGGGTGACGCGTACGGGGGAAACGGCCGTTTTTCCCGTACGCGGTGTTTGGCTTAAAGTAGTTAGTCGGCCATGTCACCCCGTCCTCATTCGTCGCGCTACCCCAAACTAATTTAGAAAGTGGCGAACCAATAATCAAACTTGAAGGCTCCATTTTGGTTTTGCTTGATTTCGCCCGAAATCACCCCCAAATTAATCCTAAGGTGTTATGACAGCGTTCAAAAACATGACTAAGATACTAACATGGCCGAATAGATGATTGTGATCGATCGAGATCTTTGACCGTTGTGTTCAATTCAATTCTGACTATCAAAAAATTCTAAAATGGAGCTAAAAAATGAATAATTTACAAATGATCGAACAGGAAAAAAGCGTTTTACAATGGGGCGGTCTGGCCGGTATTCTGGGTGGTATCCTCTTCATCTTATCCATGGTCGTTGCCGAGGGGTTGATACCTTCTGCCCCGGCGAATCCGACAGAGTTGGTTGCCAGGTTCCCTGACATCCATCTACTCCGCATTGCCGAGAATGGCTTATACCTCACTGGACTCATATTGGGTGTCCCCCTGTTCCTAACCCTTTTATGGACTCTTTGGAAAACGGGTCTTGCTCCAGCACTTTTTGGAAGCGCCCTGGGTATTGTGGGCCTGATTTCGATGGCAATTTCAGCGACGCCACATGTTGCGCACTACCCCATTTCTGAGCTCTATCAGACGGTCGGGGCAACCCCAGCAACACAGGAGACGCTAGGTTTCATGTGGGAGGCGACCTGGGGCGTATTTAATGCACCGCTTTATGTCGGGTTTTTTGTCGGGATGATTGGGTTCACGCTCATTGGGGTGTCCATGCTTGCCTCGTCAACTTTTGGAAAGGGCTTAAGCTGGATGATTGTTGTAGTAGGAGCGGCCGGAGTTGTAGCAGCATTTCTCCAGATGGTTGACCCCGCCTCTGTCATCGGCGTCGTGCCCTTTTTTGCATATATCATTTTCTATTTTGTTCTAGGAGGGAAAATTTACAGCGTATCCAAGACAGCGTAAAGGTATGTCTTCCGCTCAACTTCATCCTTCGCCGAAAACAGAAGATGGAACAGATCCGGTTAAGGCCAAGCTTCTGATCAAAGGTCACAGCGTATGGAGCCATGACAACTGGACCTCGGTCACTTGATCCTTGGGCTTTATTTGCGTACACTGCCCGGAATTTACGACCTCCACTAATGGCATAGGTGAAGCCGGCATCATACCCAAAATGGTGGCTTCTCCCCCTTTAGTGACGTTAAGGCAACGCGAGGAAATTATGATTGCCCAAGCATTTCAAGCAGATGGATTGTTAACGGAAGACCAGGTACGTCAAACGCTTTATGCAGGATTGGAGAATCAGTACAAGGGGCAAAAAGTGCTGGTGTTGATTCCCGACCATACGCGCACCATTCCGCTGCCGTTTCTATTTCGTCAATTGGTCAATATTTTGTCAGATACGAAGCAGCTTGATTTTATGGTGGCTCTGGGAACCCATCCGCCGCTCAGCCAGACCAACCTCGACACGCTGGTGGGCATCACGGCCGACGAGCGGATGGGCGAATTCAAGCATATCGGAATCTCCAATCATCGCTGGGATCTACCCGACACGCTCACCAGTATCGGCACCTTGCCACAATCACAGATTAAGCAGATCGCGGGTGACCACTGGCACCCAACACTGGGAGGCGATGTCGATATTTTGATCAATCGCGCCATCCATGATTACGATCACATCCTGATCCTTGGCCCCACCTTTCCGCATGAGGTTGTGGGCTTTTCTGGTGGGGCCAAATACCTGTTTCCCGGCATTTCTGGGGCTGACATGATTAACGTCACCCACTGGTTGGGAGCATTGGCCGGCGTGCGCGGTACGATAGGTATTAAAGAAACGCCGGTGCGCGATATGATTCACGCGGCAGCGGAGCATGTGCCAACCCCGGTGACGCTCATCTCGCTGGTCGTGATGGGGGAAGGATTGGCCGGTTTGTTTGTCGGCGATCATCTAGAAGCGTGGCGGGCGGCGGCCGATTTGTCATCAGAAAAACACATCGTTTGGGTGGAAAAGCCGTTCCAAAAGGTGCTATCCCAGGCGCCAGCGATGTATGATGAGTTGTGGACGGCCGGTAAGGCGATGTATAAGCTTGAACCTGCGCTGGCGGAAGGGGGTGAGTTAACGATTTACGCCCCGCATCTCGATGTGGTCAGCCATGTACATGGGAAATACATCTACGAAATTGGCTACCATACACTGCCCTACATTCTCCATCAATGGGATAGATTTAAACACATTCCGTTGGGGGTGTTGGCGCACAGCACGCACGTGCGGGGAGACGGCCGCTGGGTTGACGGCCGTGAAGTGCCGCGCGCTTCGGTTAATCTGGCAACGCAACTTTCGGCCGAGGATTGCCGAAAATTGGCGCTGGGGTACCTCAATCCAGATAAAATCGATCCGAGCGAATGGGAAGGGCGTGAAGATGAGGGCGTTCTCTATGTCAAAAAGGCGGGTGAGATGTTGTATCGCGTTCGAGAGGCCACACGATGAGCCGAGTATTTGTGATTATGGGGGTGTCTGGCTGTGGCAAAACAACGGTGGGCGCGGCGCTGGCGCAGGCCCTGGGCGTACCGTTTTACGATGGAGATGATTTTCATCCGCCCGAGAATTTGGCTAAGATGGCTGATGGCATCCCTCTTGACGATGACGATCG
Organism: Ardenticatenaceae bacterium; assembly: GCA_030065875.1. Taxonomy (GTDB): domain Bacteria; phylum Chloroflexota; class Anaerolineae; order Promineifilales; family Promineifilaceae; genus WTJY01. The sequence continues at coordinate 3,091 of JASJCR010000165.1, read as the reverse complement.
ATACCCGTGGCTGGAGCGGCTGCATGATCTGATTGCCGATCATTTGGCACGAGGCGAAGCGGCCGTTGTGACCTGTTCTGCCCTAAAAAAGAAATACCGTGACCAGCTACGCCGAAACAACGAAGGCGTTTTTTTTGTCCATCTGGAAGGCAGCTTTGAGCTTATCTGGGGACGGATGAAAACACGTCCGGACCATTTTATGAAAGCCAATATGCTGCAAAGCCAGTTTGAAGCCTTAGAGCCACCCTCACCACATCATACATTGATTATTAGCGTGGAGAACAGCGTCGAGCGCATCGTCGAGCGAGCCATCCAACAGTTTAAGGAATAAAAACAAGTAACAATCGCAAGGGTAATTGAGCACATGGCGCGTAAAAAGGAGCTAGCTCTTGCAGCGAAATTGCCGCCAATTGCAAACCGGTGATCCAACCTTCTGTGCGCTCTGCAAGCGCAAGCAGTTTTGCCAGCGGCAGCGGCGGGTTGGCGCAATCTGCGAGCGCATTGGCACAGTGCGCTAGTGCATTTTGATCTCCCACGCCGTACACTTCTCTCAGTACATGACATTAACTAGGAATAGGAGAACCATTATGCAATCGATCGTCATCACCGGAGCAAGTTCAGGCATTGGCAAAGCCACCGCCAAGCAGTTCGCAGAACAAGGTTGGCAGGTTGCCGCCACGATGCGGAAACCGCAAAACGAAACCGAACTCAACCAGATCGACCACATCAAGCTCTATCAACTCGACGTCACCGATCAGGCTTCGATTGACAACGCCGCCGCCCAAATTCTTAACGATTTTGAGCGCGTCGATGTCGTGTTAAACAATGCGGGATACGGTTTAGCTGGGCCGTTTGAGACATCCTCGGCCGATAGAATCCGCCGCCAATTTGATACCAATGTCTTTGGCCTGATGGAAGTCACCCGTGCCTTCCTGCCCCACTTCCGCGCCAACAAAGCCGGCCTCTTTATGAATGTCTCCTCCATTGGTGGACGCATTACCTACCCGCTCATCAGCCTCTACCACGCCACCAAATGGGCAGTCGAAGGCTTTAGCGAATCGCTTTCATATGAACTGGGTGAATTGGGCATTCAGGTCAAATTGATCGAACCGGGCGGTGTCGCCACGGACTTCGGCGGCCGTTCGATGGATATTGCCACGCCTGCAAACCCGGAAGCGTATGCAGGCGACTACAATGACATGCTGGTCAAGTTTCAGGCCGCAATGAGCGCGCCCAGAACGGGGGGCAGCACGGCGGAGCAAATGGCGGAATGGATTTTTGAAGCGGCCACCGACGGCAAGAATCAACTGCGCTACCTGCTTGGCGAAGATGCCAACCAAATTTACGCGATGCGCGAGCAGGCCGGCGATGATGCTTTTATCACCGGTATGCGTGAGCAGATGTTGGGTTAATGGTGCTTTTCAGGAAGCAGCTGTCCACAGATTGAACACGGTGAGCGATTGGTTCTCGGCAAAATCTTTCGGGTTACGAGTTGCCAATCGCCAACCGTTTACAAGCACAAAGGCAGCATTTTTGGGCATCTTCAACCGCGAGTTGCAGGTATGGTGTAAGGTACAATTGTGCTCTGTGATGTAAGTTTGGTTTAGACGAAAGGCATTCCACCATGGATAATCGCAAATACCCAATTGAGATGGGTTGGCAGGTACTCTTCAAGGATATGAACATCTCGCCGCAGGATGTATTGCGGCATGCCGCCTTACCCCTCGATTTGCTATCGCGCAAATCACCGACGATTACGGGTAAGGAATACTTTAGGCTGTGGGATGGGCTTACGGCCGTTTTGCGTGATAATCCCACTTTCCCGCTAAAGTTTGCTAAAAATATCACGCCAGAGACGTTCAGTCCGCCAATTTTTGCCTGTTTCTGCAGCCCAAACCTCAATGTCGCCGCGACGCGGATCGCCCATTACAAACCACTTGTGGGTCCGCTCCGGCTGATCGTTCAAACAAGCCGCGAACAAACCACCATTAAAATCGATGCACTGCCAGAATATGGTGAGCTGCCACCAAGCTTAATAGCAGCGGAATTAGCTTGGTGGGTGCATATGCCGCGTTTGGCAACACGTGAACGCCTCGTGCCACAGAGTCTCCACACAACCGTGGCTGTTCCAGAACAAGCTGTCTATGAAGAATACTTCGGGGTAGGCCTCACCCGATCGACCTTTAACGGCGTAACGTTCTCGGCCCAAGATGCACAACGGCCGTTCCTCACCGCTAGCGACGCGATGTGGTCAATCTTCGAACCACAGCTCAATCAACGGATGCAAGATTTAGCGCAAAATGCAACTTTCACCGAGAAAGTCCGGGCCTGCTTGGTAGAGATTTTAGCCAGTGGGCAATATAACGTCGATGATGTTGCCTCACGGTTGGCCGTCAGTCGACGAACCTTGCAACGCCATCTACGCAACGAAGGCACGAACTTTCAGCAAGTTTTAGATGACCTACGTGAAGAATTGGCTCGTCATTACCTCGCAAAATCGGCGTACAGCAGCGGGCAGATCGGATTTTTATTGGGCTATGAAGATCCGAATTCCTTCTATCGCGCCTTCCGGTCCTGGACGGGTCAAACACCAGAAGTTGTTCGGACGAGTTTTTTGCAATAACTCCCCATCTACTGAATATATCCAACACAATAGTTTGTATCAGCATGACGCCAGCCCGTCAAAAACATGATCCTTAGCCAGTGCCAACCGCGTACATCTTATGAAGGACCATAACGCCAGCAATCCAAAATCTTGCAGAACCAGAGAAAATAGGAGCAAAACTGATGTCAGAGTTGTTTACGCGTCCCCAATACTTTCAAAATGCCAAATTCCATCACCACTCAGACCGCACGATCGGCTGGCTGGAGCTGTTCTATGACCTGGTCTACGTGGCCACATTAATCCAGATTGGCAATTTTCTGAGTGACAATCTCACCCTTCTGGGCTTTGGCCAGTTCCTGGTCATGATGTTTGTCCTCTGGTGGGCCTGGTCGGGAGAAACGCTGTACCAAAATCGTTTTGTGGCAGATGATCTATTTCACAGGGTTCTCGTCTTCATTCAGATTTTTGGAGTGGCGGCAATGGGAC
>JASJCR010000164.1 GCA_030065875.1 Ardenticatenaceae bacterium | reverse complement strand
AAGAAGCGCTGCGGCCGCAGCGCTTCTTTTAATTTTTGATTATAATGCTCCGGCCGGTCTCTAACCGCGCCGGCGGGTGGCTCCACGCGGACCCCGGCCACAGCCTTAAGGACCTGTCTCCGTTGTTTGCTATAATGACACAGCATGACCACTCAAACTCCATCCCCAAACCCAATTAACTCCCTCCCGGCTGCGGCCCAGCGCTGGCTTGCACGCGCCCTCCCGGCCGACATGGACCCACCCGCCACCATCCACCTTCATCAAGAAGGCTCGATGGACATCCGCGGCCGCTGGACCCCTTTCACCGCCCACGGCACCTACCAGGCCGATCCGCTTTCGTTTAATTGGATCGCCCGCCTGCGCCTCCTGCCCGGTGTGTGGGTCAGGGCGGAAGATGGCCACGCGGCCGGTAACGGGTGGGGCGGCGCCAAACTGTGGGGATTGATCCCCATGGGGCAGCGCACCGACCCGGAGGTGCTGACCACCCAACTGATCCGCAACCTCGGCGAGCTGCCGTGGCTGCCTCCCTTCGCCCTGACTATCCCCGACTTAAGATGGGCTGCGGCCGATGACTCAGCCTTCGAAATACACCATCAGGCGGCCGGACAAATCCGCTTTGAGATCAACCAGAACGGCGATGTCACGCGCGCAGCCAGCCCTGCGCGACCCTATGACGTCCCGGATGGGTACGCCGAAGCGCCGTGGCACATTGAGTTTAGCGATCATCGCGACTTCAAGGGGCTGCGCCTGCCCGGCACGGCCGTCGCCCGTTTTGAAAAAAGTGAGGGCACCTGGGAATACTTCCGCGGCCGGCTCACCGACATCTCCCTCACCTGAAAAGAAACACGGCCCCCATTTCCTCAAACCGGGTCTGGCCGCGCTAATTATCAAAGCCGTATATCGCCATCAAAAAGCCCAGGGCGGTTAGCAGCAGGTAAATTACCACGCCAATGATGATCCGCCGGCGCACCAGGTTACGACGCGCTGGTGTCGGCAGGTAAGCAATATCAACTAGATAATCGACGTCGCGCGGGCAGTAACGGCCGTTTTCCCAAAACAGCAGCCCGATTTGATCCCCTTTCTCCCAACTTTCAGTGCTCAATGCAAAAAAACCGCTTTTGTACTGCTCCCCATCAGGGGACTCGATCTCCAGGCGAACGCGTTTGCCCATATACGGGGTGGGGATCGCGTTCAAAACCCGGCCGGTACCCGCACGCAGCGGTTCATCAAGCCAGCGGCGCACTTTCCGCCGGTAGCGAAGCATCCACCACCCCACGACACACATCCCCAAACAGATGGCGATCACCCCACCCAGGTCATCAAATGATATTCTGGGATTTTGCATGACGCCGATGACCCCCATCAGAAGCGCAAAAACCGCCAGGCCAATAAATACCCAGCCACCGGCCGTGGCCCGTTTGGCCAGCCATCCGGCCATTTTATCTTTTTCGGTTAGGGAGAGATGGATTGTGTTTGTCATGAGTACCTATTCAACTCGCGGCCGTTTTGTTTTATAATATTACTATCCAACAAACTATTGAGCCACGCCTTTTTGTTTATCTCGCGTCAGCCAAATCGAGCCAATAGCCCTTTTATTGTTTGTTTTTTTAGCGGCCGCCGGTCGCTCCCCCCATTTTTCCCCGGCCGCCGCTAGGAGGAAAACCCATGAATAAGACTCTCGAATTATTTGCGTTTGTCGTTTTACTCGTTGGTACAGTTGGCCTTTTAACCAACGAATTCCTGTTTGAGTGGGGCACGACGGCCACACTCGTTTTTGCCGGGGCCAACGTGGTCGGCCTGCTGGCCTTCGCCATCGCTTACTGGACCGGACAAAGTGTCGCCTAAGGACCTGGCGTTCTAGTAAGAGGATGACACGAATTTTTCTGAAGTATAATGTCCACAGACCCCGTAGGGGTGAACCAAAGGTTCGCAGATTTCCCCTAAAAATCTGCGGGGTCTGTGGACGATTTTTTTTACTGCTTAGTTGGGAAAATTCGTGTCATTCGTGTAATCCTGTTTTAAACAAACACCTATACTTTACATAATATCAAGTTTGCCCTACGGGAAGCCATTCCTGGGGAATTGAGAAATCGTGAGTCGTTACATCATCATCAGTATTGTCAGCGGCGTTCTGTTTGGCATCATGGATGCCGTCATAAACGCCAACCCCCTGGCTCAACGGCTGTTCGCCGTCTACCAGCCGATCGCTCGAACAACCGTCAACGCTACGGCCGGGATAGCGATCGATCTCCTCTACGGATTTGTGATGGCCGGGGTGTTTTTGCTTCTCCATGCCAGCCTCCCAGGCGGAAGCGGGCTGGTCAAAGGGTTGAGCTTTGGCCTTTTGATCTGGTTTTTCCGGGTCGTCATGTATACGGCCACACAGTGGATGATGTTCGAAATTCCGGCTCAGGCCCTGCTCTATGGCTTGCTAACCGGATTGGCAGAGATGCTGATCCTCGGTGTGCTGTATGGTCTAACGCTGCAGCCTGCGGCCTGAACATTTCAGGAATACCACACGATGTTCAAGGTCATTTTCGCCATCGCCCTGGTTTTACTCACCATTTACCTGGTGCCCTTTTTGGTATACAGTCTTTTTACGATTATCACTGATCTGAAACCACCGGAAGAAACCTCTCCGGCACAATTTCTGATCAGCATTTTTGTGTCAAAAATCGGCACGGCCGTCACCTTTGTTCTCATTTTCTTCTTCGCCTCCGCCGTTTTTAGCGAGCGCTGGCTGCTCTACGCTTTACTGTGGTGGGTGATGTTTGTGCTGGGGGAGATTGGCCAGGCCCTAGGACCAAACTATTCGTGGAAGGAGGCGCTGGCCGGCATTGTCTCAGAAACAATTTACTGGCCGATGGCCGCTTCCCTGACCTACTGGCTCATCGGCACCTGAATAAACGGCCGCGGGCGGATAGAATCCAGAATTCACCGCAGAGGTCGCCGAGAACACGGAGAAAAATCTGTGGTAATCCGTGTTAATCTGTGGCTTGTTTTTAATAGTGATCCACTTAAACTCGTACATATTTTAAGGATGAAAAAATGGGATATTACATCGATTTAAACCGCATCTCGCTGAATGAGTTTACCCACATGTTAAAAACGGCCGATCTGCTGCCCAGCCAGCAAATCCTGATGGTGGATCTCGATCAACGGTTTGAGACGATCAAAGCTCAAAACATCACAACTGTCGCCGCGCTCAAGAAAATCTTAAAAACCAAGAAAAAGGTCGAGCAATTTGCCTCGGCCACATCGCTACCACTCGATTATCTGACCGTTTTGCGCCGCACGATAAACAGCTATCATCCACAGCCAAGAAAGCTGCGGGATTTTCCGGATCTGGATCAAAAAACAATTGCCAAACTTGAACACATCGGAATCAAAACCACCGTCGACCTTTATGAAAAAATTGTCAGCCTGGAAGCGCGCGACGCCTTAAAAAAACAGCTCGATATCGATGATGAAGAAGCGCTGCTTTTAACCAGGTTGACGGATGTGTGCCGAATACGATATGTTAATCAGGCGTTTGCTACCCTGCTGATCCACTCTGAATTTGATACGGTTGAGAAAATTCAAAAGGCGAACTATCAAGATCTCCACAGCAAATTAATTGAGCTGAATGAAGGCAAAAAATATTATAGGGGCATCATCGGCCTCAATGACATGAAGTTTTTTGTCAATGACGCTCAAAATGTGGCCTTGGATATTGAATATGATGCACCATGACTTTAACCGGAAGCTTCTCAAGCCCAACTCAAGCTGCTCCCTTTTCTCTTTGCCCAACCTTCCAAGTCGCATAATTTCAAGTAGTTAACAAAAACTCTTCAAAAATTAATTGTCCACAGATTGCGCAGATTTTCGCAGATTAGAGAGAGAAATCTGTGAAAATCCGTGTTAATCCGTGGCTTTTTTTAACAATTCTTTTTGTAAACTACTTAACTCAATGGAGCGGAAAAATTTAGAAGTGTCAAATAAGGAAACACATTATGTTTACATATGCTCCAACAGCCAGGTCTAAAAAACTTGCAGGCTCCCATTCTAAATTATTGGATCAAAATCACCATACTTCTAGCCAGAAACAGAGGTCAGCCAACCCCAATAATGTTGCCAGCAACCTATTACAGCAATCAGATTTAAGACCCGCCAGCCATAATATTTCTAATCCCCCCGTTAACAGGCAGCCCTACAATTTTGGCCAAATTCCCCTCTTTTTCAATTCATCCAATGAGGTCCAGGTTAACACGCCTGAAATCAGCGTTGACGATGTTGGATATAAGTTATCCAAAGAGACGCGATCATTTTTTGAACCGCGCATGCAGCATGATTTCAGCAACGTCAGGATTCACACGGATAAAAAGGCGGCGCGACTGAACCAAATATTGGGGTCTCGCGCCTTTACCTATCAACAGGATATATACTTTGGGGAAGGCCAGTATTCTCCTCAGACCCATGCAGGTAAGCATTTATTGGCCCATGAATTGACTCATGTAGTGCAGCAGCAAAGGCCGACGCAAGTTCCGCAAGGCATACAGCGAAAAATTGTCCTGACGGGCAATACAGCCCACGTGAATCGGGTCATCGCTATCATGAATGCAGGGATCGATATTTCAAGGACCGTGCGAATCAAATCTTCAAAAGAATTAGAAATCGTCGACAGCAGTCAACATGGACCACCAACTCAGCAACAGCAGTATTTTACGCAAAGGCTTGAATCGTTGATCAGTGAAGCTGGAACCACCACCGTCGGTGTTGTATCCGGAGGGGTTCCAATTGTTGGCAGCTACAAACTTTCTGAGATCGATATTGACGATATTGAGGCGTTGGGAATGGGTCAACCTGGTTGGGATGCACGTGCAGCCCTTCTACATGAACTTGTTGAACAGCGAGAAAGACAGCTCGGAAAGACGGCCGTCCAGCGCGATTTTGGTTCAGCCACATCAGGGGCCCACGGGGAAGGGCTGGCCGCTGAGCTTGGCATGATTGGAGCAACCTTGGAGTCAGATTCCGGGCTGGTTGCCACGACGACCCATTCAGACGGAACGATGGATGGCACCCGCACAGTGGTTTTCCGTTATCCAAACGGCACGCGTTACAGAGTTGAAGTCACTATCTCACACAACAACATTACCAATGTATCCAGGACCCAGCTGCCTTAACCAAAAAAAGTGCACCTGCTTAATGATGTAATTGTTAATATGAATCGTCAGGAAGAATTACAAGAACAGCTCAATATCTATTTAGATTCACTTCCACTGCCAGGTCGGAATTTAACGGCCTATGATGTTGAAAAAGGACAGTTTGGTAAGCAAGCTGTTCTGAAAGGTCAAGCCGAATCAGTATCAATGCTGTTGGATATGCTTGAGCACCCGGATTTTGTCATTAAAGATGCTTGCTATGACCTCATATTGGAAATTGGTACCCAAACCAAAAAAGTTTTATTCGGCGAATTTGGCAAGCGTGGTCCCATTGTTGATATTTGGATTGCCACAATGTTGGTTCACCTGGGCGATGACCGAGCCACAGATCGACTGTGGGTCTTGATAGAACATCCCAGCCGTGACGTTCGCCACCTCACTGCCCTTGCATTAGCTTTCCAACATGTTGATCTTCTCACACCATTAGAAAAGCGAAAACTTTACCCAATTCTCGTTGACGCGCTAAACAATGAGAAACGCATTGAGGGTGCACCATTTTCCATTGCCGGTTCTGCACTGGGCTGCTTAACTCAAATTAGTGGCGTCAACTTTCTTTCCCCCCCTCAGAAAATCCATTTTTTTAATTATGAACTCTTTTTATATCCCCCACCAACCCACCCTTTCCCCTTTGCGGCCGATTTTATCACGACGGCCCCAATCGAAGAGCGAGACTTAATTCGCCAACGTGCAGCAAAATGGTTAGCGGGACAACTTGCTCCTTAGTTTTTACGGTTTGAAGATCCCTCGTTGTCGATTATGATAAGGGAATCACCATTTTTTTGAGGGCTATTACAATGAGTAACACGGATGAAACACAATCTATCGCCCAGCGCTATTTCAAGGCGTGGACCTCTCGAGATTCGGCCGTGGTCGAATCACTGCTGGACGAAAATTTGACGTTTAGCTTTGTGTCCAGCGGAGTTTTTAAAATTGAAGGGCGAGAGCGGTTTCTCTCTGGAGAGGCGTGGCCGGAAGGAGTTAAGGTTAACCTGCTGTCTGAAGCGTATCAGGGAAATACCGCTTTTCAAATGTATGAGGCGGTTCATGGCTCAGCCACCCTGCGGGTCGTCGAAAAATTTGTCGTACGCAGCGGCCGCATTGCTGATATCGTTTTTGTCACCGATCAACAAGCGTATGAGAAATTCAAAATCGGCCACAGCTAATATCACTTATCGAACCGGTCAGGAAACCGACATTCCACATATTCTGCACATCATCAAAACCTCCTTTGAAGAATATCGCGGCCGCCTGAATCCCCCCTCAAGTGCTCATCATAAAACGATTGAAATCGTGACGGCCGAGCTGCATAGGGCAACAGCTATAGTAGCCCATCAGGATAAATATCTGGTGGGCTGCGTGTTTTATCAGGTCAACCCGGATTATGTTTATTTCGATCGGCTGGCCGTGCTGCCTGCCTGGCGCAGGCAAGGCATCGCTGGGCAGCTCATCAAACTTGTGGAACAACGGGCCATCCGAGCAGGTAAAAACAGGGTACGCCTGTCGGTCAGGGTTTCACTGGCTGATCATCACAGCTACTATCAAAATAGAGGGTATCAATTCAAATCCTATGGCACACACCCTGGATTTGATCATCCGACTTTTCTGGTACTTGAGAAGTTTAGTGGATCACAATAAGCTATATTAAACAACAGCCACGGATTATCACAGATTAACACCGATTTCTCTCTGCAATCTGCGAAAATCTGCGAACCTATGGTTCACCCCTACGGGGTCTGCGGACAGTTAATTTTTGAAAAGTTTTTGTAAAGCACTTGGATTACATTAGCTCTTCAAAAAATAATTTGTCCGCAGACCACGCAGCCCAGAATTAAGGGAGATGAGATTTTCGCAAAGCTCTGCGGGAGCAAGGAAATAATCTGTGACAATACGTGGCCTTTTTTTAATTGTGATCCACTTTATTTAGGAAGTAAAAAGTGTCTAAACTCGAACACAAAATTCCACCCAAATATCTATTTGAGGGTCAATTTCAACACCTCATCCTGCTGGCCTGTTTGTTACCTGGGGCGATTTATCTGGCTGACCCGACCTTAGGTGACGGATCTTTTTGGGGTATTGCTGATCGCACCTGGTTTTTTGGCGGGCTTGCCGTAGTCGTTCTTCATCAAATAATTGGCTGGTTTGTGTTTCGCTTTCAGCTGGTTTACGCTTTATTTACTCGCTTTTTTGGTGAGCGAGATTTGCTCGTATGGGGCATTATCTTTCTCCCATTCCTGATATTCCGGCCGCTCTTCACCATTGTCGTTGGCCTGTCGGATTTTGGATCAATCGGAAATTATCGCTGGCTGCAAATCATCCTCGGCATCTTTTTGTTGATTCCGGCCGTTTATACGGGCTGGTCAATTGAGCGGTATTTTGGCGTTAAGCGGGCATTGGGGGCTGATCATTTCCGCGAAGAATACGGAAAAATGCCCCTCGTCCGGAAAGGGGCATTCAAGTACAGCTCAAACGCCATGTACACCTATGCCTTTTTGTTGATGTGGGCCATCGCCCTGTTGACCGGTTCGCGGGCGGCCCTGGCCCTGGCCTTATTCCAGCACGCCTATATCTGGGTTCACATGTACTGCACAGAGGCTCCCGACATGCGGCTGATCTATGGTGCTCAGGGGAGCAGCTGAGCCTCAAAATAAGCTGAATCTGGCGGCTCGGCCATCATGGGAAACAGCTTTTGCCCGCTCTGCTTAAAATCGGCCGAATTTTTGTAATCGTCAAAATCTTGTCGTGATTCCCACTCCTCGTAAAGCAGAAAACCGTTTTCATGGGCCACATCCGCGTACACCGCGTACTTCTGGCAGCCATCAAATTTTTTCCTAACGTCGACCATTTCCCGCTTCATATGCGCCAGAAAAGCGTCTTTTTCCTCGGGTTTGATTTTGATTCCCACTCGAATAACCAACATTTTGCACTCCTTAAATTTATAAAAACTCAGTTGCCCGGCCGGTCTCCTGACCGATCGAAATTTTGTAAAAGCAGCGGCTAAAATGATAATACTATTTGCCTAAGCAAGTAATTCTGTAAAAAAATATCTCCTTAAACCAAGTTTTGCTCGATGCGCTGCAAAATCGAGACAAGCTGCCCTACTTCAGCCTCAGATACACCCTGAAATATTTTTTGCCGTTCTTCAACCACCAGCGGCAAAATGGCGGTCATTAATTCCCGGCCGGCGGCGGTGAGATACAGCTGATGGCGGCGGCGGTCGGCGGGGTCGGGCGTTCGATTAAGGAGACCGTTTCTTTGCAGAGCATCCACCATGCGGGTGATGTTGGGATGGTCGTTTAAATTGGGGTCCGCCAGTTCGCTTTGGGAACGGCCGGGCCGCTCGTGCAGCTTAAACAGGATATACCACTGCTCCGGACTGATGGCATACGCCTCGAGGAATTTGCTCAGCCGAAAGCGCAGCAGCCGGGCTGTGCGCTGGATAATGTAGGCGGTGGCCTTTTCAATGCTTGATGTGTCTTCAGTATGATTCATTACTGGTATATTGCTTGCCTAGGCAACTATTACTAAGGCAATAATACTGACCAGCACCTCTTTTGTCAAGCTTTTTTTAAATCATCCCCCTATACCGATCATGCCTTCCTCTTTTCAATTCAACTGGCAGTATTCCGTAGCAGCCGAATATTGAAGATTTACAAACAAATTCGGATATGAATCGACTCTCAAAATAAGCCCGTCATCCCCGCGTAGGCGGGGATCCACCGGTGGCAATCTAATGGATTCCCGCTTTCGCGGGAATGACGGACCTGTATCGGTATTCATTTGTTAAAACTCAAAATTCGGCTGCTAAAAAAAACCGGATGAATCCGGTTTTTTAACGTGATTAATCTCATTTTGGTCTTATTAGCCCCGTCCGCACTTCTCGGACTATCAGTCATTCTGAGCGTAGCGAAGAATCCCGTCAGCTCACAAGTAATTGACAAAAAACGTTTGGCAATGCGCCCTGGCTGATTTCTCCTCAAGCAGCTTGTCTGCTTGCCTGCCGTCGCAAAAAACCACTCATGATTTTGTCATACCCGGCTTGGCTAAACGGGCACACTCTGACGCACACGGCACACCCCTGATTTTGACCATAATACTCAACACACCGATCATAGTGGATCGTTGATTTACGGCCGTTGACCGGATTCACCTCGGCCGTGGTGAAAATCGCTTCGGGGGGACATTCGCGCACGCATTTGTTGCACATGGCGCAAAAATCGAGGATCCACTCGTGAGGGTTTGGGGTCGGTTCGGGAATTTCCATATTGGTCAGCACGAGGTTGATCCGCTGGCGGGTGCCGTCGGTGGGAGAAATTAACATGCCGTGATAACCGATCGCTCCGATGCCGGCCTGCTCGGCCGCGCGCACGTAATCAACCACTCCTCGGATTGGAAAGCCAGGGTAAGCTCCATACCCCTGATCGCGCAAAAAGTCGGTCAATTTGAGGGCGACCTGCCCTAGAGAGGCATAGGTTTGTAGCACCTCCACCATGGCATCAAAGCTTGGGGCAGTATCGATCGCCTCTTTTTCCATATCGACGGTAAAGACAATGGCGTTCCGATAAGGGATGGCGAACCCCTCAAAAATATCGTGCTCGTCGATGCGCACAAAGCCAACTTCCACCGCTCCGTTTTCTCTGGCCAGCTGATCGATCGCCGTCCACACGGAGTGGTCGGCGTCGCTTCTGGAAGGTGACTGTTTATCGTACATGTATTGACCACAGCGGCCGACTGAACTGGTGACCTTCAGAAAGGTCGGCAGCAGGCTCATTTTTTGCCGCAGGGGCATTCCACCTATCATGACGTTGACCCCCGCCCCCGGTGGTGCGGTATCCAGGCGCATGACGGCCTGATCTCCGGCCGGAACAAGATCGCTCATGCTCATGATCTCCTGCTCAGCGTGTTCGATGACCCCGATAAACCCCTTAATACCCCCACTGTTTGATAAAAAACGGACCAGGCCCAGCAATTCCTTAAATTTCATACGATATCCTCCAGAAATATGCAAGTAAGCACTTGCATAATGCCTGAAAATGCCTCCTTTGTCAAGGTGAGCTTCTGGACTTCAGGCGGTCAAAAACAAACGTCCCGACCCAGAAGGTAAAAAAGAGGGCGGTCAAAATAAACGTGGCAAATAGGCAAATCGCTTTAAGCCACACAAATCCCAAACCGATCCGAAGCAGGAGCAGGGAATTGGATTCGGTCGTAATCGCCGTCACAAAGCACAGATTTTCCAGCCAGTCGAATAAGCCAACCCCCAGCGGCACCAGCAGCAGGGGGCTGTTGAGCAGCCTGTCAGCGATCCGATGCGGGAACCGGCGCAGCAGAACCACCCACAACACAGCGAAAGACGAAAAAACCAGCGGCGGCATCAGGTTATCCATGATAAAAAACGACCAGTAAAGGGTTTGGGCTTCAGGGCCATAATTGGCGATCAGGGCCTGCGCCTCACCGGCCGATAAGATGCGCTCGACATTCTGTAAATCCAACAGCGGAAAGCCGCTGACTGTCACAAAATGGGCACCAAACGCTTCCAGGATCCCGGTCCAGTACGCGTTCAACCCCACGACCAGGGCAATGACGGCCGCCGGATGGATTTTTTCACCTAAAAAAACAATCAATTTTCTCATATTACTCTCTTTTTTACTTACATGTTGGTAAACCTTTTTGCCAAAAAAAATCCCGGCCGCTAGCGAAGCAGCCAGCCGGTGAGCATCATCTCGATAATTTCGGCCGCCGTTTCATTTTTTCTGGCTGCCAGAAATGGGTTGGTCGTGTTATGAATCGACTCGATACAGGTGATAAAGCACAGGGCCGCCAGATGCACATCCGAGACGGCAATTTCTCCACGGGTCTGAGCTGCTTCCAGCGCTTTACCAAGCGGAAGACGGAGCGAATCATACAGCTTGAGGGTCAGCTTCTGTGCGTTTTCAGGGGAAATGGCGCCAAAATCTGACTGCTCCATGCGGCCGGGATTAAGCGGCGGGTGGGCCAGCAGCCATTCTACAACCGCCAGAAGCTGCCGGCGCAAGTCGGGGGCCGCGGCTTCAACGGCCGAGGTCATTCCCTCTTGATGACGCTCAAAGCTGTGTTCCATCACATCAACGTAGAGCTGCTCCTTGCCGTTGGGGGCATAGTAGTAGAGGGCCGCGTGCTTAATGCCAACCGCGTCGGCGATGTCCCGCAGGCGAACGTCTCTGTAACCCCGGGTAGAGAAGAGGTGTTCGGCGATTTCCATAATTTGTTGACGCGTGCTCAATTTACCTTGTGACATTTGATTTCCAACTATTATTTACTTACAAGTTGGTAAAATTATAAGGCAAATTTTCATTTGGTCAACTTCTTTTAGAAACCGGAAGAAAATTGTGAAAGCTTTTCTAATCAAACAGACTTCAAAAGTCTCGATGACTTTTGAAGTTTGGAAGTCGCAGGTCGCGTCCAATCAGTTTTTCAACCGTTTATGTTTAACCTAAGCTCCTCCCTCAAGTAACAAGCATAAACTTTTCAGAAATTAACTGTCCGCAGATTGCGCAGATTTTCGCAGATGACAGGGAAAAATCTGCGGTTATCTACGAACCTTTGGTTCAGCGCTGCTGGCTCTGTGGATATTTTTCGCAAAATTTTGCTGACTACTTGAACTCCCGATGAATAAATTCATCGGCCAATGAGACCGAAACGCGATAAATCGCATTATAAACGATCCGGATTCGGTGACCCTAGCGACCGGGTTCATTCGGCTGCACCATAAGCCCGCAACTTAGGTTATGCCTAATAAAATCGGACCAATACTGTTAGTTTAAGAAGCTCCTAAACGGATCATAAAACACGCACTCCCTGTCATTCCGAACGAAGTGAGGAATCCCGCCAACTCCCATCGCTTATTCATCCCACTCCAGGCTCAAATCCTCCCATTTTGGGTTTATGGTTTCAATAAGGGAGATTTTTTTCATTCGGCTCCATCCTTTGATTTGCTTTTCCCGTGCAATTGCATCCTTGATGTTCGTTCCAACCTCAAAATAAACGAGCTTGTCGACCTCATATTTGGCAGTGAAACCTGAAAATAATTTATGCTTATGTTGGTAAACTCTTCTGATAAGATTGTTAGTTACACCTGTGTACAGGGTCTTGGAGTTACTGGCGAGAATGTATACGTAGTAGTTTTTCATGCAGACTTGTCCCTAGTTTGTGAGTCCCTCAATCAGC
>JASJCR010000163.1 GCA_030065875.1 Ardenticatenaceae bacterium | reverse complement strand
GGAAACCGAAACCGGATAAATCCGGTTAATTAACGCGATTTATCGCGTTTCGGTCCCTTTGGCCGATGAATTTATTCATCGGGAAGGTAAGGCAGCAACTTAGGTTAAATTTTAATCGTCAAAGGTCATGCAAAGCGTAAGCGCGATTTTCTAATCGTGCCTACAATAAGCAAGCAGGGGTCAACTAAATTCCGTTAAAAGATTGTAAATCGCTGGAAGGCGCGCAGCGCCGAGCTGATAGCTAAAAGGCCCACAGGGCCGTGCCGATTAACTACTCTTCTGCACCGGCATGTAGCGGGCCAGCTTGTTGGCCAGGTTGGAGAGGGGCAGGCTTTGCAGCCAGATTCGGCCGGGGCCGGTTAGCGAAGCCAAAAAGATCCCTTCACCGCCAAAAAACATGTTTTTAATCCCTTTGACGCGGGTGATGTCGTAGCTGACGGAAGGCTCGTACATGGCGATGTGGCCGGGATCGACCTTCATGGTTTGCCCCGCGCTCAGCTCATAAGAGCGCACTTCCCCGGCGATTTCGACCCAGGCCATGCCGGGACCGGTTAACTTCTGCAAAATAAACCCTTCGCCACCAAAGAGGCCGGCACCTAACTTTTTGCGGAAGTGAAGCTCAAGCTTGACTGAATCCTGGGCCACCATAAAGGCATCTTTTTGACAAATCATGCTTTGATTGGGTCCCAGCTCAAGAGGCAAAACCGAACCCGGTGCCTCGGGTGTAAAGGTGATCAGCGCTTTTTGACCGTTACACGAGTAGGTCGTTAAGAAAAGAGATTCACCAGCCAGGGAACGGGCCAAACCCTTCATCAACCCTCCCTTAGTGTTGGTGTCCATGGCGATGTTGCCGGTCATCCAGGCCATGCCGCCTGATTCGGTGTAGACCGATTCGCCCTGTTCCATAACAATTTCCAGGGTTTGCATGGTGGTCCCTTTGATTTCGTACTGCATTGGGTTTCTCCTAATTTTTTTTGTGGATAGTCACGGGTTCTCGAATTGATCTCCCGATGACTAATGAAGCTTTAAGAAGTAAATGGGTTATTAATTGGTGGTGCGCAACCCCCACCTCAATCCTCCCCCACGGGGGGAGGATGCCTGCCTCCCCTCCCACTGGGAGGGGAATGAGGGGAGGGTTAATGACCCTCTCAACTTTCATTATTCGGCTGACCAATTAGGCCGCCGCATAAAATTTTACCATAACCCGTTACGAAAATTTGCTGGATGGGTTTTAACAATCAGATGAACCGTTTAGATCAACTTTATCCCCAGGAATTTATCCGGCCGCAGTATGGCGACGCTGAGCGGCCGGGACATACCATCGCCAATATTCCAGCCACCATCGGCCGCCTGTTCGGGGTGACGCTTGAGGGGCTGCCTTCTCTGCCGGATTCTCACTGGCGGCCGCTGCTGGCTGAGGGGCCGGTCGAGCGGGTTGTTCTGCTGATTTTGGACGCCATGGGGCGCAATTTGTTTCCCCCGCAGGCCACGCCGCTGACCCAATGGCTGCCCGATCGGCCGCAGGTCAACGAAACCATTACTTCAGTGGTCCCTTCGACGACGGTCAATGCGTTGAGCTCGGTGTGGACCGGCTCAGCACCGGCCCAGCATGGGTTGATGGGTATTCGCCTCCATTTTCCGGAGTACGGTATGGTGGCCAACATGCTCAAAATGTCACCCAATGCCACAAGAGGGGGGAAAGGTGCCCTGCTGCAAGCCGGGCTGGATCCGGAGCGATTTTTAGCCCGGCCCTCGCTGGGGCAGCAGCTGCGGCCGTTTGGGATCGAGACACATTCCTTTAAGCCGCTGGAAATTATCAACTCCGGTCTGAGTCAAATGCACGATCGCGGCTGCCACTCGGTTTCCGGCAGCATGTCGCTGGCCGATATGCTGTGGCAGATTGGCGATTTGTTGACCCGCGAGCGCCATAAACCGCTGTTGGCGGTCGGGTATTGGCCCACCGTTGATTCCTTGAGCCATCGCTATGGCCCTGGTCATCCGGCTGTGATGATGGAAGCTTCGGTGCTGCTGGCTCAAATCAATGAGATGCTGGTGCAAACCTTGTCCCCGGCCGCCCGTCAAAAAACCGTTATTCTCGTTGCTGCGGATCATGGACAGATCGATATCGATCCGGCGAAGGCGATTGATCTGCAGACCCACCAGCCTTTGCGGGAAGGGATATTACTGGATGGTGCCGGAGAACCTCGCAAACCGTATTTATATGTGCGGCAGGGCAAGCTCGACAAGTTAAAGCGGTATGTGGCTGAGCATTTTGCGGAGCAGATGTTCCTTTTATCCGCTGAGCAAGCTTTGCAAGAAGGGTGGTTTGGCCCTCCGCCGTTTGGGGAGCAAGCGGCCGGTCGCCTGGGGGATCTGGTTGGATTTATGCGGCCAAACAGCACCTTTATTCCTCGTGTTGATCGCCATTTGTTAAAGAAAATGGTGGGGATGCACGGCGGCCTGTCACCGGCTGAAATGTTTGTACCCTTTTGGGGGATGACGCTTTAATAGGTTCATGGTTTAATTGTGTTATGACTCGTGATCTTGCCCGGGCTAAACAGCCCAAAACATTTACCGATAGAGTAAGGGCTTTTTTTGCTCCCATCATTGATCCCATTGTGACCGTTCTCGCAGCCTGGAAATGGTCTCCCAATGCCCTGACCATTACCGGCATGATCGGTCATTTTCTGACCAGTTGGTTTGTGTCTCAAGGGCAAATGATTTATGCCGGTCTTTCTTTAATGTTGATCGGCCCGCTTGATGCGTTAGACGGTGCACTGGCGCGCAAGCGAAAATTGACCCAGGGTGGGTTTGGCGCCTTTTTGGATTCAACGTTGGATCGCCTGGCGGAGATTATTTTGTTTGGCGGCTTCATTTACTATTTTCACGTGCAGCAAAATCAATGGATGGTGATGGTCGCTTATCTGGCACTTACCGGTTCGCTGATGGTCAGCTATTCTCGCGGCCGGGCAGAGGGGTTGGGATTTGATGGCAAAAAGGGGCTCCTCGGCCGGTTGGAGCGCTATCTGGTTTTAATTTTGCTGCTTCTGATCAATCAGCCGATCGTGTGCCTGATTGTTTTGGCCCTGTTTACCTATTTTACTGTTGCTCAGCGAATGGTTTACGTCTATCAGCAGGCGCGCGATCGAAGAAAAGCTGAGGATTTGTAGTTGAATAAGGGGGGAGATCATTTTTCCTGGATGGCAGGGCGCGTTCTGACCGCCGCCCTGTTTGTCATTTTTCTGGCGGCCTATATCGTTCACCTACTGACCGGTTTCCATTTTGAATCACAAGTTGGCCAACTTTTTGGGGCGGTTGATATTTACTGGCGCGGGGTTTTGGCGTCCGCGGCCGTTTTTTGGGGGATTGTCGTCGCGGTCACAGAACAGCGCCGCATTGACCCCTCATTTGATTGGTGGGCCGTTCTGCGGTATCTACCGCTAATTTTGTTGGGAGGGGTTGTAGGCGGCCGCCTGGGGGCTTTGCTGCTGCCTATGCCGTCGCTGGCGGCCAGCGGCATTACCAGCCTGGGGGATGCCGTCAACTTGCTCCCGGTCGCGCTCAATTTGCGTCAGGGAGGCTTGGCCCTGGCGGGGGTCATCGTTGGGGGAGGGATGGTTTTAGGATGGTATGGCGGTCTACGATACGGCACCATTATGGGGCTGTTGGCCGGTCAGCAAATTTTGATCTGGGCTAACTTTGTAGAGCAATCCTACTTTGGGCCACCCACATCGCTCTTTTGGGGTATGGCCGTTGAGGAAATCTATCGCCTGCCGCAGTGGGCCGCTTTTTCACGCTTTCATCCCTTGTTTCTCTATGAAGCGATTGTATTACTGGCGATTTTTTTAATCCTGCCTCGCCTAAACGCGAGCGGTGACTTTTGGGGAGCGTTTGCCTGGTATCTGGCTATCTACGGGCTGGCAAAGGGGATTTTTTCGCTGTTTGATCCCAACTCGTTTGTGACGGTTTGGATTGGGGTAATGTGGAACGGCTGGACGATTGTGTGGTTTGGGGGAGCCTTGGCAGGCTGGTTCCTGATCGGTTGGGCTCATTTAAAAGATTAACCGTGACTTACGTCCCCTTCAGTTTTTTGCCTGAATAAGCCATAATTAAGCCCATGGGCAAAGAGTATCCCAAATCTTGTAAAAAAGAGTCTATAAAATCTTAGTGAATCATTATGATAGAAGCATTTAAGCTGGTTAAGCGGTTTGATGATTTTACGGCTGTTGATGACGTATCATTTACCGTCAAACCGGGGGAGCTGATCGCTCTTCTAGGGCCAAATGGGGCCGGCAAAACAACCACAATTCGCATGCTGAGCGCAATTTTAAAGCCAACATCCGGGTGGGCGCAAATTGGCGGGCATGACGTCAATGTTGAATCCGACAAAGTTCGCCATCGCATTGGCATATTAACGGAACAGCCTGGTCTGTATGAGCGGATGACCGGGCTTGAATACCTTTGGTTTTACGGCCGTCTTTATGGCATGCGAGACGAAGATATTACCGAGCGAGGTTTATCCCTTTTTGACCGCTTCCAAATGCCGGGCGCGGCTCATCGGCGCATTGGTGAATATTCCAAAGGGATGAAGCAGAAAACCGGTTTGATTCGAGCGATGCTCCACCGGCCGGCCGTGATGATGCTCGATGAACCCACTTCCGCCATGGACCCGTACAGCGCCAAAATGGTGCGCGAGGCGATTGAAGAGCTCCGTTCAGATGATCGGGCAATCATCTTATGTACCCACAACCTGCCGGAAGCGGAGCGTCTGGCTGATCGCATCATGATCATCAGTCATGGGCGAATTGTGGTTCAGGGCACGGCCGCTGAGTTAAAAAACAAGCTGCTGGGCTCGCCCAAATTGGAACTCACGCTCGATCGGCCGCTCAACGGCCAGCTGCCGGATATTCACCGGGAATTTAATACCCTTATTGATATTGAAGAAATTGTTGAAAACCAAATCGTGTATCGGACCAACCAGCCGGTTGAGACCAATCCGCAGCTCGTGCGCTTCTTAAGCGGATTGGGATTGGGTACGGTGACCTTGCGCGAAGTCAGCCAAAGTTTGGAAGAAGTATATTTACGTGTCGTCGGGGGTGAAAACGCATGATTGGCATTGAGCAAAGAACATTAAACCGTTCATGGCTGCCGATAGATTGGCAAGATTTAAAAATGGCTTTTGTGGTCACTCGTCGCGAAGTAAAAGATACCCTCCGCGATTGGCGGTTAATTATCCCGATTTTGGGGTTAACGCTGCTTTTCCCAGGTTTAATGACCGGATTTTCGCAGAGGATGATTGATTTCCTCAACGCCTATAATTCTGAGTTGATTGGTGAGCGATCCCTTCCATTATTGATGTTGGTTGTTGGTTTTTTCCCCACTTCATTTTCTCTGGTTATTGCCCTGGAGGTGTTTGTTGGGGAAAAAGAGCGCAAAAGCCTTGAGCCGCTGCTGTCTACCCCGTTAACAAACAAACAGCTATTTATTGGCAAGCTCATGGCGGCCGTTGCCCCGCCGGTGATGGCCAGCTACGTGGGCATTGCCGTATATGCGCTGGGGGTGACCTTGTTTGTTCACCCGATGGCCGGACAGGCGATCATTCTGGTTACGATTTTGACCACAATTCAGGCGGTCTTGATGGTGGCTGCTTCTGTGGTGGTTTCCAGTCAGACGACGAGCACGAGAGCGGCCAATATGCTGGCCAGTTTTATCGTGGTCCCGGTCGCCCTGGTTTTGCAATTTGAAGCGTATTTACTGGCGTTTGAATTTTATGGCCCGCTGTGGTGGATCACCCTGGGAATGCTTGTGACCGCCGTGATTTTTATCCGGATTGGGATTCAGCTGTTTAATCGTGAACAGCTCATGGGACGGAATCTTGATTTCCTGCGCCTGGGATGGGCCGGCCGCTACTGGTGGTCGTGCTTTACCGGCCGAGAGGAAAATCAGGGTGATTTTCCCGGCTGGAAGGGTTGGATTCGGCAAACGGCCGGGATTATCCCGATGATGAAGCTGCCGCTTTTTATTCTGGCGATGATGCTGGTCGTTTCCGCTATTTTGGGGGTTGCTTTGGCGTATATTGTGCCTCTGCCGGAGGAGATGCTGCTTGAACTGCGAAGCAGTCAAATGCAGAGCAACGTAACCGTGATCCGCGATTTGCTAGGTCAGCTGCCGGTATTTATCTTCGCTCACAACATTCGGGCGATCGGTTTGCTGGTCATATTGGGGTTACTGACTTTCGGCGTGTTAAACATTATTGTGTTTATGCTACCGTGGGTGATTATCGCCTTCGCCACCACTCAATTCGCCCTCGTTGGGGAGAATCCGCTGGTCTTTTTGGGGGCCACCATTTTACCACACGGCTGGGTGGAATTGCCGGCCTTGATGATCGTTGCCGCGGCCGCTCTGCGATGGCAAACAACGATTATCGCCCCTCCCGGCACCAAATTGATGAGCGAGCGCTGGCTGGCGGCATCGGCTGACTTCTTGCGCATCATGATCGTTTTTGGAGTTCCGATGTTTTTTGTGGCGGCGCTGCTGGAATCTTTTTTGACGCCCGAAGTGATTATTTGGGTATACGGCTCTTAAAGACCTCAGACAACAGACTTCAGACTACAGATTCTGAGGTCTGTTGTCTTATTTTTTATTCTTCCCGTCTTTCAAACTCGCATCTGGGGTGGGTGATCCGGCTAAACGAGCCCCGATTTGACGCGACCACTGGCGCAGTTTGGCGCGCTGACGAGCAAAAACGTAGCGCATGCGCCGCCACTCATGATCGAGGAAGCGCGGCTGTTTTTCGGAAGGCAGAACGAGCCAGTTGACCGCCGCGGCCGACCAGGTCAAGCCGCCGCCAAAACCGACAAAGACCACGTTGTCGTTGGGGCGTAAGCGGCCGGCATCCACCGCTTCACACAGGGCGATGGGAATTGAAGCGGCGGACGTATTGCCCGCGTGATTCACGTTCATAAAAAATTTGCTCATCGGGATGCCAATTTTTTTAGATACCGATTCGATAATGCGCACGTTAGCCTGGTGGGGAACAACCAAATCGATCTCATCAAGATTCCAGTTCGCTTTCTCAGCCACTTCCATGATCGATTCCGGGACGACCCGTGAGGCAAAGCGAAACACCTGGCGACCCTGCATGTCAATCGTATTTTTGGTGGTACCGTTTTGCGAGAGAAATTCTTCGCCCAAGGCGGGAATCGGATTGTGGTAAACGGCCGGCAAGCTTAACAAATTTCCGCCAGACCCATCGGCGTGCATGGTGCTGGCTAAAACGCCACCGGGAATGCTGCTGCCTTGTAAGACAACCGCCCCGGCGCCGTCGCCAAATAAAATGCAGGTGCCGCGATCTTTCCAATCAAGCACGCGGGACATCACCTCAGCCCCAATCACAATGGCGTTGCGCACCGATCCGGTCCCGATCGCCTGGGTGGCCATATCAAGGGCATAGACAAACCCTGAGCAAGCGGCACTCAGATCAAACGCGCCGGCATTTTCAGCACCGAGGTATGATTGCACTTGACTGGCGGTTGACGGGAAAATATATTCCGGAGTTGATGTGGCCACAATAATTAAATCAACTTCGGAAGGGTGAATATTGGCCCGAGTCAGGGCCCGGGCTGCTGCTTCAAAGGCCAGGGTGGCCGCAGTTTCAGATTTATCGGCGATGCGACGGGACGAAATTCCGGTGCGGGTAAAAATCCACTCGTGATTGGTATCGACCTCGCTGGCAATTTCGTCATTGGTCAATATCTGTTTGGGAAGATAATGACCCCAACCGATGATGTGTGCATATTTCATAATATTTAGCCGGTTTTTTAGGTGACCCACAAAAACTTTGATAATCTTACTCGCAGATTACAAAGAAAGGCATAAAAATCTCCCGCGAAAATCCATCGCCGACGGCCAGGATATGGGGGATCAGTTATTAAACCATATTGTGTTTCACTTAAACGCCTGGATTGGTTTGCCTGAAATTTAAAGAATTTCTTGAATAGTTATGCCGCAGTTGAGTTTTGAAAAATAAACATCGATATAGCTACGTCATTCCCGTGAAAGCGGGAATCCATTGGATGGCCACCGGTGGATCCCCGCCGCAGTTTACTCCCGTGAAGACGGGGGCCAGGATGACGGGTCTGTTTTGATAATCGGTTCCTATCAGCATTTACTTGTAAATGTTCAATTGCAGCATCTTAAATATGAAACCCGAGAATCGAAATGTGGTTGCGAAATTAAGGAAGGATTTATGAAAAGTGGGTTTTTTGCAGCGGTGTGCCTAATTTTACTACTTTGGGGAGCCGCCTGTACACAATCTGCGGCCAGTGATTTAGAGATTGTCCGCGAGCCGCTTCCTCCGACGGCGGCCGAGGATGCGGTCCAGCTGCGTCAAATTACCCTGCCCATGCGCGACCTTGTCCAGCTGACAGAGCAGTATAAACAAGTGGATGTTCCCGCGCAGGTGACCCACACGGCCGTCAATGTGGGTGATGTCGTTTCTTTTTGGTACGAGGATCAGGAAAATGAGGTTGAGGTTCAAACGGAAGCCCGCCTGGTTGCCCAGTCAGACACGCTAAATATGTGGGTTGAAGATGGGGTGGAGATCGATCAGCAGGATTTACAGAGCACTGTCGAAATATTAGAAAATGAAATTTTTCCCCGCAATCGAGCCCTGTTTGGCCAAGAAAGCCGGCCGGGGATTGATGGGGACGAACGGCTCAATATTTTGCACGTCGCGGAAATGGGGGGTGGCGTCATCGGGTATTTTTCCTCCGCCGATGCGTTTCCATCACAAGTGAACCCGTTTTCAAACGGCCGAGATATGTTTTATATCAATCTTGAATTTGTCACCATTGGAGGTGATGAGTATTTTGACGTGGTGGCCCATGAATTTCAGCACATGATTCACTGGCATGTCGATCGCAGCGAGATGACCTGGTTGAATGAGGGTTTATCTGAACTGGCCGCGGCCGTTAATGGGTATGGAGACAGTGACCATCTAGATACCTTTTTGAATGACCCGGACACGCCGCTGACCTTCTTTGATTATGAAGGGGGAGATTATGGTGCCGCATACCTCTTCGCTCGCTATTTGTACGATCGATTTGGTGCGGATTTTATTACTTCGCTGGTGGCGGAGCCGCAGGACAGCGCCAACGGTCTGGAAACGGTATTGGCCAGCACCGGCCGCCCGATGACCTTTGAAACGCTGTTTGCTGATTGGGTGGTAGATTCCTATGCTGCGGCGCGGGGATTATCTGTCACAGACGGGCGGCCTGACGTGTATAACGCAGTGCGCTTTCCAGGCACGTTTGCCATTCAGCGGTTGAGGAGAGGAGATGTTCAGCGAGAAGGAGTGACCCAATTTGGCACCGACTTCTGGCGGGTTACCGGTGGTGAACCGGTGACCGTCTCGTTTTTAGGCAGCACCCAGGTGCCCTTGATGACCGCCGAACCCAGCGACGGGGCGTTTATGTGGTCGGCCGTGCCGGGGGATGAGTCGGAGCGAGATTTAACCCATCAGTTTGATGTAAGTGGGGTGACGGAAGCGACCCTGATTTTTGATTTGTGGTACGACATCGAACTCGGTTGGGATTTTGGCTATGTGGCGGTATCGACCGATGAAGGGGAAACGTGGGACACGCTGCAGACCACGGCCACCACAGCGGCCAATCCGCGAGGCACCAATCTGGGTCACGGATTCACCGGATTAAGCGGCAGCGGTCAGGAGCCGGTTTGGATTGAACAAAAGGCTGATTTGACCCCTTATTTGAGTGGGGACACGCTGTGGGTTCGCTTTGCCTACATCACTGATGACGCAATTTTCCAGCAGGGGATGTCGGTTGATCACATTCGCATTCCGGAAATTGGCTTTGTTGATTCAGCCGAAGAGGGAGAAGGGCAGTGGGAGGCCCAGGGATTTGCCCGTCACGCCAATATTTTGCCTCAAACTTATATCGTTCAGCAGTTTTTGATTGATCGGGACGGCCGTATGACAGCCGCGATGCTGCCCCTTGAAGCAGATCAAAGCGGCAGCTGGGACATTCCACTGGGTGACGGATGGGAGGAGGCGATCATTGCCGTTTCGGGGTCAACTCATACCACGATTCATCCCTCAACTTATCAAATTGGAATAGAATAGATTTGCGATGGCCATGGACGAATCAAGCGGTGAAAATCTCTTCTGGTATGGTGGGTGTTTCTTTTTTGGCATCGGTGCCAGCTGCGGCCTGATCATTATTGCGGCCGGGTTTTTCCTGTGGATGGAGATTGTGCCTCCCATTTTTGACCAGCCGGTTGCCCAGGCTACCATTGCCGTTCAGGAAGCGAGAGCCAACGCCACCCTTACCCCGACAGCAGTGATGACGATTGAACCGTCTCCGATGGTCATCCCAACGGCCATTCCCACACCGGTTCCGACGCCGTTTGATCCACCACCATTGGGTTTAGCCGTGCCGGATGTGATCGATCAGCGGCCGATTCCCACTGAATCGTGGCAAAATTTAGAAATATTATTTGCCGGTCGATTCCCGCCACGCGATTTTTACGAAACCGAAGATCGCCTGGGCAACAGCAAGCTGCGCGGCCGAACCGTCACCCGCACCCCTTATAATTTGGGGCTTCAGCGGACGATAATGGTAAACGATAAGCCGGTCTTGATTCGCTTATACCACGCGTCTGAACACGTGCTTTACTGGGCAGACCCAGCGTTGAGATTAAGCCAAAACGATATGATTCCGGTCGCGGAGCGGCTGGAAAACGATTATTATGGGCCGCTGGTTGAGCTCCTGGGGGTTGAGCCAATTCCCGGTATTGATGGGGAGCCGCGCTTCCACATCGTTCATCTGGCCAACAGCACAACGGATGAGCTGGGTTATTTTGACAGCAGCGATCAATTCCCACGCGAAATTTTTCGCAACTCAAACGAACACGACGCCATTTATTTAAACATGGCGGAACTCAATTTAGGCGGGCGCAGTTACTACGGCACCCTGGTTCACGAAATTGAGCATCTTCTTCATTGGCAAAGCGACCCCAACGAAACGACCTGGCTTGATGAAGGGCTGGCCGAATTGACCGAGGTGTATTTTGATCTCAACACCTTCTCGGCTGTTGATTATCTCGAACAGCCTGATATCCAGCTCAACAGCTGGTCAAACGAGCCGGAGGCGATTTATGCCCATTATGCGGGTTCGGGCCTGCTGCTGGTGTATTTCTGGGAGCAGCTGGGGGATGCAGCGGTCAGAGAACTCTTTTTGCATCCGGCCGACGGTTTGGCCAGCATGCGGGCGGTTTTAGCCAGATACAGACCGGACAGCTCGCTGGAAGAGTTTATGGCGGACTTTTACGCGGCCACTTTTATTCAGGGGCCACGGCTGAATTTCTGGCTGCCGGAGGAGCCGCTTTCGCAAACGGTGCGCGAGCCGCAAATTTTAGTTGACCGGCTTCCTCAATTCGGGGTGCGCTACATTTCCCTGGATATGACCGGCAGCGTGTCGGTGTCTTTTGCCGGCGATACGCTGATCGACCTTTATGAACGGCCGTCACCGCTGTCAACCCAGGCGTGGTTGGCACCGGCCGTCAACAGCCTGGATGCAACTTTAACGGCCGAGTTTGATTTACGCGGTCTGGATCAGGCAACGTTGGTTTATCAGACCTGGTACGAACTGGAGCCGGATTTTGATTTTGCCTACGTGCTGGTTTCGACCGACGGGGGACAGACGTGGCGCAATTTACGACCGCCGTTGGGTGAGCCAGGGCCGTTTGGCCGCGGGTATAACGGCCGTTCAGCTCAACAAACGGCGGCAATTGGTCAGTGGCTGGACGAAGCCCTTTCTCTCGATCCTTATGTGGGGCAGGTGGTGCAAATACGCTTTGAAGTGTTGACCGATGCGGCCATCGCCGAGCGCGGATTTGCCTTAAATAATTTGGCTGTGCCCGAATTGGGTGTGCAGGGACAGGGCAATTGGGTGGCCAACGGGTTTGTCCGAACCGGGTCACAGCTTCCACAGCAGTGGTCGATTCAGCTGCTGCGGCCGAATCATCCCAACCCGGTAATTCCTCTGGAACTGGATGAGCACAACCAGGCGGTATGGCGTTTGGAACTCGATCAGCCGGCCGTGCTGGCTATCGTACCTTTGACTCCCATGACGGTGCAGGAGGCTGATTATTGGGTGCAGATAGAGAGAGAGTAAGAAGGGTTGAGTCCTGAGTGCTAAGTTCTGAGTAGAAAGTCCTGAGTAGAAAGTGCTGAGTAGAAAGTGCTGAGTAGAAAGTGCTGAGTAGAAAGTGCTGAGTAGAAAGTGCTGAGTAGAAAGTGCTGAGTAGAAAGTGCTGAGTAGAAAGTGCTGAG
>JASJCR010000162.1 GCA_030065875.1 Ardenticatenaceae bacterium | reverse complement strand
TAATTGCTAATTGCTAATTGCTAATTGCTAATTGCTAATTGCTAATTGCTAATTGCTAATTGCTAATTGCTAATTGCTAATTGCTAATTGCTAATTGCTAATTGCTAATTGCTAATTGCTAATTGCTAATTGCTAAATCGGAGCAGCCCTTGACTTTACAACACCTCAACGAAACGATGGAAAAAAATGCCGAACTGGTGCGGAGCCGGTTTGAGGAGATCGATGCGGTCCGCGAAAAGGCTTACAAGCTTTCACGTGATGTTGTGCGCTTAAGCGCCAACACGATCCGGGCGATTCACCGCAGCGAGTGGCAGTCCGTCGATGAAATGCTGGCTAAAACCAGAGCGGCCGTGCAAGATTTGACCAACAGCGTCACCCCTTTTCCTCAACTATTTTGGGCCGGTTATACCCAGGATTGCCTCAAAGAGTACGCAGAAGTGGAGCACACCTATGCCTTTATTCGGCAGCTGCCCATACAATCATATGAGGAGCTGGGAATTTCGGAAGCGGCCTGGTTAAACGGCCTGGCCGAAGCCTCAACCGAACTGCGGCGCCGTATTCTGGATATTATTCGCCACGATCACAGCGGTGAGGCGGAACAGCTGTTGGAGATCATGGATGATGTTTACAGCTTGCTGATCACTTTTGATTTCCGTGACGCCATTACCAACGGGCTGCGCCGCCGCACCGACCAGGTGCGGGCCGTTCTGGAACGAACGCGCGGGGACGTGACGAACAGCTTGCGGCAGAGTAAATTGGAAGCAGCCCTGTCGACCTTTGAAAAATCCGTCTCCGAAGGGTAACCAAAAGATCTAACTGCTTTATCATGGCCCTGTTTATTCCCGAAATTCCCGTTGGTGATTTTGCCGCCCAGGCGGCCGTTCGTGAACGGTTGGCTAACTCAATAAAAGAAGGTGATTTAGGTGTCCTGGAGCCTTTGGCGCTGCGGCTGGCGGCCATTCGCGGGCAAACCACGCTTGACCTGACCCGCAAAACGGTTGTTTTGGTGGCGGCTGATCATGGTCATCCTCACGGAAACACGGCCGTCACCGCTGACCGAGCCCAAGCAATTGGCGGTCAAAGTGCGCCAGTGAACGCCCTGGCCCGGCAGGCCGGTGCGGTGGTTAAGGTGGCGGATGTGGGTATGGTTTCCTCACCTCAAACGGCCGGGGTTGTGTCGGTGTCTGCCGCGTCAGGCACCAAAGATATGACGCAGGGGGCGGCTTTGGGGCTGCCGCAGGTTAATGACGCCCTGCTCATCGGCATGAATCTGGCATCCATCGAAATATCCACGGGCCTGGATTTGCTGGTTGTGGGCGGGGTGGGATCTGGCCGTCGTTTGTCCGCCCTGGCGATTATGCATGTCCTAACCGAACGACCGCTCCGTGAATTGACGGCCGATCAGGAAGAGCGGGAACTCGTTCAGAAAGCGATAGAGGTCAATCAGCCGGACCGTCTCGATCCCCTCGACGTGCTGCGGACCGTTGGTGGCCTCGATATTTCCGCCCTGGCCGGACTAATTTTGACGGGCGCGGCCGCCCGCGTGCCGCTGCTGCTGGATGATCTGGCCTCGGCCGCCGCCGCCTTAGTCGCTGCCCATCTCAGCCCGGCCGTGCGGGCTTATCTGCTGGCCGGTCACCGTTCGGGTGACTCCGCCCACGATATTGGATTGCGCGCCCTGGGGCTGCGCCCGCTCCTCGATCTAGGTGTGCATCAGTCAGCCGGCTGTGGAGGTGTTCTGGCTGTACACATCGTTGAAGCAGCGGCCCGGGTGGTGAATGAGATGGGAAGTTAGTTGTTGGTTTATTGGTTATTGGTTTAATTGTTTATTTAGGCTTATCTGTTACCAATACCAAATACCCAAATATACCAATAACCAATATACCAATAATCACCTTTCATGAACGATCAAATTTCAAAAATTTTAAAATTCCCACAAAAAATTATTCACGCTTCAGCCGATCAATGGGGGGCTGGCCGGCAGCGGCTGCGCAATTGGCGGCTGCGTAAAACCCAAATCGGCTATGTTTTGATCCGCCTAGACGGCTCTTTTCCGGAGCGGGATGCTCCACCACGTTCCTTTATCGAAAAAAGATTGCCTTTGCCACCCCCAGAAATGAGCATGCAAACTTTTCAGCGATTGGTGGAAGCCATCGCCGAGGCGGACAACGTTCGGGGCGTCGTTTTTAACCTTGATGGGGTATCGGCCGCTCTGGCTCGGTATCAGACGCTGCGAGAGGCGTTTAAACAGCTGCGCCGGGCCGGGAAAACGGTTGTCGCTTACGCCACGATGTTTGATAACGGCCGCTATTATCTGGCGTCCGCCGCCGATCAAATCATTTGCCCCCCTTCCGCGATTTTTAACGTGTTGGGCTTTTATCAGGAAGTTACTTTTTTGCGCGACGCCCTGAAATTTGTGGGCATTGAACTGGCTAATATTCAGATCTCGCCCTACAAAACCGCCTTGAACACCCTAAGCGAGCAGGAAATGTCGCCTGAAATGCGCGATCAACTCACCTGGCTGCTGGAGGATCGGTACGATCAATTTATTTCGGGAATTGCGGCCGGACGGGGTATGGAAGAAGCAACCATACGCAAAATTATTGATGAAGGGCCATATACGGCCGCCGAGGCCCAGACGCAGGGCTTGATCGACAATGTGGCCTATGAGGATGAGCTCGAGAAGCTCTTGCTCGACGATAAAGCGGCCGCTGCCGATGAGTCAGATCTCCTAAAATTAAAGTCCTGGAACGAGGTGCGAAAAAAGCTGCGTGGCGTTTACAAGCGGCCGCTGCGGGGCAAAAAAGTCGCCGTTATTTCTCTAGAAGGGATGATTATTTCCGGTCAAAGTCAGAAACCACCGGTTGATTTGCCCATTCCCTTTATCGGCGGCACGTTAGCGGGGGACCAAACGATTACCAAACTGTTTCGTCAGATCGAGCAGGATGAAGACATTGCGGCCGTTGTTTTTTACGTCGATTCTCGCGGCGGCAGCGCCCTGGCTTCAGATATTATGGCTCGTGAAGTTGAGCGCCTGGCTAAAAAGATGCCCGTGGTGGCGTATATGGGGGATGTGGCCGCATCCGGTGGTTATTATGTATCCGCCCTGGCCCAGGAGATTGTCTGCCAGCCGGGCACCATTACCGGATCAATCGGGGTGGTGATGGCCCGGCCGGTACTGGACGATCTATACGCTAACTTAAAAATGAATCCGGTGTCGATGCAGCGCGGGGATCGAGCCGATCTGTATACCGCAGCCCCTTTAACCGATGAGATGCGCCAGATTTTGTTTGAAGGGGTGGTTAAAACGTACGATCAGTTTAAAGATATTGTGGCTCGCGGCCGAGATTTACCGCGGGAAGAACTCGATCCGATTTGTGAAGGGCGCGTGTGGACCGGCCGGCAGGCGTTAAACCACAAACTGGTTGATCATCACGGATCATTTGACGATGCGCTGACCCGCGCCCTGGCCCTTGCTGACGTGCAGGTCGCACCGGATCAGCAAATTGAAATTGAAAATATTTACCCCGAAAAAGGGGGGCAGCCGCTGCCGCTCGCTTTTGATCAGCCGCAGGAGATGTGGCCCTGGATTGAAAGCCGGCTCAAATTTTTTAGGGAAAATCTTTATTTGCTGCCCATTGATCTTAAGTAATCCACATTCGGTCAAAACAGACCAATAAACACCCCTCCCGTTCCGGTTCAGGAGTATTCAATTTTACTGAAAAACCGTCAGTTCACGGGCCATTTTACCTTACGTCGCCAACGCTAACTAATATGTAGGGCCGCAGCATGCTGCGGCCGTGGGATCGCCTTTTATTATGACCCTCCATAGCCAATGATTTTTCTTTTAACTGCCAAATACCCTGTCGGAGGAGCTGGATCGGCCGCAGCATGCTGCGGCCCTACGGCGCAAGGTTAATCCACCATTACCCGTTTGATCAACAGCTTAAACCGCATTAAGAGGGGGAATTGCTGATCGAGAGCAAATTCCTGCCAGAGCACCTAACCTTTCTCAGAGGGGTGGGAAGGAGACGACTGTTCCCACGGATGGACAAAAGTCTCCTGGTCGACATCCAGAGCATCGGCGATGCGATTGATGTAATTAAAGTAGCTGATGACCTGCGTCGCATCGTGAATCGATTGATCCTCAAAACCGGCCGCTCGCAGTTGGTTAATATCCTCATCCGTCATCATCTCCGGCTGAGCGGTTAACTTTTCCGCATAAGCACACAGCGCCAGATCGGCCGCGGATAAACCGGCCTCCCGCCAATTGGCAGCCACTTTATGAACGATCCAATCCGCCTCAACCGGATCAGCGATCCCCCAATCTCGTTCGACCTCAGCCCGGAGGTCGTGTGCGTGGGCGCGTATTCAGTAGACGCAGTGGTTGACGGCCGATACCACAGTGGCCAACATTTCCCGTTGCGCCCGGGATAATGGTGAATTACCATGCATAATCGAGCCGTAAAATGACATCGAGGCTTGCATCGCTCGCGGATTTTGACTCATGATGCTGACGATGTGCCAAATGCGGCCGGCGCGTTTGAGCGCCTTTTCATACTCTTTTTTCAGAAAACCGGTGGCTTGTTGTGGGGAAATAACGTGAATTCTGGGCATTTGTCAAGCTTATCATGGATAATACGAAGTGCAATTTTTAAAGGTCGCTGCCGCCAAATTTCCGACAATGGGGCCTATAAAATGGTAAAAACGATATTTTTAGGTGAAAAAGACGTAAAAACAGTTGGGTTATCCACGATTTAAGAGTCAATTTGTAACGTTTTAGGAAGTTGTTCGTTGAACCAATCAAGAACGCCTTTTGGGCAACCCGCCAAAGATGAACAAACGCTGATACAAGAAGCCAAGGCAGGTAACGCTGAATCTTTTGGTGATTTGTATGAGACACATCTGGCGGCAATTTATCAATATATATCTTTTCGGGTTGGCTCGGTACACGATACCGAAGATTTAACCGAAACGGTATTTATCAAGGCGTGGCAAAGGATTAACCAATATGAACAACAACGTGTACCCTTCATTGCTTGGCTTTATCGTATCGCTCATAACAGTGTTATCGATCATTACCGTACATTAAAGCCGACGCAAAATTTAGATGTTGTCGAGAATAAGGGTGACGGCCGACTGACGGTCGAACAGGAAACGCTGCAAAGAGATGAAATTCGGCAGATGATGGAAGCAATACCCAAACTGTCCGACCTTCATCAACACGTCATCATTTTAAGATTTTTAAAGGGGCTGTCTCATGCAGAAGTCGCCGAAATATTGGATCGGCGAGTGGAATCCGTCAGGGTTCTGCAACATCGAGCGTTAAAAGAGCTGCAATCTTTTATGGCGCTGGGTGAGGCAAAGTGACTGATATCATGGAGACTATGAAAAACGATCACCTGGATTACATCCTGGCCGATTGTCTGGAACGAATTGAAAGCGGTGCAGATACGATTGAATCGTGTCTGTTAAGCTATCCTGAAGATGAAGCGGCGTTAAAACCGCTGCTGCATCTGGCTGCCCGTTTGGGTCAGGAGATTCCGACTCCCGCGCCGACTCCCAGATCGGAATTTCAACAAACCGCACGCTCGCGGTTACTCAACCAGCTGCCGCCGCAGCCGGCCGTTCAGTCTCAGTCATTTTGGCAAACCGTATGGAGCAAACCGCTGGTCCGCCGTATGGCGACGAGCGCGGCCGTTTTTGTGGTTGGTCTGTCTATGCTGTCCGGAGGGGCAGCGTATGCCGCCAATCAAGCGGTTCCGGGAGACTCGCTGTATCAGCTCGATTTAGCCATTGAAAATATCCGGCTTGATTTGGCCAGCTCGGCCGAGCAAAAAGTGACTCTTGAATTGGGATTTGCGGCCGAACGCATCGAAGAGCTGGTTGCCTTGGGCGATGAGGCTACCGGGGATAAATTAGCCGTTCTCCTTGATCGCTATGATCAGGCGGTTGCTCGAGTAACCGATCTTGAAACCCAAATAATCGGTTTAAGTGAGGGAGCAGCGCCTCAAGTAAATATTGAAGATCAGCTGGCACAGCTCGATCAAAATCTTTCTGACTCAATTGTTTTCGTTTCGACAGCGGTAGCGGATGCTGGTCAATCATTCGGTGAAGATAATGGTGATGACGACCATTCAGCTGGCGTAACGCCTGATCCTGATTGTGATTTAACCCTTCTCAAACCGATTGTTGATCGCATTCAAACCGAATTTGACGTGCCCAGTTCCGAAATCAACCAGCGCTTTTGCGATGGCTTTGGGTATGGTGAAATTAAACTCGCCTATCAGCTGGCTGCGGATGCGTCGGTAGCTGCGGATCAAATTTTTTCCCTGCGATTGGATGAATATGGCTGGGGGCAAATCAAGCAGATGGTTTGGGCCGGCGAAGTTACCGTTACATCAACGCCACCAGCAGAAACGGTAAATCCAACGGCCACGGCCGAACCAACAAAGATGCCAAACCCAACGGCCACACCTACACCAACAATTGCCCCAACGGCAACAGCTGTTCCACCAACGGCCGAACCGTCTCCAACCGCTCCTGTTGCGGCTACCGAAACTCCAAACGGCCAGAGCAACAACGGCCAAGGCAACGGCAACGGCCAAGGCAACGGCAACGGCCAGGGCAACGGTAACGGGAATGGCCAAGGCAATGGCAACGGCAACGGGAATGGTAACGGGAATGGCAACGGTAACGGGAATGGCCAGGGCAATGGCAACGGCAACGGCAATGGCGGCGGCGACGATGACAACGGCAATGGTAACGGGAATGGCCAGGGCAATGGTAATGGTAACGGGAATGGCCAGGGCAATGGTAACGGCAACGGCAATGGCGGCGGCGACGATGACAACGGCAATGGCAACGGCAATGGCGGTGACGACGACGGCGATGACGACGACGGCGATGACGACGACGACGATGGCGATGACGACGACGGCGATGACGACGACGGCGATGACGACGACGGCGATGACGATGATGGCGATGATGACGACAACAACGGCAACGGCAATGGGCAGGGCAATGGCAACGGGAACGGCAATGGCAATGGTAACGGGAATGGCCAGGGCAATGGCAACGGTAATGGCCAGGGCAATGGAAATGGGAACGGCAATGGTAACGGGAACGGCCAGGGCAATGGCAACGGTAATGGCCAGGGCAATGGAAATGGGAACGGCAATGGCAATGGTAACGGGAATGGCCAGGGCAATGGCAACGGGAACGGGAATGGCCAGGGC
This sequence comes from Ardenticatenaceae bacterium, assembly GCA_030065875.1. Taxonomy (GTDB): domain Bacteria; phylum Chloroflexota; class Anaerolineae; order Promineifilales; family Promineifilaceae; genus WTJY01. Next base: position 4,881 of record JASJCR010000162.1, on the reverse strand, counting down.
AATGGCAACGGTAATGGCGGCGGCAACGGCGGCGGCAATGGCGGCGGCAATTAGCAATTCTCATTGATTAAGGTCATAAATGATGCCAAAACCGCAATGTTGAATGTCGCTGGAGCCACTGACAAATTGGCAGGAGGGCAAACATGAACCAAGAGAGAAAGAAGTTGGACGATCCCATCAATAATCGCCAGCTGTTGGGCAAAGTAAATTGGGAGATTCAGCTTCATCTGCGAAAATTTGTGGAAGTGGCGGAGAAGGCGATGGCCAATGACGTTTGGCATCAACATATGCCGCATGAAACCCGCCAGTGGATTCGGGAATGGTATCCGTGGGTCAAAGATTGGCTGAAAGAGCTAAAGCAGATGCAGGATAAGCTCGAATACACCACCGGTACCTCACATCGCTGGGATGAAGCATTATTTAATCAGTGTAATCGGCCGGATTTCCGCTATTTTATTGCCAGCGCCTTGATGATGTTAAAGTCTCATGATTCAGCAGATGACATCAGCGCCAATATGAGCCGCAGGATACATCGTCTGGGCAATTTGCAGCGAGATATCGAGGCACATAATTTCTCTCGTCTGTGGATGGCTGAATATTAAACCCTTTTGTTTTAAGCGTTTTTGAGAAAAGGTGGTTCATTTGATTGAACCACCTTTTTTTATTTTCATTTCAATTTGAAGATTGGTACACTAAGCGGCTGAACCACAATCAGCTGGATATTTTTGTGCTTAAGATAGAAGGAATAAACAAAAATTACCACGGATCCCCGGCTTTAAAGAATGTGACCTTAAAGGTTCCGGAAAACGGTATCCTGGGCATACTGGGTCCAAATGGCGCGGGCAAAACGACCCTGTTTAAAATTATTGCTGGATTGCTCGTGGCCGATCGCGGAGAGGTTGTGCCGTCAAGCGAAAAATGGCCTCGAATCGGCTATAAACCGGAGAGACTGCATTTTCCAGACCGGATGAGCGTTAGACAGTATATGAAATTGATGGCCAATATGAGCGGTATTCCGGCCGGAGAGCAAGAAAAGACGATCCAGGAACTTCTGGCTTTTGTCGGGATGCAGGCTCAAGCAGGTAAACGACTCGGTCAATGCTCAAAAGGAATGCGACAGCGCATCGGGTTGGCGCAGGCGCTGTTAGGTGATCCACAGCTGCTCGTTCTTGATGAACCGACAGACGGCTTAGACCCGGTCGGTCAGGGGGAGATTTTAAACGCCATTCGGGAGCTCGTACAGTGGGGGAAAACCATCGTGTTAAGCTCCCATCGTCTGGACGAGGTGACATCGGTATGTCATGAAATTGCCATTTTAAACCGGGGAGAAGTCATTTACCAAAATTATTTAGACAGTGCGGTTTTGGATCGGCCGCGGGCGATCATTTTTGTGGATCGGCCGCTGGACCCGATCAAGTCACTTCTGGAATCTTTTCATCAGGAGGTTGTTGTTCGCGAGCGCAGCGTTGTCCTTAAAGCCGGAGCGGCCGAACTGCGGCGCAAAATTTTGTCGATTTTGCTGTCGGCCGGCTTTGATATCCTGCAAATTGAGCGGCGACAGTCATCGTTGAACGAAATTTATAAAGAGGTGACGCGGCAATGATGAACCGGATCCGCCACCTGGTTGGCTATTTAATCTACCGCGTTTTTACCTCCTGGGCCGCGGTGTGGATCATTTCAGCGACGGGGATTTTTTACTGGTTGGGGTTTCGCACCCGTACCCCGGAAGCCGATTACTTTGTGCTGGTGATCGGCTTATTTGGGGCGGTTGGTACCTTTTTCAGCGTCATGATGATGTCCAGCCGGGCCAACGAGGCGCAAAGTTACCCCCTCTTTGTGCGCCTGGAGAGCCGAGTTGAGTATCTTACCGCGGTGCTGCTGGCCGGTTTTTTGCTGACTTTGACTTTACAGCTGCTGCTGGCCGTCGTGGTATTAATTCGCAATGCCCCAGAACTGCTGCTCGGGGATTTGCTGCAAATCCCGCCGATCTGGCTGGCCGTCAATTTATTGCTGGGGGTATTGGCCCTTCACGCCTCCGATTTTGTGGCCCACGGCTGGTCGCGAATCTGGCTGTTTGGGCTGTTGGCCACCCTGATCTTTTTGGGGGAAAGCTACAGCAGCGCAGCCAACTGGCTCTCTGAACGGCTGCTTACCTTGAGTTACCAACCAACCCAGACTCAGGCGGCGCAGGAGTTCGCGGTTAATCTGCGCCGCACGGCCGACTGGCTTTCGGCCACCCAGGAATCGTGGCTGCAGCAGGTCGCTCGCTCTATTTTCTGGCCGTTTGAGGCGATAATTAGCGGCAGCCTGCGCCGCTTCTTTTTGCCGGGTGAAGCCTTGGCCCCGGCCGTTCTGGTGCTCCTGGCCACAATTCTCTTCCTCATCGCTGCGGATGTCTTTTCGGGGAAGGATTTGATGCTGGTGGAAGAATGATCAATGGTCAATTGTCGATTGCCAATTGTCAATGGCTAATTGAATGAATTGGTGACAGTTGACTCGTTAATCGAGCTAATCGAACCGATCGAGCTAATCGAATAATCGTACTAATCAAATAATCGAACCAATCGAACTAATCAACAGCCTTTAATCCGCTTTCCGCGATTTCCCGATCATAGTTGAGCCTTCTTTCGCGAGCAAAACGGCGCAGGGCTGTTAATGAACGCTCTGCGTAGTAGATGTACCGTTCTTTTTTCCCGGTTTTATGCTCTGGTGGCGTAAACAGGCCAAAATTCGCTTTCATCGGCTGAAAGGTTTTGGCCGCGGCGTGGGTCACATAGTGACAAAGGGCACCAAGCATCGTATGGGTTGGCAATATCAGGGGATGATCCCCTTTTAAGAGGCGTGCCGCGTTGATTCCGGCCAGCATGCCGGTCGCGGCATTTCCGCTGTATCCCTCAACACCGGTGATCTGCCCGGCAAAAAACAAATCCGCCCGGCCGCGATATTGCATTGACGGGTGCAGCAGCTCAGGCGCATTGATGTAGGTGTTGCGGTGCATTTGTCCAAACCGAACAAACTCGGCATTTTCCAGCCCGGGAATAAGCCGCAGGACCTGCCCCTGCTGCCCCCACTTCAAATTGGTTTGAAAGCCAACCAGATTAAAAAGCGTCCCCGCTATATTATCCTGCCGCAGCTGCACAACCGCGTACGGCCGTTTGCCGGTTCGGGGGTCGGTCAGGCCAACCGGCCGCATCGGCCCGTAGCGGAGCGAGTCTTCCCCCCGTTGAGCGATGACCTCAACCGGCATACACCCTTCAAAAAATTGGGCGTCTTCCTGCTCAAAGTCGCGCAGGGTGATTGATTCGGCCGCGATGAGCGCCTGGAAAAAGCGCTCGTACTCCTCTTTGGTCATCGGACAGTTGATGTAATCCCCTTCTTCCTGTTCCCCATCGCCATAGCGAGATTGGCGAAAGGCGATTGACAGATCGATGGAGTCGTGGATCACAATGGGGGAGAGCGCATCGTAAAAGTAAAGATAATCTTGACCGGTGAGGTCACCAATGGCTTTCGCCAGCCGTGGCGAGGTTAATGGACCGGTGGCGATAATGCACGGCCCATCCGGTATGTGGGCCATCTCCTCGCGGTGGATATCAATCAGGTGGTGGGACTCAATTTTTTCCGTGACCATGGCTGAAAATCCTTCCCGATCAACAGAAAGTGAAGAGCCGGCCGGGACGGCCGTGGCGGTGGCGCATTCAATGATTAAGGAACCGAGACCGCGCATTTCGGCTTTGAGCAGCCCCCCCGCTTTGTGGGTAAGGTCAGACCCCAGAGAGTTGCTGCACACCAGCTCGGCTAATTTATCGGTGACGTGAGCCGGGGTTTTGCGCACCGGCCGCATCTCGTACAGGTGCACGTGGATGCCGCGCTCAGCTGCCTGCCAGGCCGCTTCCGTGCCGGCCAGCCCACCACCAATAATGGTTATCGATTGTGAAGAAGAGTTCATAATTATTGATCCATATTTGTCAGTCAGCAATGGGTTCAAACGATTCTACGCGGACCATGCGCAAAATGGGAGATTCATCGCTGTTGGTTGTAATCGCTTCAGGAATGCCGTACTGATCGTTAAAACGCAAAATTGCCAGTGGAATTTGCTGCTCACCTAAATCGGTTAGCATAGTCATCAGTCCATTTACCGTAAAATCACTTTCATTTTCAACTTTTATAAGCAGGCAATTTTGAGCCGGCGTACAAGTGTGCTTAAATTCGGTCACATCTCCATCTTCGACGGTGAGTTTAAAAACCTGAAATCCGCCTTGCCCCTCATTGTAATTGAGTTCGAGCGTGTACGAATCGATCTCGGCAGCAGCCCACTTGTCCACTGCTGCTTGAACCTCGTCTAGATAGTCAACCATCACCGTTGAGGTGGCGGAAGCCTCGGCCGTGGCGGCGGCAGCCCCCCGGTCGATTCCTCCGCTGGCGGCTTCGTTTTCCGGTACCGGTTGCACTTCAGCAGGGAAACAGCCGCTCAATAGAATTGCCCCTAAAAAAAGAACCGCCAAATATTTGTAATGCATTCCCGACATATCCGCTGGTCAATTTAACTCAATGTTCAATGATTTTTATTGGAATCTCAAATTATCCCTCATTCCCCCTTGACATGCATGCCTGGTTTGCTATAATTTCGGTCGCTTTGATCCTCAGTAGCTCAATGGCAGAGCATGCGGCTGTTAACCGCAGGGTTGTTGGTTCGAGTCCGACCTGAGGAGCCAAAAAGGCGGCGAAGAAATTTCTTCGCCGCCTTTTTTATTTGTTCGATTATACGATTGATTCGATTCGTTCGATTAATTTGATTGGTTCGATTGGTAGATGAACCAAAATAGTAAATCAACTACCTTTAAGCGTAATAAATCGTATAATCCCACCAATCGAAACAATCGA
>JASJCR010000049.1 GCA_030065875.1 Ardenticatenaceae bacterium | reverse complement strand
GGGTTGGAGCCGCTGCGGGCCTGGATCGCCGAGCGGGTCCCGCCGGCCGCGGCCGATGACGTCTGCATCGTCTGTGGCTCCCAGCAGGTCATCGATCTGGTGGGCAAGGTTATGCTCGATCCAGGTGATAAAGTGGTGGTCTCCGCCCCGACCTACACCGCCTCGATCACCAGCCTGCGGGTGTACGAACCGGAGTTTATCTCCGTCCCCTACGATAACGAAGGGTTTGTGCCGGAGGCGCTGGAAGACGCCCTGCGGCAGCGCCCCAAGCTGCTGTACGCCATCCCCAATTTTATGAACCCTTCAGGGGTGCGTATGACCCTGGAGAGACGGCAGCAGCTCATCGAGCTGGCCCGCCGGTATGATGTGCCTATCCTGGAAGATGATCCGTACGGGGAGCTGCGCTTTGAAGGGACTCCTCTACCCAATTTGTTTGAGCTTGCTCCTGAGCAGGTGATCTATGGTGGGACTTTTTCCAAAATCATCGCCCCTGGTCTGCGGGTGGGATGGATCGTGGCTCCGGCCGATGCCCTGCCCAAATTAACCGTGGCCAAACAAACAACCGATTTGCAAACCGGCATTTACCAGCAAACGCTTCTCTATGAAATTGTGAGCCGCATGGATATGGAGGAGCACATTCAGCGGGTTCGCACCTATTACCGGCGGCAGCGTGACGCAATGTTGGAGGCGATGGACGCTTATTTTCCAGCCGAGATCAAGTATGAGCGGCCGGCCGGGGGGATGTTTATCTGGTGCGAACTGCCGCAGGGAGCGGACGCCGGTGAACTATTGCAGGAGGCATTGGCTCGCAAGGTGGCTTATATCCCCGGCGCGGCTTTTTTCGCCAACGCTGACGGTCAAAATACCCTGCGTCTAAGCTATACGCTGGCCAGTGAGCGGCAAATTCGGGACGGCATTCAAATCTTGGGCGAATTGTTTTCCGACCAGCTTTAAGAATTGTAGGTTTCATAACCACTTTAGGCTAATATTTAACGTCTATCATCCACCAGTGATTTTAAACCGGAGACAAGATGTTAACCGAAAGCGAGCGCAGCCAGGTCGTCGAAGCCCTGCTGCAGGCCAACCAAACCAAAATTCAGACCACCCGTCCTTCCGCCCTTTTCCCTCACATTGAATTTGAAGATTCTTACGCCATTTCGGCCGCTGTAGCTCAGCAAACGATCGCCAGCGGGGCCAGGCTGATCGGCTACAAGGTCGGTCTGACCTCGATCGCCATGCGGCGCTCGTCTAAAATCGACGAGCCGGATTTTGGTTTTCTCTACGACCACTTCTTAATCGAGGACGGGGCCCGGGTTCCTCACGCCAACTACTGCGTGCCGCGGGTTGAATTGGAGCTGGCCTTTATCCTGGGCCAGCCGCTGCGTGGCCCCGGCATCAACATGCTCGACGTGATGCGGGCCACCGAGTACATCGTGCCCTCCATCGAGATTATCGATACCCGGGTGGATGAACCACGTAAAATTTTCGATACAATAGCCGACAACGGCGCTGGGGCCGGGATTGTGCTGGGCGGCCGGCCGCTGCGCCCTCACGATGTTGATTTGCGCATGGTACCCGGCATCCTCTATCGCAACACGGAAATTGAGGAAACCGGTCTTTCCTGTGGGGTGATGGGTCATCCGGCCAACGCCATCGCCTGGCTGGGCAACAAACTCTCTGGGTTGGGTTATGCCCTGGAACCGGGGCAGATGCTGCTGGCCGGCTCGTTTGTGCGGCCGGTGTGGGCTGAGGTTGGCGACACGATCCGGGCTGATTTTGCCAATTTGGGATCGCTGGCCATTCAATTTGTCTAAGCTTTAGCTCGAATTGCGATCTTATGACGCAAAAGAATAATCCCTCCCCCTATAAGGTTCAAGGGCGGACAGGTTCAAGCTTATGATCAAACGGGGCGTGGTGGAACCATCGCGCGCCGTAGGGCCGCAGCATGCTGCGGCCGATCCATCTTTCCCGACAGGGTATTTGGCGGTTAAACATTCAATCATTCGCCATGAAGCGGAAGGGTATGGAAGACGACCCCACGGCCGCAGCATGCTGCGGCCCTACCAATTGGCGATGTAGAGTAAAAACAGACCCTGAATCCAACGCGGAGAGGGGAGCTTGTCGGATCGTTTAAGGGCAGAAATTTTTACCTGTCCGCGTGAACCTGAAAGGAAAGAGAAGAAAACCGATGCATAAACTTTTAAACCCCATCATTACTTTACATAACCAAATCCGCCAGGCGGTCGTCACCGCTTGTGAAACGGCCGCCCTCGAAGAGATGTCAACCGTGGTCAAAGAAGAAGCCGGCGACACCATTTTCGCCATCGACCGCGTCAGCGAAGAGCTGCTGATTGACTTTTTTGCTAAAGAAGTAGCGGTACACACTCCGATCATCTTAATCGCCGAAGGGTTGGATGAAGGCGAGGTTGTTTTGCCACCCGGCACCCGCCCGGAAGAGGCAAATTGGCGCATTATCGTGGATCCCATCGACGGCACGCGGGGATTGATGTATCAAAAGCGAAGCGCCTGGATTTTGACCGGGGTAGCCCCCAATCGCGGCTCTCAAACCAGCCTGCAAGATATCGAGCTGGCCATCCAGACCGAAATTCCCCTGGTCAAACAACATCTCTCCGATCAAATTTGGGCGGAGAAGGGTCTGGGTGTGACCGCCAGGCGGTTTAATCGATTAACCGGTGAAAATACCCCGCTCACGCTGCGGCCGTCGCAGGCCAAAACGATCCGACACGGATTTGCCTCAATCTCTCGCTTTTTCCCCGGCGTGCGTGAAGAATTGGCCGCTATCGATGAAGAAATTGTGCGTGAATCGCTTGGCCCGGTGGAAAAGGGGAAAACCCATTGCTTTGAAGATCAATACATCTGCACCGGCGGCCAGCTGTATGAGCTGATGGCCGGTCACGACCGATTTATCGCCGATATTCGGCCGGTCATGGAGGCGGTTTTGACCCGGCGAGGGTTGGCTCTGGGTATCTGCTGCCATCCGTACGATATATGTACCGAGTTGATCGCCCGGGAATTGGGGGTCATCATCCAGGATGAGTGGGGAAATCCCATAAACCCGCCGCTTGATGTCGACTCAGATGTCAGCTGGGTAGGGTATGCCAACCCGGATATTGCCAGGCAAATTTCCCCTTTGCTGGCGGCCGCCCTGCGCCAAAGAGGATTTCTAGATTAACCAACTTCATCCGCAAGGATATATCTATGGAGGCCGGGCAACAGGGCGTATTTGACGGCTGACTCATACCCCCCCAATTTTTGAACTCCATCCAATCATGACAAGCCGCACCCCAAACTGGTGATAAAACTCATAACCACGCTTGAAATATTTATGCCATAATTTGACATATATGAGCGCTATACTGTCTTCATGCATGAGGAAATCAGGCACATCATGACCAATCCGGCCACGAGATTGCTAACCCTGATCGGGCTGCTGCAGCAGAAACCCAATCAAAAAGCGGCCGATCTGGCAGCCGCGCTCCACGTCTCGGTGCGCACCCTGCACCGCTATCTGGCCATGCTGGAAGAAATGGGGCTGCCGGTCATGTCAGAACGGGGGCCGCACGGCGGCTTCTCCCTCGTGCGCGGCTACCGCATGCCTCCCCTAATTTTCTCACCAGATGAAGCGGTGGCGATCACCCTCGGCGCTTCACTGGTCAAAGAGGTGTGGGGAGAACTACTGGCAAAGTCGGCCCACAGCGCGCTGACCAAGCTGACGAACGTGATGCCCCACGAGCAGCTGGGCGAGATCGAAGAGGCGCAGCGGTCGATGAGCGTTGTTGGCCTGACTCGAGCGGCCCCTGGGGCGCTTGATCCCCTTCTGCAAACGCTGCGACAGGGAATACGTGAATCGCGGCAGGTCGAGATCAGCTATCGCTCGCGCCAGCAGCTTGCATTTGCCAAACGAGTGATCGAGCCTTACGGGCTGACCTACCGTTGGGGATGGTGGTACGCGGTGAGCTATTGTCAAACCCGGCAAGATGTACGCTCGTTTCGGGTAGATCGCATGGGTTCAGCAAATCTGCTAGACAAGCGGTTTGTGCGGCCGGCCGACTTCAATTTGCAGGGATTCTTAAACAGCGAGAGCTACTTCAACAGCGGCCTGACCGTTACCCTGCGCTTTTGGCCGGACGGGGTGCACCTGGCCGAAGACAATCGCTACTCGTGGGAGACGATGGTGGCCCAGCCGGACGGCTCGCTGCTGGTCACGTTTACCACGCCGGATATCCACTGGGCCGGCAGCCTGGCTCTCGGCTTCGGGGCGCACGTTGAGGTGCTTGGCCCGGCCGAGCTGCGCGCTCACGTCGCCAACCAGATTCAATCGTTAACGGAGGTCTATCGGACATCAGGGCCGTAGAAAAACTGTGATAAATGAATCATGATTAAAAAAAGCCACGGATTAACACCGATTTTCACAGATTTATCTCTTTAATCCGTGCCATCCGCGGCTAAAACTATCCATGAACCGAGCCAATTAAGCCGCACAACCGCGGCATTAAATTAAAAATAGGAGTAATCATGCCCAGACCAACCAGTAAAACCCAGCTGCTCGAAGCGATCGAGCGCGAATACTCAAAATTGGAAAAGGAGTTGAATAATTTAACCGAGGCACAAAGAGAAGCTATCGGTACGCCCACCGACTGGTCTCCGAAAGATATCGTTGCTCATCTACACGAGTGGACCACCATGATTTTGGGCTGGTATGAAGCAGGCCTGCGGGATGAAGTGCCCCCTCTACCTGCGCCTGGCTTTAAGTGGAACCAAACTCCGGCGCTTAACGAGCATATTTTCTTCAAATATCGGGATTTATCCTGGGATGAAGCGATGGCTCTATTCACTAAATCGCGAGGCAAGGTTTGGGAAATTATTCGCAAGACTTCAGATGAAGAAATGTTCACCCCCAGTCAATATAAATGGACCGGCAAAAACGCGATGGGCACCTATTTTGTATCCGGCACCAGCAGCCATTACGATTGGGCTCGCAAGGAAATTCGCAAGTGGGTTAAGAAGCAGGCTGCCCTAGAAAGCGCCTGATTTGGATATGTTACTCACCCATCCCTATGACGGGTTAAGGGCGGACAGGTAAAAATTTTCTTCTCATACAGTCCGACAAGCTCCCCTCCCCGCGTCGGGGAGGGGCTGGGGGAGGGGCTGTTTTTACGCCTCATCGCCAATTGGTAGGGCCGCAGCATGCTGCGGCCGTGGGGTTACCTGCTGCACCTGCCGCTCCATGGTGAATGATTGAATGTTTAACCGCCAACTACTCTGTCAGGGGAGATGGATCGGCCGCAGCATGCTGCGGCCCTACGGCGCAAGATTGATCCACCGTGCCCTGATTGATCGATCCTGTCCACCCCTGAACCCGACACAGGAGGGGGAATTTGTCGAACTCACTATCACGTTATCTCATTCTTACTTTAAGTGATGCTTCTCACGATATGCCCAGCCTGCAGCCACCCGTTAAACGGCTCTTCATCTGCGAGCACATCTGAAAAACGAATAGGCAAACCGACGCCGGTGAAGAAGCTGGGAGTATCCTGCAGGTGAAAGTGGAGATGGGGTTCTGTCGAATGACCGGAATTGCCGCAGCGGCCGATCACCGCTCCTCGCTCAATCACATCGTCGACCGCCACTTTGAGGCTGCCGGGAATCAAGTGGGCGTAAAATGTGTACTCTTTCTCAGCATGCTGAATCACCACGTAGTTGCCACGGAAATCGCGGCAGAAGAGATCAACCCATCCCCGGCCGGGCCATGGCCAGTCGCGAATGCCGTCGCGCACCGCCACAACGGTACCCGCAGCGGCGGCGACAATTGGTTCATCGTAACACCCATAATCTGCCAGCTGATACCCATCACCCGAATGGCGCTGCAGCCCATCCGCCAAACGCACGAAGTCATAAGCATAACGCTGGGTCAAGAGACCCCATGAATGGGAAGTGGCCGGCGTTACCCCACCGTTGATGACGCACCATGTGTCGCGAAACGGCAAAGTGTAGCGCACGGTTGATTGATAATCGGTGATATCCGGTTTTTTCTTTCTGAAATAGCGGGCCTCTGCGGCCGCCTGACCGCCTAACTGCTGCAGTTGCTGCCAAAGCTGCAGCGGATTAAAAATGGAGGCCAAAGCGGAAACCGTGTAGCGGCCGACATACAGCCACGCCCCACCTGCAGCGCCGGGCTCAGGCAAAGGAAACTCACTGACTCGGGGATGAGGTTGATCTTCTTCACCGTCAATCTTGTTTGGCCAAAAACCCAGCAGCCAGTACAGTCCAAGGTAAATGACAACCGGTCCCCAAAACGGTAAACGAACGTCAAACCAGCTGCGGCTGAAAGTGGTGATGGCTGTGGCCAACAAAAGCGCTGTGATCAGGCGAATCATTATTTGAGTTATTTTTACTTCAGGCGCGACACTTCCACGTCCTCTCGCAGGGGGTCGATATCCTCTCGCGTGCCAAACTCGCTGCCGACCTGAGCAGCCGTGTAAGAAGCGGCCGCCCCTCCCAGTTCGAGCGCCTCCGTCAGCGGCCGTTCCCGCAGGCGACCCAGCAAATAACCGGCCAGAAGCGCTTCCCGTACACCGCTTTGGGTTCCCGCTTCTACCTCGGGCAGGTCCAGCTGATAATCTACTTTGGCACTGCGCAAAACCGCCGTCCCTTCTTCCTCCATAATGATCATCACCCGCTTGACGCCCAACTGAGAGAGCTGTCGGGCGCAAGATACCCCATCCTGAAGGCTGCGGACCGGAAAATTAAAAAAGCGCTCCGCCTGATTTTCAGTTACCACCATCATCGTCGGCTGCAGCGCCGCAACCTGACCCAAATCTGCACCGCTGGTGGCTACCAGGGAATTCGCCCCGCCCTCGTGAATCGTCGTTAACAGCCGGGTATAAATCTCGACCGGCCAATCTACCGGATGAATGCCGGCCAGCACAACCCAGTCACCGGCCGCAGTCAGCTCGCGCAGCGCCTCATCAATTGTGTCCAGATTGTCCGATGAAATGGTGTTGCAATCTTCAAGAAGGTGGGTTTCAACTTCCTTGGCCTGATCAAAAATAATGATATCGCTGCGGGTTAACCCCGGCCGCCGCACAATTTTGTACGGAAACGCCTCGGTGGTCATCAGACCCTCATAAGCGCGGCCGGTGGGATCCTCACCCAGGAGCACGATAGCGTGGGTTTCTCCCCCCAATGAATGGATCGCCCGGCTGATGGAGAGCCCGGCACCGGCCGGGTCCAGGCGAGTTGCTCCGGTTACCCGATTCGTATACCCTTCAGACAAATAGCGGATCGTCAGCGTGCGATCCAGAGATGGATTCAAACAGACGGTAATAATTTTTGCATGAGTACTCATAATTCCAATTCCTCCTCGGAATCTCTTCCGCCATCGTGGCAGCAGTGCCAGATGGCTCTAACCCAGGTCGTCCGCCAACCTCGTTTTGGGGTGTTTACCGATGTTGACGGAACCATCAGCCCGATTGTTGACCGGCCGGACGACGCCACGATCACGCCGCGCAACAAGGCACTTCTGGCGGAGCTGAGCGATCATATCGCCCTCGTTGCCGCCGTTTCCGGCCGTTCAGCCACCGATATCCGGCAGCGCATTAATTTGTCAAATATCGTTTACATTGGCAACCACGGCTTTGAACGCTGGGAAGATGGAGAGCTGCAGCCGATGGTAGACATAGATCAATTTTTGCCGGCGCTGCAGGGGGCGCGACAGGCGATTGAACGCCATAGTCCGTCCGGCATGTGGGTCGAAGACAAGGGTCCCACCCTGTCGGTTCACTATCGACAGACGGCCGATCCAGCCAAGACAAAAGAGCGCTTCAATCCAATTCTGCAGGATATTGCCGCCAATCACGGGCTCAACCTCTTTCAGGGCCGCATGATCTTTGAGCTGCGGCCGCCGGTTGAGACCAACAAAGGCACCGCGCTGGCCCAGCTGGTGGATGAATTTCACCTAAACGGCGTCCTTTTTTTGGGAGATGATGTCACGGATGTGGACGCTCTGAATATGCTGCATACCCTCCGCCGCCATCATCCACTCCTGGCTGTCGGCGTGGGGGTTTTTTCCGATGACATGCCATCTGAGGTTGCCGAAGCAGCTGACTGTCTAGCCGATGGCGTTGACGGGGTTGAAGCCCTGCTGGACTGGCTGGTAAAAGAGGTTAAAGCGTCCTGAACCTGGGTGGCAAACCAATCTCGAACATCCGCCTCTTTGACCTGGGCCAGCAGCCCTTCCGCTCGCTTGCGGCGTTCGGCAGGAGCCATTTCCAAAGCGTTGAAAATTGCGTTGGCTGTGCCATACACATCAAAGGGAGAGACGTTAAGGGCATGCTGATGAAACTCGTAAAACACGCCAGCATGTTCGGATAAAATCAGCGGCCCGTCTTTTTGATTAACCAACACTCCTTCTTTGGCCACCAGATTCATCCCGTCAGCCAATGGATTCACCAGCAGCACATCGTACAGCTGCATGGCCGCCAAAGCGCGGTGATAATTATCTCCCACAATTACCCGCACCGGTTCCCAAAATGGATCGCTGTAGCGGGCGTTGATCATCCCAGCCTGGGCCATAATCTCCCGCAGGTAATCCTGATATTCATCAACTTCCATCCGCGAGGGAACAAGCAGCGCGACCATCATGACCCGGCCGCGATACTCAGAGTGATCTTCAAGAAATATTTCAAAAGCTTCAAGACCGCGCAAAATATTTTTGGACGGTTCAACGCGATCGACCCGCAAAATTAGCTTTCGATCTGCCAGAAGGCTTAGCAGCTGGCTTTTTAAAAGCTGTGTCTGAGGCTCTTTCACCAGTTCCTCTACCTTTTGAATATCGATTGAAATGGGATAGGTTTTGGCCTCAACGGTGCGATCCCGATAATCAATTTTATTCCGTCGCCCTTTTGAATGGGCATTTGAGAGATAAAAACGGCAGGTCTGGACAAAGTTAAATGCGTCTTTGGTGGTTTGGAAACCGATCCGATCTGACTGCAACAATCCGTTGAGAATCTCTTCGCGCATGGCCTCGGGTAAAATGCGCCAGGCGTCCGGGCCGGGCCAGGGAATGTGCAAAAACGGCTGGATTTGAACCGGTTTATCTACCATCTGACGCAGGTAATCGGGCAGCAGGTAGAGGTGATAATCCTGAGGAAAGACAAACACCGGCCGATCAACATCCTTGATCGTGGCCGCAATCGCCTCAGCGAACCGCCAATTAATGACCTTATATCCTTCTTCCCACGCCTGCCATGTTTCAGCGGTGATGCTCGGGGTGCGCGGAATATTCCACAGCTGGTGTTGGATAAACCACAGCAGTGGATTGGCAATATCGTTGTAATATTGATTGTATCTTTTTTTATCGGGGGTAATCAGCGACAGGGTAATGTCTTCGATGATTGTAGGTTGACCACCCTGGGCTTTGGCCCACTGGTAATCCCCTTTTCCAATCGCCGAAGCCACCCACAAAACATCGTGTTTTTGGGCCAGGGCGCTGAGGGCGGTCACCAGACCACCCGTTCCCCGTTCTACGTCAAATCCCCCGCTTTTTCGGGGTTTAAATTTAAATGGGCCGCGATTGGAAGCAATGATGATTAGCGGCCGATCGCTTTTTTTCGGGGCATTTATCTGCACAAAATTTTCCTCCTGAACAGATTTTTCAATCTGCCATAAGAGCTTTGCCATAACCAGCTTAAATCACCGGCCGGTTGCCTTGGGCTGATGGTTAACGTTGTTTCTGGGAATTGTGTAGCGGGTTTTTGAAGCGGTCTACAGGCCGGTTTGCCTTAAAAACTAAAGGCCATACTATCTGAAACCAATGTTTAGATCAAATTATTTTAGCTCTTTCCAATCGTTTGGAGAGGAACGGGTAGGCAGCAAATCCCCCTCCCATAGCGGGTTCAGGGCGGACAGGTAAGTGTTTCGAACTCATAAAGTCCAACAAACTCCCCTCCCCGCGTCGGGGAGGGGCTGGGGGAGGGGTATTTTTAATTCACCTTTCCCTCCTCTGCACCGGCTTCAAGCAGCAGCGCCTCTACCTCCGTGCGGTCCTGGCTGATAGCGTGATCGAGAGCGGTCCGGCCGCTGGTATTGGGCGTATTGACATCCACACCTCTATCGAGCAGCATTTGGGCAAATTCCAGGCTGCCAAAATAGGCGGCAATATTTAACGCTGGGTCACCGTATTCATCCACCCCATAAACATCCGCCCCAGAGGTGATCAGTAGTTTGCCTACCGCAACATGGTTTCTCTCGGCCGCCATCAGCAGCGGCGGGAACCCATACTGGCTTCCTGGGGCATTGATGTCGATTCCCTGATCGAGCAGCAGCTGAACCGTCTCGACATTACCGGATGCGGCCGCGTGGATCAGCAGAGTATTGCCCTGGCTGTCGATAAAAAGTGGGTCCGCTCCCACTTCGAGGAGCAAAGCAGAGGTTTCCGGATTGCCGCGCCGGACGGCGACGAAGAGCGGGTTGAATTTTAGCTTTGGATCTTCGTAGTTGACGTCAGCGCCGGCTGTTATGAGCGCTTCAACCAGGCCCACATCATCCTGCCTCAGGGCGGCAAAGAGGGCCTCCTGCATTTCTTCAGCCGTCATTTCGGGCAGCGGGGTGGCGGTTGGTGGCGGAGGTACAGTCGGTTCTGGCGCTGGCTCCTCTTCAAGGACGGCCGCCGCCGGCTCGGCCGCGCTCTCAGAAACGGCGGCCGGTTCCGAAACCTCACGCTGGACGCCACAGGCAGCCAGCAGCGTTAAACCAGCCAAGCAAAACAGTTGGATCAATTTCATTCTATTCTCCTTTTTGCACAAAATTTGGAATTCTTGTAACTGTTCAGGTCATTTAAAAAGCCCGCCTTCGACAGGCTCAGGCTGCGGCCCTCAGCGGTGGCTGAGCCTGTCGAAGCCACGAACTACCTGAACTGTGACAGTTTTTTTAACTTTTAGATCATTCCCCCTCTCTCATCCCCAAGAATCGGGATCTGACGAGAGCGGGTTTTTAGCGGACTAAATGCATATCATTGGCGATCCTCTCCAGTAAGCTTTGATTGACAATCGAGCGGCTGACCAGCGTCAAGGTGAGCTGCTGCCCGTCTACCTGCCACGAAAGGGTGTTGATCACCGCCCACTGCTGCCGGCCGTTGATGTGTTCCTGGGCATCGAACAAAGCCGGGATCTCACCCACGGCCGCCGGCGTTTTTTCGTGCTGCACCACTTCGATTTCCTCATCGGCAAAGGGTTGGTTGGGGATGGCCAGCGACCGGTTTTCCCCGACGGCCGGGGCCTGGGTTAAAATCCACAGCGGGTACTCCCGATCTACCGCTAGATTGGAGCGCAGGGCGAGCGACACGCTGCCCGTGTCCGGGTCAAACATTGCGCCCACATACGACAGGTTATCACTGAGCTGAGTTGGCAAAACGAGATCAAAGTCGGCCTGGTCCGCTGCCTGACCGACCGTTTCCGTATAAATTCCGGGCGGCAGCTGCGGCAGGGTTTCCACCGATTGATCGTCCAGGTCAACATAGCGCATGTTGGGCGCCAGCGTAGGTGTGGGTGACGGGGCTAGGGTCGGAGTCGGTGGAATGGCGGTCGGTTCGACGACCGTTGTGGTGGGCAAGAACCAGTTGGCCACAAAGATGATCAGCAGCAGTCCAACCGCAGCCACGGCCAGTGCCCGCCCCCGACCGAGCCACAGCTGCCGCTGCTGGCGCTGCTGCACCCCGGCGTTGATTTTGGCGGCGATGGCCTGAATCTCTCTTTTGGTGGGCTGATTTATTTCGGGGTCCATTTCAAGTGCTTCCGTCAGCAGACGATGCACGGCATACTCGCGCCGGCCGGCTTCAGTCTGGAGAAAACGCTGCAGTCGGGCCTGTTCGGCAGCGGTTAAGCGGCCGTCCCGGGCCTTTTGGAGCAGTTGATCGTCACGACGTTTCATCGCACCACCCCCTCCGGTACCGTGTAGCCGGCCAGACTTAGCTCCAGCTGATGGCCGAGCTGACGACAGGCGTAGTGAAGGCGCGAATAAATCGTGCCTTCTTTGGTTTCTAGAATTGTGGCGATTTCGGGGATCGACAGGTTGTGTACGTAGCGCAGGATAATCGGCAGGCGATGCTTCTCTTTTAGTTGATCAACCGCAGCCCAGAGGTGGACGGACGTTTCCTGCTGCACGGCCGCTTCTTCCGGGGCCGGCTGGCGCTCGACAAAGCTCTGCACCATCTGGATACCGCTTTGAAACAGCTGCCGCCGCTGTCGCCTGCGCAGCAAATCGCGACATTTGTTGACGGCAATCGTCGACAGCCACGCCCGCACGTTGCTCTCCGGGTCGAGCTGGTCGATGCGGGTTAGCGCCGAAATAAAGGTATCCTGGGCCACGTCTTCCGCTTCGGCCGGGGTGCGCACGATCGAAACCGCCAGACGCACGATGTATGCATAATAACGCGCAACCAAAATTTCGGTCAGCGAAGTATTGCTGATCGTGGGATCAAGCAGAATCTTGATGGTTTCATCCGAGTAGCCGCTCATGCTGTAAGTAAAACGAACAACTTTGAAAATCCTTCAAAATTGGTTTGATTTACTTGATTTTAGCCGCAAATGGTACGGGTTTCCCCGGATTTTTTCTTTTAATCTTAAAAAACCTTCGTAATTTGTGGACAAAGAGTAGAGGTGGCCAGGATGAAACCAAAGCCTTTGTGTAGGGGCTTGGCTGGCCAAGCCCCTGAATTGGCCGATCGGCGTCATTGCCCCCGGATTTTACGCCACACGGCCGCACCGGTACCCAGCAAGAGAACGCCGAACAGCCCGACAAACAGTATCAGATCGCCAGCGGCGGCCGTGGAAACCGCTTCCAGGGTCACGGCCGTGGGGTTTTGCTGACCAACCTGCCAGAAGCCGCCGCTCAACTCAAACTGTCCCCCGCTCTGGATCGTGCTGGCATCCGCCTGACCGACAGAGCCATCGAGCTGATAAGTATCCCCCGTAATTGTCTGGCTGCTGTCGATCGTAAACCAGGAAAGATCGTAGGAACCCCCGGTTTGGGCCACGGCCGGCGGCTGGATCTGAGGCATCGTAAGGGCCGCGACCAGTCCCATCAGGCCGATGGCGAAAAGGCGCACTACCCACCGTGATTTTTGATTGGGTATCATCGCATATCTCCTGTTTACGGGTCGAAGTTGGCAAACGGCTGATCGGTTGAGGCCGTACCGGTAATTATTTGCCCATAAGCGCTTGTGGCAATAATTGCAAAATCGCCTGTTGTATTGCCGGCCGCGCTGTTTCCAACAAACAGGCTGCCAGATGATGTCGCCTGCAAACCGTATTCCCCATTGTTATACCCCTGGTTGCTGTCTAAAAACACATCGGTACTAGAAATGCGAAAGCCATCTTGAACATTGCCTTCGGCAACATTGTTAATTAAATAAGCATTGGCAAAGGTACGAAAACCATGCAAATAAGTGTTACTGGTTTCACCGACCGTGCCGTTGTTTTTTGAGGTGTTGCCCATGATCAGCGAAGCGGAAGCAATATCAAACCCGTTGCCGAGATTACCAGAGGCACTGTTGTTTTGCGCCTGTCCGCTTAGAGCGATGTCAAAGCCAAATCCGCTGTTGCCCCGCGCAGCGTTGTTAATAAACAGCGAGCCAGAGGCCAAATCAAACCCATCGCGGGCATTATCTGAGCTGGCATTGCCGATGCTTATGGTCCCTTCACTTGATTGAATACCGTTGTCGCCGTTGCCTACGGCCGTAGAATTTTTGATGATCGTGCCGTCATCCCCTTCCAAACCATCATAACGATTGCCGACACTTGTACAGTTGATGATAATCACTCCAAAATCACCAACCAGCCCGTCATAACCATTATTTTCTACATGGAGATTTTCAAAAATCGAGTTGTCCGCATTTAAAGCGTTAATCCCATCGCCTCCCCAACCGCGCACAACTCCATTTTTGATGTGGATATTATCTTGATCCCCTCGCACAACAATCCCATCATCCCCAACCCCGGTATCGGCCAGGGTGAAGCCGTTAAGATCAAGGGTGACATGATTGGCGTCAATCGTAATGCCGTCTGCATAGCTGCCGGTATTGGTTACATTTTGGGTCAAATAATAAGAACCGGGCTGATTGATCGTGGTCGGGATGCTGCTGATCGGGGTACGGGGATCCTGGTTAAGCGAAGCCAAATCGACGCTCAACGCGCCTCCACTGTCAACCAGTGACAAGACGGTTCCGGTCAGGAAAAGACCGGTGTTTAGCTCATTGGCGGGATCGGCATCGGCATCTTCGCCGTAAATGGCGTAAGGGACCGGGGTTAGCTCAACTCGCGGCGTCAGCAGCGTGTAGCTGCCGGTGCTGCCGCCCGGCCGGACGCCAATTTGCAGCCAGCGCTGGCTGCCGTCAAACGGCGCGGCCCCAAAGTCGAGGGTGACGTTAAAGTATCCGTTAACCACCGATATGTCTTCAGAATTGAGGGTGCTCCCCACCTGAGCACCGGCGCTGCCGTCATCGTAAAGCTGGAACTCAAAATCAAAGGTGCCGTTGACCGGCACCCCACCATCTTTTAAAAAGCCCTGGTAGGTAAAGGTGGTACTGCTGGCGGCAAAAACGTTTGTTAAGGCGAGGGTCCCAGCAAACATCAAAAACCCGGCCAGGAAAATTAACAAAATTGGCTCTGTTTTTTTAAATTTCATGATTTCTGGCTCCTCTTAATACCTAAAATTGGCAAAAGGCTCGGTCGTGTTAAATTGACCGGCTCCAGTGACGTTTAGGATTGGTCCAACAACATTGCCTGCACTGATATTAAAATCTTCGGAAGCTCCTAAAGTCGTATTGTAATTCCCGGCACCGGCATTGCGGATAATGAGGTTTGCCGTTCCGGTCACGGTTAACCCACCGGAATCGCTATCTGTCAGGCTGTTGCTGTCGATCCGGCCGTAGCTGCCGCTGACCAAAAACCCGTTCAGGTCGTTTTCATGGCTCTTGTTGTGCAGCAGTTCGGTGCCGTTACCGGTTACCTGAAACCCGTTCCCATTGTTGAGGCTGCTGATATTTTCGCGAACCATGCTGCTCCCGGCGATCAAAAATCCATCTCCCACATTGTCGTAGGCGGAATTGCCCTGAATGGTGGCCCCATCGGCCGCTTCAACGCCGCTTTCTTCATTATCGGAAACCACGCAGTGCACGATGGTGACCCCTTGACCACCTTCGATGCCGTCCTGCACGTTGTCAAAGGCGGTTGATTCCGTCACGCTTGAACCATCCCCCACGTTAATGCCGTCGAGTGAATTGGTCACGGCCGTGACCAGATTAACCGATCCACCTTCCCCGATATTGATGCCATTCCCTAAATTCTCCAGCGCTGTGACTTTTGTGACTACCGCCTGATTACCAGCGGTCAGCCCATCGCCCCCGTTGGCGCTCAAACGCAGGCTTTCAAAAATACCGGTGTGAATGGTGCCCACGTTGATCCCCGCCCCGCCCCAGCCGGTAACGGTACCGTTAAAAATGTGCACGTTGCTGTAGGTGCCCGAAGCGGTAATGGCGCTGCCCGTCGTGCCCCCCCCACCCTGCAGGGCAAAACCGGTTAAATCAATGGTCACATCATTGGTGGCAATGGTAATTCCATCTGTATCGGCCGTGGCGGTTAAAACGCCGGTCACATAATAGGATCCGGGGGTTGAAATGGTGAATGGCAGGCTGTCAATCGGGGTGCGATCGGCCGCAAACACGGCCAGGTCGGCCGCCAGCGTGCCCCCGGCGTCGGTCACCTCCAAACTGGTGCCGTTTAGAGTCAGGGAGACATTCCATTCATTTCCCAGGATGGCGTCTTCATCCTCGGCATAGATCGCCTCAAGCGTCGTTCCAATTTGAGAGCGCGGGCTGAGTAGTGTATAGGCACCGGAGTCGCTGCCCAGGCGAACGCTGACTTCCAGCCAGCGATCGCTGCCGTCAAAAATATCGACCCCGTAATCGAGGTCGACGCGAAACTCCCCATCGCTGACGGCCAAATCATCAACGGTGATCACGCTGCCGATCTGGTTCCCGGCGGTCTCCGCATCGTACAGGCGAAATTCAAAATCATAATTCCCGTTGGCGGTGGAGCCGCCGTCGATCAAATAACCTTGATAGGTGAAGGCGGTGCCGCCGGCGGCCGCCCAGACGAGCCGGCCCATCACGCCCAGAAAAATCACAATCCCAACGGCCGAAATGATGGCCCAATATCCTTTTGATTTCATGAGGGTTACCTTTGCCACAATAATTGATAAATCAACTATAGCAAAAGATGACCCTCGAATAATTAGCCATTTTGTCCCTGAAACCAGGGTACCGACCGTTTGCCTCGTCCGAACAAGAAATAATGTTGGTTTGGTATCGGCTCGTGATGTGCAGGCTTCCATTTCTGATAATGATAAGCATGGAATCTATTCCACTGCCTTCACCCAAAAAAGAAAGAGGAGGGCCTTGAGACCCTCCTCAATAGATTTACCGCTGCCCATCAATTTTTGGCAGCTACCGGCAAATACGAAATCTCGGTCATTAAGGTCAGGAAAAATCCTTCCTGCCCATTGATGATGGCAAAGACGCCCAGAGGCTGATTGGTACCATCACCGGTCGCAAAGGCACTAATAATGTCCCCGTCGTTGGCCATGAAAGGCGCCGGATCGATGAGGGTGGTGCTGCCGTCAGGGGTCGTGATCTTGACGTCAACGACGCCAGCAGGCACAACCACCATGTAAGCGGTATCCACAACGCCAAATACGACATCATCCAGCAGCACGGTGCCGTCCTGCAGACGCACATCGGCCGTGGTGCTGACCAGGGCGCTGGCAAACGGAGCCAGGTGACCCAGGCGAATCTTGGCCTGCCCGGCCGGCGGTGGGGTGTTGTCATCAATAAGAGGCACCAAACCTAAACTCTGGTTGGCACCGTCACCGATGGCGATTGCCGTGTAATCCTGGCCAGCCATCAGGCCAACCGTGCCGGAAATCGCGGCTGATCCGCTGCCTCCGGGGAAGATTTCAACCGTGTACGTCATCGGATCGAGGGACAAATAGCCGGTTGAATCCCCATACTCAAAATTGGTCAGCACCGGGTTGCTGTCCAGGGTGACGGTTACGCCGGTCCCCGGATCCATGGCAAACGGGGCCAGGTGGGCTACATAGAGACGTGACTCGGTCTCCAGCGGCAGGAAAACGCCTTCGGAGCCGTTGGTGATGGCAAAGACACCCAGATCCTGGTTGGTTCCATCACCGACCGCAAAGGCGCTGATCACGTCGCCATCCTTTGCCATAAACGGCCGGGGATCGATCAGCGTCACTGTGCCGTCCGGAGAGGTGATTTTCACATCCACCAGTCCGGCCGTCACGACGACCGTATAGCCCACATCGACGGTACCAAACTGCACATCGTCAAGCAGGATCGTGTCATCCTGAAGACGCACATCGGCCGTGGTCCCAGCCAGCGTGTTGGTAAACGGGGCCAGGTGACCCAGGCGAATCTTGGCCTGCCCGGCCGGTGGGGCGCTGTTGTCGTCCCCTAAAGGAAGGAGAGCCAGGCTCTGGTTGGCACCGTCACCAATGGCAATCGCCGTGTAATCTTCTCCGGCCATCAGGTCAACCGTGCCCGTTATTGCAGCTGTGCCCGAACTGCCGGCAAATATCTCCACGTCATACGTCCCGGAAACCACGTCCAGATACCCGGTTGAGTCTCCGTATTCAAAATTTGTCAGCACGGCCGTGTTGTTGAGCGTCACGGTAACGCTTGTCCCTGGATCCATGGCAAACGGGGCCAGGTGGGCCACGTACAGCCGGGCGTCATTTGTCGCGGTTTGGGCGGCGACGGTTTGGCTCCGCAGCTGCCCGGTGAGCCACAGGGTTGCCGAAAGCGCCAGTGCCAGTGGCAATAATAAAATTAGCTTTTTCTGAGTTACACCATGCATAGTTAATTCCTCTCCTTGGAATTTGGATTTGAATTGGTTAAATCCCACCAGCATGCATAGTAGATCAATTTAGATGGCGCTGATGTAAACGAGTTACTTGGCTCAATTCGAAGAAAGAATTTTGCCGCCTGTCCGCTTAAATAGTACTGAAGTAAGGGGCTTTTGGGCAGAGGATTAAAATTTTAGCTGTTTTCCCAACCTGATTTAAAGTTCCGCTAAAAAGATTAATTGATCCTTAAAAGGCCCCTCCAGCTTGACGGCTGCGTTTCTTAGCTGCCCGGCAGCACTTCAGCAAACGCCTCAAGCGCGGGGAAGAGCAAATTGCTTTCCACCAGCTCTCGACCCTGCTCCGGGGTGACGACGGCCACATCGTAAAATGAGTGGTCGTCAATCATGGAAATCACGTCGATCCCGATTGAGCCGGGATCCGACGGGTGAAACTCGTAAAATTGCCACACCCGGCCGTTGATTTCCCGCTCATCGTAGGGGCCGTCCAAATCATTTTCTTCGATAAACCCCTCCAGCGGCATCTCGATTTTTAACAGGTAAAATATCTGCGCAAAATCAGGTGAGGTAAACACCCCCGGCTCCACCTGCCGCCAGCCGGCCGGGGCCATACTGCGAATGCCAAACTCCAAAATCGTCACCGGCTCCAGGGCCGATACGTCATAATCGGCCGGGACGGCAAAATCGATGTCGTAATCGGCCAGGCAGCCGTCGTCCGGAGCGTGATGCAGATCATCCAAAAAGGCGCGAAACATCTCCTGGGCACATTCGCTCGACCCCAACGGGCTGTGGCCCACCCCAGGAAATTCATAGGCGAAGCTGTGGCTCAGATGAGCGTCGACCTGCGGCGCGTATTTGGGCGGCGTCACCGGATCAAACTCGCCGGACAGCAGCAGCGTCGGCAGGTCGCTCGTCAACGGCCGGCGCGTCGCTTCTTCAACTGGCCATGCATCACAGACAGCAAATATCCCGTAACGACGAATCGTCTCCCGTGAAGCGCTGCCCTGCAGCGGTGGGGGGAGCGTATCCAGCAAGGCAAAATATTCTTCTAGCGTATGACCGGTTAGATCATCGGTGCAGGCCACCGACAGTTCCATACCGGTGCTCAAGCGGTCAAAAGCGGCCAGCTTGATCGATGAGAGGCGGGTCATGAGCTCGTATTCCCCTTCATAAACCTCGTAAATCACCTGTGGCAAAATGGGGATGGCGGCCGTATCGTACATAAAGGTTCGCACGTTGCCAAAAACCATATCGCCGGTCAAATAAGCGCGGTAGCTATCGCCCGTCAGGGGGTGAGTCACCTTGATTGGCCGGGGATCGGCGTTGAGGCGGTCGATCACTTCGTACAGCGCATCTTCCAGGTGGGGATAGGCTGCACGGCATTCAACATCAGCCGCACAACGGTCGAGCATGTGCACCATCGCTTCACCGCTGACGGTGGTCACCTCGACAAAAAAGCTCTTTTCCAGCGGCCAGATCGAATCCATGATGACGCTGCGTATGTGCTGTGGATGGTCGCGCATGACCGCTTGGGCCAGAAGTGAACCGTAGGAGCCGCCGTACAGGTTAATCAAATCGTATCCCAGCGCTTGGCGGATCATCTCTACATCGGCCGCGCTTTGCCAGGTGGTGTATGCGGCCAGATTGTGTCCCTCAGCCATCAGCCGATCCCGACAGGCGATCAACGCCTCAAAACTGTTTTTGGCCGCCAGGTTGGCATCGGTCTCATTTAGATTTTCGAGCAGCGCAACTATAAATTCCGGGCAGTCGAGAGCCGGCTCCGAAAATCCCACCCCCCGCTGATCGAATAAAATCAGGTCGCGGCCGGGATGCAGGGGAGCCAGCAGATCGGCCACCGGCATCGCCTGTTCAAGCAGCTTTTGACCAGGCCCGCCAGCCAGCACAATTAGTGGGTCGGGCTGAGAGTCTTGCTCGCTTCCATCATCTTTGAAGATGGCCACCGCCAGGCGAATCGCTGGTCCGGCCGGCCGGTGGTGGTCTTCGGGCACAATCACCATGCCACAGCGCACCTGCTCTTCATCAAAATTGAATGGCAGTTCAAAAGGGCAGTCGTCCTCTTCGAATATGGGAGTGAACGGCTCCCCCGAAGACCTGGCCTCCGTCACAGCCGCCGCTTCTCCGGTGGGCGGCGCGTTTGCTCCGCCAGCGCAGGCGATTACCGCAGCCAGGGAGCATAAGAGAAAGATGACTCTTACCAGAATCCGGGATATTTGAAATATCCCGGATTCTCTCGCAGCCCGGGTCCTCATCACGCCACCTCCCACCGCTGCAGCTGCCAAATCACAAACCCCAGCAGCAACGCCGAGGGCGCTAGAATTAAACCGCAGTTGGCCAGGGTCTCTGCCAGCAAGCGCTCCTCGTACAACGCCATTCGGACGAGCTCAAAGAGAGCAACCGGCGGCAGCCGCTCAATCAGCTGCATTAACCAGTCGGGAAGGCGGCTGCTGTCTACAAAGACCGTCATCAGCGGAGCCAGCAGCAAAACAGACAGCAGGCCGATCCACTGCTGCATCGCACTTTCATCTTTGACAAGCATGCCCATCAGCAACCCCAAAGACACCCCAAACAAGGTTCCAGCGGCGACCGCCATGATCATCACGTCCCAAAAACGAACCATACGCCAATTAAAGAGAAGCAGGGTGACGGCCGCCACCAGCCCAAATACAAAACCGGCCGTACCTTTGCCCAGCACGATTTGCCCCTCCGTGAGCGGAGAGACCCGCAGCATTTCCAGTGTGTGAGCCGTTTTTTCTTCAATCAGCAAAGACGGAACGACAATGGAGGTGACCATCGTCACGGCAATAACAAAGCCCAGACCCATCATGATGGTATGGCCACCCGATTCAGGGGTTGGATACACTTGCTGGACGGTGATTTCAACCGGACGGCCGATGACCTCCGCCAGAGCCGTCTCCGCCTGCCGTTTGGCGGCGGCAGCGGTTTCTGGCGGAATCCAGTGGGCGATATACCCTTCAACCGTTAACGGCCCGCTTGTTTCCGGCCAATTTTCCGTCAAATTCACCGCCAGTAATGTACCGCTGGTGCTGCGGGCCACATCGAGAAGTTGAGTCTCTCGTCGCAGCTCATTAATTTGGACCATCCCCTCCCGCCGCAGTAAATCTGAGACACGCGTACGGGCCGGGTCATAAATGGCCACAGTGGGGCGGTCATCGATCTGGAGAAGAAGTGGCAGCGCCTGGACGCTCAAAATCATAAAAGACAGCCCCAGAAATATGGTTAAAATCGTCTTGTTCTTAAACGCATCGACGATATCTTTGCTTGCCAAAATCAACACCCGACGCCAATAGCCGGGGGGGTGATGTGTAATTTGTTTTAAAGATGTCATTACTTTTCTCCCACCTTGCACGACTTAAATACGATCCTGGCGGCGCACGAACCAAACCACGCTGCCAAAAAGCAGCAGAGAAACTCCCAAGGAGACAATTAGATCGGCCGCATAAAGCGCAAACCCTTTGTCGGGTGTCAACCCGAGCTGAAAAATCTTGGCCACAGAAACGGTCGGTATCCAGCGCATGAAGGCGATCACGCTGCTCGGTATAAGCCCTTCCAAAGCGATCAGCAAAACCGGCAGCAGCAGCGGCAGGATGATAAACCAGGCGACCAACTGCAGCTGAGCGGAAACTTCAACATAGCTGCCCAACAGCAGGCCGATTGCGGTCATAAACAGGGTGGCCACCAGTGCGGCCGTCAGCACCAGCCCCCACTGGATAATCAAATAGCGAAACACCGCAAAAATGACAACGTAACCGGTCAAGGAGTAAAAAATACCGGCAAGCGCCTTCCCGGTTACGATGTGGGCGGCCGTGGCCGGAGATACGAGCAGCGCATCCAGCGTTTTGTCTTTTTTCTCGGCGACCATCAGGTGCGGAATCAGCGAAATTCCAATCATCAGGGGCACAAAAATGAAGGCGAACGTGGCTCCGAAACCAAAGAAACCGCTTTCAGCCGAAAGAAAAACCTCATGATCCTGCAGGTTGAGCGTGATTGGCCGGTCAAATTCTATGGCCAGCTCGGCCTCTAGTAGTGCTTTGACCTCAGCCCGCTGGTCGGGAGTCAACCAATACATGACGTACCCATCAATCTCGATTGGACCTGTGGTCTCAACGAGCTGGGCCTCAGCCGCTTCAGGGATAACCAATCCCAATTCGACCTCTTCCGTATCCGACAACACGTCGATCATTCGCTCATAAGAATCAGTCGTATAGATCGACAGGGCCGGGCTGCGCTCCAACGCCTCCAGGAAAACAGAGTCGTTTTCCGCATAGACAAAGACCCGCAGCGTGTCCCCATCCGAGGTTAGAAGCGGCATATAGCGATAGAAGAACACCATCAAGAGTGAAATGATAATGGTGGTCAGGGTCGTTTTGTTTTTTAAAGCGGCGACAATATCCTTTGCGGCCAAAGTCCAGATGATGCGTAGATGCCCGCTCCAGGGAATTTTAGCGGTGGGTAAAGATTGCAAAGCAGTCATTAAACCAAACTCCTTCCGGTTAGCTCCAGGAAAACATCTTCAAGTGAGCCATCTTCCAGGCCGGTTTGCTGTTTTAAATTTTCAGGTTTATCAAGGGTGATCATTTGTCCTCGGTTTATGATGGCCACGCGATTGCAAAGCCGCTCCGCCTCTTCCATGTAGTGGGTGGTCAAAAACACGGTCACCCCCTGCTGCTTGAGATCGAGGATAAAGTGGCGGATGTCGCGGGAGACCGCCGGATCAAGCCCCTTGGTCGGCTCGTCGAGAAAGAGAACCCGCGGCCGGTGCAGCAGCGCGCGGGCGATGAGCAGTCGCTGCTTCATGCCGTGGGAAAAATGCCGCGGCTGACGGTCGGCCGCTTCGAGGAGGCCTACTTGGGCCAGTAATTCTTCGACACGCTGCTGTTTTAACCCGTAAAGTCGGGCGCTAAAACGCAAATTTTCGCGGGCGGTCAACCGCTCATACACATTTTGATATTCAAAGACAACGCCGATAGCCGGCATCAGCTGGCGCCGGTCGGTCACCACGTCAAAACCACACACCTTTGCGGTGCCTGCGCTGGGGCGCAGCTGGCCGGTTAACATTTTGATTGTGGTGGTCTTCCCCGCCCCATTTGGCCCTAAAAAGCCAAATATTTCCCCCGGCATCACGGTAAATGTCAGCTGATCAACCGCGCAGAGGTCCCCAAAATGGCGGGTCAACCCCTGAACTGCAATCGCTGCTGACAAATCATCTTTTTGCTTCACGCTTTCCTCCTCAACCGGCTAAACGCTCAAAATGGAATAGATCTCCGGCTGTGATACCAGCGTAAATAAAAAGAAGACGTCCCGCATTATTTTTCCTCCGAAAGGTGCATTTTTGCGGTTGAAAGGCGCAGGATCATTTACCAATTAATAATTACTAATTAATAACTCAAGTTGCAACCATACTTTCCCGATGAATTATGGCGGTCTACAAGATAACTGGTTAATAGATTCATTGCGTGTCTCCATCGCCCATGGCCCCCCTGTCATCCTGAGCGAAGCGAAGGATCCCGTCAATTTCCAGTGAAAGCTATCTAGAAGAGAAGCGCTTCCATTTTCAGCCATCTAGGCCTGATTGCCACTTGACGAGATTCCTCGCTTCGCTCGGAATGACAGGGGTTAGGGTAGCAACTTGAGTTAATTAATAATTGTTAATAATCAAACAGAGTGCGCAGCTCTTGCGCGGCATCTTTGCTGAGGGGAACCAGCGTGCCTTTGGGATCGTCAAGGCGCAGGCTAAAGCTGCTGCGGGTGTATGGAATCACTTCGGTGACGTGCTGCAGGTTGACGAGAAAACTGCGGTGAGCGCGAAAGAAGCCGCTGCGGCCGAGGCGGTTTTCTAACTCGGCCAGGGTGAATTGAGAGAGGAAGGGTTCAGCCGTCGTATGGAGCATCGTGCGGCCGTTCTCAGCCACGATATAGAGAATATCGGCCGGGTTGATCAGGGCAATTCGCCCCTCAAGCTTCACCGGAATTTTGAACGGCCGGGCGGCTGCTCGCTCTTCTCGCGGCCGGTGGGCGGCGACGATACGGCCGGATTCCATCTGGTATACGACATCGCATATCTCGGTAAGATAGGCGTTTGAATCTGCCAAAATCAAGATCGCGCCGCCGTTTGCCGCATAGTCGCTAATAAGCTGGCTAAGCAGGGTTATCGAGGGTTCATCACAGCGGACAAATGGATCAACTAAAAGCAAGATAAGGGGATTGTGCAGCACGGCCACCCCAAAAGCCAGCCGCCGGCGCAGCCCGCTGGAAAGCTGGTCAAGCTTGCTTCGAGCATGATCGGCTAATCCCACCATTTGCAGCACCTCTTCAACTCGCCCGGAGGGCAATCCCCGCAGCCGGGCATGAAAATCGAGGTTGGCCTGGGGTGATCGGGACGCAAAGAGGGCATCATCAGCAAAAAGGACCCCAACCTGTTGGCTAACCAATTGGTGATGATCGGCCGGTCTTAAGCCATTCATTCTCACACTGCCGGCCGTTGGCCGCTGACGGCCGGTCAACAGCTGCCGCAGCGGCTCCAACCCGCTGTCAGCCGGGCCGACGATGGCCGTGATTTCCCCGGCGTCAAGCGTGAACGTCGGTATATCCAGTACCGTGTGCCGTTTAACCACTTTTTGCAAATCTTTAATTTCCAACATGGGTTGACTTTGATCAAATATTTTGAGCCGTGAACTTCTCGGAAGAGGTTGAACACAATATATTCTGCAAATCGGGCAGATCGACAAGATGATATCCGCGGCTCTTTACAATGATCCTATTTTCATTGTAAACTCGCCGCGCCACGGCCGATAGTGATTAATTGCCCCGTCTGAGGGTGACAAAGGTCAAGCCGCTCAAACCGGATGGCTCAGATAGGCAGGTAACCAAAATCACTAAAACGGACACGCGTTAAACGGCCGGCCTCATCAACCGCTTCCCGCATATTTTTTGACTCTCGCTCGGTAAAGACCCACGCCCACAATCAGGAAGACAAGCGCCGTCAGGACTCCCTCCACAACCGGCAGAAAGAGGAACTCCAGTTCGGGGGTCACGAGTAAAAAGCGCTCTGCCAGCAGACCGGTCAAAAAAGCGCCTCCGGCCGTTTGCATAAGCACGGCCGGCCACACCGAATCGGTTAACAAGCGAATCTCTCCATAAACCACTGAAGCGACAATGGTTCCAACCAGAAAGCGGGGGACTAGGGTATCAAAATTTTCAGAAGAGTAGCTGGTGACAAAAGAGAAATAAGGCAGATGCCAGGCTCCCCAGATCAGCCCAACGATCACGTGCGCTGCCCAGCTGTTAACCTTCAGCGCATTCAGTTTTGGGGCCAAAAAGCCGCGAAAACCGGACTCTTCCAGCAAATTAATCACAAACTGTGGCCCCAGAGCAGCCCCCGCAGCAGTGCCCACCGCTCCGATTTTGGCAGGCGATAAATCGGGTATCAAAACCGCCCCAATAATCAGGCCAGTTAGTACGATCATCAGCGCCGATACCGGATAGATTAAAAGCGAAAGAGCGTACCAGCGGCCGTTGCCGCGCAGGTGCGGTCGTAAGCCCAAATCTTGCCAGCCGCTGCCGCCAAAAGCGCGCAGCCCAAGCGAAGCGACCAGCGGGGTGGCAATCCATATGAGCAGTCCAGGCCGGGTTGATTGATTTTCCAGCAAAATATCGAGGGATCGGCCGAGCCAGGGCACTGCGATTACGACAGCAATAAAGATGAAGGCGTTTCGACCTTCCGGTTGAACCTGATGATCCTGCATGGTTCTGCAAACTCCTGATTGTATAGAATCGCCCTAATTGCCATCCCAATATAGCATACTCTCCAATACGCCTCCCAACTCAACAAATTCCCCCTCCCGGCGTGGTTCAGGGGCAGACAAGTAAATATTCTGCCCTCAAACAGTCCAACTGGCTCCCCTCCCCGTGTCGGGGAGGGGCTGGAGGAGGAGGAAGCGGACCGTCAAAAGACCCACCCCCTAGCCCCCTCCCGAATCGGGAGGGGGAAATTGTCGGACTGAAAAGCGCATTTTCCCATTTATTAAGCGAACAGCTCCGACGCGTGAATGACGGTAGGCGGGCTTTTTGCAAATCGGTGTGTCACTCAACGATCTTAATACCAGAAGGTCGTGCCAAAAGCATCATTTCTGTCGATTTACTCTTCAGGTACCAGGGGCTCTAGCTCAATGTCAGGAGCATACAGCGTCCAGCTGTGATACCCATCACCCTCGATAAACGGCCGCATCGTCGTGTACCCCTGGGCACCCTCAACCAGGTAAAAGATCTCCCCCAGACCATTCTCCCCGCTGTGGGTTCGCTTACCCATTGATGGTGTATTAAACGGCATAATTTCGACGTCCCCATCATCCGGATCAATGCAGGTCATCTGGCCGTTGAGAGCGCTCCAATTCTCTTCAATGATGAGATTAACCACCCCGGCTTCACACATACCTTGGGCCGATGGGGTCATCGTGCCTTCCGAAGTAAGCGAACACTCCTGACTCATAACGCCTTCCATGGTATAGACCAGTGGCCCAGAGCTAATAGAGGCAATCGTGCCGTTGTCGTCGGTAATGGTTAGGTTAAGCCATCCCTGATGGAGAAAGTGGCTGAGCGAAGTCTCCATGTAGTTCACGGTCAGAGCGTGATCAAAACCAAGGACAAGGGTGCTTCCCTTGGGTGGGCAAGGCAGCACCTCAGAGCCAAACTCAGGCTCGATGGGAACCTCACCATCCATCGATTCACTCCCTTCATCGCCTGTAGGGGGTTCCCCCTGATCGTCATCAGCAGGTGTTGGTTCCGGCTCAGCCTCAGAATCTTCTGAACTCTCATCTGCCTCTGGCACTTCTACCGGCTCCTGAATGTCTTCTACCACATCCCCCTGTTCGGGGATGGGATCGTCGCTGGATTCAATGTCTAAGGTCGTTGGGGTGCAAGCAGCTGGTACGGCAATCAGGCAAATAAAGATTACCAGGGCGATTAACAGTTTGTTTTTGGTAACCGCTAACATGTGCTACTCCTTTTCAGCTATCTAGAACAATTATCATTTTTTTTGACCAGCCGTTCAATCCACCAGGTGAGCGTCGTCCAGTCGCGAAAGTGGTGGGTTTCCCCACTCAAGACATGCATGAGCGTACCGCGGATTTCAAAACGGCCGCGGTCCACCTCCTCCGACCACACCCGAAGAGTAAACAGTTGTGAAGCAGCCTGATCTTGTTTGATTTCGATCATTTGTTTATTTTGGTGCATGTGATTTATCCGTAAACTCATGCTAGATAACAAAAGGAGGAAACACGCTCAAAACCGCCAAACGCAGCCACTGAGGATGTTTCCTCCTATTCGTTTGTGATTGACCTCAGCGCCAGTTCGCTCAGGCTTATGACTCGTCATCCCCTTCACCGGTCGGCTCGCGCTGCGTTGAAACGTAGCCAACCTCGGTTGATTCACAGTTCATTCTGCGTGATTCTCAAAATCCGCCGCTAGTTATTGGCAAAGATCAGGATCAATTAAAAGATTTCCGTCAGCGGTTGGGGAATCTTGCTCTCGGTGCTGATAGCCACATCAAAGAGCTGAATGACGCTGTCTTCGACCTCGACATGTTGCCCCATCGCCGCCAGCACACCGGGCATAACCTCCCGGCTGTAACGATTCATGTCGACTTCGTTTCTCCAAATGGCCACCGACATTACTTTTTCCGTATCCCAATCCACAAATGAATACCAGTGATCAAATCCTGGATAGGTCTCAAGTGTGGGCACCACGACGTATTCTGCGAGGTCAAGCGCGGCAGTCATTTGACCTGGCTTCACCTTCATGGACATTACTCTTGCAAACATGATTCAAGCTCCTTACCGGCGATTCCTCGCCGGAATTAATTTGATGGTTGCACCCCAACCTTGAAAAATCGGGCCGCAAATTTGGTCAGTGGCGTTGGCTCAACACCATAAATTGCTGCAGTTTGTGCCATATCGATCTTATCTTCATAGGTCTCCATAGTAGTTAGAAGCTGCGACATTTCTTCCATAATGAGGGGCACTCGCTCTCCAATTGAGACGTAGTTGATCGGCAAGGGATGCCCCATCACCTGGCCCACCACTTCAACGATCTCGGTCCACGAGTAAGCTCTCGGAGCGCCGATCAGAATTGCTGCATTTCGGGCAGCTGGATGATCCACCGCTTTGACCGCATAAGCAGCCACGTCCTGAACAGACACAAACGCATGTTTATGATCCCCCTGCCCCACCAGGGTAACCGGCTGAGCGGCCTGCAGCGGCATACCCACTACAGCACCGATCCAGATTTCCATAAACACCCCTGGTTTGAGTATGGTGTAGACCATACCGCTCTGGGCGAGATAAGCTTCGCAGGTCGCCTTAGCCTGGAAAAACGGATTCGGGTGGTTGATATCAACCCCGGCCGCCGAGGTGTATATAAAATGTTTTACCCCGGCCGTTCTGGCCGCATCGATTAGGTTTTTCGTCCCGTTTAAATCAACACTTTCAATGGTATCCGGGCCACCACGCATGATCGAATTGGCTGTGGTGATAACCGTTTCAACACCCGAGCACGCGGCGTCCAGCGATGCCGCATCTTTTAAATCTCCATAAATCGGCCGCGCGCCATTATTAATTAGCATTTGGGCCGGCGTTGCCAGCCCCTGTTTGGCCAGCTCGGCAGCCGGAGAATCGTGACGAATCAAAATCCGCACGTCCTCTCCTTTTTCCAGCAGTTGATAAGCGACGATCCCCCCCAACAATCCGGTTGCTCCAGCAATAAGTATCATTCGGTTTCTCCTTGGTGACTAGGCCATGACTGGAAAGGCGCCAAGCTGCTGCATTAGCCCCATCAGGTCCGGGTAAGACCACTCCTCCACGACCATGCCGTCTTCAAAACGAGCGATACACGTCCCATTGAAGGAAACTTTTTTACCGGTGGCTGGGACACTCATAAATTCACCCAGGTGGGTGCCGTGCGCGGTCCATACGATGACAACGTAATCCCCATCAACCAGGTGAAAATGAATATCAAAATGGAAATCCGGCAGTCCCAACCTGAATGGCTTCATAAACTCCCGATACTCATTCGGGCCATGTACGCCTAGCGTATGGTTGATGTGATCGATCGACACGTAGGCATCCAGAATTGTTTCATCGTCTTTGGCCCAGTATTCGTTAAACAATCTGCGGTAAATTTCCACATGGTCTGATAACATGGTCTTGCTCCACTCAGTCCTGCCATAAGGGCTGCATACAAGCGAACATTCTCACTATTTATTAGGAATATTATTGCAGAGCAATCGTTCCCAGATCGTTCCCGAAAGAGAGTTTTGTGTGGTAGTCGGTGCAGGCGATTTGAGGGGTCTAAATCATGGCCCTCACAGCCTCTTGTTCGTGATGCAACGACGACAGTAAGCTTCCATCCGCATCGATTCTTTCCGCCAGCATCACAGCGGCGTTTAAGTTGGCCAGCGCCTCCTGATGGGCATAAATATGTGCGGCCGCCTTTGCCGCTCGACGGTAGCTGGCGATCGCCGCCTGAACCTGGCCGATGGCCACATAGTGGTCACCCAGTTGACTTTCATCAATTTCCTGACCGGCCGCTCTCTGGGCCTCAAGGGCCTTGATAATGTGGCCGTGCAGCAGGCGGCGGCGGGCCGGGCTAAGCGACACATAGGCAACCTGTCGCAGCTTATCGTGCGTGAAGTCGTATCCCTCAATCCCCTGCTCCTGCACGATCCGCTGCTGCCACAGCTCATCCACGGCCCGCACCAGCGTTGTTTCCGGTTCTGCGCTGGCCGCAGCCAACAGCTCAAAGGTGAATGTCCGGCCGATTGTAGCCGCCAAGGCGGTCAATTCTCGAGCCGTGGGGGATAAGTTGGCCAGGCGGCCTTCAATAACAGCGTGTACTTTGGGCGGCAGCTCAATTTCCGTCGATGGGTTGTGATGAGGGCCAAAAAGATCGTTTTCTTCAGTAAATTGGAAACCGGCTCGAGCC
The DNA here is from genome assembly GCA_030065875.1 of Ardenticatenaceae bacterium. Taxonomy (GTDB): domain Bacteria; phylum Chloroflexota; class Anaerolineae; order Promineifilales; family Promineifilaceae; genus WTJY01. The sequence goes on along the minus strand of JASJCR010000049.1, from coordinate 6,523 downwards.
ATTTCCACAATAAACAGCGGGACCCCTTCAGTTTCGGCAAATAGTTGGGCGGCGTGAGCTGGGTCAAGCGGCCGACCGGTCGCGTGACCACCAAGAACCGCGGTGGCCGAGGCGTTTAAACGCCCTAAATCGACCTCAATGATGCGGCCGCTGTGCTGCAAATCTTGACAGAGGGTAATCAGCGGATGCCCACCAGAAATCTCTTCTGTTCGCACCGTGCCCAATACCAAAAAGCGCGACCGGGCATCAAAATGCAGTAAAAAACAAAGCCACTCCAGCGTGTCGATATCACACCATTGCAAATCATCGATAAACAAAATAAACGGTTGGGATTGTTGCAGCATGGCGTGAGCCAGAGCGGTAAACAAATGCTGCCGCTGCCAGCTCTCGGTTATCGGACCGGGTGGGCTCAAATTTGCTCTTTCACCGATGATTTCCGGCACAACCCGGCTGACTTCCCTCAACCACCTGTCTTCGAGTTCGTTTAAGCGCCGGGTCGAAACCGCCGCTCGCAGCCAGTCCGCGATCGGGGCGTACGGCAGACTGCCCCCGGCCGCATAGCAGTTGGCCCGCGGGGTTGGTACACCCTGACGGGCAGCCCAATCGAGCAGTTCCTCCGCCAGGCGCGTTTTTCCAATCCCTGCTTCACCGCGAATCAAGGCCAGCTGCGGCTGCCTGCGAGAGCCCTGCCGCCAGGCGGCGTGCAGCGTCGATAATTCAGCTTCTCGACCCACCAGGGGAAGACGGGCGGGTGTTAAATTAACGACGTTTGATTTGAGCGCCAGCAGCTGGCGATACGCATTTTGCGTGGCTGTACTGGGGGCGACCCCCAGCTCGCGCTGCAATATCGTATCGCAGGTATGATAAGTTCGCAGCGCTCCGGCACGATTGCCGCTCAGGGCCTGGAGACGCATAAAGCGGCGGTAGGCAGCCTCGTGCAGCGGATCAATCTGCAGCAGCTGCTGGGCCGCCGCGGCCGCTGCAGCATACTCGCGAGCCTCTTCCAGTAGCTGAATGTATTGGGTCAAACAGGACACATATTTCTGCTGCAGGAGTTCGCGCTGGGCCAAAACCCAGGCATCATAGTGACCGGGCAGCAGTTCCCCATGATATTTATCCAGCGCCAGGGCCAGTTCGCGGCGGCGGTCGGCCGGGGAAGTGGACCGCTGCGCCTGCGAAAAAGCCGTCTGGAAGTCGGCAATATCAAGCGTGTAGGGTGCTTCAGCACACCAGGTCACCGTATGCCGGTTGATCTGCAAAAATTCAGCAGCGTGGGGAAGCGTATGCCTTAAATGATAAAGGGCTTTGCGCAGGTTGGTGCGTGCCTGTCCTTCTGTCGAAGTGGGCCAAAAAATAAAGGCCAGGTGCTGCCGTTTTTGCGTTTGACCCGCATGAAGAACGAGGTAGGCTAACAAAGATTGATGGCTGGGGGTGTCAAAGGTAATCTCGGCCGTTTCCCCATAACGCAGCCGGAACTGCCCCATCAAAATGATGTGCAGTGCCTGCTTTGTCTTATCCATGGAAAAAGGACTCCTTGGTACGCTTCAACGTGAACCACACCCAAACTGCGAAAGGTCTCTATATTTTAATTCAGCCAGATTTCCCTGTAAAGATTAAGTCGATGGCCATCTCTATTCCGGTCGGGTGAAACCGGTATAATGAGGTAACCGTAACAAGTATGGTCGGTAACCTGTTATGACCGCTTTACTGCAATCAAAATTGACCATTCCTGCCGCTCGACCCGTCCTGGTGGATCGATCCGATCTCTTGCGGCGACTGGAAATGATACGCTACCATCGACTTCTGCTGGTGTCAGCTCCGGCCGGCTTTGGGAAGACGACGCTGGTTAGCGAATGGGTGAATCGATTAACGATTGGCGATTTACGAAATACGAAATACGAAGTACGAGTAAGCGATGCGCTCACTGGAAAAAGATCAATCGTCAATCAAAAATCGACAATCAAAAATCGCGTGGCCTGGCTTTCTCTGGGAGAAGAAGATAACGATCCGGCCCGCTTTTTGACCTACTTGAAAGCTGCGCTGGCAAAAGCCGGTTTAATCGCCCCCCCTAAAGCAGCATCCAATACGGCTCCCAACGACGTCATGACCGATATCGTCAATGAGGTGACGGCTGCCCTGACTTCCCAACCTGACGCGCACGTGTTCCTCATTCTTGATGATTATCACCTCATCCACAATCGAGTAATCCACAAAACAATCGTTTTCCTGCTCGAACATATGCCGGCGCAAATGCATCTGATTCTGGTCACCCGGGCCGATCCTCCTTTGCCGCTGGCCCGCTGGCGAGCACGGGGTCAGCTGGTAGAAATACGCCAGCAAGAGCTGCGTTTTTCAACAGAAGAAGCTGAAGATTTCTTCAAGCAGGTGATGCAGCGGCCTCTATCGGCCGCAGACGTTGAGACGCTTAACCGGCGGACGGAAGGGTGGATTGCCGGGCTGCAAATGGCCGCGGTTTCCCTTCAGGGGCAAACCAACGTGAGAGAGTTTGTGCAAACATTTGGCGGGAGTCATCGCTTTATCCTCGACTACCTCATGGAAGAGGTGTTGACGCGCCAGTCGGCCGAGGTCACCCAATTTTTACTGCAAACGGCCGTACTTGATCGCCTCTCGGCATCGCTATGTGCCGCCATCCTGTGGGATCAAAAACCGACAGCCGTCCCCCCTCAATCCGCAATCCACAACGCCCAGGAAATTCTCAATCAGCTTGAATCAGCCAACCTCTTCCTCGTCTCCCTCGATGATGAGCGGCGCTGGTTTCGTTATCACCGGCTGTTTGCCGATTTGCTGCGCCAGCGACTGTCGCAAACCCATCCTGAGCAAATTTCCATTCTCCACGAGCGCGCGGCCGCCTGGTATGAGGCGCAGGGATACCCGGAAGATGCCATTTCGCATTTGCTGCAGGGGGGCATCACCGATAAAGCAGCCCGGTTGATCGAGCAGCAGGCGGAAGCGATGCTGATGCGCAGTGAACTGGTCACCGTCATGGGCTGGATATCCGCTCTGCCTGAAAAAGAGTTGGTCCAGCGCCCCCTGCTGAGCCTGTACTATGGGTGGACGCTCATCATGGATGGGCACGCCCAGGAACAGGTCGAGGCGGCCCTGCAGCACGTTTCTACCGAAGGGGCTTCCGGTGAGATATCCCTAGTGCGGAGCTTGTCGGCCATTTTGCGTGGTGATGGGATAACGGCCATTGAACAGGCGCAGCAGGCGCTGACCCAGCTGGCCCCCGATCGAACCTTTTTGCGTGGATTTGGCAGCTGGGTCCTGGGGCTGGCCTTTCTCTATCGGGGTGAATTGGATCGGGGCGTGGATACGCTGGAGAAAGCGTTTCAGCTCAGTCAGCAGGTCGGCAATATGACCGTCGCGGTGGCTTCATTGGGGCGGCTGGCAAACCAGGCGTGGCGCGAAGGTGACTTGCTAAAGGCCAGAAAAATTTATGAGCAGTCTCTTGTGCTGGCCACTAATGAGGCGGAACGGCCGCTGCCTATCGCCGGGGAGTCTCATCTGGGACTGGCTCGAATTTATTACGAATGGAACGAGTTGGAGACCGCCTTGCAGCAGGCGGAAGTCGGCCTGGCCCTGGCTGAACGATACCGGGAACAATCAACCGTGACCGCTCATCTCTGGCTGGCTCGTATTCAGCAGGTGCGCCACAATGAGACGGCCGCCAGCCGGGCCAGCCGCCGCGCCCGTCAGATCGCACTGCAAACCAAAGGGACCCAATTTGATGATATGGCGGTAGCCATCTACGAAGCTTCGTTGAACCTGCTTAAGGGGGATGCAAAAGCGGTTGAAGCGTGGTGCCAGACCCGCCAAATCCCCCAGACGATCGATATCGAGGCGCTGGAAAAAGTAGACGATATCATCGAAGGGCATCTGAGAAAGTACGAGCTCGTCATTCTGGCCCGATTACACCTGGCTCAAAAGCGGCCGGCAAAAGCGCTAACGCTGCTGGAAACGCTGCTCATCAATGCCCAACGCCTGCAGCGGTTTGATTTGCAAATTGAAATTCATCTTCTCAGCGCCCTGGCCCACCGGCAACAGGGGGCGTTGTCCCAGGCCGATCACCATATGGAAGAAGCCTTAAAAATAGGTGAAAAGGGGCCTTTTATTCGTCTTTTTGTGGATGCTGGAGATGGCGTGGTTGATCTACTAAACAGACAGCGGGCGGCCGCTGCCGGCGAGAACCGACGCGCCTACCTGTCCAGGCTTCTTGCCGCGTGTGGACAGACACTCCCAGGAATCGAACAAACCCCCTCTCCCGCCTCGCCATCGCTGATTGAACCGTTAAGTGAACGAGAATTAGAGGTGCTGACACTGATCGCTGAAGGGCTGTCTAATCGGCAAATCGCCCAAAGATTGGTGCTTTCCCTGCCAACAATCAAGTGGCATACAAGCAACATCTACGGCAAATTGGGAGTTAACAACCGCACGACGGCCGTCGCCCGCGCCCGCGAGCTGAAAATTTTGCCATGACACGGCCTTCCCAAAGCAAAGTCCAACCCTCAGCCATACTTTCGTATGGTCATTGATCCCCTCTCCCGTGGCATACTGATAAGTAAACCAAGTTGCACCTTTACCTGCCCGGTAAATGATGGAAATTTAAAGATTAATTGGGTCATAAACCCTCCCCTCATTCCCCTCCCACAGGGAGGGGAGGCTTGCTTCCTCCCCTCGTGGGGTATGAATGATGTGGGGGCCGAACAAGACTAACCGATTATTTTTTAAAACTTCATCATTCAACTGTTCAATAAGGCCACAAATTACAAATTAAGTTATTGCTGAAGTCAAATTCTTATTCTCATGCTGAAAACGATTGAGTAATTCCGGATATGGGCCATGATAAATAAACCAACCTCAGATTTACACCGTTACCAAATCAAGCTGGAAGGCCGTCTGGATCATTGTTGGGCCGAGTGGTTTGAAAACCTGACCATGACGACACACCTTCAAAATGGCGAGATCACGACGCTTACCGGACCGGTAGCTGACCAGGCCGCTCTACGCGGTTTACTCAACCAGATTTGGGATTTTAACCTGGCCATCATTGCGGTTACCCGACTGGATTAACTGGCCAATTTCAAAATTAATTCAAAAGGAGAAGGGCATGAATCAACAAACACCCTACACCTTACCGCTGGCTGATCCCCTGGCAACGGATCTCGCCATCACCGGGGGGAAAGGAGCGTCTCTGGCCAAAATGGCGCTGGCCAAAATACCGGTGCCCGATGGTTTTCACGTTACCACGGCCGCCTACGATCATTTTGTAGCCGATAATCACCTCAAGCCAAAGATCCTTCAGGCGCTGACCAGTGTCAATCCGGACGATCCTGTGACGCTGACGATCGCCGAAAATGCCATCCGGCCGCTGTTTTTGGCAGGCACCATCCCGGACGCTCTGGCAGATGCTGTGGTTCAGCGATATCGGCCAGGGGAAGCGATGGCGGTGCGCTCTTCAGCCACGGCCGAAGATTTACCAGAAGCCAGCTTTGCCGGGCAGCAGGAAACCTATTTGAATATTAAAGGGGTGCCGGACCTGCTTGAAGCGATCAAGCAATGTTGGTCCAGCCTGTGGACGGCTCGAGCTATCAGCTACCGAAACCGGCAGGGAATCAGCCCCGATGAAGTGAGTCTGGCCGTGGTGATCCAGCATATGGTCCCGGCGGAAGTCTCCGGAATTTTGTTCACGGCCAACCCGTTAAACGGCCGTCGGGATGAGGTGCTGATCAATGCCTCCTGGGGTTTGGGTGAGGCGATTGTGGGGGGGCAGGTCATGCCCGATCAGTGGATTGTCAACAGCGACAGCGGTACACCGGTGGCCGCCGAGATTGCCAAAAAAGAGATCATGACCGTCTTTACGCCCACCGGTACCGAAAATGTAGCTGTGCCCAAGTACCGGCAGGAGAAGCCGGTTCTCAACGCGGCCGATCTCAAGCAGCTGCACGCCCTGGCCCAACGAATCAGCCAAATTTACGACATGCCTCAAGATGTGGAATGGGTCTATATTGATGGAAGCTTTTTCATCGTGCAGTCTCGCCCCATCACCGGTCTTTACCCCTTACCGGAACCGCTGCCTGCGCCGGAAGATGGGCTGCGCGTTTACATGTGTCTCAACGTTGCGGCTCAGGGGATTACTGAACCGCTGACCCCCATGGGGCTGGAGATGTTTCGGCTTCTCTATGTGGGCATGACCGCCGCTGCTACCGGGAAGCCAGCTGACAAATACCCTTCATGGGCCAAGCTGGCCGCCGGTCGCATGTATCTCGACCTGACCAGCGCGCTGCGTAAACCCGGCCGCTGGACCACTGTGGCCGGAAACCTGGGCCGTAAAGACCCCGTAGCCGGTGAACTTCTTCTCCAGGTTTTGGAAAACAACCGCGACGAGATTGTCGGCCGGCCGGGCTTCAGGCTCCCCTGGCGACTGGTGCTAAAAATTTTCCCCGGCCTGTTGGCCAATTCACTAATCGGTTATCTGAATCCGGTCAGGGCGCGGCAAAAATTG
>JASJCR010000161.1 GCA_030065875.1 Ardenticatenaceae bacterium | reverse complement strand
CACTTAATAACCCAAACGCAAAATCGCTTCTTCCAGGCTGTCCCCTCGGCCGACCAGGGTCACTTCGTCTTTCATTTTCAGACGGGTGTACCCATTGGGCAGGATGACTTCGCCGTTGCGGCTGACGTCCATAAAAAGGACGTCGGTTGGCAACCGTAGATCGCGCACGAGCGTGCCATCAACATCCGGATTGTTAATCGTGACCTGAATCATTTCGCGGCCGGAATCCTGATGCAGCAGAATCGCTGTAGATTGTGGTGCGCGGACGGTTTGCTCAAGCAAATTAACCATCGCCGAAACCGGATCGACGATTAAAGCGCCGTTCTCCCGGAAAGCCTCCAGGTGATTGGTGCTTTGCGGCCGGGCGATAATCCGCAGGACGCCTTTATCTTTGGCGATTTCGCTGGCCTTCAAATTACAGGCGTCATCTTCCAGCATAGTGACCACCGCGTCGGTGTTGTTGTTGATTAGCGGAGTCAAATTTTCTGAATCGATGGCGCCAAGATGATAAATTGGCACGTCCAAACCATCGTCCTGCACGTGTTCCACGTGCAGACGATCGGTATCCGCCATGATGACTTTCCACCCGTCTTGGGTGAGCTGGCGGGCCAGAGCGCGCGACTGCTCTTCGATCCCGAGGATAACCACGTCGCGCTGCATATCTTTCCCTTCGTCCTCCGGCAAATTGGTTTCGCCAACGCGCTGAAGGGCATACTTTAGGAAGAGAGGACCGACGACCTCATTAATGACCACGACAGAGATAACCATGGTCGCGAACGCATCGCCAAGCGAGGGGAACTCAACGGCCACTTCGCGGGCCAGGCCCAAAGCGATGCCGGCCTGAGTGATCATGGCCAAACCGATATTTTGTTTGAATTTGCTGTTTTCTCCCACCATCTGGCTGCCAACAAACCCTCCCAAATTGACGGCCAAAAACCGCACGACGAAGAGGGCCAGGGCGATCGGCCACGTATCAAGGAGAATGTCAAGCTTGATGCCCACACCGGTGAGGGCGAAAAATGCCACATAGACGGCCGGGCCAATCTTGTGCAGTAAATGTTCAAACAGGTTGCGAAACGGCGTGTAGTTGGTCACGTAAAAACCGCCGATCATCGCCACCAGAAGCGGCTCGATGTGGAGCTCATAGGCGGTTCCATAAGTTAATTCGGTCAGGAAATGCGAAGAGGCAAAAATACCGTATCCCAACCCGAGAATCAGACCGATTTTTAACCAGTCTGAGCCATTTGAGGACAAAATAAGCTGCAGCGTTTTACCAACGCCCCATCCCACCAAAACGGCCGCGCCCAGATCAACAGCCAACAGCCCCAGAAAGGCGACGTTTAAGCCGGTGTTATTAAGGAGAGCGCTGGCAAAGGCCACGGCCACGGCGAACAAAACGACAATAACGACGTCCATGGTCACGGTCACGCCCAACAGGGTGCGGGTAAATGGGCCTTTTGCGCGCACTTCTTTGATGACGGCAATTGTCGAAGGAGGGGAGAGAGCCAATAATATTGTTCCTCCCAGAATGGCGACCGCCAGGCGGCTGGTAAAAGGCATACCGGCGGTGAAGGGAATGAACTCTGTTAGATAGAAAAGGGCTACACCAGACAGCGGAATGGCGATCAGCATCGTGACCCCGACAATCGTGCCCACGTTTCTGATTCGGGGCCTTATTTCCCGCAAATAAAGCTCGCTGCCGGCCACAAAAGCAATGAGGCCCAGTGATATTTCTTCGATGAACCGTAGTTCAACCACCGATTCTTCTGGCAGAAGACCAAACATAAAGGGACCGGCCAGAACACCCAACAGTAAATATCCGGTGATGTAAGGCAGTCCAATTTTGGAAAATAGTTGCCCAACCTTCTGAGCGGCGATGGCCACAATGGCAAAAACGGCTAAAAATGTTAGAAGTTCACTCACAAAACCTCCCGATATTGTGACTATTTCTGAAGTGGTAGCGATGGTGCGGGCATCAGCCAATTAAAAAGCTGACACCCGCACCACGCTTGGTACGAATGCCAGCTTACTTTGCACCCAATCCTTCAAAACCTCTATAAAAATGATTGAGGTTTTGATGTATCTTTTGCCCAGTCTGCTAAGACAAGCGTCAGTTTAAGGGGGCGGTCCAGGTTTTGTCAAGGTATTAAACAAAATTTTTACTTTTTGCGGAATTTCTCTTCCAAATTGGTATTGGTGGTCAAGACGATGACCCGTTCTCCGGTTTTGCTGCTCATGTCGGTGTGTAAACTCACCAGCTCAGCCCCGGTAATGGCCACGACCATTTCCTGCAGGAGGGGAAGGGAGGTTTCAAATAATTGGCTGCGTGTTTTTTTGACAAGTTCTCGACCATTGGCGGTTTCGGCCAATTTCAGCTCGGCTGGGGTTAAAATTCCAGTGAGCCGCATAAACACCATATCATTTATTAAATAAGTTCTTACATCCTTGGGGCCCCGTCCAAGATATTCTTTTTCAAATTGAATGATGGCTCGTGAAAATTCCGCCTCAATTTGCCCTTTGGTCGGATTATTCATGCACAACTTCCTTATTTCACCTAATGAGATTGGTCATCGGTAATTTAACCCTATTATCAGCAACTTATCAAAGCGTTTAAGGAGCAAAAATGAATAAACCCTTAATTGGAACCAAAATGTTTTGAGCAGGTGATGCGATCGCTTCTGCAGCCGTATTACTGATATTCATCCTTGTCATTTTACGATTGATCGGAGGCTTTAAGATGCAACAATTGAATCAGATGAGCTGGATTGGCCGCAGGCGATTGCTGTTTGGGAGCGTTTTGCTCTTGGGGTTATCGGGTTTGATCGCCTTTGTTTCCGTAGCCGCGGCCGCCGAAACCGCTGCTTGTTCAGCCGTTATCGGAGGGGAGCTGATCAGTGGGGGAGCGGCCGAGTTCGAGCCGTGTGCCCAGGCGGTAGCTGCTGAAGGGGATATTTATTCTGATGATTATCAAATCGGCAAATGGGGACGGTATACCGTCGTCATTGTGGAACAAAAATCAATTTTTTATCGGCTCGGCTGGCGAAGCAGGTTTTCTTACTGGGGTGACCTGGCGTCGAATCAGAAACAACCGGTAGACGAAGGTGATCAGGAACAGGGGATATCAGAAGATCGGTGCCCCAATGAGCCGGAGACATACAACGGTGTGTTTGACGGCGACGGCTGTCCGGATTCTATCGATGATTTGCTAAATTTTGCCATCAGTGATTTAAATGCTTATTGGTCAACCGTCACGGAAGAGCTGGATTACGTGTATTATCCGCCGCGAGCCGTGCGGGCCTACAGCGACCCGGCCGATCCTGGGCTGCGTTACAACGCTTTTTACAGCCCTTACGGTCATTACATCGCTTACGACATCAATTTAATGGAAAGGTCGCTGGCTGAGTTTGGGGATTTTGCCCCGGTGGCTATTATGGCCCACGAGTGGGCTCACTTAGCCCAGCGGAATTTGGGGGTTGAGCGAGATTTTACCATTTCGACCGAGCTGCAGGCGGATTGTCTGGCCGGGGCTTATACCGCTGATCTCGATCAACGGGGAAACCTTGAGGATGGGGATCTGGAAGAAGGGCTTTATCAAATGTACACCATTGGAGATCCAGCTCAAACGCCCTGGTTTCACCCCAACGCGCACGGCAGCGGCGAGCAGCGGTATGATGCGTTTTTAGCCGGGTTTGAAGAAGGGGTTATCCATTGTTTTGAGACGTATTGAGTGAGTCACGATTAAAAACCGGCCGTGGATTTCACAGATTGACTCTGAATTTTTTTGCAGAGTTTTGCGACCTGCTGCGAAATCCGCGGACCTATCAATTTTGACTGTGAGATCTTGATTAAAGTTTCACACGGATTTTACAAAAAGAATTCCATTTTACTTCATCAGATTATTCCTCTGACCTATAATGACTTCAGTACTAGTGATGCCATCAAAAGCAAATGGTTTGGATGGTTTTGACACTACACCAGGAGAAGAAGACATGGTTGAGGATTTCCCGTCCTCTGTATTGATCATCGATGATGATCGCACGATTCGTCAGGCGTTCACCGAGTTTTTGGCGTTTGAAGGAATCCCGGTTATTCAGGCTCGGAATGGGGCTGAGGGAATTTCCTTGCTGCGATCCCATCTTGATCGCATCGCCGTGGTGATTCTCGATTTTTCGATGCCTGGCTTGAGCAGCCTGCAAACCTTCTCTAGAATGCGAGAGGTGAGAGCGGATTTGCCGATTTTGTTATGTTCCGGTTATTCGGAGCGGGAATGTGATTTTCCCGGCGCGTACAACGGCTTTCTGCAAAAACCTTTTGAGATCAGCCTGTTGTTTTCGACTGTTGGGGCGTACATTCCGCGGGTGACGCAGTAAAACTCCCCCAAACCACCCCTAGCCTTATAGTTTAAATAATAATTCTTAGTTTAAGTATGAATATCCCTCAGAGGTAGACTCCCCCTCTGATCCCCTCCCTCTGGCCCTGGTTTCCCTGGCCAACGCCGCGGCGTTTTTTTATCGCTGGTGGAAAAGGTGGTCGTTTTACGATCGGGAAGTTTTGCTTTTGTTTCTTCTTTCTCCTCTTTATTTATCTGAATCGTCTGACGATACTCAGTGGCCTCGGCTGCTAATGTAAATTCAATCTCACCATGATTGTTTTTTACTTCCTGGGCAATTTCATCAATCGATACGTGGAAGAATTCTTTCCGGAGATTAATCAAATTCAGACGTTTTGATTCAAATTTCTTGTGAAGAGCATTTTCCAGTTTTGGCGCATCATCTGTGTATATTGTAACTTTCAGAATTAATCGGACCATTTTCTTCAGAATTAAATGATCCCCCGGCACCAACGTTGTAACCGTAACAGACCTTGGGGCGGGAAATTATAGTGCCGTTTTTCAGCTGGATCTTCTGGTTTCGGCACCCGTTTTTATACCTCTGAACCGAAGGTAGTTGTAGAGAGTTCCTCTAGAAATTGAAAGCTCCTTGCAGATTTCCCTGATGGAAAGTTCCCGCGCCAAGTAAAGCTCCTCGGCCAGCATGGCCGTATGCTGAGCAGCTGCAGACAACCCTCTTGGCCGACCGCCCTTTCGTCCTCTCGCCCGTGCCGCGGATAGCCGTATCTTGGTTCGTTCTCGGATCATGTTTTTTTCGAACTTTGCCAAAATCGCGAATACTTCGAACACGGATTGGCCCTCTGTTGAGGTTGTGTCGATTGACTCCTGTAGGCTCTGAAATCCAAGCCCGCGTGCTGCCAATTGGTTGACAATCTCTACAAGGTTTATGAGCGATCGGCCTAAGCGTTCCAAACGACATACCACTAACGTGTCTCCTGCTCGCATGTAACTCATCGCTGCCTCAAGCCCGGGAATCTCTGTCGTGGCATCGATAATCTTGTCAATAAAGATATGCTTGCAACCCGCTTGCTGGAGTGTTTCTAGCTGGGTGGATGTATTCAGATCGGTGTTGAAAACGCGAGCATAACCAACTTTCATAATATCCCTTCTGCTTCTATCCAGGTCCAATAATCAGCAGTTTCCGTCTTTGGGTTCATGGCATCCCGCATCCAGTAATGGAGATCGTTCAGTCGTCGGCGTGCGACAATGATGTCTTTTTCAAGGCGGCGTTTGTATGCTAGACCAACTAGACCATCACGACGGTAACGGCGCACCCAGCGCCGAGCCGTACTATAGGGAACACTATTGGAAAGGGCTACCGCCTTCAGTGTCATGCTCCCTTCCAAATAAGGTTGTATGATTTGATGGCGCTATAGGGCTTGGGCACGTTGTTGTTCACTCAGTCCAGTCAAAAGCATTTTGTCCATGGCGCGGGGTCCTTCCCTATTACTGGGCGGGTCTTGAATCTTAAGAAATTATTATAGATAATACAATTAGTTAAGTATGCTTAGTGCGGGCTGAGGTGGCTAAGGGAGGTAAGGAGCGGGACGTGCCTGTGCCGAAGAAAGCCCGTGAGGTGTTTACGGCCTATATGAAGGAACGTGTTGCGGAAGGCAGCAGCGCCCTGTTTATTGGCCGGCAAGGGGCGTTAACGGCTGAGGGGGTCGCTGCCGTTGTGGCTAAGTGCTGCTTGGTCGAAATTAGAAGGGGTGACACCTCATATTCTGCGGCACACCTTTGCATACAGTTACCTGGAAAACAATAACAATGACCTGGTGGCACTGGCCGACATTTTAGGACACAGTGATCTCAACACGACCCGAATCTATACCAGACGGCGGTTAAGCGATCTTCAGGAAGGCGCTGAGCGGGTCCAGTTTTTTTAGGGCTACATCCCCGCCAGGGTTGGCTTGAAGAGAGATCATTTATTTCTGAAGATTTGGGATCATTTATTTGCGAAGCTTACACCTATTTGCGAATGGCTACAACTCAGACCCCATAAACAAAATCAGAAAAACGGAGGCAAAATGAGTGTTTGGTGAATACTTCATCTATATGAACTCGATACCGCCACCATTTACATCAGACCAACCGTTTTTGTCAGCAGAAATCCAGGTCAGGTAAGGGATCTTATGGCGTTCTGGCACATTTTCTGGCGTTCTGGCACATTTTCTACCGTATCCAGAATTCCCCCCATTAATACCCGTTGTTGACACCCGATTATTGACAGTGGGTAGGCCAGGGGTAATCGTATACAATTGGCGCATGGCTGAAAAACGAAAGCTTGAATGGGAAGGATGTCACAATGTGCGCGAATTTGGTGGGTTGACCATTGCTGACGGACGAAATATAAGGTGGGGGACATTGGGTCTTGCCCTGGTTGAGGTTCTTCTTGAAGAGATCGCCAAAGATTATGACCCAAGCGCCGATCCGTGGCGCGCCGAACTGCTTCGGCAGAGACAGAACTCAAGCCATCATGTGATACTCGAACCGTATCTTCAGGGCGCGGGAGTGAGCCAATTGGAGATCGATGCTGCAGAAGCCCGCTTCCTTGAGCCATCTAGCCCACAATTTTAAGCAGTTGACCATGATTGCCATTCGCCAAACAAAGGCGCAGCTCATGAAACAAGGCCAGGGTGTTGTGGCCATGTTGCTAGTAGGTCACGCACTTCTCTTGTTTCGCGAGGCGTGGTTGCATGAGGATACATTTATCACCCTTCGTTCGGTCATCAATTGGGTGGAGGGGTATGGCCTGGTGTGGAATACGGTTGAGCGGGTGCAAACTTACACCCATCCCTTGTGGATGCTCGTCCTCAGTGCTGGTTACTTTATAACAAGAGAATCATTTTTTACGACGCTCGCCATTGGCCTTTTTGTTTCGATTTCCACGATGATTTTGTTGCTTAAGGCCAGCAAAAACGTGCAAGCGGCAATTTTTGTCTTGGGAGTCCTTACGTTATCTCGTTCATACGTCGATTATACGACCTCCGGTCTGGAAAACGCGCTCAGCCACTTGCTGCTGGCCACATTTGGGTTGCTGACCTTTCGATGGCAAAAAATCAATACCATCCGTCTTTTTTGGCTCACGCTGATTGCGACTGCGGCCACGCTCAATCGGATGGACACCCTTCTTTTTTATGTCCCACCGTTGTTGATTTTGTATATCGGCCACATGCGGACAATACGGGCGGTGGGGGCGGTAATGGCTGGGGGAGTACCGCTGTTGCTGTGGCTCCTTTTCTCTCTTTTTTATTATGGTTTTGCCTTCCCCAACACCGCTTACACAAAACTGAACACCGGAATCCCCGACAGTGTCTTGTGGATTCAGGGAATATATTATTTCATCGATTTGTTTATTCGCGACCCACTGACCTTTTTGACGATTCTCTGTGGCCTGGCCATCCCATTGGTCACACGTGAATCGAAGCAGGGGACGATCGCCGTGGGCATATTGCTTTACCTGGTCTACGTCATGCAGATCGGGGGCGGGTATATGAGCGGCCGGTTTTTTACCACCCCGCTGGTCGGGTCACTGCTTTTATGGACGAACCTCGATTGGGTAGGGTTGCCGCGGCCGGCCCGGTGGACGTTGTATACGACAATGTTTCTCCTCGGTATATTGGCGGCGCATCCGACCATTTTGCCCATAGAATATGAGCGGCGCTTTTCAAGCACCAGAGGGATTACCGACGAGCGGCAATTTTATGATACACATACCGGATTGCTGAATAATCTCACCCACGATCCGCCATTGGCCAGGCATTGGCTTGCCGTGCCTGGGATTCAAGCAAGAGAATCCGGGGATCAGGTTTTAGAAAAAGGGGGAGTTGGGCTCGCGGGCTATTTTGCGGGACCGGATGTGTATGTCCTGGATACCCTGTCCTTAGGGGATGTGTTCACAGCACGATTGCCCATCGCCAATCCTTATTTCTGGCGGCCGGGTCATTTTAAGCGAATTCGGCCGGAGGGGTATGACGAAACAATCCATTCCGAGACAAACCAGATTGTCGATGAAGATCTCGCTGCGTACTATGAGATTTTAATGCATATTGTCCGCGGTCCGCTTTGGGATCGACAGCGTATCATGTTGATTTGGGAGATAAATACAGGGCAATATGATCATTACCTGGACAAGGAAGGGTATGCGGTCAAGCATATCAGGAGGCACACAATTGAGGAGTTGACCCGCTATGTGGCTGCTGAAACCCCCTTGCACGATGCCCAAGTGAAGCATATCCCAGTGCAGGGGCTCGAAATTGTCCTGCAAGAACCAAGTGGGGCATCTGCTTTTGATGTCACTTTGGATGGGAATTATAATTATCGTTTTGTTTACTATCGCGATCGTGTTGAGATTGCACATCAAGTAATTCGAATGGGTGACGGGGGTGCGACCTTACATCAAAAGCAAATGGATATCCCTGGCCAGGTACGTGACCTTGGTTTTGATATGATTCGAATTTATCCGTCGTTATTTGGGCTGGATCAAAAGTTAGAGCGGGGCATCGGACACCTGATATTACTTGATGATTAGCGCAAGATTTGAAAACAACATGCTGAAATTAAACGGAAATGCTAACCCATAATATTCAACTTCCTGAGCCGGTTCTCATGTGTGCCCAAAGTATGGGGGAAGAGGGGCGGCGGTGGATCGCCGGCCTGGGCGAGTCGATTGCATACCTGGAAGATGCATGGTCGATTCGCATCAACCAAGAGGCATTAAAAGGCGGAACGGAGAGTCTCGTTGTTCATGCGCGAAGTCACGATGGATCTCCAGCCGTTTTAAAAATAGGTTTGCCAGGGTCGGCAAATTTGACCACGGAGGCCGCTGTTTATCAAATCGCCGCCTGGCGTGGATACCCGAAACGCATTCGCTCAGACAATGGCCTGTGTTTAGCCGGGCAGGCGGCCAGCGCACAGCATAACCTGGCTCGCTTTCAAAGCGCGACCATTGGCCGGCCATCGCCAGCGTCACCACCTCGCTGCGGGTCAACGAGGCCACCTGCCCCGGTTTGATATCCGGTTTACAATGAAAGTTGCAAAAATCATCCACCATCACGTA
>JASJCR010000051.1 GCA_030065875.1 Ardenticatenaceae bacterium | reverse complement strand
CAACCCCGAAAGAGCAAGGAATCAAACAGCAAAAGCAAGTTCAATTTTAAGTGGTTTACAAAAACTCTTCAAAAATAATTTGTCCGCAGATTACAGAATGAAATCTGTGATAATCCATGTTAATCCGTGGCTTTTTTTAACAATTCTTTTTGTAAACTACTTATCCATAAATTGATTTTCTAAAAAAGTTAACGACTTTATGCAATCGCTACACAAATTTTTTAGCATTCCAAAATTTGAAAATCCCGAGCACAACCTGGTTGCGCCATATTTCTATATGGTCATTTTAGGAGCGATGTCATTTTCATTTTTTGCTGTTCTTCTTGGTGTTTATGCTTTGGTAAGCGGCAATTATTTTGGGAGACCAACACCAGTTGACACCAGCTATATTTTAATTGAACTGCTGATTAACGGGCTTATTTTTCTGTCATTAGGGGGATTGTTTATCTTATTTCGCCGGCGGGGGTTTGAACCGGCCGTCAAATTTATCGTCATGTTTGGGCTGTTTGTCATCGTAGCCGACGTGATTTTTGTGGGGAACGGCCTATACGATTTGACGCTGCCCTTTGTTTTTGTGATTTTGATTGCCGCGGCCGCCTTTGCGGGAAAAAGGACGCTTTATCAATTAACTGCTTTAATTGTGGGATCGATTGTCCTTATTTTTTTACTCCAGGTATACGGATGGGTTGACATTCCCTTTCCGCGCCCAGCTCTGATTCAGGTTTTTTTCTTTGCCGCAGCGGTCCTTCTGGCAACGCTCCTGCTCCATATCAGCATGGTTAGATTGGTTGAGCGCACAACCCAACTCAATCAGCAGGCGGACTCATTGCGCCGCGTCAATGATGAACTTGATGAATATAAAGAGCACTTAGAGGATATTGTCGCTCAACGGACCGAGGATTTGTTAAAAGCAAAGCAGATGGCCGATGAAGCCAACCGGGCCAAGAGCGAATTTCTGGCCAATATGAGTCATGAGCTGCGCACACCCCTCAATACAATTATCGGGTACAGCGAAATCATAGAAGAGGATGCGCAAGCGATCGATCACACGGAGATTGAGGGTGATGCGGCACGTATAAAACGAGCCGGTCGACATCTCCTTGGGTTAATCAATGATGTTCTCGACTTGACAAAAATAGAAGCCCAGCGGCTGGAAATCGATATGGTTCCCATCAGCATTGATACTCTGGTTGATGAATTAACGATTCTCGTTGATCCCATGGTGCGCAGAAAGCAAAATACGCTGCGAATCAAAACCGCTGATGAGTACCCGCTATTTGTTTCCGATCCAATCCGCCTGCGGCAAATCCTGCTCAATTTGCTGGGAAATGCGGCCAAATTTACCAGCTCCGGTGAAATCACTTTGGCGATAAAGGCTGAAGGGAATTCGCTGCTTTTTGAGGTGACAGACTCAGGTATTGGGATCCACCCGGACGCCCTTGCAAATATTTTTCTCCCCTTTAATCAGGAAGATAACTCTAAATCTCGTCGTTTTGGGGGAACGGGTCTGGGATTAACCATCACCAAGCATCTGTGTGAAATGATGGGGGGCACTATTTCTGTGGAAAGCGTTCTGGGGCGGGGGTCAACGTTTTGCGTTGTTTTGCCTCTGGCTTCAAGCGAGATCCGGCCGTCAGTGGAACAGTTTGGAGATTAGGTGAGTGGCAAATTATATTGTGAATTTTTATCCGCAGATTGTTGAGGATCATCCGGACAATTCACGGCCGATTTTTGAACGTTCTTGTTGACATTTACTTTGTTAGTGAAACAGAAGAATTTTCCCAGAGGGGATTGACGAACTCTTTTTTTGGTTTATTATTTAGCCAGCTAAATGTTAGTCGGCTAAATAAAATTATGTATAAAGCATCAACTCTCGAACAATTATTTCTCAAAGTCGGTAAAGTGCATCGCTACTGGACCGGCCATTTGCTGGAAAAGCACAACATCCACCGCGGGCAGCCCCCCCTCTTGTTTAGCCTCAAAATGCGGGATGGACAAACCAACTCTGAGCTTGCCAATCGCATGGAGGTGACGCCGGCGACCATTTCAAATATGGTGAGGCGGATGGAGAAAAGCGGCTTTGTCAGCCGCGTGCGCGATCCGGAAGATGAGCGGGTAACCCGCGTATATTTAACCGATCGAGGGCGAGAACGGCAAAGTGAAGTTGAAAATACCCTCAAACAAATGAATGAAATTGCCTTTGGAAATTTTTCCCTGACCGAACAAGAGCAATTTCAGCAGCTGCTAGAAAAAATGATGGGCAATCTGCATCACGCATTTATGGATGAAAACCCGTCTTTTGATCCGGAAAAATGTTAAAGGATAAAGTATATGAGTGCATTTAAAAAACTTGTTCCGTGGATCAAGCCGTATTGGGGCCAAATTATTTTGGGATTCATTACCCTGACGGCCGTTTCTATTGCGGAACTTTTTATTCCCCTTCAAATCCAGCGCATCATCGATGACGGAATCGCCGCCGGCAATAACCAGGTGATTCTCGTTTCAACGCTGATCATGGTTGGCTTATCAATTGTCAGCATGGTAGCCATGTTTGGGAACGCCTACTACTCCGTCGTGGTCTCAGAGTATTTCGGGGCGGATATTCGCGAACTAATTTATCGACAAATCCAAAATTTTTCGTTTGCTAATCTAGACAAACTTCAGACCGGTGAGCTTCTGGTGCGCTTGACGAGCGACGTCAATGCGTTAAAGACGGCGATTGTGATGGTCATGCGCATGTTTTTCCGGGCGCCGCTGATGTTAATCGGGGCCTTGATTATCTTGATTATCACCAGCCCCACCCTGTCGCTGCTGCTGGTCGTGCTGCTGCCGGCAACCGCCTTTTTGATCATTTGGTACAGCCGTCGCACCGAACCTCTCTACAAAAAAGTACAGGAGCGTCTTGATCGGGTGAATACCATTTTGCAGGAAAATATCGCCGGTGTGCGGGTCGTCAAGGCGTTTGTGCGAGCTGACCGCGAGGAGGAACGGTTTGGGGAAGCCAACAACGCATATGCGGAAAAGAATATTGAAGTCAACCTGCTCGTGGCGGTCTTGTTTCCAACGATGATGACGCTGCTCAATCTGGGAACGGCCGCCATTTTATGGTTTGGAGGCAATTTATCGGTCAACGGCCTGCTGACAACCGGTGAAATCGTGGCCTTTGTCAATTATTTGGGGATGACCGTCTTTCCAATTTTGATGCTGGCAATGATTTTGCCTCAAATTTATGCCGCTCAAGCCTCAGCGTCTCGAATTTTGGAGGTCGTGGAGGCGGAGCCGACCATTAACGATGAGGCCCAGGCGGTTGAATACGCCGATAAGAAACTGGCCGGTCACGTGGCCTTCGAAAACGTGTGGTTTGCGTACAGTGAAGACGAGTGTGAAGATGAAGTGCTAAAAGGGATCACGTTTAAGGCCGAACCGGGGGAAACGGTGGCCATTCTAGGGGCTACCGGCTCCGGAAAATCGTCGCTGATCAATTTAATCCCGCGACTCTACGACGTCACAGACGGCCGGGTGTTGATTGACGGCGTTGATGTTCGCCACCTGCCCCAGGAAACGCTGCGCCAGCAGGTTGGGTATGCGCTGCAGGAAGCGGTTTTGTTTAGCGGCACGATCCGCGACAACATTAAATACGGCCGGCCGGAGGCCACCGATGAAGAAGTGATTGCGGCGGCAAAGGCCGCTCAGGCGTATGAGTTCATCATGTCAAAAGAAGGTGGACTTGATGCTCACGTGGAGCAGCGAGGCAAAAACTTCTCCGGGGGGCAAAAACAGCGGTTGGCTATCGCCCGTGCGCTGTGTGTCAAACCGGCCGTGTTGATTCTCGACGACAGCACCAGCGCGGTTGATATCGAGACCGAGACGGAAATTCAGGCCGCCCTCGATGAGATGATGGCTGAAACCACGACGATCGTCGTGGCCCAGCGGATTAGCACGGTGCTCAACGCCGACAAAATTCTGGTGCTTTATCGCGGCCAGATTGCCGCTGAAGGGCGTCATGAGGAACTTCTGGAAAGCAGCCCGATTTATCGCGAAATTTATGATTCTCAGCTTGGAGACGGGCTGTTAAAAAACAATGAGGAGGTGACCCATGCGCATGCGTAGACCATCTGTTGCGGATCGGGTCGGCGGCGCGTCCAATCCGATCGACGCCTTAAAGCGGCTGTTGACCTATATGCGCCCATATCGGATCCAGCTGATCATCGTGGCCTTTTTTATCGTCGCGTACAATATCTTTTATATTCTGGGGCCATTTTTGTTGGGTGTGGCCATCGACGAATACATTATTCCAGGAGATGTTCCGGGCCTCGGCCGAATTCTGCTGTGGATGCTGGCCGTCTATGCTGGCATGTGGCTCTCCGGCGTGATTTACGGCCGGGTTATGGCGGCCGTTGCTCAGCGGACCCTGCAGCGCTTGCGGAAAGATTTATTCGATCACATGCAAACCCTGTCTCTGGGCTTTTTTGATCGCCAGTCGGCCGGTGACTTGATGAGCCGTCTGACCAACGATATGGACGCCATCAACCAGCTTCTCTCGCAAAATCTCGTCTCGTTTTTGAGCAGCTTCTTCACCCTGGCCGGTGTGCTGATTACCATGTTTGTGCTCAACATGTGGCTGGCCCTCACCGCTTTGATCATAATTCCCCTGATGTTTATTCTGATGGCGGCGATCATGCAGCGAATTGGACCGCGCTTCCGCGATTTGCAGGAAAGTCTGGGAGCACTTAATGGTTTGATGGAGGAAAATTTGGCCGGTCAGCGGGTGATTATTGCTTACGGTCAGCAAGGGGCAAACCTCGATGATTTTGAGCAGCTCAATGAGACCACCCGCGATGCCAGCGTGACGGCTAACGTGCTGGCCGGGGTGATGGCTCCTCTGATGGCGGTATTGAGCACGCTGAACGTGGCCATCGTTGTGGGCGCAGGCGCGGCCATGGCTCTGGCCGGGTTTGGCGGTGTGACCATCGGAACCATCGCCACGTTTGCCGATTACACCCGCCGTTTTGGCTTTCCGCTGATGCAGATCGGCAATTTGTTTAACAGCATTATTTCGGCGCTGGCCGGAGCCGAGCGCATTTTTGACGTGTTGGACACCCAGCCGCAGGTGGTTGATCAGCCGGCCGCGAAAAAGCTGGAATCGATCAAGGGAGACGTGGTGTTTGAGGGCGTCGATTTTAGCTACATGCCGAACCAGCCGATTTTGAAGAAGATCGATCTGAATGCCCGGCCGGGCGAGATGATCGCTCTGGTTGGACCAACCGGAGCCGGTAAAACCACCATCATTAACATGTTAACTCGCTTCTACGATATTGAAGAGGGACGCATCTTAGTTGATGGGCAGGAAATTCGCGACGTGCAGCAGGATTCCCTGCGCGAACAGCTGGGAATTGTGCTCCAGGACACCTATCTGTTTTCAGATACGGTGATCGAGAATATCCGCTACGGCCGGCTTGACGCCACCGATGAAGAAGTGTTTGAAGCAGCCAGGCTGGCCAACGCCGATCGGTTTATTCGCCGGCTGCCGGATGGCTATGAAACGATGCTTTCAGAACGGGCCAACAACATCAGCCAGGGTCAGCGACAGCTGCTGGCTATTGCCCGGGCCATTTTGGCCGATCCCCGAATTTTGATTCTTGATGAGGCGACCAGCAGTGTGGATACGCGCACCGAAGTCCAGATTCAGGGTGCTTTGCTCAATTTAATGGCCGGGCGCACCAGCTTTGTCATTGCTCACCGGCTGAGCACGATTCGCGAGGCCGATCAAATTTTGGTCCTGAAAGATGGCGAGATTATTGAACGCGGCAACCATCAGTCACTTCTTGAGCAGCAGGGCTTTTATCACAACCTCTATTTGAGCCAGTTTAAGGGCACCGCCGTGGCTGCATAGATATAGAAGTTGAACTTCTGGAAAGAAGTTCAACTTTTTTTATGACTCATTCTCCTCGCCGCTTGCCAAATACCCTGTATCTTTCGCTGGTCGCATTGGATCCAGCCTCAAATATTCCCTTATACCGGCAAATCTACCGGGGAGTGCGGGGGGCGATTGTCGATGGGCGATTGGCGGCCGGGACCAAGCTTCCGTCCACCCGCGATCTGGCTTCGATTTGGGACGTGTCGCGCAACACGCTGCGCAATGCGTTTGACCAGCTTATCGCCGAGGGGTATTTAGAGGCGATTGTAGGGCGCGGGACGTTTGTGATCCCTCAGCCGCTGCGGTCAGCGCCCTCCCCCCAGACTCTTTCAAGTCAGAGCGAGAGAGACCGGCCGATTTCGGTGATCGGCCGGGCGCTTGAACCGTATGGCCAGCAGGTCCGTCAACCGTCCGGTTTGTTGGGGAACGCCTTTGCAGTTGGCGTGCCCGATTACCGCGCTTTCCCCTTTAAAATTTGGAATCGCATCGTTAACCGCTGTCAACGGCGCATTCAGCATGTTGGTGAGCCACAATTGGGCGTCAACGGCATCCGGCCGCTGCGAGAGGCGATTGCCAGCTATTTGGTTTCGGCGAGGGGGCTGCACTGTACCCCCGAGCAAATTGATGTCGTCCCCGGCTCAATTACCGGTATGCATATCGCCTCCCTGGCTTTGTTAAGCCCCAGGGATCAGGTGTGGATGGAGGAGCCAGGCTACATCAACGTTTCCGGGCTCCTGCGCTATCGCGGCGTAGATCTGGTGCCTGTTCCGGTTGATCAACACGGCCTAGACGTACCGGCCGCGATCAAACAGGCCCCTGAGGCCCGCCTCGCTTATGTGACCCCGTCTCACCAATACCCGCTGGGGGTAACGATGAGTTTGCCGCGGCGGCAGCAGCTGCTCGATTGGGCCGGTCGTCACAGCCTGTGGATTTTTGAAGACGATTACGACAGTGAATTTCGCTACGACGGGCCTCCCTTAACCGCACTTCAGGGATTAGATCAACACGATCGGGTGATTTATTTTGGTTCATTTAGCAAGATCATGCTGCCGGATTTGCGGTTGGGGTATGTGGTTTTGCCCCCTGACCTGGTGGATGTCTATACCGGTGTCAAACTCCCGCTGTCGATTTCCAGCCCTCTTTTAATCCAGCAGGCGACCGCCGAATTTATGCTAGACGGTCACTTTGTGCGCCATATCCGCCGCATGCGCCAACATTACAAGGTGCGTCGCGATGCCTTGGTTGAGGCGATTACTCGCCATCTGGCCGGGGCGGCCACGCTGGGTGCTTTAGAATGTGGTTTACACATCGTCGTTTATCTGGCGGATCACATAGATGAGGCGCAGGCGGCCGCTGCCACTCGCCAGTTAGGGATGGCTGTTCTGCCTCTATCAGGAGAGTATTTTGGCCGGCCGCTGCAGAAAGGCCTCGTTTTTGGCTTTGCCAACGTCCCTCCGGAAGATATGGATGGCTACATCAAACGTCTGGCTGCGGTGATTTTATAACCTTGATTTATCTTGTATGTCACCTAAATGTCACCAAATTGGACCCATAAAGCAACCAAGAAATGGGTCTTGTCTCCCCATTCGCCTTCGATTACCCTGATTCACAACACGGCGTACCCTTTCACCATAGCAACCCAATCGAATAAGGAGAAGCGTATGAAAACACGGGGATTAATTTTGCTTGTGCTGTGGCTTGCTGCCTGCACCTCGACGGTAGAGGTCGAGCCAGCTCCTTCAACTTCTGAGCCGGCCGCCGCCCCAACGGTCGAGCCAACCACCATTCCGGATCCAACCGAGACGGCCGTTCCAGCGACGGTGCCCCCAACCACTACCCCGGAACCGTCCAGTACCCCCGAAGCGAAAGCCACCGAAACACCGGAGGCGGCAGTCGAGTTTGAAACTTTTGCAACGACGGTTGACGTCAAGAACGCCTTAACTCTGTATTCCGATGCACCGGTAATCGAGCGCGAAGCCGGCAATAAATATTTAAACGGTGGGGCGGTCATATTTTATGACGGCCAATTTCACCTGTTTTCAAATTTCTTTGATTCCTGGCCAGGAGCGACCGTTACCTATTACTACACTTCAACTGACGGTCAGAGCTGGACCCGCGCCGTGGAAGAGCCGCTTTTCACCATTGATGATGTCCCGCTTGAGGGGACCGGCGCCCTGGCTCTCACCGGATTTGTCGATCCGGACGGAACGTGGGTACTTTATTATCATACCTTTACGGCGAACAGCCAGCCGGGTTATATCGGCCGGGCTACCGCCAGCACGCCGACCGGACCCTGGGTCTTCGATGACGCGCCGGCTCTCTCACCGGGCAGTGAAGGAGAGTGGGATGATATGCAGGTGATGCGGGCCAACGTGCTGCCGGTCGACGATGCGTATGTGATGGTTTACGCCGGAGTAACCCGAGGCGGCTCTTCACAAATCGGGATGGCCTTTTCAGACGACGGGATCACCTGGGAGAAGTATGATGACCCAGCTACCACCGAGGCGCCGTTTGCTGAAAGCGACCCGATCATGAAGCCGGAAGCCGACTGGGAAGAGCGCTGGCTCGGCCGGCCGGAATTGGTGCAGACCGATGACGGCTGGGTATTGCTGTATGAAGGGGGCGCGCGTGGAAGTAAAACCGGTCTGGCCATTAGCCAGGACGGTCTAAACTTTGAACGCTATGAAGACAATCCCATTTTGACCAGCGACAACATGGTCGGCGGATATCCATTTTTCCAGGGTGCCTTTTTTCATCAAGATGACACATATTTTTATTTAATCGAGGCTGGGGACGGCCGGATTGGTACGGACATTTTTCTCTATACCGTTCAAGGATCCCTGCTTGGAGAGGCTCAAGGTCCAGCTGCGGATGAGTCCGCGGCCGCCCCGGTGCAAAAATTTGTTTTAGGTTCCCATTACGGTGGCCAGCCGGCCGGCCGGTGGGACAAAGTGCAGTGGGAGACGTTTTTAGCCGATTACCCGCAGCTCGACACAGCGGTTAACACGACAAATTACTATCAATCTTTTATCAATCGCCAAATTCACACTCAGCTGCGGGCCAGCAATCATCCGGATGTTTATCATGCGGCGCTGGGGGGCAACTTACGCGTGTATGCTGAGGAGGGGATCATCGCCGATATCACCGACTTATGGGAAGAGCAGGGATGGGATGAGATTTTTCCGGCCAGCGTCAAAGAGATGGCCAGCGTCAACGGCCGGCAGTATTTTGTACCGCAGGCGATCCAGTGGAACGGGATTTTTTATCGCACCGACGTGATGGAGGCGGCCGGTGTTGAACCGCCCTCGACCTGGGACGAACTCCTGGCTGCATGTGACACCCTTCGAGAAGCGGGAACCATTCCATTCGCCATCACTGCTACCGCATCATGGCCACCGCCGATGGGTTTCTGGTTTACCCACATTAACCAGCGGCTCAACGGCCCGGAATTTCACGAGCAGCTGATGCGTGGTGAAGTAAGCTACACCGATCCACGCGTTCGCGAGGTCTTTGATTATTACGGGCAGCTTTTTGAGCACGATTGTTTTGACGAAGCGGGAACGCGTCTTCAATATGGTCGGGTGATTGACGTGTTTGAATCTGGGGAAGCAGCGATGTATGCCCATGGGGAATGGCTTTACGAATTTATCGATGATGAAACCAAGGCGGTAACCGATTTTATTCGTTTTCCCATCATCGATGAGAGTGTGCCTTTAGGTGAACTCGTGCCGATGTACGGGGCGTTTATGGTGACCGACACGGAGTATCCGGAAGAAGCTCGTGAATATTTAATCTTTGCGGCCGGTGAGTCATCCCAGGCCAGCCTGATTTCGGATATCAAGCGACTGCCGAGCAATCTCAACGTGGATCGCAGCGACCTGCTGCCGGTTTATGAAAAGGGGTTGCAGATGGTTGAAGAGGCGGAAGTATTAACCCAGCTGATCGGGGCGAATACGGAACCTGTGGTGGCGTCGCTGCTGCTCGAGGCGATCGGCCGCTTCTGGCAAAACCCGGAAAGCATTGACGAGTGGTTAGCTAACGTGGAGGCGGTTCGGCAAAGAACGTATGGCGATTTGCCGGCCGATGCCCCTTAATCATCATGCTCTCCATCGGGGGTCATGACAATCCCTAATAGTTGACATAAAGCAGAAACTGGCGGTTTTTGAGCAATAACCGCCAGTTTTTCTTGACGAGACAGCTTTTTAAATTGATATTCTAACCGCAGCGCATCCCCTTTTGACCCAACTTCGACCTGATATACCATTTTTAGCTCCCGGCATTTTCGCAGCGCTTTGGCCCCCCGGCCGGCAGCGTGCTCGTTTAAGCGACGCGCTACATCGGTGGTAATGCCGGTGTACAGCGCCCGGCCGTCACAGGAGAGGACGTAGAGGAAATACACGGCAGAAGAAGGGCTGAGTCCTAAGTCCTGAGTGCTGAGTGCTGAGTAAAAAGTAGAGCTGCTCAAACTCAGGACTTTAGACTTAGCACTCAGGACTTAATTGATGGTAACCGGAATTTCCTGAGACAGCGTGTGAAAGGTGCCGTTGCCGTTAAGACAGGCATCAATACCGTCAAAGCAAATCACCAGGCGCAGCGTATAATTGCCCGCTTCGGGGAGTTTGATGCGATCTTCCCAGCTGAGACCGGAGGGCTTAATGGTGGAATTGGCTCCGCCATAGCTTTGCTGATACCACTCTTTGCGATCAACCCCATCTTTTTTCGGCATAACGCCCAACGCGTTGTAAGGTACTTCGCCACCGACTTGATTCGTAACCGTAAATTCAAACCATACCTCTTGGTTCACCGCCAACACCGCCCGATCCTGGATAAAGAAGCTGGAAGCGATCAGACCATTGATGCCAATTTGCGGCTGCGGTGTGGGGGAGGGAGGGACAGGGGTAGCGGTGGCCGGTGGAGGGGGAGGTGCGGTTGGCGGAATGCGGGTTGCGGTTGGCGGCAGCGGCGTGGCGGTCGCCGGCGGGGTTTCGGTGGGAACCGGGGTATTGGTTGCGGGAACCGGTGTGCTCGTAGGAATCGGCGTGCTGCTGGGGAGAAGTTCAACCACCGGTGCCGGCGCGGCACCACTTTCGGTCGTTGAGTCGCCGGGGATGGTAGCATCGGGAACCACAATTTCCTGGGTTGGTTCGGTGGTGAGAGTGGGAGCAGCAGCCACCGCTTCACTTCCCTCACCGAGCGTTTGCCGGTCGGTTATAAGCATCCAGCTGATTAAACCCCCTCCTAATAAAACAACGACAACCAGTAGTCCTATTAAAGCTTTAATAATGTTATCAATCATGAGACCTCGAATGATTTGCGATTATTGATTTATGATGGGTCGTGGAACAAACTTTCCGATGCTCAATGTGGAGTAATTGATTAAGAGGATCAACGGAATCCAGCAATCCCAAAATTGCAAAGCGTCTGGATTTTAATGCCAAAGCGGCAAAAAAACGACATATAGAGGTGTGTGTCAGGCGAAGCTCTTAGAATTTCCACAGATGCCAGACCACAAATTCCTCAGGAAAATCTGGGGTCTGGCGTCATTTACTGCAGTTCTTTGACCAAATTGGCCAGCTCATCAGCGGAAAAGACGTACCGATCATGACAGAAATGACAATCTATTACCGCCTGTCCCATGTCATCCAGCAGCTGCTGAATCTCATCGGCCCCAATTAACATGAGGGCCTTGCGGCTGCGCTCCCGGCTGCAGTGACAGCGAAAAGAAAGGGGTCGGCTTTCCAAAATGTCGTACGGCTCGTCGCCATAGAGCAAAGCGGCTATATCTTCCGGCGTATTTCCTTCAACAAGCATATCGATCAGAGGCGGCATTTCCTGCAGCCGATCAGCAAATTGATCCACCACGCTTTCATCATATGGTGGAAGCGATTGGATGAGCAGACCACCGGCGATTTTGACTTCGTGGTTGTCATCAACGGCTACACCCAGTGAGACATGGGAGGGAATCTGCTCCGATTGGTTGAGATAATAAGTTAAATCCCGGTCGATTTCGCTGGTTTCCAGGTGAACAATCCCTTCATACAGCTCTTTGAGTTTTAGATCTTTTGATACGGTTAATAAACCGGCGGTTCCCAACGCTTCGGATGGTGACGTAACACCCTGCGCGGCCAAATCCGGTACAGCGACATACCCGCGTACGTGTCCATAGCTGTCAGACTCAACAACTGATTTTCGCGCGGGGCCGTTCCCTTCAATTTTGATGGCCATGCGATGGCGTACTTTTAACAGGGCCCCTAACAAAGCCCCTCCGGTTAAGCTGTCGGCTAAAATATGGGTTGCCGCCCCGGTCGTTTGATGTCTTTGGCCCGCTTCCCTCGTTAAATTGGTCGTCAAGGCAAAGAGAGCCCGAATGTTGCTTTCTTTAGATATTGTTCTTAACACGTAATCATTCATTGCGTGATTCTCCTAATTTTTCCGGGCAATAAAACAAGCGGGTCCACGGACCCGCTTGCCAGAAACAATTTTGCTGTTGAATGATACCGAAAAAGTTTAATTTCGTATACCCATTTTAATCACTTTCTGATTAGCTCTTTTTTGCTTGAGCCGGGATGACCCACTGCTAATCAGCAGCAGCCACGGCCGCTCCGATTATACCCGCCTCATTTTGCAGCACGGCCGGCACCACTTTGGTACGAAGTTCAAAATAAGGGCCAAATTTCTCGAATTTTTTGCTGATTCCACCGCCAATGATGATCAATTCGGGTGAAAAAAGCCATTCAACATGCTGTAAGTATTCATTTAGCCGAGGACCATACTCTTTCCATTTGAGCCCTTTTTCCTCTTTAATTCGCCCGGCCATATACAGCTCGGCCACGTCTTTATGCCCCTGGAGATACAGTTTGCCAAACTCTGTATTTGGAATTAGCTGACCGTTGAAAAACAGCCCGGATCCGACCCCGGTGCCCAGGGTCAAGATCACTACGGTGCCCCGCACCCCTTTCCCTGCGCCGTACCGGGCTTCGGCCAGACCGGCCGCGTCGGCATCATTGACGACCGTTACCGATCCCCCTGTCTCGTTTTGAAACGCCTGGGATGCCGATCTACCGACCCAACCCGGATGATGGTGCGCCGTGGGTGGGGTCAACACGATCCCGGTATCCGGCTTAACGACGGCCGGAAAACCAACCCCCACCGGCCCCTTATGGTTAAAGTGATGGGAGATTTTGCCAATTGTTTTGGCCACATCACCTATACCAAAGGAAGAAGGTGTTTCAATGCGCAAACGCTCGGTGGCCAGAATCCCTTTTCCGAGGTCTACCAACGCACCTTTGATGCCGCTGCCGCCAACGTCGATTCCCAATACGTTCATAACAAAATTTTCCCAAGCGATTTGACTAAGATGAATAAGAGTAATTTAAAAGAGTTTGTCCGCAGTTATGCAGATTTTCACAGAGCTCCGCAGGAGCTAGATTAAAATCAGAGTTAATCTGTGAAGATCTGTGGCATTTTTATTTGGTTATTTTGGAAATGGACCACTTAGCGATTTTTATTGATTATTTGCCCAGCCTCTTCAGGGGAGGCCTGAAAAATCGACAATTTTCGTTTGATTTCCGATTCGGCATCCATGATCGCCCCGTAGCCGATTGATATCGCCCGTTCTAATTCCTGAAAGTCGAGCAGCCCAATGGTGCCCACATACGGCTGGATTAACACATCTGGTGCGGAAATGGCCATCCGGGCGTACACCATCCGATCGGTAATAATATCAGAAACGGCGGTCATGACCTGATAAAGCGGCCGATTTTTAGTAGCCCGCAGGGCCCGGCGCAGCAGCGATTTATTTTCCGGTGGGGGTGTAGAGGTGCCATAAGGGGCGGAGTTACCCAACCCAATGGCGATGACAAAGCCGGCCCCGCGGGCCCGGGCCACATCAAAGGGTACGTTGTTGACCATGCCCCCGTCCATCAGAATAAATCCATCGCGTTCCACCGGCGGCAACAGGATCGGGAAGGCCATCGAGGCCTGAACGGCCGATAACACATCCCCCTCATCCAAAATCATCTCTTTTTTTGACACGATATCCGTGGCCACCACGGCCAGTGAAGGTTGCAGATCGCTGAACATCGGCCGGCCGATCACTTGTTCAAACAGCTGTTCGAATTTGGTAAAGTTGGTAAACGAAGGCGCACTACCGGGCAATACGTAAAGGGTCGTTAAATTGAGATTGTTAAAAAACTCAGTCATTTTTTCAACGGAAACCCCGGCCGCATACAGCGCCGCAACCAAGGCACCAATGCTGGTACCCGTCACCAGATTAGCTTGAATCCCTAACTCATTTAATGCTTGAATTGCCCCGATGTGAACGCCACCGCGGGCGCCACCACCACCGAATGTTAAGCCGATTTTTTTCATAGTTTTGGACGACGCTTTAGCGCCTTCTAGCCGGTTAGCACGGTCCTGCGCACCTTTTAGCGAATCAGATGAATGCTAGGAGGCGCGTGGTGTTAAACTAATCTGCTATGTAACTGTTCCATAAAAATGCGGCAGCGGTTTGACCGGTTGATCTGAAACAGTGAGGGCCTGAAGAACAGCCGCGTTGCCGGCTTGAAGGGTTGCCTCCGTGGCCGCCAAAACCTGCCCGACAACTTGATTTGCTTTGACCGTGTCCCCAACTTTTATCATCAGATTGATGCCGACTCGATAATCAATTGAGTCCCCTTTCTTCTCGCGGCCGGCACCCAGCAGCACGCTGGCCATACCGATCGCCGCCGCATCAATTTCCTCGACCCAACCACCGCGGTTGATCGTTATATCCGCCACAAACGGTGGCTGCTCGAGCAGATCTGGACGATCGACAAAGCGACCGCTGCCGCCCTGGGCCTCGACCATCTGCCGGAATTTGCTCAAAGCCCGGCCGCTGTCGCGGGCTGCCGTCATTTTTTCTTTGGCCGTGTCCAGAGAATCTGCTCCTCCGGCCAAAATTAACATGTGACCGCCGACCTCCAGGCAATGTTCCCAGAAGTCGGGCGGCGTATCGGCCGATCCATGCAGGGTTAAAATCGCCTCGCGGGTTTCGTTGGCGTTGCCCACCGCATATCCCAACGGTTGATTCATTTCGGAGAGAAGGGCGACCACATCACGGCCGGCATCTTGGCCGATATTAACCATCGTTTCCGCCAGCAGACGCCCCGATTCAACCGTTTTCATAAACGCCCCTCGTCCTACCTTAACATCCAGGACGATGCCATCAGACCCGGCCGCCAGCTTCTTCGACATGATTGAGGCGGCAATCAGGGGAATGCTCGAAACGGTGGCCGTCACGTCTCGCAGGGCGTACAGCTTGCCGTCAGCGGGTGCCAGCTCGGCGGTTTGACCGGCTAAAACAAGCCCGATTTCCCTCACCTGCTGCTTAAACGATTCGATGGGCACGTGTGCCTGCCAGCCGGGAATTGCCTCCATTTTGTCGAGGGTTCCCCCGCTGAATCCGAGCCCGCGGCCGCTCATTTTGGCGACCGGTACGCCGCAGGCGGCCACGATCGGCAGCACAACCAGCGAAGTTTTATCCCCCACACCACCGCTTGAATGTTTATCAACGGCATAATCAACCGCATCGTGTAAATCGAGCTGATCACCTGAGTTGGCCATCGCCAGAGTCAGATCAACCGTTTCCCGGCGCGACATGCCCTGAATGTAAATGGCCATCATGAGGGCTGAAGCCTGATAATCCGGCAAAGTACCGGCAGTGAGCTGCTCGATAAACCAATTTATTTCTGCGGTAGACAATTGAAGAGCGTCCCGTTTATGGGCAATGATGTCTGTGGCGCGCATGAGAAGTCCTCCGGGAGGAATTATAGCATGGAACGGGTCAGGCTTTGCAATTTTGTGGATTTAAACAGGCTGCCAGACAGCCATATCTCCTTCACCTATGATGAGAGGAGCGAGGCCATCAATGGGAACAGCGACGACGGTGGGGGTGTTGTCTCGATCAACGGCGATGACGATTTGGGAACTGTCGGGAGACCAGATGCGGTGGCTCAACGTGTATTGATCAAAGAAAGGGAGAAATTGATTGACAAAGTTCCCGGTGGGTTTAAAGGGGGTGATTTCCCGCTTGCGGCCGCTTTTTACATCTATGACGCATAAATTTAGCCACAGGTTGTATGCGGTATCATCCGGCAGATAACGGCCGTGAGCGTACCCTTCTTCGATGATGCGATTGATGGGATCGCGATCGTTGTCGATCGTGGTGAAATAGGCGATTTTTTGCCCGTCCGGAGACCAGGCGAACGCTAAAACCGTTCCATCGACCAATTGTGAACAGCGGCCGGTGCCGATATCGATAACTTGGAGCGGCCCATAAAAGTAATCTTTTGATTGGGTAGGGCTGATAAAAGCCAGCTGCTCGGCGGTGGGTGACCATGAAAACACGGCCGCTCCCCGATGAGCAATCGACAGCTGCTTGCGCGTTTGACTGTGTTCGATAATTAACTTAGATGAATCCTGATTTCCAAAAGTGGAATATGCCCAGTAAGAACCGTTGGAAGAAACTCCAGGTGCTTGAAACGCTCCTGGTTCAGCCACCTCGACATTTTCGTAGGTGTCGGCCGGATTGAGGTATCTTAACTGGGCCGAAAAGTTTCCGGTGCCGTAGTGAACCAGCATGCTGTCGCGGGATCCATCCCAACTCCAGAAAAACGGCTGCCCCGTGCCCATAAATTGGGTGGGGCCCCCATTTATTGAAGCGCAGTGCAGGCCGATTCCGCCTCTGGGGTGGACGGCCAGAAAAGCCAGCTTCTGACTATTCGGAGACCAGTAGAGGTAAAACGGCCGCTGTTTCTCGCTGCGATAGAGATCGCGTTGATCGATCGTGCCTGTGGTCGGATCAATTACCGAAACAAACCCCTCCTGCAGATCGTGATTAACCGCAGCAATGTATTTTCCATCTGGAGACCAGGCCGGATATTGGAAGGAGCGATTATGGCGGCCGACGATTTGCCGGCCGCTGTCAGGGGAGTATATTTCCAACTGGCCGTCAAGATTGACAAAAGCGACTTGATTCATAACTGTTTTCCCATTTCCGATCTTGCTGCTCCTGTTGTTTAGAGCCGCCAAATTTTAAGCGGTTCCAGGTTGTCAGCCGAGCTTCATCGCTGAATACTTTACAGGAGAGCCTTCTACAGTCTACCTGGAAAAGTCTACTTCAATGGCACGATTAAATGTATTTTTATCGCGGCCGGATGACAACACTGAGTTGGGTTTGGGAAGTAGGATTTATGAGTGGTGATTGTCTAAGCCGTTGGCACAGTAGGCATTCGAATCAATTGTCGTGACCTATGCGGTCTGACTTGGTTTTGGATTAGTAATGACCAAACAAACTGGTAACAAGCGGAACGACTAAGGCCAAAGCCAACAAAATATAAATGCTGATGACCACCCAATCCTTCCACGTCCGCTCACGCTTGACCTCTTGCTGTTTTGCGGCTGAAGTGGCTTTTCGGGTTACTTTTCTAGGTTTCGCCATATGAAATCTCCTTACTAAAAAACTTCTAGGAGCGTAAAGGTTTTGATTAAAAATCTCAACCGGTACGCTGCAGAATAAATGATTTGTGCCTGATTATATCACATGCGATATGTAAAAACGCTTGTTTCTGAGATCGCCTTCAGCTAGAATTTTATTATCGATAAACGTTTCAGTTAGATGATTTTGCTATACTGAAATCACGAACAAATTCACAAAAAAGTCTTCGGGGCAGGGTGAAATTCCCGATCGGCGGTGAGGTCGTTAAAACCAAGCCCGCGACCCCCTTGTGGGGTGGATCTGGTGAAACTCCAGAGCCGACAGTTATAGTCTGGATGGGAGAAGACCGGTGTGATAAATAAGCAGCCTGGGTGATCAAATTTCTGCGTTTGATCTCCCTATTTTTGATTTCAGGGCATAAAATTTGCCAAGAGGGCAGCCGTTGGCGCTTAAATGCTCTTACCTGAAATCAATTTACAGACGGTGATAGGTTCACCTATCGTTGGTTGGTATCCTTTGGCTGCTTGAGTTGCTCCCCCTTCTTTGCCTCCACTTTCACTTTTTTCCTCTCCCCGAACCCTATAAATATAATGCAACCGTTTAGGTCCTCTTCTTCCCTATTTACGACCCTGTTGTCCGCTGTGGTTTTGATCATTGGCTGGTATCTGTTGGTGTGGCTTGTTGAGCTTCAGGCATTTTTGCTGCCGCTGCCGCATGATGTGCTTTTTGAGATGTGGGTCATGATTAGCGATGGGCGGCTGCCTCGTCATACGCTGTACACGTTAGGAGAGGTGGTCATCGGTCTGGCGGTTGGCGTGATGGTGGCCCTACCTCTGGCTTATTTGCTGGCCAAATCACCTCTGGCTGAGCGCCTGATTTCTCCCTATTTGATCGCTTCGCAGGCGGTTCCGGTAGTGGCTATTGCTCCGCTCCTTACCATTTGGATCCGCTCCGTGTTTTGGAGCCGGGTGATGGTGGCGGTTCTGGTGGTCTTTTTTCCCATTTTGATTAACGCCATTGCCGGTTTGCGCTCTGTGCCTTCGGAATTTTACGCTTTGTTGGGGACTTTGCGCGCTTCCCGCTGGCAAACGTTTCGCAAGCTGGAATTTCCGGCCGCACTGCCGGTCATTATTTCCGGCTTAAAAATCGGGGCCACGCTGTCGGTCATTGGGGCACTGGTGGGTGAATTTGTCCGGCCGCGCTCGGAAGGGCTTGGCTTTTTACTGCTCACAGCGCGGGCGCAATTCAAAACCGATGGCGTTTTTGCCATCTTGATTGTTCTGGCCGCCATGTCGCTGATGATGTACGGGCTCATCGCTATTTTGGAAAGGCGGTGGCTCAAATGGCAAACGATTAGCAATTAGCAATTAGCAATTAGCAATTAGTAATTGGTGATTGTTTCGGAGTGAATTATGTATAAGAGAGTTATGATTTTAGTGTTGGGGCTACTGCTCACGGCCGCCTGTGGTGGGAGTGCCGCACCGGAAATGCAGTCGATTACGCTGCCGATGGGGTTTATTCCTGATCCGCAGTTTGCCCCGATCTATGTGGCTATCGATAAGGGGTATTTTACCGAGGCTGGATTTGATGTGACCCTTGACTACAGCTTCGAAACAGACGGGGTCGCTCTTGTTGGATCGGGACGGGAACCGTTTGCGATGGTCAGTGGTGATGTGGTCGTTTCTGCTCGCGCAGAAGAGATCCCCCTCGTTTACGTGATGGAGTGGTATCAAAAATATCCGATTGCCGTGGTCAGCCAACAGAATGCGGGTATCGAATCTCCCGCAGACCTGGCCGGCCGGACGGTGGGGATTCCCGGTCTTTTTGGTGCCACCTACGTCGGTTACGGGGGATTAACGGCGGCTGCTGGGCTTGATCCGGAGGGGATCAACCTCGAAGAAATCGGCTTTAACCAGATCGAGTCGATTTTAACCGGCCAGGTAGAAGCGGCCCTGGTATACGCCAATAACGAGCCGGTTCAGCTGACCGGTATGGGTGAGGCGATCAACGTCATTCCCATATCAGATTATATTGATTTGGTGGCTACCGGCGTGGTCACCAGCGAAAGTTACGCTGCGGAAAATCCAGAGCGGGTTCGAGGGTTTGTAAATGCATTTGTCAGAGGAGTTGAAGATACGATAAATGATCCGGCTGAAGCGTACGAGATCAGCAAGAAGTATGTCGAAGGATTAGATGACGGCCGCCGCGGGGTGCTCGATGCCTCAATTGAAATGTGGAACGCGGACGTCATTGGGGAAACCGATCCCGAATCCTGGTTGACCACCGAAACCACCTTGATCTCGATGGGGTTTCTGACCGGACCGGTGGATGATTTGGACCAGGCGTATACGAATGAATATTTGCCCTGATTAGGTGGTGGGTGCTGCGAAATGGGTGCTGGGTGCTGGGTAATGGGTGTTAGGAGACAGGTGTTGGATACTGGACTAGAAATTAGAGTTCAAAACCCATCACCAAATACCCAATACCCATCACCTAACACCCATCACCTAACACCCAACACCTAACACCCAACACCTAACACCCAACACCTAACACCCATCACCTAACACCCAAAAACCATGCCTTTTTTAAAAGCCGCCAACCTGAGCCATCGTTTTGAAGACGATTTTGGCCGTCTGGTTCTCAATCAGATTGACCTTTCCGTACCGGAAGGGGCGTTTGTGGCTTTGGTGGGCACTTCCGGCATTGGGAAATCAACCCTGCTGCAAATTCTGGGGGGGTTAATTCCTCCAACCGAGGGACGCATTACCTTAAATGATCGCCCGCTGAGCCAAACCCATTACTCGATTGGCATCGTTTTTCAGAGGGACAATCTTTTTCCGTGGCGAACGGTCCGGGAAAATGTGGCCCTTCCCTTGGAGCTGCAGCAGGTGGCGGCTGGTGAAATTCAGCAGCGTGTGGCCGAGATGCTGGCCCTGGTTGGCTTAAGAGAGTCGGCCGATTTTTATCCCGCCCAGCTTTCCGGGGGGATGGCTCAGCGGGTGGCGCTGGCCAGGGCGCTTATTCACCGGCCGGATCTGCTGCTGCTCGATGAACCATTTGGGGCCCTGGATGCCCTAACTCGAGAGAAAATGGGGCAGGAGCTGCTGCGAATTTGGCAGGCTCGACCGACGACGGTCGTGATGGTTACTCACTCAATCCCTGAAGCGGTGTTTCTGGCGGATGAGGTGCTGGTTATGAACGGCACCAACGGCCGCAAGGATTATCCGGCTACAATTTCCCACCACATTCCAATTGGGATTCCCCGGCCGCGGGCGTTTGCCATTCAGACCGACCCGGAGTTTTTAAACTGTGTTGCCCGGGTTAGAGAGGCGTTGTCGAATTAACAATTAGTAATTGGCAAATATTCATTGTCATCTAAGCCCCAGAACCCTCACGCCCAGCCAGCAGGCGGTCAGGGTGGGAATAAACTGCGTGCCGGGGATAACCGCTTCGACGGCTGAAAGACCCCGCAGTGCTTTTAACCCCAGCCGGTCGAGCAGCACCCAGGCCACGGGGGCGGCCAGCACATCGAGGCTCAGATCGAGCAGGTCAACGGCCAGGACAATCGAGAAGGGGGTCAGCCGCAGCGTTTCGATGAAGGTGGCGTCTTCCGGGATATCGAGGTGGCGAAGTTGCTGGACCCCAATATAAATCATAATCAGAAACAGTAGAAAGCTGGTGATCATGATCCCAGCCAGCACCGTCAGAAAAAATTGCAAATTATCCAGATTGATCGGTTCCATATTTTTCTTCAACTGTTTTTAGCCAGCTAAAATCTCCTTCGATTTTGTGCTGACGGATGAAGTGCAGTAAAAGAGCCTCTGGCCGGGTGGCTGAATTTAACAGCCAGCCGATTTTTATGTCCCGGGCCTCGGCCGGTGGTAATGACCACGATACGTCGCTCTGGCGTACTTTGTTGCTTAGTTCGTATAGACACAGAGCGGCGCTGACTGAAATGTTAAAACTCTGAGTAAATCCCATCATCGGAATATGAACCCAGGTATCCGCCAGATCGTGTGCTTCATCGCTTAACCCGTGCTGTTCGGTGCCAAACAAAAGAGCGATTTTTTGGTGGACCGGCACGCTGTTCAGAGGCACGGACCCCGGCCG
Source organism: Ardenticatenaceae bacterium (assembly GCA_030065875.1). GTDB lineage: Bacteria > Chloroflexota > Anaerolineae > Promineifilales > Promineifilaceae > WTJY01. Next base: position 14,601 of record JASJCR010000051.1, on the reverse strand, counting down.
CAGCGTGGTGGCTGCCAGCGTGTACCCGGCCGCTCGCAAATCGGCCGCGCAGGCAGCTAAATCACGGCGTCCCGGTTGCTGATATCGATGCAGGGTCAACCATTGGGCCGAACCCAAAGCGATGTCACGATTGACCTGATACTCGTACTTTGTTTCGATGATGTAGACATCCTGCACCCCAAAAAGGTCGCAGCTGCGGAGCACGGCGCTGGCGTTGTGGGGCTGGTAGATGTTTTCCAGCACGACCGCCAGGCGGCGGGTGCGATAGGGCAAAACCTTATCGATCAGGGCTTGCCGTTCGTGGGTAACAAATTGAGCGATAAAATCGTGCAGTAATTTTTTTTGGTCGGCCGATAAAACGGCCAGCAAACGATCGATTTCCATTCTAAGCGGTATTTTAGCCCAATTGAATCTGGTCACGAAACAGCTACAATGTAGATATGTATGTTGATCGCACACCATCACGTTACCCTCGTCGTGGGGGACCAACGTGTTTAACGATTGTTTTGCTCATGGTGGGGATCGTGGCCGCTTACTTCTTGACGACCAATGCGGAAGAGGTTATTGAGGCGGTTATCCCTACGCCGACCCCCGAGCCAACCCGAACGGCCGAGTCATATGCCCTCAGCGCCTCTCTCTACAGGCGTGATGGGGAGATAAGCCGGGCGGTGGAAAGTTTTGAAACCGCCATTGAGCTTGATCCGACCAATGTGCAATATTATATCGATTTAATTCGCCTTTTGACCCTTGAAGGAGATGCCGAAAACGCGCTGCTGTGGGCGGAACGGGTGAACGTGCTGGAGCCTAATAACGATGAAGTGTTGACCTCTGTAGCGGCCGCTTACCTGCTAAACGGAGAGCGCCTGGCGGAAGTGGGCAACCGCACCGAGGCTGAACTGCAATACCAGAAGGCGGTTGACGCCGCCCAGCGAGGGGTGCAAATTAACCCCAACAATGCGGACGCGTACGCCTATCAAGCTGGGGCGCTTATCAGTCAGAATCGAGATAATTTCACCGAAGCACAGGATTTGGTTGATACCGCTTTGGCCATCAACAGCCAGAGCGCTACCGTGCATTTTTATCGAGCCATCGTGTTTGAAACGCAGGGTTATTACAACCAGGCGATTGAAAGTTATGAAACCGCCCGCCAGTTAAACCCGGCTTATATTGATGCGTCTCTGGCCCTGGCCTACTCCTACTTTTACACCGACAACCGGCAGCGGGCAATTTTGGTGCTGAGAGATTTAATTGAGGTCAACCCGAACAACGCCGATGCCCAAGATGCGCTGGGATGGATGTATTTTCTGGCCGGGCAATATGCTGATGCTGAATTTTATCTCGAGCAAGCGGTGGATATTGATCCAAATATGGTTCGCGCCCGCGCTCATCTCGGGTCAGCTTATTACAAAAATTTTAATTACGATTTTGCGATTCCCGAACTGGAGTTTGCCGTTGATGCGTATGATCAGGCGTACGAGGCGGGTACTCCGCTAACCGACTCAACCTCTCTTTACTTTAACTATTTGGGATTTGCTTATTTTCGGCTCGATCCGACGCTTTGTTATGTTGAAAACGGCCCGTATCAATACAACTCAGAGTATTTGTTTAACCGGGTGCTTGAGGCGATGGGGCCGGATAGTTTTCGAGGGCAGGATGCGCAGATCGGGTTGGAAGAGTGCCGGAATGCGAATTTGACGGGCGGATGATAAATGGCTAATTGCTAGAAATAATTGCTAATAGCTAAATTTTTAGCTATTGGTCATTGGCAATTAGCCCTTAGCTATTAAAGAGGGTCAACTGCCGCCCCAGCGGCCGCTCCAGGTTACTGACCCCCACGCCGATCAAGCGCAGTTTCTCCCCGTTCCAGTTGGCCTGAAAAACCGCCTGAGCCGTGGCTAGAATTTCTGCGGCCGAGTCAATCCCTACTTCCACCGTGCGCTGCCGGGTAAATGTGGAAAAATCAACCCAGCGATATTTGACCACCACGGTGTGAGCCACCAGGTTTCGTTTTTTGAGCGACTCGGATACCTGCCCGGCCATTTTTTCCATCATATCGAACAGATAATTCTCATCTTCGATGTCGTCGTTAAACGTCCACTCCTGACTGATTGATTTAGCCTGACCGGGGTCATCATTAACCGGCCGATGGTCTATTCCCCGCGCTCGCTCCTGGAGTAATTCAGCGTTTTTGCCAAATTTTAGCCGCAGCTGACTGAGATCGATATCCGCCAGCTCGCCACATTTATAGATGTTTAGAAGGGCCAGCTGTTCGGCCGTGCGCGGGCCGATCCCGTGAATGGCCCGCACCGACAAAGGAGCCAGGAACAGGCGCTCTTCTCCCGGCCGGATAATGGTACACCCTTCCGGCTTGTCAAAATCGGAGGCAACTTTGGAGACCAGCTTGTTGGGAGTCAATCCCACTGAGGCGGGCAGCCCGGTTTCGCGTTTGATTTGGGCTCGGATTTTGAAAGCGACGCCTTCCGGGTCGGCCGCTTCAGAAATATCGACATACGCTTCATCGACACTCATTTTTTCGAGCGGGCCGTAAGCGGCCAAAAGATCCATTACCTGACGAGAGCACTCGCCGATGCGCGGCCAGTTGTGCCCCACAAATTTGATCGTCGGGCAAAGGCGCAGCGCCTGGCTGCTGGGCATGGCCGAGCGCACGCCAAACTGGCGCGCTTCATAGCTGGCTGAAGCCACGACACCCCGGCCGTTGGGATTGCCGCCAACGGCGATGGGTAGGCCGCGATCTTCCGGATGATCCAGCAGGTGAATGTTGACAAAAAAAGCGTCCATGTCAACGTGGAGGATGGCGCGTTTCCAAAACATAAGAGGAAGAAGCCGAAGAGTGGGCTTAGAAGTGATCTTTCATTTCACATTTGACCTTAAACTTTGAATTGTGAGTCACTTGCCGGTCAGGCGCTCAAAATATTTATCAACCATTTTACCCTGAAGTCGCTGAGATGTTCGATTTGAGCTGCCAGATAGAGCTGATTGGTCACTGAAAAATCAGCGACCTGAAGCTCTTTTATTTGGCCAAGATCAAGCAAATCCTGACAAAGATACTGGGGGACAATGCTGATCCCCATTCCGGCCTGCACCGCTTTTATGACCATGCGCAAATCGGGAAAAATAAATTCAGGTTTTATAGAGGGGCGACTTTCAAAAACCTCAAGCCAATAACGACGAATGATCGGTAAATCTGGCGCATAGCTGATCCATGACTGTTGAGAGAGCCATGTTTCCAGTTCGAAAATTGAAGCATAGCTGGGGACAATGAGCTGTGAATGATGCACTAAAATAAATTTTTCGGTATAGAGGTTGGTTAAGTGTAAACGTCGGCCGCTTAACTTCTGTGTGGCAATGACCACATCAAGGTCTCCACCTTCAAGCTGCCTCAGTAATTTTCGAGTTGAACCGGTAGAGACCCAAATCCGGTGGCCGTGAGTATCAGCTTTGGCTAACTGGCCAAGAGCGCGGCTGAAAAAATATTCCTGGGGGGTTCCGACCCGCAAAGGAGGTTGACGGTCGGGCTGCCTGCTCATGCCATATTGTGAAATTTCATCAAGTTTTTCCACAGCCCCAATGATTTGACTGTAAAGTTCCTTGGCCTCTTCCGTTGGCTGCATTTTCCTGGCTTGACGCTCGAAAAGGGGAGTATTTAGCGTTGATTCCAGGGCGGCAACGTGTTGACTGATTGCTGGTTGGGTGATGCTGCGCTGTTCGGCGGCAGCGGTTGTCGTCCCGGTTTGATACACCGCAACGAAGCTACGATACCATTCATAATTTGCCATAAAAATAATTATACATCATCCTAAAAATTATTGTTGGATTTATACCTGAAAGTCCACTATCGTATCAAGCGAACCACAAACTCGTTGTGGAAATCACTATTCCGCAGACCGTGTAGAAGCGCCACTGGGCAATTTTCAAACCGTCTGCGGTCACAATCAAAAGGAGTAATATTGTGAAAGCACTATTTGTTTTAACCAGCCATAACCAGCTTGGCCAGACCGGCCGACAAACCGGTTTTTATTTGAGTGAGGCTGCGCATCCATGGCAGATTATAAAAAAAGCCGGCCTTGAGTTTGATTTTGTTAGTCCGCAGGGAGGAGCACCACAGGTTGATGGCTTTAATTTAGAAGACCCAATCAACAAAGCATTTTGGGAAGACGCCGTGGTGCAAGCCAAACTTCAGCATACGCTGACTCCTGACCAGGTCAATCCTGCTGATTATCAGCTGATTCATTACGTGGGTGGGCACGGTACGATGTGGGATTTTGCGGATAATGAAGATTTGGCTCAAGTCGCGGCCGAAATTTACGAGTTGGGGGGTATTGTATCGGCTGTGTGCCATGGACCGGCCGGCCTGGTCAATATCAAGTTATCTGATGGAAGCTACCTCGTTGAGGGCAAAAAAGTGGCCGCCTTTACAGATGAAGAAGAACGCGCGGTTGGTCTGGAAGAGATTGTGCCGTTTTTGCTGGCATCAACTCTGATGAAACGGGGCGCAATTCACATCCCTGCACCTAATTTCGAACCAAATATCCAGGTAGATGGGCGGCTTATTACCGGCCAAAATCCGGCATCGGCCGCCGGGGTTGGGGAGGCGATCCTCGAAGTATTGCAAACCTTAGATCGTTCTTTAGCTTCCTGATGAGAAATTGATCATTTCAAAAAATGCGCTTCCCTCTTCAGATAACACCCTTTCCCCTGTTTGGGGATTGTACAGCCCGATGCGCAAACGATAGGTGCCGTCTGGTAAATTTTCCGGCAGGGTGAGGGTGTGTTCGTCGATGATGTATTCCGGTGGCAGCCAGCCGGTGGTCGGCCGCGACCAGCCGGCCGGTTCCCCATCGGACTGGGCCACAATTTCACCCGCTTCGTCGACGAGGTGCACAAAGACGCGGTAGCTGGTTGAGGTTTCGTTGAGGGATTGCCAGATGAGGGTTAGGGATTGGGTGATAGGTGTTGGGTGTTGGGTGTTAGGTGATGGGGGTTGGATGTTGGAGAGGCCGATCAGACGGGCGAAAGTGCCGAACGTCAAATCTGTTGTTATGTCAACTTTGGGGGTTTCAAATGTTCGCTCGAGTGGTGTTATGTTAAGTTGGGTGGTGGTGATAGCCGACGCTTCCCAAACGATCTGCCACGTCAGGGTCCCGGCTGGAATGGACGCCGGCAGCCGGAAGAGCTGATCGCTGCGCAGCCGGTCACCCGCTGCCCCGGCCGGGACGGCAATCGATTCACTTTCCCAGACGGTCTGACCATCCTCGCCGAGCAGCTGAGCATTAAACGAGGTCGGCCGGTCATCCAGCCGCTGCCAAAGCACCCCCAGGCGCAGGGTATCTCCCGGTCGGGCTTCAGCGCGATCCGGCCGGATACCCAGCAGGGTCAAGCTGCCGCCGCTTTCACCCACGGCGGTCATGCCGGGTTCAAGAGGGCGTGAACCACCGGCCGCGGTTCCGACCACAAACCCTCCAATCTGTTCTGCGGCCACCGTTTGCCCGGTATCTTTGCGGACCAGCCCCACCAAAAAGCGGTATTCCCCCGGTGGTGTGCCATCGAGCAGGGTGATTTCAAATGGCTCAAGGCGGTAGGTATCAGGCGGCCAAATGTCGGAGCCGCCCACGAAGCGCCAATCCAGCGGCCGGTTCACTTCTTTTTGCCACGGCAGGCCGTTTTCATCGACAACCTGGATGCCAAACGCATAATCAACGCCGATTCCGCGCTGTGCCTGCCAAAATAAGGTTAATTCGACCGGTTCATCGGCCGCTATTGGCTCATCCGGCTGGGAAAAAGTCAACAGCCGCAGCTCACCGGCAAAATCAAGCGGTTCAATTTGCGTTTGTCCCCACACCCCGTCCGCCAGCAGGGTATCCCGCCGCAGCGGCGTATCGATGAGGGTGAAGAAGGTGAAGGTAGCGAGCATGAGAAGACCAGAGACAAGAGACCAGAGACCAGAGGTGTTGGGTGTTGGGTGTTGGGAGCTAGATTGGTCAATCGCAACCCACCTGTAGTCTGAAGTCTGTGGTCTGTGGTCTTTCAGAAACCCATAACCTGAGATTCCCAGCCAAACCACAAGAGCCAGGGCGGAGATGATGTTCCCCGCGGTGCGGATCGGGGTGGTGCCAAAGCGGATGTGCAGGTCGTGGGTCCCCTCGGGGAGGTTGAACGCAATGAGCCCCTCCGGTTGGGAGGGGTTGATGGGGATTTCCTGCCCGTTGAGCTCAACTCGCCAACCCGGAAAATCAAAGTGGCGATAGAGGACGGTTGCTGCCTGCTCCGCTGTGATCGTATAGCGGGCGTTGAGCGGGTCGGGATCGAGCCGCTGCCAAATCACCCCTTCACCTGCCTGCAGCCGGTCGGGATTCCCCTGATCGATCAATTCCGCTTTGAGCGTATCGGTTTCCGGCAGGACCTCAACCCCGGCCGGTAAAAACTCGCCCAGCGTCGTCGTTCCAATCAAAAAGGGAGGCAGTTCGCCATCAGAAACGATTTTTTGAGTTATTTCAGTGGGCATCGGTTCCCGTGGTGGAAAGAGCCACGGCACCGCCTCGATGGTCACTAAAACCGTCACCAACACACCAATAAACCAATAAACTTTTTTACTTTTAGCCAACGCTGTGATTGAAACACCGGTTAATATCGCCACGATTAAGCTAACCCACCCCAACATGCGCCACGGATAGAGAGTAAACTCAAGCAGGGGGATGATTTCCCAGGCTACTGTGGAAGATGGGGTGATCAGCCACACGCCGAGCAAGCCGGTTAAACCCAGCAGGCCGACAAGCTGGCGGCGCGGCCGGTCGAGATGGGGCCAGGCGAACGGCAGGGAGAGCAGGGCGGTCAGCAGCCCAACAAGGGGCAGCGGCCGCACCACCGGCGGGTTGAGCCGGGCCGGATCGGCCGGCAGCAGCGGCCAGCGAAACAATTCACTGAGCGGCAGAAAATTGTCGGCATACGTGTATCCCTGGCTGATGCTCAGCGTGGCCCGGGTAAAGTCAATTTCAAGCAGGGCCGGCAGGGCAAAAAAGGCGGTGAGCAGACCGCCGAGGAGCAAAGCCCCCAAGGAAGACAAGATACGAGATACGAAATACGAAATACGAGAGGATGGACTAAGTCGGGACATCTCTCGTCCCTCATCTATCTTCTGAAGTCTGAAGTCTGAAGTCTGAAGTCTGCTGGTTACGATCCACAATCCCAGCATGAACGAAATCTGCAGCGTGACCGGATGGTGGCTGAGAACCATTGTCGCATAGGCGGCTGCAGTGATAGCCGTCCATTTAAAGCTAAATCGCTGCTGGAGATGCCAAACGCCGAGCACCACAAGGGGCAGGAACGCCAGGGCCTGTGATTCCGGTGGAGAGCCACGGACAACCGCATCATAGAGCAAATACGGGCTGAAGGTATAGATCAAAGCCACGAGCCAGCCGCCCAGTGGCCGCTGCGTGATAGTTCGGCCGAGCAGATACGAGGTGATGGCGCCCAGCAGGTAGTGGGTCCAGACGGTCATTTTGTAGGCGGTTAACAGCGGCAAGCCAAGCAGGTGCCACAAGACGATGACCCAGTGGGAGAGCAGGGGGAAAAAATTAAAAACCGGGTACCCATAGCCGTGAACCAAATCGGCCGCCCAGCGAGGCCACAAATATCCCCAATCGACCATTTCCTTGAGAGCGAACGCGCGATGCAGGTGGGGGACCAGGTCATTGGTGCGGGGCACCCCATCCCCGGAAAAAAAGGGAAAGGCGGCCACGGCCGAGAGGGCAATGAGGGAGAAGGCAACTGCCAGGCGGTGGGTCCACGATGGCTTGATGGGCATGGAGGAATTATATCTGATTTACGAAATACGATTGACGATTGACGAAGGGGCAATCATTAATCGTCGATCAAAAATCGAAAATCCGTAGGTTGACATTTCGATTTTGTTTAGTATTATTATGCCTAACTAAATTAGGCAAAAGGGTTCTCATGTCATTTCGCGATCAAATTCGGAAGGGAAGTACGGAAACACTGCTGCTCATGCTGTTGAGGGATGAGCCGATGTATGGATATCAAATCAGCCAGGAATTGGCTCGGCGCAGCGACGGCTACTTTGAAACCAAAGAGGGGCTGCTTTATCCCACGCTGCATCGGATGCAAAAAGAGGGGTTAATCAACAGCGAGTGGCGTCAGCCGGATGGCAGCCGTCGCCGAAAATATTATACGTTAACCCGCCTCGGCCGGGAGCAGCTCAAGGAGCAAAAAGAAGAGTGGCAGCTGTTTATGACACAGCTGCAGAAGCTCCTGGAAACAAATTAAGAAGTGAAAAGTAAAAAGTTCAAAGCGAAAAGTTCGTCGATTTTCTCGTCAATAAATTAAAAAGCTTCAATTCTTAAAAAATAGGGATTAAAGGATTAAGGGGTAAATCCTCTTTAGTTATTCAAATTTCAAAATTTAGAACAAGATTTCACGAATTACACGAATTTTCCCACTTTAAAGTGAAAATCCTTTAAATTCGTGTCATCCTGATTTTTAAATTTTCACCTGTTATGCCCTTAATCCCCGAATCTTTGTCAAGAATTTCAAATTATGAAATCAAACCTGGATCAAAAAATTGACCGCTATCTCGAAGCGATTCGGTCACATCTACACGTCAGTAAAGAGACCGAATATGAGCTGCTCGATGAAATTGCGGCCCACCTGGAAGATGCGGTAGTCGATGCCCGACAGCACGGACTTGACGAGGACGAGGCGCTGGCTGATGTGGCCGCCCGATTTGGCCTGGATGAGGTTGGCCCAGCGCTGCAAACCGTTCATGCCCCATGGGAATCGGCCGATGCCATCATGGCCTGCGTTGTGCCGGTGGTGGCCGCGCTGATCCTGCGCTGGCTGATTTTTGCCCCGGACGGCTCGGCGATGAGCTGGCAGCAAATTTTGCTGCGGCCGGCCTTTTGGATCGTGGCGCTGGTGGCCTTGTTGGTGCCGGCCCTGCAGTTCAGCCGCTGGCGATATGCCCTGATTACCTGGGGCGTGTTTTGGGTGCTGACGGTAATTTTTGTGACCCTACCTAATATTCAAAATTGGTGAAAGAAGTTCTGAGTCCTAAGTGCTAAGTCCTAAGTCCTGAGTTTAATATTTCGCCGTTCATTCTGCTTTAAAACTCAGGACTTTTAACTCAGAACTCAGGACTTCTAATTCAGGACTATTTTTTATGAAAGACCTATCTGTAATTGAAACTATCTTACGCAATCGTTTTTTCTTTTTTAATGAAATACGAGACGGCATAGATTTACCTGGAAAAATGCGGGCCATGTTGGTTTCGAGCCTGATCTTTTTTGCGCTCTATGGGGGCGTGATGGGGTCCACTCACAGCCTGTGGCAGGCGCTGAGCTCCGCCCTGAAGCTGCCGGTATTGTTTTTGGCCACGCTGTTTATTTGTGCCCCGACGCTTTATTTCTTTAACGTGTTGTTTGGCTCAAATCAGAGCTTGACCCAAAATATCGCTCTGATTTTGACGGCCATTACGGTTACGGCCGTGATTCTGCTGTCGTTTGCCCCGATTACCCTGTTTTTTCTGCTGACCACCAGCCAGTATCAGTTTTTTAAACTGCTCAACGTCGGTATCTTCTCGATTGCCGGCTGGATGGGGGTGCGTTTTTTGGCTCAGGGCATGCGCGTCGTCTCCGATAACGGTTCCGGGGCCGATTCCGGCCGGGGCTGGGTGCTGCGGCTGTGGATGCTGCTTTACGCGTTTGTCGGCAGCCAGCTGGCGTGGACCATCCGGCCGTTTATCGGCGCGCCAAGCATCCCTTTTGAACCGTTTCGCCAGCTTGGCGGCAATTTTTACACCAATATTTTTGCCAGCATTGGGGAGATATTGGGGTTCTTTATTGTGAGCTGAAGACCACAGACTTCAGACCACAGACTTCAGACCACAGACTACAGACTAGAGACTAGAGACGAGAGACGAGAGAAGGTTACACAGACAATCTTCGTATTTCGTAAATCGTCATTCGTAAATCGTAAATCAAAATGAAATCAGATAAACCATCAACCACCGACCAGATATTGGATTTGCTGCTTGAGGCGCTGCTAGAGCGACAAAAAAACCGCAGTTTAGCGGAGGATGAGGTGGTGCTGTCTTCTTCTATTGAAGAACCTGAAGACCCAGAGGGAAATATGGCTGAGCCGGGTTTGCCCACGCCTGAGCCATCGCTGGAAAATCTTGCGGCCGAGACACCACCCGATATTGAAACCGAGAATGATAGCTGGCACCCAGCACCCAACACCCGGCACCCAACACCCGACACCCAACACCTGCCGGCCGGCCTGCGCAGATTGCTGGCCGACGAGCCGGATGAACCGGCCGATCCGCCCGCCCCGATTCCCGAGACGCTCATCCCGGAAAAACTGCCTTCGATTCATCTCGAGCGGATGCTCGGCCGACTGGCGATTGTGCTAATCGCCCTGATTGTGACCGTCAATATTCCCTTTAACAGCTACGGCACCAGCCTGGCGCGGGCCCTGCCCGATGAGAAAGCGATGATTATCCGGGACGGCCTGGTTTTAAAGGGGAGCGGGCCGGATATTTACGTCCTGGAGAACAATCAGCGGCGCTGGATTAGCTCGCTGGATGCGTTTCGGCATTATGGCTACACCTGGGCGCAAGTCAATGAGGTAGAAGATGATTTTTTAGAGAGTTTCCCGGAAGGTCTGCCGATCCACCTGCTGTATAAATGCACCACCAGCCCGCATGTTTACGCCATCGAAAATGGGGAAAAGCGGTGGATTAAAGATATTGAAACCTTTTCGGCCAGCGGGTATGTATGGGAAGATATTCGGTTTGTAGGGTGCAGCTTTTTGCGGGACATGCCGGATGGGGTGCCGATTCCACCGGAAGCCGGGGAGCCGCCGCAGCCTTAAGAAGTGAAAAGTACAAAGTTATGTAAGTCAAAGTTCAAAATTTGAAACAAGATTTCGCGAATTTCACGAATTTTCCCGCTTTAAGTGGTTTACAAAAAATGTCATAAGAAAAATCGTCCGCAGATTACGCAGATTTTCGCAGATTACAGAGAAAAATCTGCGGCCATCTGCGTAATCTGCGGACATCTTCTTCAGAAAACTTTTTGTAACTTACCTAAAGAGAAAATCCTTTAAATTCGTGTCATTCTGATTTTTAAATCAACTTTGAACTTTTAGGGCCAGAGAACGACCGCGTTTTCTCCAGTGGGTGTAGCTAACCGCTCGCCGGTGGCCGGATCGTACAGGCCGACCACCAGCTGATATCCTGCGGTGCTGTCGAGATCAAATTCAAGCGTGCGCGAATCGACGATATATTCACCGGCCACCCAGCTTGTCGTCGGCCGGGTCCAGGCCGCCGGTTCCCCATCCGATTGGACCACAATTTGCCCGTCCAAGTCGAGAAGCTGGAGAAACACCCGGTAGCTAAGCGACGTTTGATCCTCGCTGCGCCACAGGAGCTCGATCGTGCACGGGAAAACATTTTCGGCGAAGCAGCGGCCGCCGCTAAAGCCAATCAGGGTGGCTAAATCTCCGAACCGCCGTTCGATGCGCTGTTCAACGGCCGGCTCGTCAAACAGACGGTCGGGCGCCGATAGGGCCACCGTGCCGACCGTGACCGGGTCCCGAGCGCACTTCTCGTCAGGCAAACGGGCGCAAAGGGTCCAGCGATAGGTTCCGGCGGGCAGATCGGCCGGGAAGCGGGCCACATAGCGGCCGCGCCACACGTCGCCCGGCTGCCACAAAGAAGTCGGCCAATCATCCCGAACCGGTGCAAAGGTTTCTTGCCATCGGGCCACCTCACTTTCATCCACCAGGGTTAAATCAACCAGATAGTCGAGCTTGGGCAAATCGGCTGCCCCCCAGAAGGCGGTAATCGTAAATGGATCACCCACCCCAGCTTCCTGTCGATCGGCACTGCTGCCCAGCAGCTGCAGCGCGTCAAAATTGCCTTCACTGCCGGTATAGGTTTGTTGGCCTCCAGCTTTAAACGGCCGACTGGGGCGCGTGACCTGGACGGTGCCCAGCGGCAGGGCGGTCCGGCCGGTTTGATCGAGCAGCGGCTGCAGGGAATCTTTATCAAAAACGACCAGCTCAACCGTGTACAGGCCGGGCGGGGTGCCGCTGATCCCTTCAGCCAGCAGCAGCTCTTCGGCGTATTCATCAACCGGCCAGGTGACGGTGTCAAAATACGGCCGGTAAACCCGCGGCCATACGGTTTCGGCCGGGCTCCAGATCGCCCCCTCCTGATCGACCAGCTGCACCCGGGTTTGCAGGTTGCGCTGCAGCGGCTGCCCGGCCGAGAGCCACAACTTGACCTGCATGGAGTCGTCGGCCGGCATCGTGCGAGCCGCGATTTGATAGCGATGCAAAATCAGCCCACCCTCATAAATGTTAGCGGGAGCCACGTCAGCCTGGGTGGGCAGCCACGGCCGGTGGAGTGGGGTGGATACAGCCGGTAGGGCAACCACGAGGGCGAAGAGGAGGAGGCCGGCGATGGCGAAGGTGGTGGGTGATGGGTGGTGGGTGATAGGTGGTGGTTGATAGGTGGTGGGCGTAGGGTGTAGGGTGGTGGGTGGTGGGTGATGGGTGATGGGGAAGATGAGGAGAAGCAGGGTCAGGATGAGGGCGGAGAGGGAGAGGAGGTTGGCGGTGAGGCGCATGGGGGTTTCGCGAAATTCAACTTCGATGGTGCTGCGGCCGGGCGGGACCGCAAAGGTGATCAAGCCATCTCCTTCTCTTGGTTTTATGTCAACTTTTTGGTCGTTCACGGTGGCGGTCCAGCCGGGATAGAAAAAGGCGTTGGCGGTGATTTCGGCCGGGGCTGCCGCTTCAATTTCGGCCCAGAACGTCAGTGGGGTCCAGCTGTGCAGCAGCAGCTCCACATCATCCGGCAGGGTAAACGGCTGGGTAAACGGCTCGGCCGGGACAAAGTCAGAGGTCAGCGGCTGGTACTCCCCTTTGGCGGTGGTGCCGATCGTTTGGGTCGCCTGCTCGAAAGGGACGATATCCTCAATCGTGGCTTGTTCCAGCCCGGCGCAGTAGCGAGGGGCGAACCAGAAAAGCGAGCTTGCCACCAGCAGGGGCACGGCGATCAGTCCGGCCCAGCGTCCCCACGGCCGGCGGCCGAGCCATTCGACGGCCGCGCCTACGAGTAGGGCCAGGGTCAGGGCGGCGCAGCCCAACAGCCGCCAGGGAAACTGGATAAATTCGAGCAGGGGCACGGTATCCCACACCGGCCGGGAGAGGGGCAGCATGAGAAAAATTAGCGCGGCCGTGCTCAGCAGCAGGAAGAGGGTCAGGAGGCGAATCGGCCGCTCCCGACCGGTCAAACCGCTTTTGCCATAGGGCCACAGCCACCCCAGCGCCGGCAGGGCCAGCAGGGCCGTTAAGCCACCCAGAGCGCGCGGGATCGACGGGTTGAGCAGGTCGGGATGCACGGTGCGCGGCAGGGCCAGCAGCTCGCTCAGCGAAACGAAGTTGCCCCAGTAGACAAAGATCGGGGGCACGAGCAGCCGTTCGGTGTGGATCAGGTCCCGTTCGGTAAGGGCCGGGAACCAGAAGAAGAAGGCCAGCAGCAGCCCCAGCCCCAGGGCGGCCACGATTTGCCCGAGGGCGAGCCACGACGGCCGCTTTTCATCTCGTTCAAACCACCACATCCACACGGCAAAAGCACCCAGCAGGGGGGAAAAAATCAGGGCGAAGGCGTTGTGGGTCAGCAGCACGGCGGCGTAGGTCAGGGCGGCCCACCCCACCCAGCGCCACGAGCCGCTGCGGACCAGGCGGACCATCGCCCACAGGGCCAGGGGCAGCAGCCACCAGGCGAACGATTCGGCCAGGTTGCCGCGAAAGAAGATGTCGTATCCCTGGTAGGGGGCGTAGAGGTAGGCGGCCGCGGTGGCATAAGCGGCCGGTCGGCCGACATATTGGCGGGCCAGCAGAAACATCGTCCAGCCGGAGAGGACAAAACCGGCCGCGAAGGTCCACTGCAGACCGGAATACAGGTCGCCGGTCAGCAGGCTAACCGCTTCCGCCCCATAATATGAAAGCGGGGCGTAGTAGTTAAAGAGCGGGAAGCCGTAGCCGTTGGCCATGTTGGGGGCCCAGCGGGAGAAGGGGATGCCGTTGGTTAGCAGCCAGTCGAGCTGCACCAGCCGCAGCAGGTGAAAGGCCACGTCATCGGAGCAGGGGAGGGAGGGGCCGAGGATCGGCCGGACCCCGGCCAGGGAGAGGAGGAGAACGACCAGGAGGTCGATCAGGCGGGAGAGGTTCAGCCGCTGCAGCATCCCCCGAGTTTAATCATGTCGGCCGGGAAAGGAAAGAAACGGCCGGTTTTTAAGAAGAAGGACCGGGATTTCTGATATAATGTATGGGAGAGAGAGGGGCCGCCTAACAGTTCAAGTTTCCACATTATGCATATTTGTTTAGGGTTTGGTCATGCAGGACAACCTGATTTATAGCGAGCGGGTCTCCTCCGTCCGGACGGAAAGAGACTGTGCCAAATATTGTGTAAATGAATGACCTCAGTACAATCTTGAACAGAGGTAAAGAGATGAAACCAGAAAATCCCAAGAAAAACAAGCAGGTCGAGATGCCCGC